>JBAVAQ010000066.1:0-3171 GCA_049585795.1 Terriglobales bacterium | reverse complement strand
CGTGGTCTATTGGACAACGGGTACAACGAGTTGCCGATCATCAGCGATCATGTCGTCGCCACCGAGAGTTTGCCGCTGATTCACAAGGATCCTTTCGACAGAATCTTAGTGGCACAAGCGACGGTGGGGGGTGTTACGCTGCTGACCATCGATTCCTTGGTGTCGCAGTACCCGGGCCCTATCAGGATGGTGTAGGAATCCACCAAGCTGGAGCGGGAGTTGCCCTCTTAATTGGCGCGCCGACCATGGAATCTGATGTCGTACACGAGCTTCGCAAACGTTTTCAGAGACGCAAATTGTCCGCTGTGGTAAGGAATCATGGCCTCGGGGCGAGTTGCGCCTGGCCGAAATATCGACGATCAGTGGGTGAGTGATGCGATTCGTCGGATTAGAAGAGCTCGATGGCGGCGGCATGGCCCGAAGCAGAAGCGAGTCGACCATCCCGTGTAACTAGTGCAGCTCCGAGTTTTTCGGCGAGCACAATGTAGGCGCCATCGTAGGCAGAAAGAGTGTGACGCAGTTGCCATCTACCGCGCTTCGGGACTCGCCAAGGGTGAACCAGCTTCCCTCGGGTCGTTTTTCGAAAGAGTATTAACTCGTAAGTAGAAAAATTGCCCCGCAGTGATGATATTTCGGGTACCGGTGCGATCTCGAGAAATAATATGACCAACATGGTCATGTCAGCTATAATGGAAGCATGAGAACTGTAAATATCAGCGATCTCAAGGCACAACTCAGCGCCCATATTCAGCTAGTCAAGGACGGCGAAGAAGTATTGGTGTGCGACCGCAACAAGCCCGTAGCGCGGATCATTCCCTGCCATCTACAGGACCACTCCGAGCAGGAGCAGCGATTGGTCGCCCGGGGCGTTCTCACGCCTCCGCTGAAGAAACGGCCCGTGTCGGTCCCGTGGCCGGAGCCCCCAGGGAACGTTCCTGACGACATCATGGAGCAAGTATGGCGAGAAGAACGGGAAGGCCAGTAACGCGGCTTTCCGCTTTTTGGGACGCGAGCGCACTGGTTCCTCTCTGTGTGCGTCAGGGGATTACGCCTCGGGCTATCGCCCAATACGACAGCTACGATGCAATCGTCTGGTGGGCAACCCCTGTCGAGATTGCGAGTGCGCTCGCCCGACTCGTGAGAATGAAACAACTCGACTCCGGTGATTGGACGAAGGCCCGCAAGCTCGCACAAAAACTGGCCGATTCATGGTCTTTGATCCAGCCGTCGAATGTCTTGCGCTCTAAGGCGGTACAACTGGTGGAGCGCTACGACTTGCGAGCGGGGGACTCCCTACAATTGGCAGCGGCCCTCAGTTGGTGCGAAGACGTCCCGCAAGGACGGGTCTTCCTGACTGCTGATCAAAAGCTGAGGGAAGCGGCCCTTCTCAGCGGCTTCGATGCCATGGAGATATGATTTCGGATCCTTGGGCGGCCGCCGTCTTACTGATCGGCAATTAACCGCACCACGAATTGCGCCCTGCAACCGCGTTGTTTAATGTCGGCGGTAGACGGTTGTCCTGCTCCTGGGCGACTCAGACCCGGTCGTACTCCCTTTGCGACGTCGTTCGTTTGACTGGAGCTTGGGGGATGCATCGATAGAAAGCTCAGTCAGTCGGCTTGGTACCCACTCGCCCAGCATTCGCTCGAGGAACTTAGTGCCCTGTTTTTTGTACGTGTCGTCTCCCGGTTTACGGTCCCCAGCCTCATCCTTCTTTGTCCTGCCCTAGATACCGATGCAAGTATTTTGATCCTTCCTTGCCATAGTTCTCTGTACCGATCGTCAGCAGAATTTCGCAGATCTGAGAAATGCTCCGTGCCTCACGACTGGCGATCTGCTGGAGAGCTTTCTTAAGGTCGCTTGGGATACGGAATGCTAGGGGAGCATTTTTCTTCATAATGCTGAGATTGTATGAAAAAACGAGCCGTTTGTTGTTAACAAGTTGTTGACTCTCTTATTTGTATCTCATACAATGTATGTGTTTGTACGCACAGATGGAGCGACTGATGGATAACCGACTGTTACGGAGCAATCTAAAATTTTCGGCTCCTGGACGCCGCACAACGTACGCTGAGAAGCTTAACCGCCAAGATTCAACCGACCGGACCGCGCCGAACGTCAACGGCTGATCTAGCCGAAAAGGGATCCTATGATTCCAGTTGCTCGCTCTGGCTGGGAGCGGCGATGCCCAAGAAGACGAGAACAGCACGATTCAGCCGCACCATGTCCTCGTCCGCTAGTCGGCCGACACGTCCGCCGATCTTTGATTTCGGAACGGTGGTGATCTTATCCACCATTAGCCGGCAAACAGCGCGAAGCCCGTTGCTTTCGTTTGGCTCGACCGACAACCGAAACAGCGGAGCATCCGTTGGGTCGGTCGTGAACACGCATACCGTGATCGAATCCGTCATGTCGAAGCGGTCATCTTGAAGAATCACAACTGGACGGGGCTTTCCAGCGTAGTCCTTGCCGCCTGCGGCGGTCCAGATTTCGCCGCGCTTCACACCGCGCCCCAATCAGAGACAGCGTCGATGAAGTCTTGATCCTCCTTGCTGTGACGACTCTTGGCAACCGCGAGGGACTGCCGGTGCGCCTCCGTTACAAAGGCAGGCGACCGCATGTCGGGGACCCAAATCTGGATTGGGCGTAAGCCCTGCTGACGTAGCCGCTGGCGGTGGGCCCTAACCTTATCCCGAGACGACTTGGAGTGAATTCGTGCTCGCATCTTCACCTCCCAGACTGGTTACATGTAACCTATCACAGGTTCGCACCAAGATCCAATAAAGCCTGCGGTGGAAGTGCTCGTGAATCGACATCAGCTACTACTGTACCGAGCAAACCGCGTATGGACAGGCGCACCTCCGGGCGGATTTGCAGTCGGCCGGCAAAATGATCGGGGCTTATGATCTGATTGTCGCCGCGACGGCGCTCGAATGTGGAAGCCATCTGGCCACGTTCAACAAACGGCACTTCGCCATGGTCAAGGGACTTCATATCATCGAGCCAAGATGAGGCAAGCCGCCGAGTCTGGTTGAGCCGCAACATCAACTGCTCTCTCCTACTTCTGCAGCGTCATCATGGGGGAACCCGTGGTGCGGCCGACCACTCCGAGATATCGACGCCGCGCATCCTCCCCGGCAAGAGATCTGGGGGCTTGCCGGTCGCGTCCGC
>JBAVAQ010000065.1:0-3060 GCA_049585795.1 Terriglobales bacterium | reverse complement strand
GGCGCACCAAAACCGACTTGCCACCATTGGAGGCGACAGGGTAGAACATTCTCAGTCCTGGACGGCCAATCCCGTTGGCCGGTTTTGAAGTGATAACTGTTGGCCGCTTTTGAAGTGATCACTGAGGATATCTGAAGGGTTCAGGCTCGTGATAATTGCGTGCCATCTCGTGCCACCAGTAATGGCACTCGCGCAGGCGGTCGTGCGTGGATGGAATCAGGCATGGTGGCCCGCCTCCGGCAAGTAGCTCTGCGAGGGACTCTGGGCGCTCGGTTGTTCGGCGCGAACTACGCATCTAAGGACACCTGACCACTGTTATTAGCTTAGCACTGCGTCCACCAGTTCTGCTTTCAGCCCGGGCTGCCCACTTCTAAGTTCCAAAGGTGGGAACGATGAGGTCGGCGGTCACGGGCGGAAAATCGGGACACGGGCTGCATTAGCCCTCACCTTTGCAAAACCCGCAAAAGTGGTCAGCCACGAGCTACTTCCGCCGGTCGCGCTTAAGTGGGCCTCTCGCAATCGGCTTATGCCAGACCGGCTCCGTCGTCCGCTCTGCATAACAACTCCAGCCCGCATCTCGTTCTTCCTGCGTCAATTCGCGTTTGTGCCGCTCGGCTAGAGACGACGCTAAGGATTCGCCCTTCACTACGTCCAGCTTTGAGTGTGTGTGCGTCTGGTGGTTTATTTTTATGATTGCGTAGTTATTAATGCTCCCCTTGCTTCATGACTAGCCTCTCTGGCAAGTTTATGCCCAGGCCGGCCACTTGCCCAAATAACTGGGTCATCGCTGCAACAAATGCGCGATCTCGTATCGCGCCGCCACGTAGAGGAAGACAAGGAATACGGCTGTGCTCGCGACCTCTGCCGCGATGACCCTCGCTTTTGTGCAGAATTCACAGAATGTTTTCATACTCCTGACCCCAAAGCGACCGGCCCCGCGGGTAGCTCTACGCTTCCGACCAGTTCTCCATAAACTCCTCGCTCGGAGAGGAAGCCGCCAACCAAGACCAACGCTGGCGAGAAACCCTACAATTTGCTGTACATAAATGTCCATTCAACTCAGCGTTTTCATCGGCCCACCGCATGATGTCTCAAAATCGTCGCCCACCCCTTGTCAAAGAGCAGCAAGGAGCGGGGTACCCTGCACCACACCTCCTGGTGTGGGGCTTTTGGCGTTGGTACAATCCTCGTTCATGTGGCACACGTTCTTGGCGTTGCCGTTGGTCGTTCGCGTGGCAGCGTGGACAGCTTTAGGCGTCGCTGCGCTCATCACAGCGATAAAAGCAAGAGCGATTCATGCGGGTATTAAGGCGGTGAGCTGCGCAGTTTCTAACCGGGTGCGCAATAGCACGCGGACGTGGTTAGGGATTGAAACACAGACGCACCCCGGCAACAGGACATACAAGGGCCAATTTGAAGACTACTGGTATTCCAGTACGCCCCACGACGCTTGGTTCGTCAGGTTGTCGCACAATGGGGTGACAACTACCGTTCCAGTCGTAGAAACCAACATACTTATCGGGGTGAAACGGGGAACGCTTGTTGAGATAGACACAGAAGTGCGGTTGGGCGCAGAACTTGTGCGGCGTGTACGCGTCATCACTTAGGACGGATTGTCGACTCAAGCCCGGTTTTGGCTTGAGTGGGGCCGTTGTACAGCTGGACAGAGTCTTCTTGCCGCTCTTTCGGCGAATATGAGTACAAGTACTTCGTGGACATGCCGGGCGGCGACGAGTGGAAGGATGACCGCAAATAGGTCAATATCAAGGTCTGTCTCATATCGAATCAAGCGGGAATACGCCTTTTCACTTGCGCCATATACGTGGCCACTTGTCGTTCTCTTTCTGGTGTTCTACTTTCGCAAGGCAATTAAGGAACGCCTTGGAAATGTCAGGGAAATGGATTGGAAAAACAAAGTGATTAGGTTTGGAGAAGCAAGAACCGACGGGGACGAGAGCACAGCTAATCGTCTGAACAGGCTGACTACCACGTTGCCCCATAAGCAGCTCCCCGCTTCTGCCGAAGCGATTAGCGCCGGCGGCATTAAGTGGGGCAATACTGGCAACTTGTATTGGCTATATGACCGATAGCGCATGCATAGAAATGAAGCCCCCACCGTTGTGAACGGCACGGTTGTTCCCCCAAGCTCGTCCCGAGGCTCCTGGCTCCACTGGAAAACCATGGTGACCATCCCGCGAACTCAGTTTGCGAACTGACTCCGTTTTGAACGTTGGGGGAACTGGGTTTCGTCTCAGACCGGAAACATTTCTCTGGCCAAGTCTTGACCCCCGGTATACCCCGACAGATGACCCCCTATTTTGGCGCGGGTGGAGCCGAGCGGAATCTCCGAGAGTCACCGTGCGAAAGTCGTTCCCATTCGCCTTGATGATAGCCACATCGCGACCCTTATCGGATGCAACCACTCCATCCACAGGGAGGAATGCACCGTCAGGGAGCTTAATCATCGCGGAGCTGCCGGTTTTAATTACATGGTAGTTGGTCACGATCCAGCCATCTTTGCTTATTAGGAAGCCACTGCCATAGGCAAGAGGGTGCCCTTCCTTGTCCGACATGACGATTGAGACCACGGCCCCATTCGCTTCCTTGGCTATCGTTGCGATGTCTTTCTTGTGCAGCGTGGACTGCTGTCCAAATAGAGTCGCCGCCAGCACGCAGATCAGGAGAGAAGGTTTTATGATCGACAGTCCCATCGAACTGAATGTCTGCTTCACAATCTTTTGACAGCCGACCGACTTTTCCACGAATTTCCGCGTGGTTACAGTGGTATGGTGGCGCTATTTAACAGTGGATTCAACAGTACTTACGTAATCACGCCCCGGAGAACCCATAGTCTCCCCACGTACTAACGCCCTCCCGTTGGTGCTTTCAGTGACCCGGTTACTTAGGTTCGATCACCGCTGGGCATCTGGGCATTTGTCCTGCCTCAGTTGGAAATGGAGAAAGCGTTCGTCCGTTAAGATAGCGGAGCGAACGTATGAAAAAAGAGCGCAAGCACTACACTGCTGAAGAAAAGGTGGCCATTCTACGGCGCCATCTTTT
>JBAVAQ010000064.1:0-3466 GCA_049585795.1 Terriglobales bacterium | reverse complement strand
CTGGAAAGGCTTGCTAGGACGCTGAGGCCATACTGCCGACCGGTCTCATCTTCCAAAAACCACTGGAGCGCCAACGACGCGTCCAGCACCAGATCACTCACAGGCGGTGTCCCTCGCGGATCAGTTGCTTAACAGAGATATCCTGCAAAGGAGTGCGGTTCTTCTCGACAAAGTTGAGCATTTCGCGCACGGCGTCATCGTGGTGGCCGTTGTCGTCAGTGGGTGACGAGCGTTCCTTTTCCCGCAGAGCAACAAGGGCCTTGGCTATCACTTCCTCCGCGGATCGAAAGTGCCCTGACTTCAGTTCCTCGTTGACGATCCGTTCCTGCTCGGGAGTGAGATTGATATTCACGCGTGAAAACTCTTGCGCCGACGATTAAATCATAGCAGTTTTTCCTGGCTGTCAACGCCCCTCAGCCACAAACCGGAGGAACCAGCGCACGCACGTTGGGCTGTTTCCACACCGCTCCAAGCAATCAACGGCGAGCAGACTCGCCATCCCCTGGTCCAGTTGGCCGCCCTGTTGCTCGAGCAATCGCAACTCCTCCAGCATCATCTTCAACAGCCGGCGGAAGACGGTGTTGAGCTCCGTGCAGGCGCCGAGCGCGTCGCACAACTGACTCTCCCGTATCGCCGCATCGCCAGGCGGAAATATTTGCTGCGCTATTCCGGGTCTCTGCGGACCGTGACTTGCGCCGCTTCCACCAGCAAGAAGCGTAACAGCGAGTTGCCTTGTTTCGTGATGTGTCCCAGCCGACGCCGCTGTCCGCTGGACTCCTCTAACGGCACCAGTCCCAGATAGCTCGCGATCTGCCTTCCCACACTGAAAGCGCTCGGCTTTCCCTACGATCAGCACAAAAGCCAACGCGGTTAATGCACCGACTCCGGTATGCGTCATCAATCGCCGCGCCTCGGGACATTTCTCCACTTCCTGCTGCGATCGCCTGCTCAGTTCCGCGATGGTCGCGATGAGATTTCTGCGAACTTCTAGAGTGTGAGTTTTTCAACAGCCACAGGAGATGTTACGTGGTAGGCCCTGATTGGGGTTTGGGCGGCTCTTCTTTCTTTTCGTCTTTCTCTTTCAACGAGGACTTGAAATTCCGGATGCCTTCTCCCAACCCTTTGCCTAAGTCAGCAAATCTACTCGGACCGAACAGCAGCAGCGCGATGCCAACAATCAACAGAATGTGCAACGGCGAAAACAGTCCCTCACCCATAATTCCGATTTCTTGCTCGACTGCGCTGAGCAACCCCTACGGAAATTCTAGGCTCCTCTCGATCCGGAGTCAAAGAACTCATTGATGCGAAGACACTGAACAGGGTCGGGAAAAACAAGCTCGAAGATTGGGAGAATAACCCATCCAAGAGACTGGATCGTACCAACTTGGCTATCGCTCCTAATGAGACAAATATCTGATGAAATTTGACCAGATCCGGACAATGGATAAATGGTGCCGCCAGCGAAGCAGGCCCCAGTGCGCGGGTGTGCAAACACTCGTCGAGTGCCTCGTTTTCGTCTCGGGCGTCGAAGAAAGCAAGGTGGCTCAGGCCGCGCGGCGAATCCAAGTTTTCAGCCCTGATGTAGGTTGTGATGGCAAGTCGCACAAAGCGTGATCACATTTTCTTCGGAATCGTTGCCCGACTGGCTCCTGAATTCTTTGTGGTGGACTTCAAGATTGGATCTGGTGCCGCACGCCTGACATCGCCAGCCATCGCGACGGAGCACTTGATTGCGCAGCTGTTCGTACCGCTCGGGATCGAGCCGTAGGCGAGGCTGTTTCGGTCGGACACACGTCATGCCGCTTTCTCGGTGACGGAATCCAAGAATACTTTTCTCTCTTTGCCGGGAAGGAATTTGAAGAACCGAAGAGCCGATTGCAACAGAACCTCGGGATTTTCATTCTCCAAATTCGCTCCCGCCAGAAAGTCGGCGCAGATCATCTCCAGGCAGTAGCCCCGGGATTTGTCGCTGCCCAGCATCAGTGCCGCCGTTTCAATCCCTGCTCAATGATCGGGATCTGACTTTTGTATAGCTTGAAAAACACCATCTCCCACGGTTCTGTTTCCTGCCCGGTCAGTTCCCTCTCGACTTCCTGCTTAAACTACTCCGTGCTGATTTCCGATGAATTCGTATCCCTCAAATTTGTAAACGCCATAAAACAGGACACTTATTGGGTTCGTTTTGTCAAAAACACCCGACAAGCCTCCCAAGGCACTTCGGCCGACTCCAGATATATATCGTAATACGATATATTGTGCGCGCACTGCAATCAGGCGATTGCGCTGATCGGCCCTCGATGAGTGCGCTGCCGATTTTGCAACCCTCACAGAATCAGTTAAACTCTCGCTCACGGATGCAAGGAGAGCAGTCATGTCTCTGCGCAAACTATGCTTCTACACGATGCTGGCCGCAATTCTTGCCTGCGCGGCGGTCGGAAGGTTAAACCGCGACAGCAAGGAATTTGATGTACCAGAGGCGAGTGCCGGGCGGAACGATCCGTCGCTCGCTGCCAGCTTCCGTCCGAAAAGCGAAATGCTGCCAGCCGATTTTCTTCCAGTCCAATCCAAGAATGCCAAAAGTCTGGGTGCCGGAAAGTTGCTGGTGGCGAGCCGAAACCTCGGCGATCCGCATTTCGCCAAAACGGTGATTCTACTGGCTCGCTACGATGCCCAAGACGTACTCGGACTCATCCTCAACCGGCGCACGGATGTCCCGCTTTCGCGTGTGCTTGAGAGTCCGAAGGAGGTGAAAGACCGTTCCGACCCGGTCTATCTCGGAGGACCACTCGAAACGTCGGCGGTGTTTGCGTTGTTCCAGTCGCCGGCCAAGCTCGAAGGGGCGGAGCACGTCTTCGATGGTGTTTACCTGATCGCGGCGAAACCTCTCTTCGAACAAACCCTTTTGGCTCGACCCGACCCAGCCGTTTTCCGTGTTTATCTGGGCTACGCCGGATGGACTCAAGATCAACTGCGGATGGAAGTAGAATTGGGCGCCTGGTTCATTTTTCCGGCGGAGGCCAGCACGGTTTTCAATGCGGATCCGGATTCCTTGTGGCTGGAAATGATTCGGAAGACGGAGCTAGAGGTGGCGCGGAGCGAGCCTGTGAATGCAGATCCATGGATAGGTGCAGGTCAATTTGTCCACCTGAGGCATAAGCGATGAAACTTGTGTCACTTTGGAGCTGTCCCACTTTTGGCTTTTGCGCCATTGCCCATTTCCCCTGCGCGAAATCCGCGCCGCGCATAGCATCTGGAAAAGAGTGAGAATGTCCGGGAAGATTCGTGAACCCGTAGACCCTGGCAAAAGCGGCTCGTATCAGTCCATGCATTATGAAAGAGCGCCCGGATTGAGCGGGTGGGATGGCTGGCGCCGCCTGCGCTCCGCTACGCTGTGCGGGGCTTCGCTCCGCTCCGGCGGCGAGAGAGTAGGTGTGCGGGGGAAAGAAGTTGCAGGAGGGCATAGGCA
>JBAVAQ010000063.1:0-9360 GCA_049585795.1 Terriglobales bacterium | reverse complement strand
TACGTAGAGAACTTTGGCTGCCGGGCTACGCAAGCGGATGGCGCGGCTATCGAGCTCCAGTTCCGGGAGCGCGGTTTGACCCCGGCCAAAACCCCCGCGCAATCGGAAATCGTTGTATTGAACACCTGCACCGTCACCGCCGCGGCGGATCAGGACGCGCGCGCCGCCATCCGCCGCATTCGTCGCCAAAACCCGGACTGCCAAATCGTCGTGACCGGATGCTACGCCCAACGCGCGCCCGCGGAAGTTGCATCCCTTCCGGGGGTGGCCCATGTTATCGGCAATTCTCACAAGCATCAGCTGGCGGAAATCGTCTTCGCCTCCCGCCCCAACAACGCCGCAGGCAGCCACACCAGCTTTGTTCCTCTGACCAGCCTGACGACAGAAACGCAAAGCGAGATTTTCGTCTCCGACATCTTCGCCCACACTGAATTACTGGCCGCGCCGGTCTTCGAAGGCGCCAGAACCGGAACCAACGGCGACCGCACCCGTCCCAACCTCAAGGTCCAGGATGGCTGCGACAACCGTTGCTCTTTTTGTGTGATTCCCAGCGTGCGCGGCCACAGCCGGTCGTTGCCTCTAACCGGAATCATCAGCGAAGTGAACGCGCTGGTCGAAGGCGGCTATCGCGAGGTCGTGATTTCTGGAATCAACCTGGGCCGATGGGGGCGCGATCTCGATACACCCTTGCGATTCGAACGCATGATTCACGAGATTCTCGATCAAACCAATCTCTCGAAGCTGCGCATCTCCTCGGTTGAACCCATGGATTGGAGCGACGAACTGATTGGCTTGATTGCCAACTCTCCGCGCATCGCCAAGCATGCGCATGTGCCCATGCAATCGGGCAGCGACCGGGTGTTGCGGGCGATGCACCGCAAGTATCGCCCCTGGCATTATCGCAAGAAGGTTGAAAGTATCCGCGCGGCCATGCCCACAGCCGCTATCGGCGCCGATGTAATGGTCGGATTTCCCGGAGAGAGCGCAGCCGATTTCGAGGAAACTCGCCTGCTGATCGAACAACTTCCTCTCACCTACCTGCATGTATTCACCTATTCCGCGCGTCCGGGGACGCCGGCAGCGGGCATGCCGAATCAAGTGCCAGTGCACATCGCCCGCGAACGCAACCGGATCCTTCGGGACCTGGCCACGGAGAAAAAGCTGGCGTTTATGAAGGGTTTCGTGGGAAAGACGGTGCAGGCGATCACCTTGAATCTGTGCGACGGCAAGTCCACCGAAGCGCTGACCGACAACTATCTGAAGTTGCGTCTGCAAGGACATCACCAAGCCAATCAATGGCTGCAAGCCCAAGTCCAGCAAGTCGCGGACAGCACGCTGGTGGCGGCACGAGCGGCGGATCACCGTCCCCCATTCACGCAGCTTTAGTGACCTGTCGCAGAACACTCATTACTCAGAGCGGGCTATCGGTGTATTCGCTTTGGGTAAGGGCACGGCTTCAGAGGTTGCGGAAAAACTCCGATTTTGGGTGGCGCAGTGCTTCAGCACTGCGATAACTGCCGTCGAATGAATCCCCGGAGCTAATAATGACGCGGGCTTTAGCCCCTGAGGGATTCCGCTGGGTGCCCGGCTCCTTCTGTTTTCTGCAAGAAGCGGGTGCTTTGCTGGATGGCACCTCCTGCGCCTTGGCACAACTCTCGCGCGAACCGCTGCTTCACACTCAGCGTCGCAATGGCCCGCCTTCAAGATTTTGAGTGCTATCGCTGTTTACAGCCGTTGACTTGCTCCCTCACAATACCCGCATGAAGCGAGCAGCTTCCGTCACTATTTCACAGGAACCGACGGAGTGGTCGAGATCGAATCCCAATGGACAGCACGGCGCCGAAGAAAAACGGAGGATCATACCGACAGCTCGCGTTCACGAAAACCCCGCTCAAGCGGAGCTTGAACGGGGCACCCTGAAGAGTGGTTTGGAGGGTTTAGGTTGGGCCAGCCCCCTATGCCTGATTGCGTCAGTTGACATTGACTTCCGAGTTGGCCGTCATCCGCTCAGGCCTGAACGATGACGAAATCCGCGGCGACACGTCGCTCCAGCGGTCTGAGAATTACGCCCAACCGAGGTCCTTTAGCGCCAGACCAGCGTTCCATACTTTGGTCATGTGGGCGATCCTGTCGCCGTCGAACTGCATTATGTAGACATAATCCGTGCTGATCTTTCGACCGGTGGGAGGAACGGGCCCACCTTGCCCGGTGTGCGTTCCATAGAAAATTCCGTAGGCGGCAACATTGTTCCGAGAGCTGTCCGTCGCGAAGGACTTCACCTCGTACCGGGCGTCGGGCAGGACGGTTAACATGCCTTTCATCCAGTCTGTGTACTGCGCGAGCGTTTTTAGATTCAGCAATGGTTCGGCCTGTGCCGAGAATGTCGCGTTGGGCGTGCAATACGCGCGGCAGACTTCCCATCCCTTGCCTGTCTCGCATGCGTCGAAGAAGGCTTCCGCGACGTCCGTGATCGATGTTGTTCCTGGCATCATGATGGTTGCCTCCGTTTCTTAGTGACACTTCGGACCGGCATGTGTTCTCTGGAGGCTAACACAACTCGCACGCATCGATTACGAGAAGCTGGTCGGCAACCCGCAAACCATCCTGTTGGTCAATTGGTGTTAAATGCCCTTGGCGCCAAAAACGGCTGCCATTGTCCGCTCGATCCCCGTTCGTGTCAATGTAAAACAACTTGCAACGCCGGCGAGAACATTGCTGTGATGGATTGTTGTCTCTATTTCAGTCATCGAAATCCCCGCAGAGGGTTTGAGCGCCATCGCCCTAAACTGATCGTCGCCCCAGGTTCCGGACACGGAAAATCTCACCCCCGGCGCTGAAAATATTTGACCAGCCGCGTTGCCCTTTTTTCTCATTTGTCGTCTAATTCCTGTTGGCCGCGCTCACCGGCAGCCGCCTTGGAGACCCTAACCCGATGAGATTCATCCTTAAATCCCCGCGCTCACCCTTCATTACCGCGTTTGTTCTTTTAGCTCTGTCTCCTCTCGCCATGAACTCCCAGAACCCACCCAAAACCGAGACCCATGGCATCGCCATCGACCACATGGACCCCTCGGTCAAGCCGGGAGACGATTTTTACCACTATGCCAACGGCGACTGGATCAAGCGAACCAAGATTCCACCCGACCGCAGTCGAATCGGCGTTTTTACAGCCTTGGACGACTTGAGCAATAAGCGTACCCTCGCCCTGATCGAAGAAACCGTCAAGGCCAACCCGCCCGCCGGTTCCAATCCGCGAAAGATCGCTGATCTCTACACGTCCTTCATGGACGAGGCCGCCGTCGAAGCCAAAGGCCTCGCTCCGTTGCGCCCGCACCTCGAAGCCATTGCTGCCATCCGCGATAAGCGCGAACTGGCCCGAGCTTTGGGCGAGAGCCTTCGATCCGACGTCGACGCTCTCAACAACACCAACTTTCACACCGCCAACCTGTTCGGACTGTGGGTCGCGCCCGGTTTTAATGACTCCGTCCACTACGCTCCCTACCTGCTGCAGGGCGGACTGCAGATGCCCGATCGCGAATACTATCTCGCCGACACCGCGCGCATGCGCGCCGTCCGCACCAAATACCAGGCCCATGTTGCGGCCATGCTCAAGCTTGCCGGATTTACCGACACCGATGCCCGCGCCCAGCGCATCGTCGAACTGGAACATGCCATCGCGGAAAAACACCTGAGCCTGGCTGAGAACGAAGACATCCAGAAGGCCAACAACCCCTGGAAGCAAGCCGACTTCAACGCCAAAGCTCCCGGCCTTGACTGGGCCGAGTACTTCCGCGGCGCCAGCCTCGCCAACCAAACCAGCTTCATCGTCTGGCAGCCTTCAGCTTTTATCGGCGAATCGGCTCTGGTCGCTTCCACCGATCTCGAAACCTGGAAGGATTGGCTGGCCTTCCACCTCATCGAAGCGTATGCGCCCGTGCTGCCGAAAGCCCTCGCCGAGGAGCGCTTCACTTTCTTCGGGACGACGCTCTCTGGCGCCACCGAACAGCGCCCGCGCTGGCAGCGGGGAGTCGCGCTGGACAATGTTCTGCTGGGCGACGCCGTCGGACAAATCTACGCCCAGCGTTATTTCCCGCCTGAAGCCAAAGCCCAGGCGGACGCGATGGTCGCAAATATCATCGCTGCTTTCCGCAAGCGCATCGATGCCCTGGCATGGATGAATCCCGCGACCAAAGCCGAAGCCCAGGCCAAACTCACCACGCTTTACGTCGGAATCGGGTACCCCGAGACTTGGCGCGACTACTCCGCCTACGAGGTAAAGGCAGATGACGTATTCGGCAACCTCTGGCGCGGCCGTCTCTTCGACTACCACCACGATCTCGCCCGCATCGGGCATCCGGTCGATCGGAAAGAGTGGTCCATGCATCCGCAGACCGTGAACGCCGTTAACCTGCCGCTGCAGAACGCGCTCAGCTTTCCCGCCGCCATCCTGCAACCCCCGTTCTTTGACCCGCTCGCTCCCGCCGCAGTCAACTACGGCGCTATTGGCTCTGTCATCGGACACGAAATCAGCCACACCTTTGACACCGAAGGCAGCGCCTTCGACTCCAAAGGCCGGGTGCGCGATTGGTGGACCCCCTCCGACTATGCCCACTTCAAAGCGGCCACCGCAAGACTTGCCGCCCAGTACGACAGCTACAAACCTTTTCCCGACATTTCCGTGAATGGCAAGCAGACTCTGGGGGAAAACATCGCCGACAATGCCGGCATCTCCGCCTCCTACGATGCCTATCGCTCTTCACTCAACGGCAAGCCCGCACCCGTACAAGATGGCTTCTCCGGCGACCAGCAATTCTTTATCGCCTTCGGACAAAACTGGGGATCGAAATCGCGCGAAGAGGCGCTCCGTCAGCAAGTCCTGACCGATCCCCACGCTCCCGCAGAGTACCGCGCCGCCGAGGTCCGCAACGTCGACGCCTGGTACCCCGCATTCAACGTTCAACCCGGAGAGAAGCTCTACCTCGCCCCCGCCGACCGGGTGCAGATTTGGTAAGAGATCGCGGATGTCTTGGCGGGAATTTCGGTTCGCCTACTGAATTTTCGCGTACTCCGCTTTCGCTTCCTTCAGGATCGGAACATCGCGGTCGGCGTTCTTCCATAGGGCAAGGAAATCCTCATACGCCGCGCGTGCTTTGGCGCGAGCGGCTTCGCTGTCGGCGCCATGAGAGGATTGTGCTTCGAGCGCATACGCGCGGCCGAGACCAAGATGAGCGAGCGCGCCGAACACGGAATTTCCCACTAGAGTCCGACGGTCGATGAGCTTCTGAAACTCAGCTGCGGCTTGCGGACCTTGGCGCAGGGCAAGGAAAGCTTGACCCCGCACATAGGCGGGAAGAAGCGGAACATGCTCACCCATTTCGTAAGAAACTGCCGGCTGAAGCAACTCGACAGCCTTGGCGGGACGGTTTTGATTGATTTCCATGGTCGCGCGAATGGCGGGGAACCAGAAGCCATGGAGCATTGTGTCGGAAGGATAAGTGCTAGCCAACTCATCGGCTATCTTTTCCGCCTGGTTGGAATTTCCGATCCAAGCTTGGGTCAGCGCTGCCATGCTCTGCACAAACTCAAAAGAGGCATAGCCGAGACCGTCGGCGGTTTGTTGGCGGGCGCGCTCGTTGTTTCCAACCGCCGCCTCCTGGAGGGCGGAGATGACTTGCCATCGGGCCGCACTTTCTTTTTGGTCATTGCGGAGAGACGACTCGGCTGCGCGATCAGACAGATCCCGTGCCTTGGCAAACCGGCCATAAAATGCCTCGGTTGCAGACTGAGCAAAAAGCATCCCGTCCTCGCCCTCCGTTTTCCCGGATGCCCACGCAGCCTGGCGACCCATTTCTGCACGATCCCCTTCGAGAAAGGCCACGTTATAGCGCTCGGTGTGCAGGTCGAAGTAATCGAGTCTGTGGGAAAGAGCCTGCTGGTAGGTCGCCTTCGCATCCTCCAGGCGGTGGAGCACAGCGTAGTCCAGCATCAGGTCCGGGTAGCAGAAACCGGAACCGGGTTCGATCGCAACGCACTGGACGCCCTCGGGGAGAGCCTCGTCATAGCGTCCCAGCATTTCGCGGGTAAAAAACAAGCATATGTGAGGGGTCACGTCCTGCAGATAGGTCTCTTCCCATAACTTGCAGTTCTGAAGGGCCTCCTCTCGCTGTCCGGTGACAAACTGATAATAAAAAGTGGTCAGGGCGAAATTCTCTCGTTCGGTTACCCGGCCGCGTAGGCTATAGGCTTTTAGCGCGTTTTCCCTTCCCAAACCATCTTCTCCGAGGACCTGGTACAGCGTGCTCAAAATACCGTACGCCAAGGCGAAATTGGGATCGAGTTCGATTGCGTGTTTCAGGAAGGGGATAGCATCGGCGGACCCTTTCTGGTTGCGAATCTTTATCCCTTCGCTATAAGCCTTCAAAGCTTCGAGAGAGGGCGTAGTGGCCTGTTCGAGGGGTGCGTCGAATTTCTGGATCGTGCCGAGCGATTCGCCGAGTCTCTGCCGCAACCGCGTGGCCGCATCTCCCAAAGCTCTCAATACGTCTTCCTTGCGTGCCGCCTGAACTTGTTCCTGGGCGAACACTTCACCGGTGTGGCAATTGATCGCCTGAAGACCGATCACGTACTGTGCGCCCAGACTTGCGATCGAACCCTCCAGGACGGCTTTGCTTCCGGTGCGCTGGCAGATCTCAAGCGCGGTCTCGCCGATGACCTTCTCGTTCACCGAACGGCCCATGAGCTTCAGCGTTTCGTTGACCTTGTGATCGGGCAAGATGTTCAGGAACGGGGATTGTCCCAAGCTGATCGAAAGAGCTTGCTTGAGCGCGTCGTCGAAGGCAACATCTCCAGTCTTGTTGGTGAAATCCGCGAGAAAAACGGTATCCGTTTCGCCGAGCGCATAGGTTGGGCCGGGATAGTCTCGAAGGACTGCAAACAAGCCAACCACAAGTGCGGCAGCGATCACCACCCCGGCCCAGATTTTTCGGCTCGTCTTTCCTCTTGAACTGCCCTCCGCCGCGACTGGCGCTCCGAGGGTTGAGGCCTCTGGCTGTTTTGCAGGATCAGCGGAGCCAGCGGAATCCGCAACCGTAACCGGTGCAACAAACCGGTAGCCGCGCCGGGGAACAGTCTCAAGAAAACGGGGGTTGTCGGCAGAGTCGCTCAGGGCAGTGCGCAGCTTCCGCACCGCGGTGTTCAATCCATCATCGAACGCCACAAAAGTGTCTTCCGACCACAGCTTCTGCCGGATTTCATCGCGCGTGACCAACACTCCGGGGCGCTGCAGCAAAAGCGTCAGGATCTGAAACGGTTGTTCCTGTAGCTTGATGCGGATGCCTGCCTTGCTGAGCACACCTTCCCGAAGATCCGCCTCGAAAGACCCAAAACGGACAATGCGGACCTCCGGTTTCAGCTGCGGCATGCCCGAGCACTCCCCCAGAACGGGCAACGATTCTAGCACGGAATAGTTCAGATATTCGACTAACCGCTTTTCTTACAGTGCGCTAGCCATTCATCGCAGATTCAGGAACAGTTTCGTTGCCTTTTCGCCCGCCCTCGCCCAAATTGCCCAGGTCGGACCAAGAAGCCGGCCAGTTTCAACTCATAAGGAGAGCCACCATGACAAACACAGCAAGAACGATTCAGCAGAGAAATATGACCCGCTTATCCTCCTGGGTTCTGTTTACGGCCCTACTGATTACCTCTACCATGGCTGCGGCGCAGTCGCCTGCAACCAGTTCCGCCGTGCCACGGATGGTCAACTTCACCGGCACCTTGACCGATGTCCACAATAAACCGTTAACCGCAACTGTTGGAGTGACCTTTTCGTTGTACCAGGACTCGCAAGGCGGCGCACCATTATGGATCGAGACCCAAAACGTCCAACCAGACAAGAGCGGGCACTACAAGGTGATGCTCGGTTCGACCACCGGCCAGGGATTGCCGCCTGCACTGTTCGCATCCGGCGAAGCGCGCTGGTTGAGCGTGCATGCGCAAGGACAAGAGGAACAGCCGCGAGTCCTGTTGCTGAGCGTTCCCTACGCTCTGAAAGCGCTGGATGCGGAAACGCTGGGTGGCAAACCCGCGTCCGCCTTCCTGACCGGATCGTCGGCAAATTCGAACATACTCAATCCAGCCACCCTTGCGGGATCGGGTAAGAAGGACTTCCTCGCCATGTGGCTCGGCAAGAGCAAACTGGGGGACTCCAATTTGTTTCAGGGCAGCAGCGGAAATCTAGGCGTCGGCACCACGAGCCCCGGTTCTACGCTGGACGTAAACGGAACTGGAAATTTCTCGGGCACACTCTCTACGGTGGGACAGGTCGTCAACGGAAATGTGTCGCTGACCGGCACCCTCGGCGTAACCGGGCAGATCTTCAGCGAAGAGCTCGTCGCAGGCGTCACCGGGATCTTCGGCAACGCAGGCGCCGCCAACGCGCTCGTTGGCACAAACAACGGCAAGAACTTCTCTGCGATCGGAGGCATTAATGACGATCCCATTGACCTGTCCTACGGGGTGTCCGGACAGAGCCTTAGTAAGATTGGGGTCGGGGTTCTCGGTTACGGCTCGACCTTCAGCCACTTGTACAAAAGCATTGTGGGGCATCAGTCCTTTGGCGTAATAGGCGATGCCGCTAACGTCAGCGGCGTGGTCCCCGTCGGCGTTTATGGCGTGGCCGATGCCGGAGTTGGCGCGGTCGGCGAGAACGTGAGCACGACCGAACCTGCAGGCTTATTCGAGAACTTCGACACCACGGCGGGCGACCTGTCTTTCGAGGCCACCGGCGCCCATGGCCACTGCACGATGGACACGAGCGGGGACCTCGTTTGCACCGGCACCAAATCGGCCGCCGTCAAACTGCCGGACGATCGCTGGGTCAGGCTCTATGCCATGGAGTCTCCCGACAACTGGTTCGAGGACTTCGGTTCAGGCCGGCTTTCCGACGGCAAGTCGGTAATCAAGCTGGAATCCACCTTCGCGGCAACCGTTAACAGCAACGTGGATTATCATGTCTTCCTGACGCCCAGCGGCGACTCTCGCGGACTCTACGTCGCTAAGAAGACGGCTACCTGGTTTGAAGTCAGAGAACAGGGCGGCGGGACCTCGAGCATCGCTTTTGACTACCGCATCGTCGCTCGTCGAAAAGGCTACGAGAATATTCGCATGGCGGACGTCACCGAACGCCAACAGCAGATTGCAGCTTCCACCCAGCGCATGACGCCACAGAAGAATAACGGAAGCGTAAGACCTCCGGCGCAGGCCACGAACTTGCACATGCCGTCTTTGTCGCAAGCGAAAAGCAGTCGCTAAATCCCGCCGTTGTCGGGCCCGTCTGAGAGAACCGCGAAATCGCGGTTCTCT
>JBAVAQ010000062.1:0-3797 GCA_049585795.1 Terriglobales bacterium | reverse complement strand
TTCACACCCCGCACATGAACTCTCTCGCCGCCGGAGCGGAGCGAAGCCCCGCACAGCGTAGCGGAGCGCAGGCGGCGCCATCCATTCGCCTCCCTCAATCGGGGCGCTCTTTCATAATGCATTGACCGAGTTATGGAATATGCACTTGCCCCGGCGGGAGTGCCCCGGCTCACTAGCAGCCTGAACCCACGTCGTTAGCAATCACGTTCGTGTGTATCCAAATCCGCCAGAGACCGTGCGCACCCCTATCGGGTTCTACGAAAGTGACATCTTCTGTTGAGTGCGGCAGGCCGGACTCCACAAATTCTCAAGTTTCCAGATCCACCAACCCAAAGGGGTGCAACTTCGGATCGCTCTAGCTCCTATCCCGGTCGAGTATTGAGGCCGAATTTCGACGACCGTAGAATGGTCGTCCATCCAAGATGTGGCCGCTGACGACGCCCCATCAAGAAAGGGTCTATTTTCCCACCCCTGTAAGCTGTTGATCTGCAGGGAGCGGAAATCGACGATTTGCCCCTCCTGAAAGGAAACCTTTTTGGAGCCCCTGCAGCTTGGAAGGAACCAGACCCTCTATCGCTCCGTACCCGGCTCGATAAGTGTAACGCGATTTTGCAACAGGCGTCACGGGCCTCCGGCGCATCGTAGCATGAAAATAGCGAGCGCTCATAAGTCATTGATTTCTCGTGTACAGGCCCTCCATTTCATAGCAGTTAGGAGCGTAGCCTGGACCCTGCGTTCCGGAGTGGTCATTGCAAAGACCTGAAATGTCCTGAGTTGTCCTGTTACGTCCCTTTATGTCTCTTGCTCGTGGGAACCAACGTTGCTAGAGTAAAGCCCGCCTACGGTGTGTAAGCACCTCAGACAGTTCCCCCACTGTCTTTTCCGTGTCCGAGGTTGGCGACCAGTTTCCAAGAGTAGAGACCAAAGTCGAAATCAAAGTCGAAATCAAAGTCGAAACCACAGTCGAAACCACCCGCAAAAACACCAGAGGGATTGTTCCCACTTCTAGGAGGCTTCTATGAATTACGTCCGGCAACAAATTCGATCGCTTCGTATAATCACTGCCGCCGTCGTACTTACCCTTATCCCGATAGCGGTCGCCGCCCAGGCCCAAACCTACAAAGTGCTATACACCTTCGGGACACACACCAGCGGCCCGTTACAGCCGCGCGGCCCAGACGCAATCGCGCAAGGGCGCGACGGCAATTTGTACACCACGTCCGCTAACGGAGGAACCGGCAACAACAACAACGGCACGGTGTTCAGGGTCACTCCATCTGGGACGCTGAGCGTTGTGTCCAACCTTGGCAGCCCCGGTGACAGCCCTTTTAGTGGCGTGACCCTTGGCACGGATGGCAATTTTTACGGCACAACTGAGCTCAACGGCGAGGGTCCCGGGACCGTGTTCAAGGTAACGCCGAAAGGCGTGGAGACTGGCCTGCACATCTTTGGAAATACTGGCGACGGCGCCTGCCCCTATGCCGCGCCTATCGAGGGAACAGACGGCAACTACTATGGGACCACGACAACCGTTTGTGGCTTTGGCAGCCAGGGCACAGTGTACAAGGTGACCAGCGCCGGGGTGCTGACTACGCTGCATACGTTTACTGGACCTGATGGCAGCAATATCACCGCCCAGTTGGTGCAAGGCACCGACGGGAACTTCTATGGAACTTCGTATGACGGGGGAGCCAACAACGATGGAGTCATTTTCAAAATGACCCCGAGCGGCACAGTCACCGTGCTCCACAACTTCACCGGCACTGACGGGTCTGCGGTATATCGCGGCCTCATCCAGGCGAGCGACGGGAATTTCTATGGGGACACCAACGCGGGAGGCTCCGCCAACGCCGGAGTGATCTTCAAAATCACTCCCAGCGGCACCTACACCGTGCTCCACAACTTCAATGGAACTACCGACGGGAATGGACTTGGCTCCAGCCTGATGCAGGCTACGGATGGGAAGTTCTACGGCGTAGCGGACGCAGGCGGATCCTCGAACCTCGGTACCCTCTTCAGCATCACCACGGGTGGGACGTTCTTTGTTCTCGTCAATTTTAACGGCACAAACGGCTCGGCGCCGAACTCTCCCCTGAGACAGAACACAAATGGTGTTTTGTATGGCGACACCTATCAGGGTGGCGACCTCAGCTTTTGTTCCGGCGCCGGTTGCGGCGTGTTCTACAGCCTGAACATCGGCGCGAAACCCTTTATCAACCTGGAGTCGACATCCGGCAAAGTAGGTTCAAAGGTCGGCATTTTCGGCCAGGGCTTCAGCTCTTCTTCAATCGTGAAATTCAACGGCGTGAAGGCAACGACCGTCACTCGGAATGGCTCCACATTCCTGCTGGCAACCGTGCCATCCGGCGCGTCGGACGGCAAGGTCACTGTGACCACCGGCTCAACCGAGCTAACCAGCTCGCAGACTTTCATCGTCCACAACTCTTGGCGCAGCGGTACAGCACTGCCCACCGCTCTCATGGGTGCTGCAGCGGGAGCGATTGGGAGTGAAATCTATGTCGTCGGTGGCTACACCCTAAGCGGTGCTGTCGGGAACAACCAAATTTACAACCCCGAGAAGAACTCGTGGACCAGCGGCGCTGCCGACCCGAACCCACGCGCGTTCGCGGCTTACGCCGTGGTCAATAAAAAGCTGTATATGTTTGGAGGCAGCAATGGCTCTGCGCTTCTGAACGTTGCAGAAGCTTACGATCCCGCCACGAATACTTGGTCAACGCTGGCTCCCGTGCCCTACGTCAGCGAAACAGCTTCCGCCGTCGCTGATAAGGACGTCATCTATGTGATTGGCGGCCAGGACTACAGCGGCTATCTGACGACCGTCGAAAGCTATAACACCACGACCAACACTTGGACTGCAGAGGCCCCGCTGCCGGACGCACAAGGGTGGGCGGCCGTGGGTCTGCTGGGAACGACGGTCGTAGCGGCGGATGGATCGAACGGCTCCATCAACCTCGGTATTAACCAGGGCTACAACCCGACGAACAACACTTGGTCCGAGCTCACCGCCGACCCGACCCCCCGCACGCCGGGATGCGGTGCGGCTATCAGTGGGAAGCTGTACGTTGCGGGCGGCCTAACCTCAACCATGATCACTCTGAACGAAGCCTACAACCCAGGAACAAAAACGTGGGCCACCCTCGCGCCGATGCCGCAGGCCCCCGGCCAGGCTGCCGGATCCGCGGTAGACGGCGGCAATCTGTATTGCTTCGGAGGCGGCGTTTTTCTGACAAACGTTTACGACTACGTGCAGATCTATCAGCCGTAGAGTTTGCATTTGACCCCCAGAGTACGCCCGCTGTGCCGAGTCACGGCGGGCCTCTCACTGTAGATTCCAACAACCAAGTAACAGCAGACTTACCTAGAGAGGTCCTCCGGAGTTGGAGGATGATAGTTTACGAAAACAGATGGGATGAGTTCTGCATGCCGTGTCCCACGATTTGTGGTTGCGCGGGGCGAGGTGATTGTCCTGCACATACTGCAACAGAACCACTCGGTTTTTGGGATTGTCTACGATGTCTGAATGACGTGTCAAAGTCTAAGTGACACCATCCGACCATTGGGAACATTCGCGGCAGCTTTGATGGACGACCTTCCTATCGTGCGCGCGCTTTGCCGCCTCAACGCCCGCGACTATTGCGATGCCCGCCGCTTGCCCTAGCAGGCTGCGGAAAAACGACGGCTCGACTTAAAATGCTGTCCCGGTCTCGCGATTGTTGTGACTAAGGGAGAGTTTTGGTTGCGTCCGTTGCGGCCTGGAGATCCTTTTCCAGCCCACC
>JBAVAQ010000061.1:0-12721 GCA_049585795.1 Terriglobales bacterium | reverse complement strand
CGCAAGCCAACCGTTGGCTTAAGTGCCAACCATCATCCTATGTGAGGCTCGAGGCCTATGGCTTTTTTGGGTTATCCGAGGGGGCATAGGATTGACCCGGAGACTGGGTGCTGATTCGAGCACCCGGAACGCCTAATGAGTGCATGGATACTCTCCCTCGAACCCGAGCATCGCCAGAACCGATGGGTCACCACCGAGGCGTGAAACTTGGGAGACCACCTGCGTTCTGTGCAACGCTCAAGCTGCTTGCGGCTTCAGTTGTTCGGCGTCGAAGCGTTCCTCCTTCTTCCAGAGTGTCAAAGCAATGGCCGCGATCTTGCGGGCTAAGGTCAGGCGCGCCATCTCGGGCTTCATTCCCTTCGCCAGCAACCCCACATAGAAGTCGCGGAACGGACCCACCCCACAGCTGGCTCGGGTCGCGGCTCCCTTGAAGATCTCTTTCATCTCGTGGTTGTGATTCTGATTGAGACCACGAATCTGTTGCGGTTTCTTGGAGCGTTGCAGTTGTCCCTGGACGTAACGATATTGCGCACTGTCGCGGGTCTCAATCCCCAGCCCACTATAGGTCCAGAGTTGCCGTTTGCTGCGGAAGCGGTGCGGCGTCTGCATCAACGCGAGCAAGCGGGCGGCTCGGATCGGACCGATGCAGGGAATCTGGCGCAGCAGTTTCGTCGCCTTATGTTTCCGGCTCTCCGCCAATAACTCAGGGCGCAGGGTTCTTCGCAATCCCTGCAATCCATCCAACTGTTGATAGAGTAGCTCGGCACGCCGGCGCACCCCGGCATGCTCGATCTTCTGTAGCCATTCTTCCCGATACCGCGGAGCATAGACCTGGGTACCTGCACAAGGAATGCTCCAGCCGCGATACAGAGCTTTGATCCGATTCATCACTCGGTTCAGGTCTTGGCTGAGGGTTAGATAACTGCGCCCCAACTCGCGCAGCGTCCGCAGTCCATGTTCTCCGTGGTAGACCGGGCGCAGCATTCCCGTGCGCAACAAGTCGGCTAGTTTGCGCGCGTCTACCTTGTCGCTCTTGCTCCCTTCCTTTAATTAGGCATTGCGCCGCGGATCGCAGACCAGCACTCGCGCCACCTGGGGTTGCAGCAGATCGTACAGCCACGCCGCCCAGGTTCCTTCTTCCCAGGTCACCTGCAACTCGCCCCGCAGACCGTGGATAAACTGCAGAATGCTGCTGGCTTGGGTTTCGACAATCGACTCCATGACCAGCTTGCCACTGCTATTGAGGACAGCGATCACCACCGCTTCCTTGTGCACGTCCATGCCGATATACTTGATGTCGCGACTCATTTCCGTTGCCTCCTTGGGGGAAGATCATTCGTGCCAACGCTTATCTTCTCCCAAGGTACAGTGCCATTCCTCTTGCCGATCTGCCTACGCCCGCTTGCATTTTTTCACACCCCGCACATGAACTCTCTCGCCGCCGGAGCGGAGCGAAGCCCCGCACAGCGTAGCGGAGCGCAGGCGGCGCCATCCATTCGCCTCCCTCAATCGGGGCGCTCTTTCATAATGCATTGTCCGGCGTTTGAGCCCTTTGGACGGCGGATCTTATGAGGCCCTGCGTGACCAGCTCACTAGGGAAATAACCCACGTATCGGCCTGCTTTCGCAGGATCCACAGATGGTTTCCGAGGGCTTGTCTAGGAGTGGAGTCTTCCGCCGAGGAAAACGTGGTTTTGTAGCTGGCTGTCAAGTAAGCAATTTCGTTTGAACCGCGAATACGACGATCGCTAATCTCAATGGAGTGAATTTTCGTTGTCGCTCGCGCCATCTCTGCCGAAACCGCAGAGCGTCCAATTAGAGGATGCGCGTCAGGCGGCCACAACTCAATGTCATCAGCGCACAAAGCTATCAAACTTTGACCTTGTCCACGGACCTCGAACCCGATCCAGCTTGAATGAATCTGCTCGATCTCACGGATGGAATTTTCCCTGATTTCTTCCATACACCGGACATGGATAACAGATGCACCCGTCGCCCTGCAACACCTTCCGTTATGCGGAAAAAGCCTCACGCACTGAACGAACGGGTGACTGCCATGAAAATGGCGAGTCTGCGCACGAGAAATCAACGACCTACGCACCGCTCGGCCATTCGACCATTCGACCACACGGCAAGCGGCATAGGTTAGGCAACCTATCACCCCCGTACTGACTCGCAATAGAGGGTCTATCAGCCGGGGATAGCATGTACGGACGAAGAGTTCCGAATGAGCGGGAGATGAAAGTGATCGAGCTTGTCGCGCAGGGACTCAAGAACAGCGAAGTCGCTTCAGCCATCGGTACGACTCAGCACGTAGTCAAGAACTACCTGCGAGTTATCTACGATAAGCTCGGGCTGTGGAACCGGGTTGAACTTGCACTCTGGTACGAAGCCCGCAGGCACCGTGAGAAAACGATGAATTGAACTTTACGAGCGGTAGAAATATGGCGATGCTCACCTGCGACCAGATCGCCGAGTTACGACGTGAGATTGAGGCTATCCAGGAGCTGAATGCCCTTTACCGCGCCCGGAAGGATCACAGCTATCAAGATAGAGCGCGTCATGAAAGGCGGAAGATCAGACTCGAAGAGATCAAGCAGAAACTCCTCGATTGCGCACCGGTCACGGGACTGTCCTCATGAATCCCCAAACCCCAACGGGTAAGCCTACATGAAGCCGAATCTCCGACTGCAGCCCTTGCTTACGGGGACTTCTTTCATTGTGGGTTTTCCTACAGGATTGGGGAGTTGGGACTACGGGTTTGTCCGGAAAAGTGGTACGTTGGCCAGCTCCCGTTGGACCTGGGCGGTGCGGGACTATAAGTGGCTATGCGGTCAAAATCGGCGAGGGGGCGAACAAACGGCGCAAGCTTGTGATAGGGACGATTATGTACTTGATGAAGTATAAGTGATAGCATGTTTTCACAATATGCTATCGAGCCGCTGCAACCCAAGCCTAGACCATTTTGTAACAAATTCAAGCCTCTTCCGAAGAGGAAACGCATGACCATCGGCGCAGGGTTTATTTGCAAGGATGGCATCGTCGTCGCTGCGGATACGCAAGAAACGACGGGATACGCCGGGTATTTAAAGGGCGAGAAACTAAAAATTGATTACTCCCAGCAAGGCACATGGTCAATTGCCATCGTCGGTGCAGGCGACAGCAACTACGTGGAGATGTGTGCTCAAAAGATTTTGAACAGTTGCGCGATCACGGAGAACTCACCCTGTCCTACAGTCCACGAGATCGAAGCAATCGGAATGGAAGTATTCAGGACCCATTTTTTGCCGCTGAATGTCTACCCGGCGAACGAGCGACCGATTGCGAGCATGTTGATTGCGATTCAGGAAAAAAACGGGCGTACCGCGCTGGTCGAGTGGAACGGGGCGTCGTTTGTCTCCTATTATCCCTGCAAGTTTATTGGCGCAGGCGAACAGATGGGTTCGCATCTCGCCCGAAAAGTCCAATTAAGCAACTTCTTTACGAACACGGCCCTGAAGGTCGCTGGATTGGCGATCTACATCCTGGATCAGGTAAAAGCCACGGTCGAGACGTGTGGAGGGAATACGGATGTTGTGATTCTTCAGAATGATGGGCATGTGCGGCGAATCTATACGGGCGAAGTGAAAAGGTGCGAGGAAAGGTACAGACGCATGGATGCCGCCGAAGTGTTTTCCCTGACAGATAAGATAGTCTCTGACCCACCAGATATCGAGAACTTTTGAGTTGCTATCCGGTGAGCCTTTCAAAAGTCAGTACCGGGGCAGTGACCATGTGTCGCAGGGTGTCGATGAACAGATCAGAATTCTTGCGACGATTAAAGCGGAACTCCATTTCTGCAAGATAAGCTGGGAGATGTTTTGCGCTGATCTTGTGCCACGTTCCCATGATGCCGCGCTTCAATAAACTGAAGGCATTCTCGACTGTGTTGGTATGAATGTTCCCTTGAACGTAGACCTTATCGCGGTGGCGAATAGTTTTGTGTTTGGAACCGTGAACGCCAGCTCCAATCATGGCCTTGGGATAGGCGGGCATTTCGTCGGTTACCATTACGTCTACATCGGTGCTGATGTTCTCTTGAATGTATTTCGCCAGTGTTCCCGACTTAGCGTCGCTTGCGTGAAAGAAGCGAAGTTCTCCGCCGCGTTGCCGAATGCCGATCACAATTTCTTTGTTATTGTCAGCAGTGTTCCAACCCTTGCCGCGTTGTCTTCCGCCGACATAGGTTTCGTCCATTTCGACAGTGCCGTCAAGCATGGGGCGATCTGCTTCTTTCATGGCAGCACGAATGCGATGAAACAAATACCATGCCGTTTTGTACGAGCCTTTGTGCTGTCCCCAGAGAGTGCGCTTCAGTTGGCTTGCGCTCATACCCTTGCGAGCTTCACAAAGAAGCAGGACAGCCATGAACCATATTTCGAGCGAAAGATGCGTGTCATGGAAGATCGTCTGAGTGAGCACGCTGAATTGATAGCCGCACTCCACGCACTCGAATTTCTTCTGGGTCGGAACCTCGAAAATCCGCTTGCTCTTGCAGCGAAGGCATTCGACGCCAAAGGGCCAGCGCAGCTTTTTCAGCAGAATGCGGCATTGCTCATCGGTAGAGAACATTTGAGTGAGGTCAACGAGAGTCATGACTAAGCCCCCAAAGCGAGAGAAGCACCCTCTAGACCGAATCCCAACACGGAAACTAGCCGCTGGCATACGTAAACAGCTTCTCCGTAAATTAAGGGAAAGGAATCCCGATCTGGACATTGGTAAGTCTCGAAAGGATTAGGGGTTGCGTCCATCACACGGCTAGATTAGCAGTTTCTTAACACTTCGTCAAGTGAATAATCGTGTGATAACGCCTGGTTGCGCCAGTTGATGTTGTCTTGCTAAGCCAACTCTCACAGCCCCGCAAGATATGCAACGTACAAGACGGCAAAGACGCCATCAATGGTTGCTATAGCTGTCATCGCAGTCGTGCGTTTCACAGGCCCGAAAAAGACCACTAACCCCATCGCGAATTTTTCAACGGCGGCAGCTACCAAGACTGGGGTGCGAGTTGCGGGGGTGTACGCGCTATGCACGATTAGTCCGGCAACTGCAAAAATCAGCACTCCCCAATGTCGGAGAAAAAACACTGCCGAACCATCGGGGCTTTCGACTCCGAACCCCAGCCGCAAAAACAGATGAGGAAAAAGAAGGGCGGCGAGCCCGCCCCCGGCGGTTATGACACCCGAAGCGACGAGAATCCATTGGATCGAAGACGTCAACAATTTATCCTCCTGCCAAGTCTGCAATCATGGTAGTGAGGGAATAGAAGAACGGAACTGGCAGAATTAACAGCAACTGATGGAGTTACAAAGGCTCTTGCCACCGAAAGGCATTGTTGGCCTGAGTGTCGCAAAATCGCGATCGAGTCTCATCGGCCAGCGGTCAAAACCTGTAATGGCCTGTTAGCGACATTTAGACAAACCATGTGCGATATGACGTGTTTTCCGAAAGTAACTCCGTCATCTCACGATTCTGTCTAACCAGCGATGCTTTACTTGTATTTGGTCGAAAACAGGGGGGGCAAATTTCCGCGCCGTGCGGTCACCATTAGGTCCGAACCAAACTGTCCTCCAACATTGACCCCAAAGAGTCGATGGCGGAACCGATTCTCCTGCAGATATGGCCAGCGGAGGAAAGTGCCGACTCGCTGCCGGAGCGTGGGGTGGGGTACCTCAGTATCGTGAAACTGGATCTCATCAAAGCAGCAGATATCGAGAAGCGATTTCAAGTTCGAGCCGCAAAACCCGTATTCATGCGCTAGAGTGACATACAGGCTAGAATTCGGCGTCGGACCTTCCATGTTGCGCGTTCGCAGCAGGAGTACCCCTCCCGGCTTTAATGCCTGATAAAGTGCATCGACAATCCAGAGCAGAGAGTATTTCGGGACATGTTCGATGACGTGTGACATATGGATGAAGTCATATTGACCGGGGTGATGGCTGAGGAAGGTTCCAATCTCGCTTTCGATCTCGTAAAGAGTGATGCCTTCCTTCCAATTGGCGACGTGCGCCTTGTTCTCAATTCCGAAATCCGCACCGGAAAGGTCCGTGTAGCCGAGTTTCAAACAGGCCGCAAGGAACCAGCCGCTTCCGATGCCAATGTCTAAGATCGCGGATCTCTTATCGGAGGGCAGAACCGGTGTATATTCGGCAACCGCAAGCAAGACTCGTGACTCATTCTGCGTCTCCGCGAAACTGGGCTTGGGTGATTCCGCTTCATGCCTCAGAGACATTCTGCGATACACCTCGGCCACGAATGCATTCGGTTCCATAATGGTTTTAAACTTAGTTCGTCGATTCGGGATTCGTCAATTACATATTGAGTTCGGGGTTTGTCGGGTCGTCGAGGTCAGTTTTGGATAACGGGTTGCAAAATCCCGATTACACTCAAGTGACCAGAAGCTTGACGGCCGCACTCGTGTCAGGAAACTACTGGTTTCTAACGCTCGAGACTGGATAACTGCGGAGCAACGTTCATGCGGATCTCAGGAGCTCGATCTCGAGATGGTTTTCTAACAACATCGACCCACCAATTTTTTCTTGCGACTCGAAATGCCAGAACTGAAAATGCGTGCTTGTGATCGTCGGGCAGATACATGTCGCACCGGTGCGCGAGGCATCTGATTTTTTTGCGGGATGCCGTAGCGTCCGACAGTTTCGCGCTATTTGCTCGTGGAGAACGATTGAGCCTCATCGGCCCGCGCAAACAGATCGTTGCCGCGACCGCAGTCGACCAACTGCCGCGCGGTCGGCGGTGGAACTTGTCCCCACGACGGAGCCGCTACATCCGTTCGAGTGCAGACTCTTTGATGTGACTCCAGAATCCTACCCGCTATCCTGTTATCAAGCGCGTAGTGATAAGGGAAGCGGAATGGCCGATGAATGGCGTCATGGCGGTCCCAGCGCTACTTTTGCGACAGAAGATACAGGTCGAACTGTCCGCCCGGACGGGCGTAGACAATTTTGGAGAGGTCGCGGGCAATGTCGTAAGAGTTGCCGCCATAGCGCTGGGCAAAGGCGAAGGGTAGCTTCAATACGGTCTGGGGAGTGCCCGTAACCTTGCCGTCGAGCCAGGGCACGCGATACAGGGTCACTTCGCCGCGCGTCGAGACGGTGTAGAGGATAGATTTTCCATCGCTGCTGATCCGGGGCAGGAAAGTAACGACGTTGGGTACGAGCGGAGTGCACTTCTTGTCGGCGACGGAGAGTTCGAAGATACCCACCTTATCGCCGTACATCATTGGCATAAGCAGATATTTACCATCCGGAGACGAATCCATGGCAAATCCACACCCTTCGGAAAAAGGCTCTGCCGAGGAACCGTCGGGGCTGAGTCTCCAGGTCTGCAGCGCAGTTGGATTCTGCCGATGTTGAATGCCAGTTACATACAGGTCCTTTCCGGTACGGGTCCACGCTATGGATTCGGAGTTACCGAGGGAATGTGGGAGCTGGCGCAGGTGGCTGCCATCGGCGTTGACCACGAAATTTTCATCGGCATCGCGCACCGTATTGGTGAAGGTTAATTGAGTGCTATCCGGCGACCAGTCTCCCGTCGAGAGGGCATTTTTGGAGGAAGTGATCCTGGTCTTATTGCTGCCATCCACGTCGGACACCCAGAGTTCAGAGTGGGACACGTCAGGCTGGGTTACGTACACGACGCGCTTCCCGTCGGGCGAAAGCGTTGGCTGCGTTGCCAAGTCCGCCACAATATCGGTCGAGGTTTTTGTGTGCAGGTCGTAAACCGAGAGGTATCCCGAATCCCTGCCATTGACGAAGAAAATCCCCTTTCCCGCCGGATCCTTCATCGCAAAATAATCGGGGCCCGGACCGGAAGTCAATTGAGCGTAAGTTTTGTGGTTGAGGCTGTATTCCCACAGATTGATAATTCCGTTAACTTCGCGATGGAAAAGCAGCTCCTTTCCAGGGTCTCCCCAATTAATCGATGTCGGGGATCCGGAAAGCTCGCCGATATTCGTGGCTTTACGGGTTTGAAGATTCCAGCGGTACAGCCGAACCGTACCCTGCGGATCCTTGTCCTTGAGGGCAAGGAGCAGAAGGTCGGCGCCGTCGGGAAACACAAGTTGTCCGAGCAGGTCAACGCCCAGCTCCTTGGCCCCCAGAATGCTCTTCCCGCCGACTCCATCGGCTGGCGATTGAATGAGGTCGTGCGTAACCGGATTGAAGTAGAACAAGCTCTTGCCGTCGGGAGAAGGATGGAGATCATAACCTTGCAGAAGGCGAGTGGGAGTTCCACCCAGAGTGGGCATCGCCCAGATTTCTTCTCCAGCTCCAAGCTGGCGCTGATAGTAGATTTGCGTTCCATCGGCAGAAAAGCTATCGAGGTATTTACTGCCCTCGTCGCCGGTGAGTTGTAAAGGATCGCCTCCGGAAGTGAGCATGACGAAGACCTGCTCGTACCCTTGAAAGTACGAAGTGAAAGCCACTGTGTGTCCATCCGGGGAGAGGATGGCTTGCGAGATCGGCTTGTGCCAGTGGCTGATCTGGGTGATCTTCCCCGGACCGGATGGCCCATGATTTCCGAACAGGTGAACGAAACCGTAGCCGGCCAATGCTATAACCAGAAAAATTGCGGTGACCAGGGCCGCCACTTTGCCTTTGTTGCGCGCGGCTGTTTCCGCGATGACAGAGCCACTCGAGCGCTGGAACCCCGAATGTTGAACCGAAGGCGCACCGGGCTGCGATGCAGCTGTAGGCGTGCGGGAAGGCGGAGACTGTGTCGCGTGGTCCTCGGCAATCTCGTGCTCAATCCGTTCCGACGACGATGCCGGACTGGCGGCCCGAGCGCTGGTGCCGGAGCCCGTGTCCCGCTTCAAGCGCTTCAGATCGCTGTGTATGTCAGCGGCATGCTGGTACCGGAGGTCGCGATCTTTCTCGAGCGCCTTGCCGATAATGCGCTCCAGTTCCGCCGGCACTTCCGGATTGAGCCGAACCGGCGGCAGCACCGCTCGGCTGAGGATGGCTTCGAAGATGACGCCGGTCGTATCCCCGCGAAACGGAAGCGCTCCGGTACACATCTCGTAGAGCACCGCACCGAATGAGAAAAGATCGCTACGGGCATCCAGATCTTTCCCGCGCACCTGCTCCGGCGACATATAGGCGACTGTGCCCAGCGCCATCCCGGGACTGGTGAGGTGGTCTTCCTCGACCGCCAAGGTCGCTGTATTCTCCGATCCGCTCCCAAGGGACGCGGGCGTCACTTTGGCCAATCCGAAGTCGAGAATCTTGGCATGGCCGCGCTTGGTGACGAAGATGTTCGCCGGCTTGATATCGCGATGAACGATCCCGGCAGAGTGTGCTGCGTCGAGGGCCTCGGCAATTTCGATTCCGAGCGACAGCACAGTTTCGGTGTCGAGCGCCCTCGCTCCAATTCGGTGCTTCAACGTCACGCCATCGAGAAATTCCATGACGATGAAGGGCCGATGGTCCTGCTGGCCGATTTCATAAATTGTGCAGATGTTGGGATGGTTCAGAGCGGAAGCCGCCTGCGCCTCTCGCTGAAAGCGGGCCAGGGCTTGCGGATCCTTAACCACCTCGTCGGGAAGAAACTTAAGCGCCACAAACCGGTGCAGCGTCAGGTCCTCGGCTTTATACACCACACCCATCCCGCCGCCGCCGAGCTTCTCGACAACTCGGTAGTGCGAGATGGTTTGGCCGATCACTGGCGCGAATCTTACGTCCGTGAAGGGCCCCAAGTCAATGAAAGCCGTGCACTTGGCGATGACTCAAAGGATGGTTGGCGATAAATGCGGTTACGCTCATCCCGTGAGAGAGAATGTCGAGAAAAAAGACTTCTCCCCCGAGTTTTTCCTCGAGACTCGAAATGCCAGCACTGAAAATGGGAGCTTGTGATCTTCGGGCAAGTTGTACCTTACCGGCGACGTGGCAGGTATCTGACTTTTTGCGCAGGATGCTGCTGTCAAGAACTGTTGGTTTCGTGGGTCTTGCTCATAAGCGACGGTCGAGCCTTATCGGCCATGCAGATGGTTGCCGCCCAAGCGCAACCTTTTTTCGAAACGTAACGCCCGCTCAGCGGGCCAGTACGGAAAAAGGCGATAGCGCGTTAGAGCGCGCTATCGCCGCCTCAATCCATTCTGGTTAGAGCTTATTCTTCTTTAGATCCATGTAGTGCGCGATGGCACGATGGCGGTCGCGACACGCCGCACTGTAGTAGCGAGGAGTGAAATCCACACCGAGATTTTGCGCCCTCGCAGCGTCCGAAGCACGTTGTTCCACACTTCTCCAAAGATCCGACAGCATGGCTGTTTCCAGTTCCAACAACTTGATCACCATCTGTTTGCTCTGTTCAGGGTCCAGAATAAGTTTCTCCTTGGTTTCCCAATCCCGGGCCAAACTTTTTTCGTCAAACGGCGGATGCAGGGGCAAATTGAGAGTCTTGGAATGCGTGATCACCTGATCCGCCATCATAACCGCGACCGGGTTGGAAGGCATCCACCGCGTTAGAAGTTCCCGCAACTGCGGGCCAAAGGCTTTATCGAGCAGATCGTACCATTTCTCGTCGATTCGCCCCAGGCTCAAGAATTCCTCTTTCGCAGCTCCGAGAAGGCGCATGCCTTCGCGTAGTCCCTGTCTGCCGGACAGATACCAATCTGCTCGCGCCCGATCAGGCTGGCCAGACTGGGCCTGCTCGGCGGTATCCTCCTGACCAAGCAGCGGACTGATGCGGCGCATTTCCAGCCTCAACGCCAGCATGCATAGGCCCGTCCAAGCCACAATTTCATCGAGCCCACAGACTTGCAATTCAGTTGTTGGCTTAAGTTGTGATTGAAGACGGCGACGTTTGGCCGTCAACTGCCGTCCCTCCTCGTCCGTCAACACCAATTCTCGCGCAAAGAATCCCTCACGGGTCGCGTTCTTGCTCGCACGCTTTTTTCCCCGACCCGATCTGGGGCCCGTTGAGCCTTTTGCGTTGTTCTTGTTTGCGGCGTCTTTGGCCGGTGTTACTTTCTTAGGTATCTTCATAGGGTCTCCCATTCTCCTTGAGGTGAAATTCCGCCTCCGGGCCGGCGACGAGTCTCCGCCCATTCGGGTCGAGGCCACGCACAGCTATGACCTTCGACCGAGGCCGAAACAGATCGCCTGCCTAGATTTGCGGGTATTGCTCTACTCACCGGCTCCAGGAGTTGGAGCCACGACTCAGAGAATATACAGACAAACAGCCCAGGTAGAACTTTGGTCGCTTCGCGCGAAGCTCTGAGCGTATATTGCCTCAGGCTGCCCGCCTTGGGTAGGTCTCGAAAGGACATGGTCGAGATCTGTTCGACTGTCCGGCCGATTTTCTTAACCAGCTTTCCTTTCCTCCTCTGGGCAGCATGCTTTCGCCGAAAAGCTCAACTCTGATGCACCGTGGCGTGGCATGCGGAGCAAAGCGTAATCAGGTTGCGCTCTGAATCGTCGCCCGACTGGCTGCGAAATTCTTGGTGGTGTACCTCAAGGTTGGACATCGAACCGCAAGATTGGCATCGCCAGCCATCGCGACGTAGCACTTGGTCGCGCAACTGTTCGTACCGCCCGGAATCCAGTCGTAGACGAGGCTGCTTCGGTCGCACCCATGTCATGCCGCTTTCTCGGTTACGCAATCCAAGAATGCTTTTCTCTCTTCCCCGGGAAGGAATTTAAAGAACCGCAGGGCCGATTGCAAGAGAACCTCGGGATTTTCATTCTCCAGATTCGCTCCCGCCAAGAAATCAGCGCAGATCATCTCCAAGCAGTAGCCCCGGGATTTGTCGCTGCCCAGCATCAAAGCCGCGGTTTCGATCGCCTGCTCGATGATCGGGATCTGGCTTTTGTATAGCTTGAAAACGACCATCTCCCAGGGCTCGGTCTCCTGCCCGGTCAGTTCCCTCTCGACTTCCTGCTTAAATTCTTCCTTGGGCATCTCCCGGGCTTTGTGCAACCAGGTTGCACAATCGAAGTGCTGTCGGTCCCGGCGCGTGATCTTCGCCAACTCCAACCCCTTGGTCCAGCCCACTTCCTTCAATTCTTTCCTCGCTTGCGGCGGCAGCTGCTCGTGGATCGACATCAGGTAATACGCCTTTCTTCGCGACTCCGGGAACCGTCTTTCCAGGAATTCATCGAACGATTTCACGTTTTCCACCCGCCAGTCAATTTCCCGCCAGCATCTCGCACTCAACGTTCCAGTTCAATGAACCGGAAGATCGCAGAACGTTTTTGCTTTGACGGCCAGTTTCGCCTGGAGGAAAATGAGGCGCTCTTAGGCCGCGTCGTTTTTCCCCCAGCGGTCACAGCGCCAGAAATAGAATGTTTGATCACGTTTGGTGAGGAGGGATGCTGCCGATTTGGCTATCCAGGCACCATCGTGACGCCCGCTGTGGCAGCCGCCCGCCAGAGATCGGTCGGTCGTTGCCAAAGACAACCTGAGGCGCATGGCGAGCGCCAAGTACGCCGCGTCGTAATTGGTCAGACCGTGCTTTTCCGCGATCGCTGGCAATTCGAGAACTTCGGTTGGAACTCGCTGGGCGGCGTCAATGGGAAGAGCCTTTAGTCGCGTCAGAAAGCCGTCGATTTGATCGAATGTGATCCGCTTCCGCCGGTAAGCCATGACAAGGCCGTTGCCCACTTCATAGAACCACAGGATCGGAACCACTGCACTTTTGCTGGAAAGGCTTGCTAGGACGCTGAGGC
>JBAVAQ010000060.1:0-2373 GCA_049585795.1 Terriglobales bacterium | reverse complement strand
TCCTCGGCAACGGGTTCCTTGGTTTTCTGAAGGGGGCGGGGGACTCGATCATCCTAGGGCTGGTCAGCATCTTTTACGCCCTAGCCATCGCGCTGATTCCCTTCATCGCGAAAAGGATCATCTCCGGTGATGTCGGGTCAACCGCCTTTGCGCTGGTGAGAGCAGGCGGAGTTGCGGCCGGCGCCGCCCTGGCTGGAGTCAGTGGCTTTGCCGCGGGAGCCAGTCCGGCTTTTGCCGGCGCTAGAGCGTCGGGTGGTGTGGGCGCTTCGTCCACGTCTACTGTCCTGGCGTCGTCCACAGCGCCCCCTACTCCCTCGATGCCCGATTTCATTCGCTCGGGAGTTGCGAGCGCGATGAACAGCAACAGCAGCCCAGCCGTGCCTGCATCTGATGCAAGCAGCAACGAAAGTTCGGACAAGCGAGATCTTGCCGCTGCCATGTCGGGCAGCAGTGGCCGGCATGGGTCCAGCTATCGACCCCATTCGGTCACCCAAGTCGTCAGTTTTAACGTGGGGAGAGCACTCGGAAGAGCTGCTGGAAGGAACAATGCCGAGAATAATTAGCTCTGGCAGAGGAGGTTTCTATGTGGAGGCAGCCACCGATCTGGGAGCCGCAAGGGACGAAGTTCCGGCCATACAGCGTCACGACCCTGATCTTCTTTTATATCGGAAGGTTTTTCGGCCGTTTGTTTGGCCGGCGTCATTGATTGTCGTTGAACACGAAGAAGGTACGCGAACATGTGGTTGAAAAAGAAAAACCCGTCTAAAGAAGCCGATGCACCGGAGAAGCTCAGCTACAGCCGCTATTACGAGCATGACGGAGTGTTGCGTGCATACGCCAACCGCGCCATGGTGCTGGCATTCTTGTGCATTCCGACAACGATGCTGGCGCTGGCCTTCGCTGTTTATGTTCGCCTACAGCCTCCCACAGTCATTCGTGTGGATGAGAACGGCCTAGCAACGGTTCTGGGTGTGACGAAGCCAGGTATTTCGGTGACGCAAGGCCCGGGATCGGAGCCGACCGAGTTTGAGAAGCGGGCATTCGTGCGCCTGTTCCTGGAACGTTATCTAAACTTTTCGCCGACAAATGTAAGCCGCAACTGGGCTGACAGCCTGAACATGATGACTGCCAATCTGCGCCGCACGGCGTATGCGGGCATGCAGAAGGATGACTTCATTGGAAAGATCGAAGACGATCAGACGACCTCGGACTTTCAGATGCGCTCGCTTGAAGCGTCCAAGGAAGATCCGCTCACTTATACGGCATTCGGGGTCAAAGAAGTCCACCACATTCACGACCACAACGAAACCATCGACAAGGTGGTCAGCGAATTCCACGTAAGGCTGCTAGTCGAGAGGCGGTCGGAGCAGAATCCCGGCGGCCTGCTGGTTGGAGAGTATTGGGAGCGCGCGATCGAAGGCGAAAAACGCGATTGGGTGCTGCAGCAAGCCGGCCTCAACAGTACGCAATGACGCGGACGGAAGGAGTTGGAAACATGGAAACCAAAATACCAGAGAGCTCTGCGGCGCCAGCGAGCACAAGCGTCGGTGGTGCAAATACACGCCGCAGACACCGTAATGGCAGTGACCCAAATCTTCGTTATTTTCTCCCCAAATCAGGATCTTCTCCGGCCAAGCCGGAGTTGGGCCAGGAGATGGCCAGCGAGGGTGAAGCGTTAATCGAAGCGTTCAAGAACGGCCAGCCGTTCTATACGTTGACGGCATGGAAAGCCGTTCCGGAGGTAAATGGCGGCGGTAGTCCTGTGATCGTGAAACAGGCTGTCGTCCAGAAGCCGACTCAAAGTTAGTTCGTAAAGATCAGCACGAAGAGTTCTCAGATGACCAAACGATGATTTTGGTCCTTTGAGCGCCCTGCGGCTTTATGCGGGGAAATGTGCTGACCGGGGCTTTTTTCACTTGAAGGCCTGGCCAAGCGAACCCGAAATGGGGGTCAGGCAAGAGCGAGAAAGCTTGCGGTTACGCAAACTCCTTAACTCTTTCCGGCCTCCCGGAACAAACAGTTAAGGAGAATAAAAAATGACGAAGAATACCAAGACGAACAAGTACAGAATTCCGGCCGATCAGCTCCAGAACCTTGAGATCGACCGCAACGGACGGATCACTCCGCGGTTGCACGATCTTGATCCACTCCAGAACACGCTGCTCAGCGTGCTCTATCCCGGAATCAGGGTAGCGAGTGTGAACGTGCCGACTGAGCCTCTCGACGATTACGAAGAATCGCAGGTCGAGAACTCCCTTGCCCGGCTCGTTTGGAACGGGGTTCACTACAAATTGGTCGGGGCAAGCGGCTCGGCGAAGAAGGGCAAGTTCTACTTTGTCGACCACGAGCACAGCCGGGCCATCGCCGAGCGGT
>JBAVAQ010000059.1:0-86464 GCA_049585795.1 Terriglobales bacterium | reverse complement strand
GCCCGCCGACGGTGATGTCGCCGACAAATTTTATTTTGCAACCGGGCAGCACCTGAAAGGTGCCGATGTTGCTGGAGTCGGTGAAGCTGGCATAAAGGTACTGCGAGTTCATGGCTAAACCAATGCCGTTGGATCTTCCGCCGTCTTTCGTAGAGCCTCGCGCGCTGCCGCCAACGGTCAGGGTGCGCACAACGATGCCCACAATATCGCCGCTCGTAGCCTGCGAAGCATAGATACACTCGGCATTCCCACTCTCCAGCACGTTCACGCGGTTCGCGGCAAAATAGCCCCCGGCGATGCCGATGCCGCCGGTGAGAACTTTCTTTTTCATGCTTAAAAGACCGCCGGCGTTCACCGTATAAAAGGTGACGCTGGTAGGATTTCTCGGCGGCACGTCGTCATTGGAAACGACATAGTGAGGTTTGCCCGCGTCAGCAGCAAACCCATTCGCGAGACAGAGTCCCAGCAGCACAGCTGGCATTCGCGAGAACAGACGCGCAAAGAATCTCTGCATTATCTTCCTTGCAAAACGAAGACACGACCCGGTCCAGCTAACCACGGATGTCGCCGTAATTCAATGACGATGACTTTGCTTTTTTAGCAATCAGCGACGAGAAGTGAAAATGTTTGCGGAATAGCTGAAAAACTACATCATCGTGCGCAGGCGACGACCACAATAATTCCAAGCAAAACAATTACGACTGCGCCTAGTTTTGTTTCTGTAGCGTTCCACGCGCATTTTTCGTTGCCGACGGTGGGCGCGAATGTGCTAGCATTGCGGGCCTGCACACCCTCTCCCGGCTTTGCAGAACTTATCAAAAATAAGGGGAACTACCTTGTCGAAGAAACTATGTCTCGCGGTAAGCATACTTCTGTTTGCACTTCCGGGCGTTTCGCTAGCGCAGAAGTTGACCCAACTGGTTCATCCTGCGCCCAACGGTGCCTTCGTGGAATATCTGCTGACCGATGGCACTGTGATGGTTCAGGGCCAAAGCTGCTCTGATTGGTGGAGGCTCACACCCGACATATCCGGAAGCTACGTCAAAGGGACCTGGAAACAAGCTGCCAGCCTGCCGGCTGGATACGTCCCCTATGCCACTTCCGGAGCCGTACTCGCTGACGGCCGATTTCTGCTGGTTGGCGGAGAATATAGCGACTGCGGCGGCGAATTCACCCTCACCAATCAAAGCGCGATTTACGATCCCCAAACCAATAAGTGGACCAAGGTAGCGCCACCGAAAGGCTGGTACGACATAGGAGATTCCCCTGCCGCCGTGCTGCCAAACGGGCTGTTTCTGCTGGGGCGCAAAACGACTAAGCAGATGGCGGTATTGGACCCTGGCACTCTGAAGTGGACGGCCGTGGGCTCCGCGGGCAAAAGCGATTTTAATGCTGAAGAGGGTTGGACACTGATGCCGGACGGAAACATCTTGACCTACGATGTCAAGCACAATCCCAACTCGGAGATCTATACCCCCAGCTCACAATCCTGGGCGAGTGCGGGGAGCACAGTAGCGAATTTGCAGGGACCTCCAGTGGAAGGTTGCCTCCACTATGGAAACAATCACGTGTATTGTCCTCCGGGAGAAGTCGGTCCGGGCATCCTGCGTCCCGACGGCACGGTTTTTGCAACCGGCGCTCTCCACTTAGGCGCATCCACTGGACACACTGCGGTCTATAACCCAGGGAATTCAGGCGAAAAATGGACTGCGGGTCCTGACTTTCCAAATGGCGATCAGGCCGGTGATTCGTTTGCCGCGCTACTAACAAATGGGAAGGTGCTGGTGCTGGGTGATTCCGGAACCATGTATGAGTTCGATGGCAAGAAGCTGAAGCCCACGACCGTCGGCTTCGGTAGTTTGATCGTTCTACCGACTGGAGAAGTGCTTGTGGCAGGCTATGCGGTTTATACCTCCACCGGAACATACCAGAATTCGTGGGCGCCGAAAATTACTTCGTTTCCCGCGACCGTCACTCGCGGATCCACTTACAAGATCTCCGGGCAGCAGTTCAACGGCTTGTCGCAAGCGGCTTCGTTTGGGGACGAGTTTTCAACTGCGACGAACTATCCGTTGGTCAGGATTACAAATCAATCCAGCGGGCACGTTTTCTATGCCAAGACGCACGACCACAGCACCATGGGGGTCGCTACCAGGAAAACCAAGGTTTCGACCAACTTTGATGTGCCCAGGGGAATGGAGACCGGGGCAAGTTCGCTCGTGGTAGTGGCCAACGGCATCCCGTCGAAGGCGGTCAGCATCACGGTCCAGTAGCGCGTCCGCAATCTCGGGACCGCCCTATATCTTTCCAGCAAAGGATCCGCGCGTTTACGAAATAAAAATGCGTGGATCCTTCGCGGTGAAATAGCAGCTGAAAGGGGGGTCGAGCCGGTTATGCTTTGGGGCGACCGGTTTGTGCGAGCCCAGCTTTCTTTCTCAATTTCGAATAAACCTCGGGCAGGTTTTTCCGCAGCCACTTGTAACACTCCCGGCGCAGCAAAGTATGTTTCCGGTTGTGCTCCCGGCGGCGGTCCACGGTACGCTTCTGTTGAGCAGTGAGTCGTTTTTTCATCCGCGGGTTCTCTCTTTCTTTAGGAAATCATACCTCGTTCCTGGCGTTTCGCGTAGTTTGGCGGAGCAGATTTTCCCTCCGCTGACTCATTCTTACGCCTGGGCCACCCCCGCCGTGAACTATTGGAGTCGCTCCGTTGTTTTGAGCTTACGGCACCATAAAACAACACCGGCCAGATTCTGTCATCTGGCCGGATCTGTTTCAAACGATGTTGGATGGCTTTTAATCAGCTGCGGCCGGCGCCAGCTGCCATGGCATAAGGCGTCTGCTGTGCGGCAGCGTCCCGCAGCGTTTGGAAGTACAGTTTGAAAGAGCGTTGCACCAAGAACATCAGAGGTAAGATGAGCAGCGGAATGTACCAATCGAAAGCGTGGGCCGCGAGTTTCGCCAAGCCAGCAACGCCAGCGGCCAAGAGGAAATAAGGAAACGTGAGTTGCAGAATCTGTTTCCAGGTTCGAAACAAACGGCCGGTCTCGGTTAGTGCGATGATGCCGGCGACCGGGATTGTGTTGACCAGCAAGTAGGCCAATGCTCCCAGCCCGAGATCCAGACCTGAATTTGGCGCCGTCACTTGGATGACGAGCCATGCGGCTTGGGCTGCGATCAAGGTGACGGCGACATTAAACACAGTCTTGATCGGCCTCTGTTGAGCGCTCTCCGACCACTGGCTCTGCACAAAGGTCGACGCCGCGGTGATCACAAGCGCCTCAGCCAGGCTAAGTTCGGTGAGAGCCAGAAGAATGAATGGCAGATTCACCGACATCGATCCCGTAATCCGTGGCAGCGAAACTTTCAGCCTCGCCGCGAACAGGGCGACCAGGAAGACGGCGGTGAACCGTTCGTATGCCGGGTGTCCCCATGTCAGCGGTACCTGGAGAAGAGTCCCGGAACCGAAGACAACCACGAGCCCGACAAGTATTTTGGCTTTTGTCGAGAGGGGCGTCATGGTTAGTTCTCTCCGTCCTGGCCATCGCTGTAGGCCGCAGTCGTTGTTGAACTGCCCCAGACTACGCTGGTGCCCCAGACCACGCTAAAGCCCGTGTCCACGGTAGTGCCCCAGACCACGGAGTTTCCCCAAACCACGGAGTTTGCGCTCAATACCGAGGTGCCCCAAACCACGGACGTGCCCCAAACCACCGAACTGCCCCAAACCACGGACGTGCCCCAGGTCACGGAATTGGTATTGACGATGGATACCGTGTTGTTTGAGGAATTGTAAACTGCGGTCGGAGACAGGGCCACGCCGTTCGCGACATCGGTGCTGCCAAGCGCTGCGTCAATGTTGAGATATCCCGCACCGTACGTAAAGAGGTCGTACTGGTTGGTGTAAAGATTGTTAAAGACGTCGTAGGAGTCGCAATAAACCCCGAATCCCTTCCACGCCGTTTTCATGATGCGAGCCTTCACAGTATCCGGCGTCAGAGTAGGATTCTGTTGCAGCATGAGCGCTACTGCGCCGCTCACCACGGGTGTCGCCATGCTGGTTCCGCTCAACCGAAAATACTCAGTCGGGCAGCCCGCCTTCGTACAGGTTGCAGTCGGAGCGATCTCGAGTGCAGGAAATTCAGTATCAAGTGTGCTGTTCTTAACGATCAAGGAACCAATGCGGTTGCCGGGAGCGACGATATCCGGCTTCACAATATGGTCAAGCAAGGTCGGTCCCTTGGAGCTGTAGCTGGCGATCGCATCGTCAACTCGGGTCGCGGTTCCCATTGTCCTGGTGGCTCCCACGGTAATGACCGCAGGATCATTGCCCGGTGAACCGATGGTGGCGAAACCGCCGGTGCCCATCGAGTTGTCTCTGCCATCGTTTCCGGCAGCGACCACTACCACGATTCCTGCGGCCCAGGCTTGTTCGACCGCCTGATCCAGAGGATCGAGTGTGTAACTTTCAAATACCGGACGCCCCAGCGACAGATTGATGACGCGAATGTTGTATTGAGTTTTAAGCGCAATAGCGCGCTGAATGGCAGCAATCACCTGGCTGTCGGTACCGGCGCCGTTCTGATCAAGGACGCGGAGGTTGATGAGGTTAACATTGGGAGCCATGCCCGCAATTTGCTGCGCGTAGCCGGATCCCGCGGCAGATGCCGAGCCGTTTCCACCGATGATTCCGCTGACGTGAGTGCCGTGCCCATAGGCATCTACGGTGGAACTGTTTCCAGCAACAAAGCTTTCGCTGTGCACGACGCGAGTTCCACTGGCACTATGAAAGTCGGCGTGATCGGCGATGCCGCTATCAATCACCGCAACTCCGATGCCGGTGCCATCGAGTCCATACTGTTGGGACGCGACGTCCGCTTCCACCGCCGAAGCGAAGCTCTCGTAGGCATTCTTTAGACTAACCGTCCGGTCCGGCGAGACGTACAGAATGTCGGGGTCTTTCTCCAGTGTTGCCAGCGCGGAAACGGGAAGTCTGAAAGCCGCAGCCTTGATAGTGTGCAGTTTGGTCTTCAGCGTGGCGCCACGAGCCGACATTCTCTGATAATGCATGGCAGTCGGCGTGACCTTGAACTGCACGATGACGTCGACGAGATCGTTGGGGCGGCGGCGGTCGATGTCACTGGCAATTTTTCCATGTGCCCTAGTGAGCCCCTGGTTGAAAAGCTGTGAGGGCGATACGGCAAAGGTCGTCGTGGCGAAGAGAACCGGAATCGCAAGAGCTAAAAGCGCCTTTCGGATTCCCTTCCATTTCTCGGTTGATGGTTTTAATGGCTTCATTGATGGGTCGCTCCCCTTACGCCCGTGGCCTATCATTTCGTTAGCTGCCCCAAACTGCGGACGCTACGAATGAGAAGGCGTGGTTGAAAACGCTCGAGGGAATAATTTGGACCGCTTCGTAAATCAAAAACAGAAACAGCGCCAGCCATTCGACATTTTTCTTTGGCACTTAAATGCTCCTTACAAATTGAGTGCTTCGTCGCGATAGTAGGTGCAGGCCGAATACCAAAGTCGGCCTACCTAAGTAGCTTATAAATCAATGGCTTGGGTTGTTGTCGGGAGGGATGCGGTGAGGACAGATTGTCCTTCAGTGAGCGGCGGAACATTACCTACGTGCATGAAAAATAAGGCGATGGCTGATTTGCCCGTGTGATGGGACAAGTTGTCTCATACTCGGGCGACAACTTCTGGTGGGGTCTCAGCAAATCGAGGCCACACTTTTCATGAGCCCTGCAGGCGAAGGTTTGTGGGCTTCTCTTGCGTCCATAATTTTGTGATCTCTTCGAGCGATCTCCCTTTGGTCTCAGGAACCAGCCAGCCCACGAGGATGATCGTCAGCAATGCCCCAGCGCTGAAGACCCAGAAAGTACCGTCCGATCCCAAATGCTTTTGCATGATCGGGAACAGTTGGTTCCCGAGGTAGCCCACCAACCAGAGCGCGGTGGTCGCAATGGACATGCCGCGCCCACGAACCTTGGTGGGATAAATCTCGGAAATGATGACCCAGCAGGCGACACCGTTGCCGAAGGCATGGCCAGCCACAAAGCTCATGACAAAGATTAAGACTGCCAAGCCGCTGCCGTGGATGTGATAGAACCAACCGACCAGTACGAACGAAACGAATTGCAGGCTGGTGCCAGCGATGATCAGGGTTTTACGTCCGGCCCGGTCGACCAGCCAGAGAGCAACCAGCGTGAATAAAAGATTGATCAGGCTGACCAGGACTGACTGGAAAAATGCGTCACTCGTCGCGGTTCCAGCAGAGCGAAAAATCTCTGGCAAAAAGGAAAAGAGCGGAGTGATTCCGCTGATCTGTTGCAACCCCGCCAACATGATGCCAAGCAGCAGAGGGCGACGAAAGGTGGTGAACAGTTCTGAGATGTGACCTTCTTCAATGGCCAGTGAATTCTCGATCTCCGCAGCCTCACGCCCTGCAACGTCAGCGCCATTGATTTTGGTGAGCACTGAGATCGCCTGATCCCGCCGGCCCATTTTCATCAGCCAGCGCGGGCTCTCGACTGCCGGCAAAATCATCAATCCGAACAAAACCGCCGGCACGACACCGGCGAGGAACATCCAGCGCCAGCCAGTGGATATATTCCAGGCTTCATCGCCCATGCGTTGCATGAGCATGTTGACGAAGACGGCCGCGAGAATTCCGACAACGATGCCAAGTTGGTAGAGAGTCACGCAGCGGCCGCGAACCCGGGTGGGAGCAATCTCGGCAATGTAGTTTGGGGAAATGACCGATGCTGCGCCGATGCCAACTCCTCCGATCAGTCGCCAGAGAACGAACTGATGGAGATTCGTGGCAAACAACATGCCAACAGAGGAGAGAGCGAAACAGAGCGCGCACAACCCCAGGCCCTTTTTCTTGCCCAGATAGTCGGCTACGCTTCCTGCTGCCACGCAACCGGCAATGCATCCGATCAACGCGCACCCGGCGGCCCAGCCCACGCCCGCCGCGTCCAGATGAAACAACTGGCTCAAGAAGCCAATCGCGCCGCTGATCACAATGTTGTCGTAGCCAAACAAGAAACCACCAAGCGTGGCGACGCTGGCGGCAATAACGAGAGGAGTCCGCGAATGCGATGAACTGGATGGGGAGTTCAGATAACTTGCCTCTGAGACGAGCGCTCGATGCCGCTCCGTTGCGAAGATTCAATGACCGCTTTTGCAGCCAACATAAATCCGAGGGTGTGGGCCATGCCGGCATGCCAGGGCGCGGAACAAGTCATTTGCGGCGTGTGGTCGGGGATGAGCACGCCGTCAAAGCGGTTGCGGTGCAGAATCGACAGAATGCGAATCATGTCCACGTCGCCTTCGTCGATGAACGTTTCACGATAGTGCGGGACCTTGCCCACGACGTTCCGAAGGTGAATGTACGCGATCTTGCCTTGTTTGCTGTATCGATCGACGGCATCATAGATATTGCCTTCGGTCATCTCGGCGAGAGTTCCGACGCACAGCTCAAGGGCGTTGCTGCGGCTTGGAGCCAGGTCGATCAATCTTTGATACATGTGAGGTTGGTAGACCAGGCGAGGCTGCTGTCGCATGGTGGGCATGGGAGGATCGTCGGGATGGGCGGCAAGCTGCACGCCTGCCTGTTCGGCCACTGGAACAACTTCTTCCAGAAATCTTTGCAAGCGCCGCCAGAGTTCCTCGTGCGAAATCGAGGGCAGGGCGCCGGTGGCTGCGTTACGGTCGTAAATCATGTTCCAGACCATGCCATTTGGAATGGGAACCTCTTCGGCGGGGCCGTCCATGCCGAGAGTGATCGCACGGCCGCGGCCGAGGGGCGCGGTCACCCGGCCGCATACGCCGGCTAAGCTGAAGTTGTAGCCAAGTACTGGAATTCCAGCTGCGCCGAGGTGGCGAATGATGGTCTTCACTTTTTCAATTTGCGGCGGACGCTGCGGACCATCGAGCAGAATATCGTGCCAGTGCGCGGGGTCGAGGTTCTCGATAGCAGCTAAGACCAAACCCGCTTCTTCAATCTCCGTGCGGAGGGTTTCGAGTTCTTTCGCTGTCCAAAGCTGTTCAGGATCGCCGGCCACTCCCCAGGGTTCGTATTTTGATCCAGTGGGCTGATTGTTACGCGGATTGGAAGGGCCTTGGCTAAAGTAGTCGACAAGATGAACCACCACGTGCGTACACCCCGCCTGACGCGCGAAATCGTAATAATCGCGGGTCAGCATGTGACGGTAGAGGCCGAGGCCAATCTTCATAGCCGATTTCCGATGCCTCCGCCATAATCGGGACTGAGGATTTGCCCGTTGATCTCACTGGCCAGCGCGGAGCAAAGAAAAACAAATGCGTCGGCGATCGATTCTGGGCTGTTCCGTCTACCCAACGAAACCCGAAGAACAAATTCCCGGTAGGCAGTATCTTCGTCGAAAACCTTCAGCGAGCTTCCGGCCGCAACGTTCCCTGGCGAAACTACATTCACCCGGATACCGGTTAGCGCGTATTCGAGGGCCAAGCTACGCGCCAGGTTTTCCAGCGCTGCTTTCGCCGAGGCATAGGCAGGGATTTGCGAATGCGGCATTCGAGCTACGTACGAAGATGTGAAGATTAAGTGGCCGGCGATGTTGCGCTCTACCCATCGCGCGAGCACCGACCGCGCCAGATAAGTTTGGGCAAAGTAATTGAAGCGAAAGATGCGCTCGAAGTCGGCTTCCGAAGTAGTGGCGAAGGGATGCAGTCCACAGCCGCCGGCGTGGCCGATTACCGTATCCAGATCCGGAAACTTTTCGAAAGCTGCATGCACCACGCCTTCTACCAGGCTGGAGTTGGTAATGTCGGCAGAAAGATAGAGATAAGATGAAGGTGAAATCTTCCAATTGTCGAGTGTGCGCTTGGCTTGTTTGTCATCCTTGATGTCGGTGAGCACGAGCGTTGCACCGCTTTCAACCAGCCTCCGCACCATGCTCTCCGCAATCGCGCCCAGAGCTCCAGTGATCAGAATCGTCTTGCCGGAGAGATCAATGCTGATCATAATCGTTTACCCGCGGTCACTTGATTCCCCATTTCTCGAAAGTACCTCGTGCCCTGATTCCGTAACCAGCACGTTATCCTCGATCCGCGCACCGCCGCCGCGTTCAGGAACGTAAACCCCCGGCTCGATCGTAATCACCATGCCGGGCTCAAGCTTTGCGGATTCGCCGGGAAGGATCAAAAATCCTGGATCGTGGTAGCGAAAGCCTACGTGGTGGCCGGTGTGATGGGTGAAGTAAGAGGAGAGCCCTTTGGCTGCGATCATGTCTCTCGCTAATGCGTCGATGTGGTCCGCCGAAACACCGGGACCTATGCCGTCGACCGCAGCTTGCTGCGCGTCGGTGGCAACAGTGAGTATCTGCTCGACTTCCGGCCTGAGAGAACCTACCGGGGCCGTACGCGTGAGGTCGCTCCAATAACCATTCACGCAAGTGGCCAATTCGATCAAAACCAGATCGCCGCTCTCCAGGCGCCGGCCAGTCGAGCGGTTGAATCGTCCCGCATCGGCGCTGTTGGGGCCGGATTGAACCATGGCCCACCCCCGAGAATGGAATATCTCATCACGGCCAATTTGGCGGTAAATGGCCGCCTCCACTGCCGCGGCGATCTCGGTTTCAGAGACTCCAGGGTGCGAATTCTCAAAGAAAGCTTCCAGGCCAATGTCTGCAACCCGGTTTGCTTGCAGGATTGCCGCAATTTCTTCCCGAGTTTTTCTCAAGTACAGATCTGCGAAACCGGCCTGGCATCGCGGTTCTATTTTTGACGCAAGAGCGGATAACCGTCCGGCGAAACTTTCAGGGATAGGAATCTGCTCGGCAGCCTGAATCGGCAGAGAAATTCTTGAAGAGCTGGGATTCATTCCAACTTGTCCGCTCTTTACTTTTGCTTTACTTAGTTCATCGCGCACCGCCGACACCAGAACCGAATACGGATCGCTGCATTTCAGGTCGCCCCAGGGATATTCTCGAACCTGCAGTCCGGCGGGAATATGATCTCTTGGTTCAATCTGTGGAACAAAAAGAACAGGCTCCGCATCCGCGAAACAAATCAGCAACGAAGCACCCCAGTATGAAAAATACCCAGACAGCATGAGGAGTTCGTCGGGCCTCCACGCAATCCAGGCACGCAAGTCCTGGCGCTGGAAAAACGTGCGTACCTGCTCTGCGCGAGAAGACGGCTTTTTTGCCACGACGCTTGAGCTCAAGATCGGTGCCTCATTTTCTACATGATTCCGTACTTCTCGAACGCTTCGACGGCACTACTTCCTTCTTCGATGGCTTTCCTTACCAGCTTTTCACCGCGAGCCTTTTCAAGGGCGCGAGTGAAAACCTCGGCCTCAGCTTCGGCGGGAACCACCAAGACTCCATCAACGTCGCCGAAAATAATATCTCCGGGACGGACACGGACCGATCCAATCTCGACCGGAATGCGGAAGTCGACCACTTTATAGCGCGGGGCCGAATCTTGTCCGTAGGAGCCGAAACCAAATGTCGGGAAACCCATATTCAGAATGGCCTTCGTATCCCTTACGTAGCCATTCAGCACCGCGCCGCGGCTGCCCAGCTTTCGGGCGCGCGTGCTCATGAGTTCTCCCCAGAGCGCGTTTCGCGGCGAGGAGCCGGTGTTGACATACACTTCGTTGGTGCGGAGGTCGTCGAGCGCTTCCAGCATCAGGCCGAAAGATTTTTCCATTAACTTGTTGGCGCTGCCTGCGATTTTCTCGGCGAACACGTCCACGGACAGAACCGGCAAGGCACGGCCAATGATTACCATATCCTGCCGAAGCGGCTGAATCTGAGGTGGGAGAAACTGGTGCTGAAGATCCAGCTTGTCCATCACATCGCCGACCACGCAGGTGAACAGCTCGCGCTGTACGGTGGCAAACAGCTCGTCGTCTGACTTCCAAGACCTCGCCGTGCTCATCGCGCGCGCGCCTCTTTGATTTTTTCCACAAACTGGCGGGCCAACTGGGTAATCGAAGCAAAATCGCCGGTCTTGGCTCCGGCTGTGAGATTGCCTCCCGCCCCCACCGCAACCGAACCAGCTCGTATCCAGTCAGCGACGTTCTCGAGGCTCACGCCGCCAGTTGGCATCAAGGACGCTTGGGGAAGTGGCCCCTTCATTGCCTTCACAAAGGCCGGACCGAGAATCTCACCGGGAAAAACTTTCACAATGTCAGCCCCACACTCCATGGCCGCAACCACTTCGCCTATCGTTCCTGCTCCGGGCATGTAAGGCACCTGATAGCGATTGCACAGACGGGCAGTCTCAGGGTTGAGCGCGGGACTCACGACGAACTGCGCTCCGGCAAGAATAGCAATGCGAGCGGTTTCGGGATCGAGAACAGTACCAGCCCCCAGCAAAATCTGCCCCAAGCTTCTTTTCGCAAGATGCTCGATCACTCCGCTCGTGCCCGGCACAGTAAAGGTGATCTCCAACGCCGCAACGCCGCCAAGAGCGCAAGCTTCGGCGATGCGTGCGGCCTGGTCAGGATTTTCCGCCCGGATCACGGCCACTAAACCGGAGGCGACGATCTTTCCCAACACCTCTATTTTTGCAATCGACATAAACTTTCGGTGCGCATTTACAACAGTCGCACTTCCAGATTAGCTAACCACGAATTTGTTCTGGATACAAAACGACCTAGTATACGCGCCTGGCCGAGAGTTGCGTGCTCATTCAAAAAACGGTTCATCCTTGCGCGCGTAGCGCCGGGCGACCTCCTCATTCAGCGTGACCCCGAGTCCGGGTTTCTCTGGGACGGGAATGAATCCATTCTGAATAATCGGCTTGGCCAAACCGTCGACTAAGTCATTCCAGAAAGGAACTTCAGACGCATGAAACTCCAAGGCAAGAAAGTTCGGGACAGCGGCGCAAAAGTGGGCCGAAGCTAAAGTGCCCACCGGGCTGCTGATATTGTGCGGGGCAACCGGCATACTGTGCACGTCGGCAAATTGCGCAATGCCTTGCGCGATGGACAAGCTCCCGACTTTCTGAAGATCGGGAGTGACCACGCTTAGCGCATGTTGCGCGATGATTTCCTGAAAGCCCTCGAAGAGGTAAAGATTCTCCCCCGTAGCGACGGGCACACGCACTTTCGAGCTGACTTCTTTGAGCGCGGCAACATTGTTCGGCGGGACTGGATCTTCGAGCCACAACAGACGAAAGGGTTCGAGTTCGGCCGCCACTTTCACGACGTCGCTGGCGTTATAGCGCCAGTGGCAGTCGACCGCGATGTCGGTGTCTTTGCCCACCGCGTCGTGAACTGCGCCGATCAAACTTACCATGTGATCGATGGCACGGTTACTAAGCGCTCGATTGTGGGGATCGAGGCCTTGCGTGCCAGGGACATCGAGATCAAACTTCAAAGCGGTGAATCCGTCCCCTCTTTTCTTGAGAGCCTGACGGCGATAGTCGTCTGGGGAAGCGGGAGAATCCTCACCGGCCTCGCCGAAGTAATCTTTCGGCGTGTATGCCACGGCTCTAGACTCCCATGACGCAGGACGGGATCGCAACACCTCATCTAAACTCTCGAGAGCTTCGCCTCCGTGACAATCGGCGTAGATTCGAACTCGGTCACGGAATTTTCCTCCCAGCAGGCGATAAATGGGCACGCCGAGCCATTGGCCCAGCACATCCCAGAGCGCAGCTTCGATGCCGCTGATCGCGTTATAAATGATCCCGGCCACCGAACCCGCGCCGGATGTCGCAAGTTGTAATTTGCGGAACAACCGATGAATATCGCGCGGGTCTTCCCCCACCAACAGTGGTTCGAGCGAGCGCAGAATGGACGTGAGGCCGGGGGCAAAGAAGCACTCGCCCAGGCCTCGAATTCCTTCATCGGTTTCAATGCGGACGAATGTCCAGTCGAAATTGCCTTCCACCACCGCAGTCTTTAATCTAAGGATCTTCATTCTCTATTTTCTTCCGCGCGATTATACGCTGTGGTGATTGCCATGCGCTCGGTGGCGCCTGGCGAAACTGTCAGCCCCAGCGACGGAGATCGAACAGGGTGCGATTGAACCAGCTAGAATGCTGCCATGGACTCGATCATTCTGAAAGCGCCGGAAAGCTGCAAGTGGGATTGCGTCAGTCTTGGGGAGGTTATGCTGCGGCTCGACCCCGGCGAGGAGCGTATCCACACCGCGCGTAATTTTCGGGCCTGGGAGGGAGGCGGAGAATACAACGTTGCCCGCGGGCTCAGGCGATGCTTCGGCATGCGCACTGCGGTGATAACGGCATTTGCAAAGAACCCGATTGGGCAGTTGCTCGAAGACCTGATTCTGCAGGGAGGAGTCGACACATCCCTCATTCGCTGGATACCATACGACGGGATCGGACGCACCGTGCGCAACGGTCTGAACTTTACCGAGCGGGGTTTCGGAGTGCGCGCCGCCGTCGGCTGCTCCGATCGGGGCAACACGGCAATCGCAAACAGCCAACCCGGTGATTTTGATTGGCAACAGATTTTCACCGCAAGTGGCTCGCGCTGGCTGCATACCGGCGGCATTTTTGCCGCGCTGTCTGCGTCGTCCACATCGGTTGCTAAGGCCGCAATTCACGTAGCCCGATCTTCGGGCACTATGGTTTCCTACGATCTCAACTATCGGGAATCGCTCTGGAAAGGCATTGGAGGCAAGGCCAAGGCTCAGGACGTGAATCGCGAACTGGTCTCGGCCGTGGACGTTCTTTTCGGCAATGAGGAAGATTTTTCAGCCACGCTCGGAGTCGCCATCGAAGGTGTCGCGGACGACTTCAGCCAACTTCCGGTTTCGAGTTATGAATCGATGCTGCGTCGCGTCGCCGAGCTTTATCCAAACCTGAAGCTCATTGCAACCACGCTACGAACTGCACGCACGGCGACGAGAAATGACTGGGGCGCGATTGCGCTTTACCAGGGAAAGACCATTCACGTTCCCCAGCGGCCGCTGGAGATTCTTGATCGCGTGGGCGGCGGAGACTCTTTCGCTTCGGGCGTGATCTGCGGTTTTCTTTCGGGCAAAGACGCCCAATGGGCGATTCAATGCGGGGTGGCCCATGGCGCACTCGCGATGACCACACCCGGAGATACGAGCATGGCCACGCTCTCCGAAGTCGAAGCCGTAATGCGAGGCGGCTCGGCGCGCATCGCGCGATGATTGGCTCGCTTGGAAAGCGCGTTACTGCCGCTCGACGAATTTCAAGCATACGGGGGATGCCGCTTGCAGCACGTCGCCCGTTGGTTTGAGATGACCAGTTTCCCGATCAATGTGAAAAATAACGATGTTGTCGGAATCCTGGTTCGCGGCGAGCAGCCATGATCCCGTGGGATCGATTGCGAAGTTGCGTGGCGTCTTTCCCACCGTGGGATCGGTTTCGACGTGGGTCAACAATCCCGTATGGGAATCAATCGCGAACACGGCAATGCTGTCATCCCCACGGTTCGAAGCAAAAAGGAATTTACCCGAAGGATCGATTTCGATTTCCGCCGCCGTGTTTTCGCCGCTGAATCCTTTCGGAAGCGCGGAGATGGTTTGCAATTCATGCAGCGCCCCGGTGCTGGCATCATATGAGTAGGCCACAACTGAAGATTGCATCTCGTTAATCACGTACAGAAAACGGCCATCGGAGCTGAACACCAAGTGCCGCGGGCCCGCACCCGGGCTGGCTTTCACGATTTGCGGTTTGGTTCCCAGAGTACCTTTCGCGGCATCGAACGGATAAACCAGCAACTGATCGAGTCCAAGATCAGCGATCACGGCAAAACGATCATCGGGCGAGAGCGCGATGGCGTGGGCATGAGGTCCTTTCTGCCGTTCGGGATTTACGCTGGAGCCTTTGTGCTGTACGAACGATGTGACCTCGCCCAATCGGCCGTCCTTCAGAACCACGAACACAGCCACGTTGCCTGCGTCGTAGTTGGCAACTGAAGCGTACTTGCCCGTCTGGTCAAGAGTGATGTGAGCCGGGCCTCCGCCTCGCGAAGAAACTTGGTTTAACAGAGAAAGTTTCCCAGTTTCGGGCTGGATGGCGAATGCGCTCACTGCGCCCGTGGGCTGACCATTATAGGTGTCAGTCTCGTTCACCGCATAGAGAAATCGTCCGCTGGAATCGACCGCGAGAAAAGACGGTTGGACAGTTTCGACGGCAAGGCCGAGCGACGTCATCTTGCCCGTGGAAGAATCGAAACGATAGGCGTAGATTCCTTTGCTGCCGTGATCGGTGTAGGTGCCGACGTAAACAAGGTACTTTTCCTGTGGTGGTTCCGCCGCATTTGCGAGCAAAGATGACGCAAGCGCGACTAAAACAAGAATGGCTAAGCGGAGAATCTGTCGAAGATGTGGCATTCGTAGTGTCATGGATTCTTCTTGATAAACGAACTGTCCTGGATTTCCTTTGTGAACCTTCGTGCCCTTTGTGGCTATAGCATTGTTACTTCATCAACCACAGAGGGCACGAAGGTTCACAAAGGAACACGTTATAGAGCTCTCCTAGCCGAGGCTATCGTTTTCCCTCCGGTTCTGGAATCGCTTCAATGCGTCCCAGCAAGAAAATATAGCCCACAATCCCCAGCAGCAGAATTACGGTTGCAGTCACAAAAGCGGCGGCGAAGGAATGGGTTCCCGAAACAATGTAGCCGGTAACGATCGGCGCAGAAATCGCCGCGATCTGACCGCAGAAGTTCACCGCGCCTCCGAGCGTGCCCACGCTTTCCCGCGGCGCAATGAGCGATGGAACGGTCCACGCTACCGGAGCAGCCGCGGCCAGGCCTCCCAGCGCGAGGGTGATCCAGACCAGAGCTGCCGCCGAACTGCGCGCGCTGGCCGCGCCGAAAATGGCGAGACCGAAACTCATGCCCAAAACCATCACGGATTGCCGAACCAGGTTTGCATCCCAACCGTGCTGGATCAAAGCGTCCACCAGCCATCCACCCACCAGCAGATCGGTGAGGGTGGCGAACAACCAGGGCACGCTGGTGTAAAAAACCGAGTGGAACAAATCCATATGAAGAGAAACCGAAAGATAGCTGGGCAGCCACGTCAGCAGGAGAAAGAAGGTGTAATTGTAGGCGCCCCATCCCAGTGCAAGTCCATACACCTTTCGCTGCCGCAAGAGATAGCCCAGGGAAGCCCCCTTTGCCGCTTGCGCTCGATCTTCCGGTTGCGCTCCACCCTGGAGAATGAATTGACGCTCTCTTTCGGACAGGCCTTCGTCTTCGCTTGGATTGCGGTAAATCACATAGAACAACACAAAATAAATGAAGCTCAGGAAGCCAGTGGCGGCGAAACTCCAGCGCCAACCAAAATACAAGAGCAGCAGGCCGATCAAGGGGACTCCGATTGCGCTGGAGAATTTGGCCGCCGCGTCGCTGATGGCTGTTGCCAGACCTCTTTCTTCACGCGTAAACCAGTAACCCAAGGCCTTGGCATTCGCTGGAAAGGTCGGAGATTCGCTCACCCCCAGGAGCAAGCGTGCTCCAAAGAACCAACTGAGACCCGGAGCCAGCGCCGCGGCGAAAGATGAAATGCTCCACAGAAGCGCGCTGGTTCGTCCTACGCGGCGCACTCCGAACCGGTCAAGCAAAACGCCGGCGGGCATTTGCATCAACGCATAAGTCCAACTGAAGGCGCTGGAGAGATATCCAAAAGCGACTAACGACAAGCCGAACGAGTCATGAAGCGCGTCCCGGGAAACCGACAAGTTGATCCGGTCGAAGAAGTTGACCAGAACACCGAAAGCCAGCAGGAAGGCGATTCGCCATCGCCTGCGCGGGATGCTTGGGTTCTCAGGGATCGTTTGCGGCAATGGCGCTCCGGAAGATAGTTCGCTGGACCTTATTCACTAAAGACTGTCGTCCCGAGTGAAGCGAGGGATCTTGGTTTCTGCCTGCATACCAATAGCGCAAACACCGAAATCCCTCGCTTGGCTCGGGATGACAAGCACATTGTGGTACACGAAACAATGACGACAATACGGTCACTGCACGCCGATGCCAGCGAGCAGTCCGCCATCGACCAAGTAATCGCCGCCGGTGCAGAACCCTGCTTTGTCTGACGCAAGAAACGCAGCCAACTCAGCAACCTCTTCGGTGGTGCCGATACGCCGCAGCGGATGGGCCGCGCCAAAGCGCGCGAACGCTTCTTCCGCCGGCAGATCCGGCGCGAAATGAGCCGCGGAGCGGGCCAGCATGGGTGTGCGGATCGAGCCCGGGCTGATCGAGTTGACGCGAATGTTGTCGGCGGCATGGTCGAGCGCCAGAGCGCGCGTCAAACTGTGGATTGCCCCCTTCGACGTCGCATATGCGGCAACGCCCCGCTGGCAGGCGTATCCCTGCACCGATGCCAGATTGATGATGGACCCGCCTCCACGCTTTTTCATCTCCGGGATAGCGAGGTGCGCCAGAAGATAAATGCTGCCAACATTCACCATCATGCATCGGTTCCAAGTCGCAAGGTCGGTTTCGACGACGGTGCCGAAGGGATGAATGGCGGCCGCGTTGACGATGATGTCGAGGCCGCCGTGGCGCCGTACGGCCTGCCCGATTACGGAGCGCATTCTGTCGAGGTTGGTCACATCGCAATGTTCCACGAGAAGCGGCAGGCTGAGTTCCTCCGCCTCGCGAATCAATTCTTCATTTGCGGCCGCGTCAATGCCGCACGCAATTACTTGGGCGCCTCCCGCCGCAAAGCGCTTGGCAATCGCGCGCCCGATCCCTGTCGTACCAGTGACCAGCGCCACCCGTCCTGCAAATTCTTTCATGGGAATTGCAACCTCGGTTCGCACATTCATTGTGCGCTTTACTCGGAGAGTTCAGGAAAAGCATACCTCAAGCCGTGTATGACCCCACGCAGTTCCGCAAGCCCTTTCAATCTTCCAACCAGCGAATAGCCGGGGTTTACTTTCTTGCCGATGTCGTCTGCCAACAAATGCCCGTGGTCGGGACGCAGGGGAATTTCATGATCGGCCCGGCGCGCGCGCCGCCGCTGCGCTTCTTCTTTCATCATAGCGCGGACCACACCCACAATATCCGAACTGCCCGCCAGATGTTCCGCTTCATGAAAAGATCCGTCGGGCTCTCGCGTCACCTGTCGAAGATGCAGAAAATGAATGCGAGCGCCGAACTCGCGAGTCATGGCCACCAGATCGTTGTCGGCTCTCGCTCCGAACGATCCAACACAAAACGTCAGCCCATTTTCGAGCGTATCGCAGGCAGCAAAAATCGCTCGCACGTCTTCGCAAGTCGAAACGACTCGGGGCAGACCAAACAATGACCACGGCGGATCGTCCGGGTGAATAGCGAGCCGAACGCCGAGGTCGGTCGCGACCGGAACAACGTCACGTAAGAATGCCACGAGATTGTTTCGCAATTCGTCCGCACTCACACTATGATATTCCGCGATCAACCCACGAATCGTCTCGCGATTGTACGACGCCTCGGCTCCGGGAAGGCCGGCTATGATCGTTTGCTCCAGATCATTCTTGCGAGAGTCCGGCATCGAATCGAATCGGGTGCGTGCCGCTCGTATCCGGTCTTCGGAATACTCGGCCTCAGCCCCTTTGCGTTTGAGGATAAAGAGATCATAGGCGGCAAAATCGACCACATCAAAACGCAGCGCGTAACCTGTCGTGGGCAGACGCCATTTCAAGTCTGTCCGTGTCCAGTCCAGGACCGGCATGAAGTTGTAGCAAATGACTTTGACTCCGGCCTTTGCGACCGCGGCCAGACTGTCCTTCCATGCATCGATGAAACGCCCATACGGCCCGGATCGCAGTTTGATTGAATTGTGGATCGGAATGCTCTCAACCACGGACCAGGCAAAGCCCGCAGCGAGAATTTCGTCTCTTCGCTTGAGCACTTCGTCCAGCGGCCACGCTTCGCCTCGGTAGAGATGATGCAGTGCTGAGACGATCCCGGTGGCCCCGGCTTGCCTGATGTGATCGAGAGGAACCGGATCACCCGGACCAAACCACCGCCAAGTCTCCTTCATGCCTGGATGTTAGCCTTTGTCGAAAATCTCGGTCAAGAACTGATGGGACTGGACGCTCTTTGCCGGCAGAACAATGTAACGCGCAGCTCGTCGATAACCTGAGGCCGCTAATTCTGGCCAGACATCTACTTGTTAAGGCGAACCACCTCGCCGGTATCGAGTTGGTATTCTGCTTCGACTACCTTGAGCTTGCCCGATTTCACGGCGTCACGCACGATCTCGCTGTTTGCCTGCACATCCTTGGCGCTCTGATGCACGTTGTCCTTGATGGCTGCCTCGACCAAGTCGTCGGGTTTGGCGTAACTCTTCGCTTGACTGACCGCGGGACTGATCTTAGTCACGATCGCATCCAGATTTGGACTCGGCATCTTCTCACCCGAGCACGCCGCGGTCACAGCGCCGCACTTCGTGTGGCCGAGCACGACCAGCAACGGGCTATGGATGTGGTCGACGGCATATTCAATGCTTCCCAGCGCCACTGGATCGGCAACGTTTCCGGCGGTCCGCACCACAAACAGGTCGCCCAGACTCTGATCGAAGATTACGTCAGGGGGAACGCGGCTGTCAGAGCAGGAAAGAATGATCACGTTGGGCGACTGGCCGGAAGCAAGCTTGCGGCGGAGCGGAACTAGGTCATAGGGTCGCGGTTTCCCGGACACGAACCGTCGATTGCCAGCCATCAAATCGGCCCATACCGCGTCCGCCGACGGCATGGCATGACTCGCCGCAGGGTGTGCCGAATGCTGCGCCGGAGCTGTGGCTGTTTGTTGTGCAAACCCCGAACCTGCGAACACGAGCAGAATACTGAGAAATACCAGCTTGCGTATCATGGCGATTCCTCCCGAATGTCGAAAACGGTACCACCCTTATTTGGCGTCGTCAACCGGTCGATCAGAATGTTCTAGAGGAGATGAATCGCGTTTATCGAAATGAGGGATACTATAGCGGCGTTGTTCGGGCGAAGCCGTTCTCCAGACTGCCCCATCGCTACAAATAGCGCCGGGTTTAAGATAGGAGCTGAGAGGGGAGTTCTAAGCTTCTTCCAACCTCCACGGACTCTGAGATCTTGAGGTAACAGCGAATGTGCAGGAACATCAAAACACTTTTCAATTTCGATCCTCCCGTCACTCCCGACGAGATTCAGGCCGCTTCACTTCAGTTCGTTCGAAAGATCAGCGGTTTTAACAAGCCGTCCAACGCCAACGAAACGGCATTCCTGACCGCAGTCGACGAGGTAGCGGATGTTGCGACGCGCCTGCTTCACTCGCTCAGAACGAACGCTCCGTCGCGGAACCGCGAAGAAGAGGCCGCAAAAGCGAAAGCTCGCGCCGCCGAACGATTCGGCACCTGAGTCTTGCCGAACTCTAGCGATTAATGGCTGCGCTGATCTCTGCCGGACTTCAGCCCAAAGTGACCGGAAGAAATGCCACTGGCATCTCTGAATTAAGCTGGTAGGCGCGGCAGGAATTGAACCTGCAACCCTCGGATTAGAAATCCGATGCTCTATCCATTTGAGCTACGCGCCCTCGACATTCACGGGCTACCGTTGCCCGACTTTCACGAAACTTGCATCAATCCGCTTTACAGTTTGGTCACCGGCCCGGTGACATTGACGACTTTAGCTTTGCTGCGACTATGTCTTCCGCCCTTACAACTATGATATCGGTCGACGACCGAACGTGCCTTCTGCCCGCGAATTTTAATGGCGACGTTCTCAGTCTCCTTTTATTGACTAGATTTCTTCGCACGGGAGCGCGCAGGTCCTACACAACCAAATCTTCATAAGAGTAGCACGGGTTTCCCGACTCACCGGGCTTCGCTCTGTTGCCGCCACCAAGTGTTACACAGGCTTGCCTGCTGGTTGGGGCGTAGTCAAGAATCCTAGCTGCGGGCCTTTGCCAGAATCGCTCCGGCTAGAATGAGTCCGGCCAGCAGCGTGACCGTCCAGCGCGAACCATCTGGCACACTCACGGGCGCGGCTACCGTCGCCGCACAGCAGAAAAAGACGGGCGGCACCGAGGGAAGCGGAAAGATGCCGCCTGTGCTCACGTCTGCAGGCCCGATAGGCGCGAGCCAGGTGTCAGGTTCCGGATAGAGAGAAGACGCCAGACCCGGTTCGGTGGAAACTTCAGGCACAGGAATATCGAGGTCAACTGGAGCCGTCTGCACTGGCGCATCTCTGGGCAAGCTCATGGCAATGCGATTCCCGCATCTGCCCAAGAGCGTGTATTTGCCGTCCGTGATTGCAAGCTCGCCCGCGCGAATGCAAATCTTGTGCTTCGACCAAACGATCTGCCCGTCTTTGTCGCGGAAAGTGACATAGGTGCAGAAGGCCTTCGATACTCTGATAAGCCGAGCATTCTTTAAGTTGAAATCGGCGGGCAAGAATCCGCCTTTATATGCCATCTGTAGAGCGGCCGCATCGTGAATCCCTCCCGGTAAGATGCTGTAGGGGTACACAGGATACTTCGGCGCAAACGAAGACATCAGGCCGACCTTTGTGCGAGTGTGTGCCGGTGACTCAGGACGGCGAATCTCCGGTACAACGCGGAATGCTGAACGTGAAATGACACTGGCTCCGACCCACAGCGCCAGGATGACGAGCAAAGCGATGATGATCTTCTTTTTCATGTGACCTTTAAGGGGAGGAACGTCGAGGGGGAGGATAGTTTTTATAGCGAAGGGGCTCGCTCTTACCGATCTTTCGCAACCTGGCGCACTCGCACTGCGCCCACACTTCAAAGCCGTACAAGGAGCGACTGCGAGATACGCGTCAGAAGCTATTCCTGCAAAATTGTTTGGGGGTGAACACGAGCAGAAACAGGGAGAGTACAGGGGAATTACACTTTAAGAATACCATCGAGTGTCCTCTGGGAACAAATCCAGACGCCTAACCGACCACAAAAAAAGGCTGACAGTGTTGGCTGCCAGCCGTTTTTTCTGCTAATTCATCCGGGGCGTTTACCGGCGTCCGCCGCCATGAAAACCACCGCCCACTGACCCGTGCGCGTAGCCGCGGTAACCAACTCCACCACCCACTGACCCGTGCGCGTAGCCGCCGTAACCAACTCCGCCGCCTCGATAGTATCCGTAGGCACCGGGCCTATAGTAGCCGCGACCGTAATAGCCGTTCCATCCGCGTCCGTAGTAACCGTAGCCCCAGCCCGGACGGTAACCCCAACCGCGACCGTAATAGCCGCGATACCACGGCCCTGCGCCGATAAACACGCCCCCCACGAACCATTGCGGCCCATAATAGCCATAGGGTGCGCACGCGTAGGGGTAGTAGCCATAGTAGCCGTAGGCGCAGGCCGGTACCGGGCCTACGTAGCCGTATCCCGGACCCACGCCTATGCCTACTGCAACCTGGGCTTGCGAGTATGCTACGGGAACCATCAGAATCCCCAGCAAAGCCAAATACCGTAAGTAGCGCATTTTGAACCTCCTTCTTCGATCTGCAATCCGGGCAGATCCGAAGCCCTCCAGGCACGTCATTCGTCTGGAAGCGCCATCCGATCTGTATAAACACCGAACTGCGGAAAAAGTTCCAGGGCATTGGGCCTCTATAAGTTGCGGCCAAACTCGCAGGCCTGAAGCCTCATGCTGAGGCAAGCTTCAGCCTCGGCGAAGGATCTCGCGCGTACTGCTGATACGTTTGTTTTGTATACTCCCCGTGGCATCGCAACTGTTTTCCGATGACTGCTTCTGCCCCATCCCGCCTTGCGTACATCGACTGGATGCGCGGCCTGGCTTGCGTCTTGATGTTCCAGACACATTGTTACGACTCTTGGCTGGGGGGGGATGCGCGCAAAAGCACGTTTTTCATGTGGTCGCAGCTGGGCGGAACTTTGCCTGCCCCGCTCTTTCTTTTTCTGGCGGGAATTTCCTTTGCACTGGTCACGGACAAGATGCGGCAGAAAGGCGCATCAGTTGGTCAGATTGCGCGCACTACGATTCGCCGGGGCGCGGAAATTTTCGCACTGGGCCTGCTGTTTCGTCTGCAGGAGTATCTGATTGCCTGGGGCTGGGCGCCTTGGAGTGATTTGTTGCGCGTGGATATCCTCAACACCATCGGCCTTTCGATGATGCTGATGGGAGTGGTTTGCTGGACCGTCTTACGGCTCAACTTGGGATCGCACGCGCGGTTCGCGTTGGGCATGACGGCGGCTAGTGTCGGCATGAGCATTTCCCTTTTGTCGCCGCTGATATGGTCGAGTTGGCGGCCGCGCTGGCTCCCCTGGCCGATTGAGTCTTATATCGATGGCGTCCACAACCTTGGCGAGCCGCAGGCTTGGCTATTCCCGGTTTTTCCGTGGACGGCATTTGCGTTTATTGGACTCGCGGCAGGGCTTATTCTCTTGAGCGATGGGGCACGGAAACGGGGTGCGGCAACGTTCCTGCTGGCTGGGGCAAGCGGAATTGGATTGATTTACCTGGCGCGCTGGCAGGACGCGCGACCACTGCAGCTTTACGCGACTTACGATTTCTGGCACACCAGTCCGAATTTTTTTCTGATTCGCGTGGGCATGCTGCTGGCAATCCTGGCTTCGGCTTATCTCTGGTGCCGATGGGGAGCGGGACAGTGGGGGTTCAGCCCCTTGATACAACTTGGCCAAACTTCCCTGCTGGTTTATTGGGTACACATTGAGTTCGTCTATGGACGCTTTTCCATTTTGCCGAAGCGGGCGGTCGACATTCGCACGGCTTCGTTTGGATTGCTGGCGATTTTCCTTGCGATGGTATTGTTGTCCAAGTTGCGCACACGGCTTAAAGGACGCGGCACGGAAGCGCTGGCTTGGTTCTATCGGCCAGCCAAGGCGAGCTAATCTCATTTTCCGGACAGCTGGCGGATGGCGCTCTGAATCAGTTTCAATCCGATCACCCACTGCTGACGCGAACGAACTTCGTCCTTGCCATATCCGAACAGATAAAACGTGATGTAGAAGCCATCGCGAATTTCTTCTTCTCCGGGCGCTTCTTCGGACTCGTGGTAGTAACAGCGGCGGATAAGAAACTCGCCAGCGGCTTTGATTTCTGGAGCTCGCTGCAGAAGCTGGACCAGACGTTTTGCCAAATGCTCATGGTCGGGGAACGAAAAGCGTTTTGCCTCGTCAGAAAAGAAGAGATCGATATAGGAGCCGAACTTGTGCGTGCCATCGAATATTTCTTCTTCCGGATTCATTTCCGTGCTGGACCAGACGTCACACTTCGCGGTCTCGAGCGGACTGTGGGGCGAATTAATTTTGGAGAGGAATTCGCCCAATTCCGGCGCTCGCGCGGCTTCCTCAAGCTCAGACAGAAGTTCGGGATGGCGCTTCAAATCGTAGTAGCGAAGGCCGCCGTCAGAAGCGGCCCAAGGCATCTCCAGCGTTTCATCGTCGGCGCCGAGTTCAACCGCAAAGTCGGCTTGCACGCTACTTCGCGGGAGCAGGCTCCGGCGTTGCCTGCGGTGCCGTGCTTGGCGTGGAGAAATTCACCTTTGGAACCTGGCGCGATTCCTCGGTCGCAGTAAAGTATGCTTCGTTGGGTTTGAAGCCAGCCCAGCCCGCGTAAATGTTATTGGGAAAGTGCTGCACGTAGGTGTTGTAGTCCTGCAGAGCATCGTTGTAACGTTTGCGTTCGACCGCGATGCGGTTTTCGGTTCCCGCCAATTCATCCTGCAAGCGTAGAAAGTTCTCATTCGATTTCAGTTGCGGATAGTTCTCGACGACCGCGAGCAGGCGACCGATGGCGCCGTCCAGTTGCTGATTGGCAGCGATCTTGTCCACCGGAGCATTGGCTGAGAGCAACCGGGAGCGGGCGGCCGCGATGTCGCCAAACACCTTTTGTTCCTGGCCGGCGATTCCCTTGACGGTTTCGACAAGATTGGGGATCAGATCGGCGCGGCGTTGCAGCACGATATCGACCTGCGACCACGCGGCCTTGACCGCTTCATTCTTGGTCACCAAAGTATTGCGGACACCCACGTACTGTCCGAAGGTGATCAACAAGATCAGCACCAGGACGACGACCAAAATCAAACCTGTTCTCATCATTCTTCTCCTCTAGAAAAGCTATCAGACTTTACGTGCGGCGCGGTTCCGGCGAGTCTAGCATTTTATCTACGGCAGCGGTAACCTGCTGCACCCCGGTCAGGTAGCGGGCAAAAACATCAGTCACATCGAATTGCTTAGTCTCCGCTTGGTGCTCACGGATGTCGAGCAATTGCAGGAAAGCAGAAGCATCGAACGGAATGCGCGTGGCCAATTCTTTGATGGTTTCCCGCTTGGCCTTGGGAGATGTCGCCCCAAGCGCAATCAGTCCGTGGCGGAAGAGCGTGGTAAAGGTCGATAACGAATGCTGCATCAGGTCCCATAATTGCTTTTTGTCGTTCTTCGCCAGCAACAACCGTTCACGCAGGAGAATAAGCTTCTCGCGCAGCTCGTACTCCAGTTGAGCGCGATGCAAATCCATGGGAATTTTAAGACCGCTGATGACATCCGCTCCGAACAGGACGCGATGGCGATGCTGCATGTCGAGCAGTTCGATAGAGAAAACATCGGTGGAACTCTCCAGCTCTTCGCGAGTCAGCACCAGCGGCTCGTGATGCTTCTGCTTGGTCCACCACTCCACGGCAGGCGCAATTGCGGTGAGTGTGGTGAAAGAAGTCTCGCGCACGACGCAAAGCAGGTTGATATTAGAAAAGTCCGGATGAAATTCTCCGTCCGCAGCGGACCCGTAAAGGATCACGCTCTCGAGATTTTCGCCGGAAGCTGCACGCAACCGGCTGATGAATTCATTAATCAGTTTTTCCGCAACCATAGTGCCTCTTTATTTCGAACTATCAGGTTCGCTCTACCAGCTTCCACTGGCTCCGCCACCGCCCGAACTGCCACCGCCGAAACCCCCGAACCCTCCACCACCACCAAAGCCTCCACCGCCGCCGTATCCGCCACCCCCTCCGCGGCCGCCTAGTAACATGCTGAATAGAAGCAGCCGTCCGAAGGGTGTGGACACCAAAATCAGAAAAATAATGACGAGAACAACGACGCCGGCAATGGAAAGTCCCTTGTCCGGTCTCTCCGCCGGAGCACGCGGGCGCGCACCTGTCAATTGAACGCCAGCATCCTGCGCGATCACATCCGCCACCCGCGTGGTCAGAAGCGACACGGCACCGTTGTAGTCATTCTGCTTGAGCAGGGGCACAGCTTCACGTCCGAATCCGCCGACTTTGCCATCGGGCAGAATCGGTTCCAGCCCGTAGCCGACTTCAACTCGATAACGGTGATCCTGCGTGGCCAAAAGGATCAACACACCGTGGTCGGTAGCTTTCGCGCCAATGCCCCATTTCTTGAAGAGATCGACTGCATAACTGTCGATATCGGAGCCATCGAGTGACTTGACGGTGACCACGGCGATTTGCGCATGCGCCTTCTGATCGACTTCCTGGCAGAGGCTGTTGAGTTGCGCGATGGTGTTCGGGTCGAGAACGCCGGCGAAGTCGTTGACGTAATTCGTCGGCTTGAGTTGCGATACCGGCTCGGCGCAGAGAAAGACCGCCAGAGAAACAACTACAACCGTCGCCAATCCGATTTTCGCGGCCAGTTTCATTCGAGAAAGAGATTGTATAGGAGAGAAGTCGAGCTTGCGCTCGACTGGGCAGCCGGTGGCGGCTGTCCTCACTGGATCAAAATTCTCGCAGGAAATCCACTACTTGACGCTCGGCCCAGCGGCCGTCGTCCCCGTCGGCGGCGGCGAGAAATGAGCAGTGACCGCCATCTTCGGTTTCGACGAAAGTAATGTTCGGATTGGAAAGAATGTTCTGCCGTGTCTTCGGAAGAATGCGGATAAAGGGATCGTTAGCGGCATGCAGGATGAGCGTAGGCACGGCAACGCGATCGACAACGTTTGCGGCGGCGGAACGCTCGTAATAGTCGGCCGCGCCCTCAAAACCGCAGTAGTGAGCCGTGACTTTATCGTCGAAATCACGCAGGCTGGTCACACCGCGCATGCGCGCAGTATCAAAGTCTTTGGGAAACAGTCGTGCCTTCGCGCGCAGGCGACGCCGGAGCTGCCACATGAAGTAAAACTCATAGAGACGATTAGCGGGCAAATGCAGGGCGTCGGCTGAGGCTGCAAGATTCATCGATGGGCAGACCGCCGCAACTGCGCGCAACTGCGGCGGCGCTTCCTTTCCCCATTCTCCTGCCAGTTTGAGCACCAGATTACCGCCCATGGAGAATCCCACGAGCGCGAAGCGAGAGATCTGATCATGCTGGATCAAGCTTCGAGCCACGGCGGCGATGTCTTGCGACCGCCCCGAATGATAGAGCGTAGGCGATAATGCATCTGTGCCCCCGCAATTGCGCTGGTTCATGCGCACTACGTTCATGCCCACAGCCGTGCCCTTGGCGGTGATGCCCAGCATATATTGAGACTCACTTGAGCCTTCGAGGCCGTGGACAATAATGACGGTGAGCGCATTTTGCCGGTCTTTCTGCCACTGGCAGTGGCAAAGCACGTGCACGCCGGGTTCGACTTCAATCAAACGCTTTTCGGCTGTGGGCAATTTGATTCGCCGCGGCAGAAAGAAGCTGGCCAGGGTTTGGACGTGTCCGCCACGCAAACCGCGTCGGGGCACAAATTTCCGTACTGCAGTTTGCGTAGTTCCCACACTCTGATTTTAAATGGACATGGTCTTTTAAAACGTCAGGAGTTATCTATGCCGATTTTCGAGTATGTCTGCAAGGAATGCGACCATCAATTTGAAGCGTTGGTGTACGGCAGTGGCAAAGCGGAATGCCCAAAATGCCAGAGTAAGAAACTAACGCAACAATTGTCCGTTTTCGCCATGTCGGCCAAGAGTTCCGCGAGTTCTTCTCCGTCGATGAGAGCCTGCGGGAGTTGCGGCGATCCGCGCGGCCCCGGCGCCTGCTCGCTGCCAGATATGGATTGATTTCTTTTAAAACGCAGACTTTATCAGTCTTCTGAACCAGATGCGGAAGGTGACTTTCGGCATCCGTTTCCGGGTGACCGCTGTAAGTTTCGCGAAGCATGAATATGCCGTACCTTCTCAACAGTCGGATTCGAACGAAGCCTATGGATCGTCGTCGCAGTCGACGTGTCGCTGCATTCCTGACGGTGCGCATCTGGGGTGTCGACGCCAAGTCCATGCCATTTACGCAGCATGCCCAGGTGCGCAACATCAGCGATCGAGGTGCGGTGCTGCACGGAATGATCCGGCCGGTTCGGGCAGGCGAGATCCTCCACCTCCAGCATGATGAGGATCAGGCCGAATTTCGAGTCGTGTGGGTGGGAAAGCAGGGTACGCGAAGGCAGGGAGAAATCGGCCTCGAGAGCCGGTCTTCAGAGCCTTTCATCTGGGATGTAAATCTGCTCCAGTGTGCCCAAGTAGCGGGAAAAGGTTAATTCGCAATTCTTATTTTGCTTCTCAACCCCTCAAGAATCCTTGCACAACCTTTGCCTTTAATTTGCGCACTGCTCGCGCTTTCCACTATGCTGCCCCTTCGAGATGGAAATCCCCGAGGAATATTTCGTGCAGCTTATTTTCTTGATTCTGATGCTGGGTTCCGTATTTGTGTCTCATTCTGCCGCTGAGCCGCGGCAATTGAATCTCATGCCAATGCCAGCCAGCATGCAAATGCAAACTGGCCAACTGGTAATTGATCCTTCATTCTCGGTGGGAATCAGCGGCCGCTCCGATGTGCAGCTCCAACGCGCGATTGATCGCTTTCTGGATAACCTTCGCCGCCAGACTGGCATGACGGCATTGGACATGAAAGTGACGGATGCAGCGCAGGCTAAGCTGGTGGTTCACTGTGAACATGAAAGTAAAGCTGTACAGGAACTCGGCGAAGATGAATCGTATGCCCTGGCGATCAGCTCCTCAGGCGCGAAACTCGATGCGGTGACGACTCTCGGAATCTTGCGCGGGTTAGAGACATTTCTGCAACTGGGAGGAACTACTTCCGACGGCTTCGCCGTGCCTGCAATTACGATTCAAGACAAGCCGCGTTTCCCCTGGCGCGGACTGATGATCGACGTGGGCCGCCACTTCATCCCGGTCGATGAACTGAAGCGCAATCTGGATGGCATGGCTGCAGTCAAGCTGAATGTATTTCACTGGCATCTCTCAGAAAACCAGGGCTTTCGTGTCCAGAGCAAGAAATTTCCCAAGCTGACGGAGATGGGCTCTGACGGCCTTTTCTACACGCAGAACGAAGTGCGCGACCTGATTGCTTACGCGCACGATCGCGGCATTCGCGTCGTCCCCGAGTTCGACATGCCCGGCCATACCACAGCATGGTTTGTTGGCTATCCTGAACTGGCTAGCGGTCCGGGGCCGTATCAGATAGAGCGCAAGTGGGGCGTCTTCGATCCGGCCATGGATCCGACCCAGGAGCGGACTTACAAGTTTCTTGACACCTTCATCGGAGAAATGGCCGAACTTTTTCCCGACCGGTACTTCCATATTGGCGGTGACGAGGTCAACGGAAAACAGTGGGATGCAAATCCAAAGATCCAAGCGTTCATGCGCACTCACGGACTGAAGACGAATCAGGATCTGCAAGCCTATTTCAACGCTCGGGTACAGAAAATTGTAAGCAAGCACGGAAAAACCATGGTTGGATGGGATGAAATTCTACGGCCCGACTTGCCCAAAGACATTGTGGTGCAATCGTGGCGTGGGCAGGATTCCCTTGCAGGCGCGGCCCGGCAAGGATATCGTGGCATTCTCTCTTATGGTTATTATCTCGATTTGATGTGGCCGGCTTCGAGACACTACGCGGTCGATCCCATGGCTGATGGGGCGGCAAACCTGACTCCAGAAGAAAAGCAACGCATTCTTGGCGGCGAAGCTTGCATGTGGTCGGAGTATGTGTCGCCCGAGAATATTGATTCGCGCATCTGGCCGCGAATGGCCGTTATCGCCGAGCGCCTTTGGTCGCCGCAGAACGTAACCGATGTTGATTCTATGTATGAGCGCCTGCAGAATGTCAGTCGAGGGCTGGATTGGCTTGGGCTGACGCACAACACCAGTTATGGGCCCATGCTGCGGCGCATCGCGGGCTCAAATGATATCTCGGCGCTTCGCACATTTACCGATGTTGTCGAACCCGTGAAAGATTACACTCGCGAAGAAATCGCCACCGTCGAAGCTACCAGCCTGTCACCGCTGAACCGGGTCGTCGACGCGGTTCGCCCGGAAAGCAAGACAGCTCGACAGTTTGCGAATCTCGTGGATGCGCTAATTGTGAGTCAAGCAGATCCGAGTGCCGGGCAGCAAGTCAGAACATTGCTGATCCGTTGGCGGGACAATCAGAGCAATTTGCAACCGCTGGAGGCACAATCGTTCTTGTTGCAGGAGATCGTTCCACTGTCCCAGGATCTTTCTGCAGTGGCCACAACCGGTCTGCAGGCGCTGGACTACATCGACCGCGGACAGCGCGCACCCGAAGCCTGGGCAAGCCAACAGTTCGCGTTGTTGGAACAAGCAGAGAAGCCCAAAGCGCAATTGTTGCTCATGATTGTGCCATCAGTACAGAAGCTAGTGGAAGCGAGCAGCGGACAGAAAGCGCCTCCACCACAAAAGTAATCGGCAGCTTCAACTTCGACCAGTCAACTCCCCGACCGCGCGATACGCCTGGTCAATGGCCACGTCGGTGTAAGCGCTGGCGCCCGCATCGGAGTTGGCGATCGCGATCCGTCCGAATCGTTTTCGTCCCACGACCCACGGTTGCTCGCCCTCCGGCCAATCGGGATCGAACAGCGGATTTGGGCTGAATGCATAGCCGTGCGCCCACCGGTTTACTGTGATGCCTTCAACATCGCGCGCTGGATCGAATCCCGCAGAGCCCAGCATTCGGGATAGTTGATCACGAATATTTCGCTCGAAAGTCGAAAACGGTGTACGCATAAGCTCGGCTCGTCCCGCGCGAAATTGATCGAGTTGCGGCAGTCCCGGTTTGCAGGGCGTTCGCAGCATAAACAGAACCATCGGTTCATCCGGCTTACTGGGAAACTCATATTGGCCAAGGCTGACGGGGAAATCGAGAGCCGTATAAGTATGGTAGCCGCCGGGCGCAACGATCTGATGAATGCCGAGACTTTGGAATGTGGCCCAGTTGCGAATGGCCACGTGTGTGTACACCAACGGAGTCTTCACCAGCGAGTGCAGGGCTTCCCGCTGCTTTTCTGGAAGCTCGGGACAGAGATACGGAATCATCATGTTGTAGCAGGCCAGAACACAGGCGGTCGCCGTTACGCTTTGCAGCTTTCCCCCGCGCATGTAAGCGACTGCAACTTCTTTCGCGGAATCCAGAGATCCATGGTGGCGAACTTGCACCGCCGTCGAATTCAAGCGAATTCGTACCGAGGCCTTTGCGTCGTCCAAGCGACTATAGTCGGCGCGAGCCAGAACGACATCGTCCATGTTGTGACCGGGAACCGCTCCGGAAACTAACGAGCGCACCAGTAGGCGCGCGATCGACGCGTTGCCGTCTGGAAAATGAAAGATGTAAGGTTCTTCCTTTTCCACTTCGCCAATATTCAAGCCCTCAAAGCCCGGATAGGTGAAGGATTTGTAGTCGTCGCCATTTTCGAAACACGCGAGAGCCGAAACCGCATCAATGCCGACCCCGAACAAATCATGCGGATACGTCTGGAAAAACGGCAGCGCCTCGGGATTAAGCTTGCAAACCTTGGTGAGATAGTCCGCGTAGCTCATCTTGGCCAGTCGCGCGTACTTCTCCTGTTTCGACAAGCCGGGAAGGTAATCGACCTTCTCCGCATAAACGCGCGCAATGTCGCGGCGAACCGGTTCCGAAAGCGGAGCTTTGCTAAGAAACTTTGGCCATGGTGTCGATCCCATTCCTAAGACCAATCGATCCTCGCCAAACGTCTCCCGATCAAAGAAGCAAGCTGTGTTCAGCTTTGCGTAAAGTTTCTGATCGTAAGCCTTATAGAACTGTTGAGTGTCGATACCCAGTTCGTCGATCAGACCCTTGGCCACTTTGCTATATCGTCCTGGGCTCTCGATCGACTGCGTGCCGCCATAACTGAGCAGCAGCCGATTCCCGGCGCGAAACTCGTTGCGCTTGGCGTGTCCACCGAAATCGTCGTGATTGTCGAGGATGAGAATCCGCGCGTTCGTCCCTGCGTGTTGGCGATAAAAGTAAGCGGCCGCCAGCCCACTAATCCCGCCTCCCACAACCACCAAATCGTATTTCTCGCCGGTGCTTTCAGGTTTGCTAGCCGAATCCCAAAACTCCCCGTCACGCAGGCTGTGCGCGACCGTGTAAGTGCCGTCGTGATTCCCGCGCATCCCCATCAGGGCTGGAGGATCGTAATTTGGATCTTTTTCCGGCACGAAAGCCGAATCGGCGGAGTCCAAAGCATGAAGCCACGGAACGCCCGAAGCCAGAACTGATCCGCCAACGGTGAGGGCAACGCCATCCAGGAAATCACGGCGAGTAATCTTCCGATCCATCCCCAGGTCACGATCACGCGAATCATCGCTCATGGAACCTCCGGCTCAGTGTGAGATAAGGCTTGGCAAGGAACAAAAGCTTACTATAAATCGCGCAAGGTGATAGAAGCTGAAGAGGCGAGAGCGTGGATTTGACCGAAGGTAGCGACGGTCTCACTTCCACCAGATCGACGTGCCAATCAAAGCCAGCACTTCCAAAACCGCGAGCGAAACCCACAGGCGTTGCCGGAAGATCGAACGCTGCAAGTCTCTCTTCAAATCCGCTTCGAGGACGTGAACGAATTCAACTTCAGCCGGATCCGGCTTCGGCGGCGCCGCAGCGACTCGAGGAGCAGCAACGTAAGCCGCCTTCGGCTTGTCGGGATAAAAAACCTTGGGTGTGCTGATCACGGAAGACCAGCGCGGCAACTGCATCGTGCCCTCAGTCAGGCTCGGGTCATCGACGGGAGCTGACGTCAATTGCAATGCAGGCAGCCGTTCAGGCGCGGCCGCATCGGCAAGGCTTCGCAAGAGCGAAGTCCACCACATATGACTCATCTGATCGCTGATCAATTCCCCCACATCGACGGGACGCGATTCCAACTGCAACGGCGGCAGCGTCTCCGGCGAAATGACGTCGCCCAGATTCGTGAACACAGTGCGATACCAGGGCAAGCTCAAAATGTCGCCCGCCAGCATGCCAACGTCTACGGGCCGCGAAGTAAGGCGCAGAGGAGGCAACTTTTCCGGCGAAATAACGTCGCGCAGATCATCGAGCAGGCGCTTCCGCAAAGGACGGTTCCAACCACCCGGCAGCAAGAGATCGAGTTCAGGGCCGTCAGACGTACTGGCCGATTCAGGTTTCTTCTCTTCGAAAGATCCGGGGCCGGTAGGCTGGGAAGACATTCGCAATCGGGATCCTTGACTTGTTCAGAGTGCTCAACTAGGCTCTGCGCGCAGACTATATTTTAAACTGGTTTCCGGTTTGTCGGAAGTGCGAAAGGGGGGACTTTGGTAAACATCACGGCTTGGTGATTAGAACGCCTGTCACCCTGTCGTTCATCACTTCGGCGAGTTTCCTCGCCTGATCCAGTGTCGTACCATTGAGCAATTCAAGGTCAACCGTAGCGTCCGCCAGGAGCGGTGCGGTTTTGTGAAACATCTCCATCCGGACGACGAACTTGCCATCCGCCCCCTGGATCGCTTTGAAACGGCAGCTGTCGCGTTCTATGTTTGCCATAAGATTTGCGGATCACCGCGATGTTATCACATATCTTTTTTGAACTAATGAGTCGTTGTGCGGACCGCAAGCTCAACGCTTGAGATGGGGACATTTTAGACGCAGGTGCAAGTGCACCTCAGTTTTCATGCAGCGGCGGATTCTCCGGCAGCACGCCCCCGCCGCGATGCACGCAAAAATAGACCAATGACAGTGCCACAACAACCAGTATCACGTACAGCAAAACAGGCTTGCAACGTTTACCCACGACGAACGTCATCGCACCCACCTGGAGCACATTCCAACCGCTCACCCCGGTCCTGCGCAATACAGATCTCCAAGTAGGTTGATCAGAAGATGCCCGTAGAATGAGAGTGTTTTCCACAAAGCCGGAACGCACGCGCCCCACAAAATGAACCGCATCCGGGCCGAATAGTGTCTAATGCGTACAGTGGATTCCGGTCACAAAGCACCCCGCCCCAAGCGCCCTGCGCGAGAAAGACTTGTCGCGGTTCTTCCCCAGGTCTGGGAACTCATTCGCACACGCCGGGGAATGCTGGCCCTCGGCTTTCTTCTGATGGTGATCAATCGCGTTTCCGGGCTGGTGCTTCCCTACTCCACCAAATATCTGATCGACAGCGTCATCATCAAGCACAATACGCAACTGCTCAAGCCACTGGTATTGGCCGTTCTGGCAGCGACCGCAGTCCAGGGAATTACGTCGTTTTCGCTCACGCAAGTATTGTCAAAAGCTGCGCAGCGCCTGATCACCGAACTTCGTCAAAGGGTGCAGGCACATATTGGCTGGCTGCCCGTTTCTTTTCACGACTCGACCAAGAGCGGGGTTCTGGTTTCGCGAATCATGACGGATGTCGAGGGTGTTCGCAACTTGATCGGCACTGGGTTGGTTGATCTGGTCGGCGGCTTGCTCACGGCGGGAATCGCCCTGGTTGTATTGTTTCGCATCAGCGCTCTGATGACTGCCGTCGCCTTCGCATTCCTCCTGACTTTCGCCCTCGCGCTCTATAAGGCCTTCGGCACAATTCGTCCCATCTTCCGCGAGCGCAGCAAGATCAACGCTGAAGTCACGGGCCGGCTCGCGGAATCGCTCGGAGGCGTCCGCGTGGTCAAGGGTTATCACGCTGAAGATCGGGAAGAGCATGTTTTCGCCCACGGAGTACACCGTCTTCTCGAAAATGTTCTGCGCACTCTGACCGCCACTTCGGTCATGAGCCTTTCGGCCAGTTTGCTGCTGGGCGTCGTCGGCGCGGTGATTATGTACGTGGGCGCTCGGCAGATCGCGGCCGGAATGTTGACTATCGGCGGATTCTTCACCTACACGCTTTTCCTCGGTTTCCTGGTTGCGCCCATTATGCAGATCGTGCAGATCGGCACTCAGCTCACCGAAGCGCTGGCTGGCCTGGAGCGCACGCATGAAATCATGAGCGAAAGCCGGGAAGATCACGATCCCAAACGCACAGTGGTGCTAAACGAAATTCGGGGCAACATTGATTTCGAGCACGTCAGCTTCAGCTACGACGGCAATCGGATTGTTCTCAACGATGTCTCGTTCCACGCGGCGCCCGGCACCGTGACTGCGCTGGTCGGGCCTTCTGGTTCTGGCAAGTCGACCATGATTGGTCTGATTACCGCTTTTCACGTGCCAACTCTGGGCAAGGTTTTGGTGGATGGCGTCGACCTGAGCACGGTGCGCCTGGACTCTTATCGCACGCGCCTGGGCGTGGTTCTGCAGGAGTCGTTTCTGTTTGATGGAACCATCCGGGAGAATGTTGCGTTTTCGCGCCCGAATGCAAGCGAAGATGAGATCCTGCGCGCCTGCCGGATCGCGCGCGTGGACGAATTTGCCGAGAGCTTCGCCGACAAGTACGACACCGTAGTCGGCGAACGGGGCGTAAAACTCTCGGGCGGACAGCGCCAACGAATTTCAATCGCCCGCGCCATTCTGGCGGAACCGCGCATCCTGATTCTCGACGAAGCCACTTCCAGCCTCGACTCCGAATCAGAGCAACTGATTCAGGAAGGCCTTTCCTATTTAATGCAGGGACGCACCACTTTTGTGATCGCGCACCGCCTTTCCACCATCCGCCGAGCCGATCAAATCCTGGTCGTGGAGCAAGGGCAAATTGTCGAACACGGCACCCACGAAGAACTCTACGCTATGCGCGGCCGTTATTACGATCTCTACACCAGGCAGCATGGCGTCGAGACCAATCTATTCCTGGCGCCGGGCGAAGGGGATGCTGTGCCCGTTTCCGCGGGCGAAGAAAAAGCTATCGGCGTCAACGGCGATCCACGACTAGCCGACACGTTGCGCCTGGTAAGAGGAGAGAGCCATTAGCCCATGCCCGCCGGCGAGTCCAGTTTGAACAATTCCATCGCCATACGCACGGAGAATCTTTGCCGCCATTACTCGATGGGTGAAGCCCTGATCCGCGCCGTGGATGGTATTTCGATCCAGATCGCGTCGGGGGAGTTCGTGGCGCTACTCGGCACCTCGGGCTCAGGCAAATCGTCGCTGCTCAATCTCATCGCCGGACTCGATCGCCCTACCTCCGGAGCAGTAGTCGTCGAGAAACAAGATCTGGCAAAACTCTCGCGTGAGGAGCTAGCCAAATATCGCCTGCACACGGTCGGAATGGTATTTCAATCCTTCAACTTGATTCCCAGTATGACGTTGCTCGAAAACGTGGAGTTGCCGCTGCGCTTCGCAGAAGTAGATCGCGATAAGCGAGAAGCATTAGCAAAGCAGGCGTTAGGCCGCGTCGGGTTGAGCGCTCGACTGCGACATCGCCCCACCGAACTTTCCGGCGGCGAACAACAACGGGCCTCGCTTGCCCGGGCGCTGATTAATCAGCCGCGATTCTTGCTGGCGGACGAACCCACCGGCAATCTCGACAGCCAGACTGGCACCGAAATCATGAACTTCATTCGAGAATTCAATGAAACGCTGGGCATGACGATTATTATGGTGACTCACGAGCGAGCGCTCGCAGAACGGTGCGCCGGCCGCATGATTTTTCTTGCCGATGGGAAACTGATTGGCGATCAATCCAACTTGGCCTCCGCCGCGAACAGACAACCGAGTAGAGGCGGTTTGTGAAAACCTACGACATGGCCGAGTTGGCGGTGCGCAATTTGCGAGAATCCATTCTGCGCAATTCGCTCACCACCGTCGGCATTTCCGTCGGCGTGGCTTCACTGGTTGCCATGCTTTCCTTGGGAATTGGCTTGCAGCAACTGGCTGGCCGGCGACTGGAGAAATCCGGATTGTTTGACACTGTGGTGGTGACCTCGCGCCGCGATTTGCGCGGTTTCAATCGCGAGCAGGAAGAAAGCGGCCCAGCGCCGGCCGAGAGTCCCGCACTCAGCGAAGATGCGCGGCGGAAAATTGCCCAACTGCCCAACGTGCTTGAGGCTTATCCGGACATCCGCTTCATCACCGAGCTTCGCTTCGAAGATAAACCTTACTTGACCATGATGGCGGGCCTGCCTTTTTCTGCAAAGAACAACGACGCTTTCGATGGCATGCAGGGAAATTTTTTCTCTTCTGACACCGCTTCAGAAGTCATCCTTCAAAAATCATTCGCCGCACAACTACTGGGAAAAACACCGAAAGCAGGCAGCGACGAACCGAGCGTCACCGAACTGGCCAAGCCCCTGCTCGCCAAGCAACTGACCATGCGCTACGCGGAGCGAACCGCAACGCCCACGAACGATTCAGCACCCGCGAGTTCTGCGACCGACAATTCAACGGGCACAGCCTATTCCGTAGTCTCGCGTGAGGTAACGCTGAAGATTGTGGGCGTTTGCGATCTTGATCCCGACAGCATGCGCGGCCAGGCCCGGGCACGGGTCTTTATGCCGCTGAAGCTCGCCCAGAACTTGCACGTGATGCAGCCTTCGGACCTGCGTGACACGACCAACATGGCCAGCGGAGCGCCAACCTATACAACCGTCGAGGTACACGTCAAAAGTGCCACCCAGGTTCAAGCGGTCGAAGATGCAATCAAGAAGATGGGTTTCAACACCTTTTCGATTGTCGACGCAACCCGCAGCCTGCGGCGGTTTTTTGCCGTGCTCGATCTGTTTCTCGGGATCTTCGGAAGCCTGGCTTTGGCCGTGGCCTCCATTGGAATCATCAATACGCTGGTTATGGCGATTCTCGAGCGCCGCCGCGAAATTGGAATCATGAAGGCCATCGGAGCCAGTGACGGCGACGTAAAAGGATTGTTCTTTGCCGAGGCCGGCGTAATGGGCGTCTTCGGCGGGTTCGTCGGAGTTGCACTCGGTTGGACCATCGGCCGCGTCATCAACCTGGGCACCAACGTCTATCTAAAGCGACAGCAATTTCCGCCAGAACAGATTTGGTTTGTTCCCTGGTGGCTGGTGATTGGCGCGATTGCATTTTCAATCGTGGTCAGCTTGCTCTCGGGTTTGTATCCCGCGAGCCGCGCCGCGCGTCTCGATCCTGTCCAGGCCTTGCGCTACGAGTGAGACGTTGCAAGGAACGTCTCTACAGCATCGTTCTGTAGAGACGTAGCTTGCTACGTCTCAAGGCCGGACAAATGCCAAACCTGTAAACTAAAATTCATGCTTCGGCCACTGCGACTTCTTCTTTTTTTCTTGTGTCTTGCGATCTCCGCCATGGCGCAGAGCCGCATCGATTGCGATGCGCTGAAAAGTCATATCCTCGGGGAGACGGTCCGTTACTGCGTGCTGTTGCCGCCCAGCTACGATTCTGTGCCAGCGAAGCGTTATCCGGTTCTTTATTTCCTGCACGGTCTCGGCGAGAACGAGCAAACGCTTTTCAAAACCGGGGGATGGAATCTGATCGAAGACCTGCGTCAGCAGCACAAGATCGGTGATTTCCTCATCGTCACGCCCGAGGCCAGGGCCAGCTTCTACGTAAACTCCGCTGATGGTAAAGTCCGCTATAGCGATTTCTTCTTGCATGAGTTCATACCCTACGTCGAAGGCAAATATCGGATTCGGCGCGAGCGCAAGGCCAGAGCGATCACCGGCATTTCGATGGGAGGCTACGGAGCGCTTCGCTTCGCGTTTGGTTATCCCGAAATGTTTTCAGCCGTGAGCGCGCAAAGCGCAGCCCTCATGACCGAGTCGCCGCAAGAACTCAATGCTGCGATGCGCGCTGGCACACGGCTCGGCAACTTGCTGGGATCAGTCTTCGGCAATCCGATCGACGTTCGCCACTGGAAGGAAAACGATCCCTTTGTGTTGGCCAAGAAAAACAAGACAGCGATCGGCAAACTAGCGATTTATTTCAATTGCGGGCGGGACGATGAATACGATTTCGAGGTGGGAGCTGCGGCCCTTGACAAGCAGCTTCAGGAAGAACATATCAAACACGAATTCCATCTCTACCCCGGCAATCACAGCGCTTCATATTTCGGCGCGCACATCGGCGAAGTCATGGAATTCCATTCCAAGAATTTCGAGGCGAAAAGTGACTAGAAACAGCTTCTAGCTGCTAGTCCTAGCTAGCAGCCAGAAGCTAGGAGCTACTTATTTTCTTTTGTATCCTTCTGCTCAACCTCGACCGCCCCCGGCATCACATTCTTCAATGGCGCCTTGCGCTGCTCTTCAAGCTCCGGATGCGGCAGCGGCTTCCGCGGCAACATCTGGTCCCGCATGGCAGTGTTATAGACGAAGATGGCTTCCACGGTCGCCGCCTGCGCCAGATCTCCCGGCTGTAGCCGCTCGTACGTGTCCATATTCGAGTGGTGTGTCCGCGAGCCGTAGTCGAGCTTATCCTGAATGAACTGGAAACCCGGGATGCCCACCGCATCGAACGACTCGTGATCAGTGCCACCGGTGTTGCGCACGCTGATCGCGGTCACTCCCAGATCCTTCAACGGTTCGATCCATTGCTCAAATATGGGCTCCTCGGCGATATTCTCTTGCAAATAAATTCCCAGGATTTTGCCGCTGCCGTTGTCCACGTTGAAATACGCGGAGATCTTTTGTTGATCGGGCTTCACCACAAGCGGTCCAGCGGGCTTACGCAGCCACTCCGGCAACTTCACCTGATCGGGCGCGGTGGAAAGCGGCACAAACCCAAAATGCTGCTTGACATAGCCGATCGAGCCAAACAAACCCTGCTCTTCGCCCGTCCAGAGTCCGATGCGAATCGTGCGCCGCGGCTTTACCTGAAGCGTGTTGAGGATGCGCATCACTTCCATCGCAACCACCGTGCCGGCTCCGTTGTCGGTCGCGCCAGTCGCAGATGCCCACGAATCCAGATGCCCTCCGACCATCACAACCTCATCCTTCAGCTTCGGATCGGATCCGGGGATCTCAGCAATGGTGTCAAACCCGTGTTCGTGATCGCCAAAGAATTTAGTGTCAACGTCCATCTCAATGGTGACCGGGACGTTGGCTTTCAGCAGACGATAAACCCGCCCGTAGTTCTCAATCGCCATAATCACAACCGGAAGGGGTTGAATATGTTCGCGTTGATAACTGAACCATCCCAGGCCGCCGCCGCTGTCGACGAAGATCGTCCCGCCGGAACCGCCGTTATTTCTGCCATCTCGGCTCGGGAGGATCACTGCCAGTGCATGCTCCGAAGCGAGCAACTGGGCGACTTTTCCTCGCAGTTCGAGCCGCTTCATATATTCCATGATGTAGTCGCGGCTCTCGGGCGTTAGCGGATACTCGACAATCTTGGCCAGGTCCTTTTCATCGTCCCGCTCAAACAGCGGTTTGTCCACCGGTTTGACGTCGCGCATATCGCCGAGCAGAACCACTTTGCCGCCAAGCTTTCCTTTGTACTTTTCCAGATCTTCTTCCTTCTTGACGTCCATCCATATGGCTTGCCCGCTGACTGTGCCATTGCTCGAAGGCGACCAGGGCGCGGCCTGCGTAATAAACACCGCCGTGTCGGGCGAGGCCATGCGCGTCCAGGTATTCAGTTGCTGCCAGCCCATGCCGAATTCGCCCCAGTCTTCGAGATGTGCATTGCTGCAACCCATGGCGGCAAGCTGGTCGCGCGTCCATTCATTGGCGCGCTTCAGATTGGGCGAACCCGTCAGCCGCGGCCCGATCCCATCCATCAGCGCCGAGGCGTAGTCCATCACATGCGAATGGGTCAAACCTTCGATCCGGATTTGCTGGTACATATTGAGATCGAGATTCTCTTTTGCCGGCTGGGGTAATTCGTAAGACGGCTGGTTGGACTGGGAAGGATTTGCCTTGGTTTTGCTTTTGTCGGCCGCTGAAAGCGGCAAAGCGAAAAGTAACAACGCTACCGTGATATTAAGCAGCTTGGGATATCGCATCTTTAAAGATTTCCTCGTTTCAGAAGCCCTAGCAGATTAGCAGAAGTCGGTTCGCCTCACCAACTGCGCTTACCAAATCGAGCCCTGCTCAGTCTATCCTCAGAGAAGAAGTGTCAGGAGACTAAGCCTCATGTTCAAACGTTGCGTTTTGCTGTATGCGCTGCTTCTCTTCTCGAGTTCGGTGGTTTGTACCGCTCAGAGCGCCCCTTCAACTGCTGCCCAGCCGCCGGCACCGCGAAAGACCAGCAGCCCTTACACCGGGGACCTGTCGATTTTTGATTCGCCAGGACGAGATGAGAGGCTCCAGGTCAACCGCGTCATGGACATTCTCGGCATCACGCCCGGCAAGCATGTCGCCGACATCGGCGCCGGCTCGGGTTGGTTCACGGTGCGCGCCGCCCGACGCGTTACCGACAGCGGACTGGTTTACGCCGTCGACATTAACCCTGAGGCCATCCATTACATCGACCAAAGAGTTCACAAAGAAGGCCTGCACAACGTGAAGACGATTCTGAGTAAGAGCGACGACCCGCAACTTCTCGCTGACCAGATCGACTCGGTTCTCCTGCTGAAGGCTTACCATGAGGTTGCTAAACCGGTCACATTACTGCGAAATTTGCGCTCTTCTCTTCGTCCCGGGGCCAAAGTTGGAATCATTGACCGCAACGGCAACGGAGAAAACCACGGTGTGGCTTCCGATATCGTAATTAAAGAAGCCTCCGAAGCAGGCTACGCTTTGCAGGCAAACTATGACTTTGTGAAGGGCGACGGAATGGACTATTTTCTGGTCTTCGCCGTGAAGCCGTAACTTTTCGCAGGGCTGGTTTGATCCTATCGCATGTTTGTATCCGCAGTGACGGATGATCGCGGTATTCTGAACTTGCACCATTTTTCGCCGCACGTGGACACATTCCCTAAAATTCTTGTCGCAAACGCAGAAGATGCCGGTAAGCGGCTCGACCAATTCCTGGTGAGCCGGATTGCCGACACCAGCCGCGGGCGCGTTCAGCAGTTGATCAGCCAGGAAAAAGTGCTGGTCAATGATGATGCGGCGAAAGCTTCTCTCCGCTTGCGGGGAGCAGAACGAATTGCGATTCTTGGCGACGTGAAAGTGCTGCCACTGCGGGCGATGGCTGAAGAACTTCCGCTGGACATCGTCTATGAGGACGACGATTTGGCCGTGGTGAACAAGGCTGCCGGAATGACGGTGCACGCCGGGGCCGGCGCGACCGACGATGAACGCAATCGCGGCACGCTGGTGAATGCGCTGCTGCATCGCTTCGGGCAGCTCTCGGGCGTGGGCGGGGACTTGCGCCCCGGAATTGTCCACCGTCTCGACAAGGCGACCAGCGGGTTAATCGTAGTTGCTAAGAACGATGAGACCCATCGAAAGCTGGCCGTGCAGTTCGCCCTCCGTGCGGTCAAGAAAACGTATATCGCTTTGGTGCATGGTTGGGTGAAGCACGATCGGGGGACAATCAGCAGCAGCATCAGCCGTGATCGCATACGGCGCACTCGTATGACCACCAAGCGCTCAGGCGGACGCGAAGCAATCACCCACTACGCGGCGCAACAAAGAATCGATTCGAAGTACGGAAAGTTCACCCTCCTGGAGGTGCGCATCGATACCGGGCGGACCCACCAGATCCGCGTCCATCTCGCTTCGCTTCGGCATCCCATCGTGGGTGATACATTGTACGGGGCGCCGCGCGAGATGACTGCGAAGAACGAAAGTGTTATTTCTCTGCCGAGAAATTTTCTGCACGCAGCCGCTTTACAGTTCAAGCATCCTCGGAGCGGTTTGTCGTTGTCATTCGCACGGCCACTGCCCGAAGAATTGCAGGGGGTCTTAGAGAAGATCGGCGCACGATAATACTGGATAATTCTCCGGCCGATTCAGTAACGGCTTTCCTTCATCCACAGGCGAACTTGTTCTTCGACGGAGAAACCCGCCGTCGAGTCCCGGTCGAATCTGGAGGTCAGAGCGAAAGCGTGGGCTTCGATCGGCACGGCGAAGTGCGCTTGAGTTCTAAGCAAGCCGCGAACCATGAGCTTCACATAGCGCTGCAATCCCAGGATTTGAAACTGGACGGCGTGCACCAGCGCGTGAAAGAGGTCGCTGTCGCTGATTCTCTGTTTAGACACCACGACGTCCAAGAAAGTCAGCGATTTCATCTCTGCGAAACTGGGTAGATATACAAGTCCGAGCTCGCGAGCCTTAACATAAAACGGCGGGTCGGGCAGGCCTTCGCCGCGCAGTTCCGCCATCCTCACGTGGCCGAGCAGACTTGCGGAAAAGAAAGGCTGCATGACGGACTTCAACTGCGCGCTCAGGGGCGTGCCGGAGGGAAAATGTCGGTTGCGTTGCTCCTCGATGTACGAAGCGATCGATGAGCCGATTTCATGCGCCTGCTCTTCGGTCAGGCCTGCAGCGTCTGTGGGGGAGGGCTGGCCGGCCTTGGGAATTTGCTTTTCGATGGAAGCGTAAAAGTCGTTTAACGCCGCTGCCGAATCGATAGCCTTGCGCAAAAGGTCCTGCTCGCCGTAGCGGGCGAGGTCCTCGACGGAAAAGCGGAGACGAAGCTGATGAGTCGCGCATTCCGCACTTAGCAGCTCGAGCCGCGCATGGCGCAGCTCGGCATTCATTTGCACGACCGCGACCCGGTCTTCCGGATTGTCCCAGGAAAACATCAATGGCTCCTGAATTCGGCTATACAAAGGCGGGAAACAGGCCTATAGTTATTATGTATACAGCGTTACGTTAACGCTGTCAACATAAATTATTTAATCGTTTTAGCAGGCGAAAAGGACGGAAATGCCCCGGCAACCTGATCCTCATCTGCAGGAACGTATTTTGAACGCCGCCCAGAAACTGTGGAAAAAGGGAGCGGATGAAACTCTCACCATGCGCGCCGTAGCCCAGGCAGCCGGTACTAACACGCCAGCGGTTTACCGGCGCTTCCGGAATCGCGAGGACATCTTGCGCGCGCTCCTGCGTCGAATTCAGCAGGATGTCATCGAAGCCCTCCAGCCATGCGCAGGCCCCGAGCAAGCCTGTGAGCGCTATCTTGAATTCGCCGTGAGCCATCCTTATGAGTACGAGCTCTTCTACAGCCACGCTTACGAACTCTCGCAATCGGCCCGGTCGGATCAGGCGTCTCCGCTTCGGGAACATCGGCCCACCATGCAATTCATGGAGAACCAACTCGCCGAGCGGCTGGGCGGAACCGCTGCGGATCACACCCGCTTGTCGCTGGCTTTGTGGACCATGGCGCACGGGACGGCTATGCTCTTGATTTCGAGAGCCATCCCTGCCGGGCATGTGACCGAGCTGCGTTCCGTCTTCACGGCCGCAGTCGGAGCTTTGATCGACAGTTCATCGCGTTTGTCGGCGCTGGACTAATGGACCTCAAATGCAAAGGCCACGAATTGCGCTATGTCTCACCAGAATGCGACTTCACCGTACAAACGTAGCTTCCTGCGCCTCGTGCGGGCACTGAGAGAACAAGGGCGGGTGTGAACCAGCCAGACCAACTCGCGGCGCTGCTTAAACAAATCGCTTACCGGTCGGGCTTTGAACTCGCTGGGATCGCGCCGGTCCGTGACTTTGCCGAACTCAATTATTTCCCCCGCTGGATTGAAGCCGGACACGCCGGAGAAATGAAATACCTGGAGGCGCGCGACAACGCCGGACAGCTCAAACGCTCCTCCCTTCGTTCCACGGCTCCATGGGCGCGGAGCGTGATTGTTTGCGCCATCAATTACAACACGGCGGACCCCTACTCCACGCAGTTCAACGACTCCGAACGAGGGTGGATTTCACGATACGCGTGGAGCCGCGACGACTACCACGAAGCGGTCATGCGCAGGCTTCGCCTAGTGGAGAGCGAACTGCAAGAGCAGGTCGGTGACAAGACGCCCCCGCTGGAATCTCGTTGCTACGTGGACACGGGGCCACTGGTCGAGCGCGTCTACGCCAAATACGCCGGCGTCGGATGGATCGGAAAGAACACCTGCATCCTCAATCAGGAACAAGGCTCATGGTTGTTCCTGGGCGTGATTCTGACGTCGTTCGAGCTCGAACCCGACCTGCCCGCGCCCGATCGCTGCGGCAGTTGCACCCGCTGCATCGATGCCTGCCCCACGGACGCTCTGATTGCGCCTTATCAACTCGACTCCAATAAATGCATTTCCTATCTGACTATCGAAAAACACGGAGCAATCCCCGAAGAAATGCGCCAGGGCATGGGCCGGCACGTTTTCGGATGCGACATATGCCAGGACGTCTGCCCCTGGAACCGCAAAGCTCCTGTTACGAAGACGGAGGAATTTCACGCGCGGGAAGACCTGGTCAATCCGGCATTGGAATGGCTCGCGGAAATGAGCGCGGAAGAGTTCCGGGAAAAGTTTCGCGGATCGCCCATTCGGCGAACCAAACGCACCGGCCTCCGGCGAAATGCCGTGATCGCCATGGGCAACAGCGGCGAGCGGAAGTTTCTACCGCTCCTCAAAAGACTGGCCACGGACGAAGATTCCGGTGTCGCCGAGACCGCAACCTGGGCAGCCAAGAAACTCACCTGAAGCCAAGTAAGACCATCGTCGAAGTGACCGCGAAATTCATCCATTTGCCTCTACCGCTCCCCGTCTCTAAAATAGAAGCTACCGTTCCCCGAGACACAATATGATTCATTTTCCAGTTCCTGAGGCGCTTACCTTCGATGACGTGTTGCTGTTGCCGGCCCACTCGGATGTGATTCCGACCCAGACGAATACCCAGACGCAGCTTACGCGCAATATCCGGCTGAATATTCCGATCATCAGCGCGGCCATGGATACGGTCACCGAATCGCACATGGCCATCGCCGTGGCCCAGCAGGGCGGCATCGGAATCATTCATCGCAACTTGACCATCGAGCAGCAAGCCAACGAAGTCGACAAAGTGAAGCGCTCTGAGAGTGGCATGATCGTCGATCCCGTCACTATGTCGCCTGACGCCAAGGTCTCCGAGGCGCTCGACGTCATGCGCCAGTACAAGATTTCCGGCGTGCCCATCACCCAGAACGGAAAGCTGGTCGGCATTCTCACCAACCGCGACCTGCGTTTCGAAACTCGGTTCGACATACCCATCAGCAAAGTAATGACCAAAGAAAATCTGATTACGGTTGCGGTGGGCACGACACTCGAAGATGCGGAAAAAATCCTCCACGAGCACCGCGTGGAAAAACTTCTAGTGGTCGACGACAAATACAACCTGAAGGGCCTGATCACGGTAAAAGACATCCAGAAAAAACTGAAATACCCTCACGCAGCCAAGGATTCGCACGGCCGGCTGCGCGCCGCCGCAGCCATCGGCGCAACCGGAGATTTCCTGGAACGCGCCCAGGAGTTGGCAAAATACAAAGTGGATTTGCTGGCCATCGACAGCGCTCACGGCCACTCCACCCGCGTGCTGGATGGCATCAAAGCAGTGAAGTCGAAGCTGCCGGAAGTTGACTTGATCGTAGGAAACGTAGCGACCTTCGATGGCGCCTGCGAGCTTGCGCGGGCCGGCGCGGACGCAATCAAGGTCGGCATCGGCCCCGGATCGATCTGCACCACGCGCGTCGTTACTGGCGCGGGCGTTCCCCAAATCACCGCTATCGCCGAAGCCTATCGCGCCACCAAAGACTCCGGCGTCCCCATCATCGCCGACGGAGGAATCAAATATTCCGGCGATATTACGAAGGCCCTGGCCGCAGGGGCCGCCGCGGTCATGATCGGATCGCTCTTCGCCGGAACCGACGAAAGTCCAGGCGAATTGATTCTCTACCAAGGCAGAACCTTCAAGTCTTATCGTGGCATGGGATCGCTGGGTGCGATGGCCCAAGGTTCCAGCGAACGCTATTTCCAGAACACCGACGGCGACTCTTCGACAGCAATCGGCGAGGAATCCAACCGCCTGGGAAAACTGGTCCCCGAAGGCATCGAAGGCCGCGTTCCCTACCGAGGCTCTGTGTCGATGATCGTGCACCAGATGGTGGGGGGATTGCGGTCCGGGATGGGTTATTGCGGGTGTGGGAGCATTCCGGAATTACTCCAAAAGACGCGCTTTGTGCGCATCAGCGGAGCGGGCCTGCGTGAGAGTCACGTGCACGACGTGATGATTACCCGGGAGGCTCCGAATTATGCGGTCGAGTAGGTTTGTATTTTGAATCGAATCAGGTTTTTTCCATCAGCTGGAGAAGTTCGCGCTTGACCTCGGAGCAAAGGCAATTGGTCAAGACGTGGATTGCTGCCCTCTTGTGGATAGGGCTCATTGCGATCGAGTCCACTGATACATTTTCGGCAGAACACACAGGGCGGTTCTTGTATCCCATCCTTCACTTCCTCATGGGTATGGATTTGGTGCGCTTTGAAGTGGTGCATCATTACATTCGGAAATGCGGCCACTTTGTTGGCTACTTCACGTTGAGCTTTTTTTTGTTTCGCGCGTGGCGGGCCACATTGCGTTTGCCCTGGGCTCCGCGTTGGGCCCTGCGTTGGGCAGCGATTGCGTTCTTTATGTCTGCGCTGGTGGCGGGTCTGGATGAGTGGCATCAGACTTTCATCCCCTCGCGGACTGGCAGGATCAGCGATGTGATGTTAGACAGTTTTGCCGCACTGACCGCGCAGGTTCTGATATTTGTTTACTTAAGTCGACGACGACCGGGGTGGGTGATGGCTGTGGACGATTGAGAGATGGCGCGTCAGTACATGGCGTCGTATTTGGTGACGACCCATTCGCCGTCTTTGTCTTCGAGGGTGACGGAGAACAGTTCTTTGTAGGTTCCGGATTGGCCGGGGCCATTCAGGCGCTTGCCGCGATAGTGGAGGATGCGAAGGGGTGGGGCATCCTCCCAATCCACTACCTTCCAGGAAACCAGCTGGTGCTGTGCCTCTGAAGCACAGATAAAAGCCGCGTACTTTTTTCGATAATCTTTTTCCCAATCAGCGAGTTGTTCCTGGCAATGTCCGTCGCGCATGGCGTCGAGATATTTCGCGGCGACGCGCTCGGTGGTCCGGTCGCGCAAAGGATTGAGTTCGATGGAATTTGGCGTTCCCGAAAGGGGATCGCGCTCTTCGGAGCGGGACAGCACGGGGCCCTGTCCATTCAGCCACATCAGATAGCCAAAAAAGATCAGCAGAACAAGCACGCCGGCGCCGCCTGCGATCGCGATTTGTACGCGGGAAAAGCCCATATCCTAATGCAAGTTTACCGGGCTGAGGAATTGGGGCTAGATTACCGCAGTGACCCGCACAAGGACATGTACGAATGGGAAAAAAGCGCACCCTGGACCAGCCGAGGTGCGCTTCTTGAAGAGAATAGGTCAAACTGCTCAGAAGTGCGAACAATACGCTAATACTGGCCGTAAATCAGCACATCCAGAGAGGCGTTAGTGCCGGCGGCGCCTACGCAATCGGCATAAACGCTGAGTTGGGTGCCGGGGACGTCGTAGACGCGAGTCAACTGCGAGTGCGGCGTCAGCATTATGGTATCGAGTTGCGCGACCAGTTCTTCGCCCTCGGTGAAAGTCAGGCGCAGAACAATATTGGCGGTCGAATCGATGCGTTCATCGGTGACCAGGCGGATTTTGTCGTACGTGCTGACATCGACTACCCCCAGCAACTTCGTCTGTCCGCCCGGAATGGTGACGGAACCGACAGTGGTGCGGAATGCCAGCACGTTTTCAACGTTAGGAGTTTGATGAGGTTGAATAGGAGTGGGAGAGGTTCTTGGTGCTGTTGCCATATGTGCCTCCATACTTGGCGCGCCGAAGGGCGCGTTCGATTTGTGTTGTGCGCGATGGGGGAGAGTATTTCGCAACCCAGTTACAAGCGGATTCTAGGTCTGGTCTGAGGGAAAGACAATAGTTGCTGAAGAAAATAATGGAGTTACGGACCGAAACGGGAATGCCAATGGCGTAAATCTGGACGGTTGGAATGACCCGAGTCCTGTAGCCATCTATCCGGCGCGATTCATGGCCTCTTGGTTTTAAGGGGGCCCACCCTTTCTGCCAGGTTCACGAAAAGGGCGGCCCCAAAAAAGAAGGAATTCACTAGTGCCTGCCAAATCGCCTCTTCCCGATACTGCCAGTGGCGAGGACCCCCTGGTTTCCACCTGCACTGATCACGACGGTATCGATTTCGTCGCCGCTTTCTCCCACTACGAAGTTTGCGACCACGGGTGGACGGCCATCCGTGAAGTTGATGGTGAATGTACCAGTGCAATCAGAATTCACCGAGTAACTGCCGGTGGCTCGGGTGTGGGTCCAATCCGCGACGACCTCGCCGTCAACGGTCACCGTGTCAATCTGACTGAGCCCACCCTTGCCGTCAAATTCGGTCATGGCCACACCAACCATTGGGCCGGTGGGTCCTGCGCCTGCCAATTTGGTGCCCTGAACCGTGAACGCGTAGTTACCGGCGATCAGTTTGTCCGAACAGCTGCCGGAGTTACTTTGTGCATATCCTGAACCCAAGGCGGCTAGAGCAAACAGAATTAATGAGGTTGTATTTGTCATTAGCTTCTTCATAGGTCTCTCCCTGATCTTCGATCTCGATTTCGATTTTGGATACTGGGCAGTCCCGCTGCGCCGAGCGCGAGGAACTGCTGAAGTGTGTGTTCTATTAGCTTGTAACCGAGGCGCGGTCAATTGACCGGGTGTGAATCGTTGCTGACTTCGTAAGAGAAACTCTGCCAGGCAGTTATTGCATATCCTGAACTGGCTTCCTGGGATAAAATCATGTTCTTCTTGGGTGGAGGTCATGGAAGCACCCGCCAGCTCTGGTCGCCGTGTTCGCGCTGGACTCTTCGAAGTCGACCTGGGCTCCTGCGAAATACACAAGGCCGGGCGGAAAGTGCCGCTTCAGGAGCAGCCTTTTCGAGTCCTGGCAATGCTGTTGGAGCATCCGGGCGAAATAATTACCCGCGAAGAGTTACAGGCGAGACTCTGGGCGGCTGACACTTTCGTCGGCTTCGATGAGGGCATCAATACCGCCATCCGCAAGCTACGTGTTGCCTTCGGCGACTCGGCCGATAACCCCCGATTTATTGAGACCCTTCCCCGGCGGGGATACCGTTTCGTCGCGCCCGTTACCGAGGCGGTTTTGGAAACCCCTCAACTCTTGCCCAGCGTTGGCGTTATGGAGGCCACCCCCGAACCTACGCGTGCCCGCCCGTGGAGTGTGCCGGTCGTGGCATTCTTGGCGGCCACTTTGCTAGTCGTTGTGGTAGGCATCGGATATCTGAAGCGACCGCGTTCGTCGGCGAATTCGGCCGTTCAGAAACGAGTAATGTTGGCGGTGTTGCCTTTCCAGAACATGAGCAATGATCCCGGACAGGACTACTTCAGCGACGGCCTGACGGAAGAGACGATTACCGACCTGGGGCAGCTCAGCCCCGAGCACATGGGCGTCATTGCTCGCACTTCCGCGATGGCATATAAGCACACCAACAAGACCGTCAGCCAGATTGGGCATGAGCTCGGGGTTGACTACATCCTGGAAGGAAGTGTACGGCGGGAAGCTGGAGAGGCTCGCGTCAGCGCCCAGCTAATTCGGGTGAGCGATCAAACTCATCTTTGGGCGCAGAATTATGAGCGTGAGTTGCATGACCTGCTGCTGATCGAGAACGAACTGGGAAAAGCCATTGCACGGCAGGTGCAGATTAATCTTACGCCGCAGCAGGAAATAGATTTGTCCAAGATGCGTACAGTGAATCCCGACGCCTATGATCAGTACTTGAAAGGCCGTTTCTATTGGAATCAGAGAAATCCCGCTGCCATAAAGGAGAGCATCGGGTATCTTCAGCAGGCGACCGCGAAGGATCCTAATTTCGCCCTTGCATATGTCGGCCTTGCTGATGCCTACAACATCGGCAATATTCTAGGTGTCTACTCGGCGAAGGAAAGTCTTCCGCAAGCCAAGGCGGCGGCGACCAAAGCGCTTGCCTTGGATCCTTCGCTGGCGGAAGCGCATGCCGCCTTGGGCATGGTGAACTCGCACTATGATTTCGACTTTCCCGGGGCCCGAACGGAATTTTTGAAAGCCATCGAACTAAACCCCAACTCTGCCTACGCCCATCTTTTTTATTCCAATTGTTATCTCGCTCCCATGGGTCGAATGTCCGAGGCCATCGCCGAGAACCAGAGAGCGTTGGAACTGGACCCATTATCCCTGCCGATAAACAACTTCATGGGCATGACCTATATGTTTGCTGAGAACTACGACAAGTCCTATCTACAATTCCAGCATACGATCACAATGGATCCCACTTTTCCGCTCGCCCATCAGTACTTTTCCTGGCTTCTGGCAGCGATGGGAAGATACGAGGAGTCAATTCAGGAGAACGAGAAAAGCGAACTGCTGGGTGGTTCCAGTCCAGAGGGCGCCGCCGCGGAGGCTGCCGCGATGCTGCGAGCCTTCAAAACAGGAGGAGAAAATGGATTTTGGAAAAAGAATCTTGAGCGAACTCTGCTGACATTAAAGCGACCAGGCGCCGAGTTTGTGGCTCCGGGCGATGTGGCATCCGCCTACGCGCTCGCTGGCGATCAGGATAATGCCTTCAAGTGGCTTGACAAAGCATACGCAGAACGCGACGGCGAGGATATCACGCTTCTTAAGGTCGTCCCCGCTTTCAAGAGTCTCCGAGGCGATCCAAGATTTACCGATCTATTGCGGCGCTTGGGCCTCCCTGACTAGAACGCTAAAAAGCTAGAGGGTGTGATCAAGGCAGACCGTCGAATTGTGGCCAATGCGAGAAGTCGGCTTTACGATCTTCCTGAATGCTTTTCTCAATCCGCGGCTATGATATCCAGACACTAAACTATGATATCCAGACACTAAAGGAGATGGTCGGGAGCTACTGCGACGCTGCCTCGACTGCGACAAAACGTGAACATTGCCGATGCGTTGTTTGGCCGTCCTTTGGCCACGGAAGAAGAAAAAGCTGAACGGATCGGGCCGCTGAAGGGCATTCCGATATTTGGCCTGGATGCGCTGAGTTCGGCCGCCTACGGCCCTGAGGCAGCGCTAACGTTACTGATCCCGCTGGGCATGGCGGGCGCCGTCTATGTGTGGCCGATCACGATCGGCATCGTGGTCCTGCTCGGCATCGTGTACTTCTCTTACCGGCAGACTATTTCGGCCTATCCACACGGCGGCGGGTCTTACACGGTCGCGTCGGAAAACCTAGGCCAGAGAGCTGGGCTGCTGGCTGCAGCCGCCCTCATGATCGATTACGTACTTACTGCTGCGGTCGGCATTTCCGCCGGGGTTGGGGCTTTGGTTTCGGCGGTGCCTTCGCTGCAGAGCCAGACGCTTCGCCTGTGTCTGGGAATTTTAATTCTCATCACGATCATCAATTTGCGTGGACAGCAGGAAACCGGCGGAGTATTTCTGCTGCCTACGTATGTTTTTGTCGCCTGTCTTTTGGGGCTGATCGCGGTTGGTGTCTGCAAGACTCTGATTGCGGGAGGTCACCCGGTCCCGGTGATTGCCCCTCCGAAGTTGACTGCAATCACTGGAGGGGTTAGCGCCTGGCTTCTCTTGCGCACTTTCTCCAGTGGTTGCACGGCGATGACTGGAGTCGAAGCTGTGAGCAACGGTGTTATGGCTTTTCGCGAGCCTTCCGACAAATATGCCAAGCTCACGCTGACGATCATCATCGCGATCCTGATGGTGCTGTTGTTGGGAATCGCGTACCTCGTTCCGGCGTATGGAATCGCGGCAACTGACCCGGGACTGCCGGGATACGACAGCGTGCTCTCGCAGTTGCTGGCTGCGGTCACGGGCCGTGGAGCTTTCTATTGGCTGAGTATCGGCTCCATCCTGGTAGTGCTCTCGCTTTCGGCAAACACGGCATTTGCCGATTTTCCCCGCCTGGCGCGCGCGATTGCGCAGAACGGATACTTGCCCCACGCTTTCGTCATCCGCGGACGGCGGTTAGTTTTTGCCCAGGGTGTTTATGCCCTGGCTCTGCTCACCGGCCTGCTGCTGATTATTTTCGGTGGCATTACCGACCGCTTGATCCCTCTGTATGCCGTGGGCGCATTCCTGGCATTTACGCTTTCACAAGCTGGCATGGTGATGCACTGGAAGCGAACTGGCGGACCCGGCGCAGGGCGCAGCATGCTGGTCAACGGGCTGGGGGCCGTCGCTACTGGGGTCACGACTGTGGTGGTTTTAGTCGCGAAGTTTATGGATGGGGCGTGGATTACGGTTCTCCTGATCCCGGCTCTGATTTTGATGATGCGCTCGGTACGACACCACTACGCGCAAGTGGCGCAGGAAATCAGAACCAACACGCCGGTGCAGACGGGAGGTCTATCGGAGCCGGTTGTGCTGTTGCCGATTGATCGTTGGAGCCTGGTATCGGAAAAAGCTCTGCGCTACGCCTGGACCTTATCGCGAGAGATTCATGTGCTGCACGTGCAATGCGGAGAAAAAACGAATCAGCTGTGCCTGCAGTGGAGCGAGGTTGTGGAGAAACCGGCGCGGCAGGCTGGGCTCGCGCTGCCACAATTGGTGGTGCTGGATTCGCCCTATCGTTTTATCGTGAAGCCAATCGTGAACTATGCGATTCAGCAACAGATCGCGCAGCCGGATCGCAACATTACGATGCTGGTGCCGGAACTGGTAGAAAGCCACTGGTATCACTACCTGCTGCACAACAACCGGCCGGAAGCGATACGAGCTCTCTTGCTGTTTAACGGGAATCAGCGAATCACGGTGGTTTCAGTCCCTTACCACCTGAGCAGTTGAACATGCCAAGCCGAACAGGCTTCACTGGATTTAGCGTTGGGTCAATCGGGTGAAGCCATCATCACTCCAGTCCTCGCTGCCGACGCCGTGATGCACAAAGAAGAGGCCATCAGGATCATACTTGGCCTTCACTGACTGCAATCTTGCATAGTTCGAACCCCAAAAAGATTGTTGCCAGGAGGACTCGAAGAAGTTACTTTCGGAAACATAGGAACCGGCAAGGGGGACGATCTTCCGCAATTCGTTCATCGCCTGATTGACCGCATCGGCGTCCTTGCGGGCCGCGGCCAGATCGGGTTCATGCCCAAGAATTCCCGGATACGCCTGCCCCTTTCCAGCGGCAATGATCGCAAGCGCAAAAGCGTCGAGCACTGCGGGATTCATCGCCGTGTCTTTCGCCGCGGCGATAGCGTCGGCAGGAGCTCCGGCGAGCCCTTTGTTGAAGTGCAGCTCAATCTCCCAATGGCGTGAGCCCGCATAAAGCGCATCCGCCAGGCGCTCTTGCGAATCGCTTTCGAGCAGTGATGCGGGCAGCCATTGAGATTGGAAGCCGTAAATTGACCACGCGACCTGGCCGCCGTCTCCGTTCCACCACACGTTGTTTGGTTGAGCACCCGGGCGGGAATCGGCATGAAAGACGTGATGCTGATGTTCTTTCCTCCATTCGACGTCCCACCAATTTCGCGCCGGCATGCTGCCGATAATAAGCGGTGGTTCAATCGTATAGACGCTTGGCGACCGTGCGAGCCAATCCAGAAAGGGTTGCCACACTTTCTTTGCTTGCTCCGTATCCAAGCCGTGGGAAACCATGCTGAAGGTAAGAGCGTTGTCAGAGCTGACGTGAGCTTGCTCGCCCCAATGATCGTTGAACAGCGCTTCGCTGTAGAAGCCCACGAACTGCCGGATCAGGCGACGATAGGAGTCATCCGATGAGGCTTTAACCGTGAAAAGAGCGCCGCCCCAGAACTCCGGCAGATCGCGCACGCGCAACGTGACTTTACTTACCACGCCGAAGCTGCCGCCGCCGCCACCTTTGAGCGCCCAGAAAAGATCCGGGTTCTTGCAGGCGTTCGCGATGCGTACTTTGCCGTCGGCGGTGACCACTTCGGCTTCGAGCAAACCCGCGGCGGCAAGGCCGTAATGCTTGGAGAAACTTCCAAAGCCGCCGCTCTGAATGAGGCCGGCTACGCCTACGGTTGTGCAGCCACCACCCTGCACATAGGCACCGCCTTTGGTGGTAACGGCTTCGTAAGCCTGCATCCAAATTGCACCAGCACCGAGCGTCACAGCCGGCTGGGGATGAGCGCCTGCGCATCCCTGCGGAACAAATGCCGGGTGCATGGTGACGTCATTCATGTGGCGAGTCCAAATCAGCAGCGAATCGGGCGCGTTCGAGGTACCCTGGTAACTGTGGCCGCCGCCTTTCACGACCAGGCGCAAATTGTTTTCGCGAGCAAAGTTTACCGCCGCCGCAATGTCATCGGCATTTCTTGCGGCAACCGCATAAACGCTAGGGTTCGTAACCCAAGCGTTTACCCAGCCCAACGTTTGCGTGAGCCCCGGCTGATCGCCAATGTAGTAAGGATTGCTGAGATTGTTGAGGACATCCTGACAGGCTGCGCTGTCAGACGAGGACTGGCAAGCCGCCAAGGGAAATTGCACTGGTATGAGTTGACCGCCAACCTGTCGCTTCAGTTTCTCCCAGGCTGCCGCGCTGGGCCACGACGAATCAGAAACGCGCACACGGTGGAGCGAGGGTTTTGACGGAAGAGCGGTTTGCACCACCGAGGAGAGATCAGGCCACAGGCGCGGCAGCAGTGGGATGGCTGCCAGGTGTTTCAGCAAAGTTCGTCGATCCATCGGCGCACTTGTTAGTCTGCAAGAAAGACGGAACCGCGGCGGCCTTAAGCCGCATATTCATTAGACCTTGAGCAGTACGACTGAAGCCGTGCGCTCCCACTACCCATCATTCGGCGGTTGGCGCTACTCGATTTTGTCTTCACCTTCGGCGCCCGGAGCCGGGTGTTCGACGCCCTGCTCCTTTTCGGCCTCTTCCATGGCTCGCTTCGTTTCCTCGGCACGTTTGGCTCGGGCTTCGCTGCGCTTCTGGCGCTTTTCGTCGAGTACTTTTTCGCTGCCCAGGAGTTCGACGAAGGCGTTGTCGGCGCCGTCGCCTTTTCGCCATCCGGTACGGACGATGCGGAGGTAGCCGCCGTTACGATCGCCGAAGCGGGGCCCGATGGTGTCGAACAGTTTGTCGACGGCAGCGCTGGTCATGAGGTAAGCCAGGGCTTGACGGCGCGCGGCGAGATCTCCGCGCTTGCCGAGCGTAATCATTTTCTCGACCTGCGGACGCATGGCTTTGGCTTTGGGGACGGTGGTTTCGATTCGCTCTTCGAGGATGAGCGAAGTGACCAGATTGCGCAGCAACGAGCGGCGGTGCGCGGTGTTCCGTCCCAGTTTCCATCCGGCTACTTTGTGACGCATGGCTGAATCCTTTGTTCCGGCGGGAGGAAAAGTAGATTCCTCGCTGCGCTCGGAATGACAAAATTTAGATAGAGGGACAGGTCAGAGACCCGTCCCCACACAGACTTCTTACAGGTCGTTGTCGTTGCCGTAAGCTGACGCGGGTAGAATCTGGTTTGACGTCGGGCCGGGCACGGCGTTGCCTTGCTCGTCGATCTTCATTCCCAGACTCAATCCCATCGTGCCTAGAATTTCTTTAATTTCGTTCAGCGACTTGCGGCCGAAGTTTTTAGTCTTCAGCATTTCGGCTTCGGTCTTCTGTACCAGCTCGCCAATCGATTGAATGTTCGCATTCTTCAGGCAGTTGTAGCTGCGCACGGAAAGCTCGAGTTCCTCTACTGAACGATTGAGATTTTCATTCTTGATCTCGGGCTTACGTTCTTCAGACGACGTCGAGGTTTCGATGTCCTCTTCGAAGTTGATGAAGATGTTCATGTGGTCCTTCAGCAGCTTCGCCGCCAAGCCAATCGAATCAGCTGGGGTGATCGAGCCATTGGTCCACACTTCGAGGGTGAGCTTATCGTAGTCGGTGATCTGCCCGAGACGCGCGGCTTCCACGGTGTAATTGCACTTGCGCACCGGGGAATGAACGGAATCGATAGGAATGAAACCGATGCCGAGGTCTTCGTCGAAGTTCTTGTCGGCGGAGACGTAGCCGCGGCCGCGCTTGAGGCGCATTTCCATGTCGAGCTTGCCGCCTTCGCTAACCGTGGCGACGTAGACGTCTTTATCCAGAACCTCGACATCGGCATCTGCCTCGATCATGCCGGAAGTGACCACGCCGGGTTGATCGGCCCGCAGGTAGATGGCTTTGGGCGCGTCGCCGCTGAGCTTGAAGGGAATCTGCTTCAGGTTCAGGATGATGTCGGTGGCGTCTTCGACTACGCCGGGGATCGACTGGAATTCGTGCAGCACGCCTTCGATCTTGACGGCGGTGACAGCGGCTCCTTCGATGGAAGACAGCAGCACGCGCCTGAGAGCGTTGCCGATGGTGGTGCCGAAGCCACGTTCAAAGGGCTGGGCCCAGAAAATTCCATACTTATCGGTGAGGGTCGAAGTATCGACCGCTAGACGTTTCGGTTTTTGGAAACCTTTCCACAACATTGCGTTATTCTCCTTCGGCCGTTTGGCTCAGTCCTGACTCCCTGAACGGGTCCTTGTTCATTCAGGTCAAACGTCGGGATAGGCTGATCTGGCTCGAAATGTGGACCAGAAAAATCTGTCGTTGGTCGTTCGCCGTCGGTCATTGCTCTTTGCCAAAGACCTAGGACCAACGCACAACTCGCGAGATCCTTCGCTTCGCTCAGGATGACTTCGGTTTTTGGTTGCGGTTGGTCGCGGCTAACGACCAACGACTGCATTACTTGCTATATAGTTCGACGATCAACTGCTCATTTACTGGCAGATGAATGTCTTCTCGTTTCGGTAACGACAAGACTTTTCCCTTGTAGTTGTCGCGATCGATCTCCAGCCATGTAGGCGCGTTCTGGTGGCTGGCGAATTCCTTTGCCGGTTCGAGAATCGCCAACTTGAGGCTGCCTTCGCGGATGGCGATTTCCTCGCCTACGCTGACCTGGTACGAAGGAATGTTGACCTTGCGGCCATCCACCTGAACGTGGCCGTGGCGCACTAACTGACGCGCCTGGCGGCGGGATACGCCGAAGCCTAAGCGGTACACGACGTTGTCCAGGCGGCGCTCAAGCTGTTGCAGGAGCATTTCGCCGGTAACGCCCTTGGTGCGTGCGGCCTTCTCGAAATAATTTCGGAACTGGCCTTCCTGGGCAAAGTAAATACGCTTCGTCTTTTGCTTTTCCCGCAGCTGCAGGCCGTAGCCCACAACTTTCGACTTGCGGTCCTTGCCGTGCTGGCCGGGAGCAAAATTGCGCTTCTCGATAGGACACTTATCGCTGAAGCATTTGGTGCCTTTGAGGAATAGCTTCATGCCCTCGCGGCGGCAGAGACGACAGACGGGATCGGTATAACGTGCCAAGTTGCTTCTCCTTTAGATGACCGGTTTACAGGTTTGGCTTCACCCTTCGTCCCGGACGGTAAAAACAGTCTTCGGTCTTTGGTCGTTCGTCGTCGGCCTGCGCGGCGTCCACGGTAAAAACAGTCTTCGGTCTTTGGTCGTTCGTCGTCGGCCTGCGCGGCGTCCGTGGTTGCGAACGACCGACGACCAAGGGCCAACGACGTCTTCTCAAACTCTACGGCGCTTTGGCGGACGGCAGCCGTTGTGCGGGATCGGCGTGGCGTCTTTGATGTTGCGAACTTCGATGCCGGATGCGGCCAGAGCGCGAATCGCCGACTCGCGTCCCGAACCGGGGCCGCTAACTCGCACTTCCACGCTGCGCACCCCGTGATCGCGCGCCATGACTGCCGCGTTCGATGCTGCCTGCTGGGCGGCGAACGGCGTGCCTTTGCGCGATCCCCGAAATCCCAGCGACCCGCTGCTCTTCCATGAGAGCACGTTCCCGGCCTGATCGGCGATGGTCACGATCGTGTTGTTGAACGAAGCCTGGATGTGCGCAATACCGTGCGAGACGTGCTTGCGCTCCTTCTTCTTGAACGTCTTTTTCTTGCCTTTTTTCTCTGGCGCCGCGGGGCCGCCGGCTGCTACTGGTTTTGCCATAGGGTTTCAGTCCTTGGTCGTTCGTCGTTGGTCATTGGTCGTTGGCCATTTCATGCGAACGACCAAGGACTAACGACCAACAACGGCTTTATGTCTTGGTCGCAGTTTTCTTCTTCGCCGCCACCGTGCCTTTGCGCGGACCTTTGCGGGTGCGGGCATTGGTGTGGGTACGCTGTCCGCGGACCGGTAAATTCCGCCGATGGCGATATCCGCGATAGGAACCGATCTCGATGAGACGCTTAATGTTCATCGAAACTTCTTTGCGCAGATCGCCCTCCACCAGCCCTTCGGACTCGATGACTTGGCGAATGCGGTTGACCTCTTCCTCGCCCAGATCCTGAACCTTCTTCATCGGTTCAACCTTCGCCTGATCGAGAATCCGGGCGGCGCGCGGATTACCGATTCCGTAGATGTAGGTCAGCGCAATGTTAATGTGCTTGTTGCGCGGAAGGTCGATGCCTGCAATGCGTGCCATGTTTGTCCTTTTTCCTCTATCCCTGGCGTTGCTTGTGTTTTGCCGTCTCGCAGATCACTCGCACCACGCCTTTGCGGTGAATGACCTTGCACTTGTCACAAATTTTCTTTACTGAGGCTCGTACTTTCATAAAACCGTCTCCTAGCTCCTAGCTCCTAGCTTCTACAGGTTTAGCCAGAAGCTAGCAGCTAGGAGCTTATTTATAGCGATACACAATGCGTCCGCGATTCAAGTCGTAAGGTGAAAGCTCGACGGCGACCTTGTCGCCAGGCAGAATGCGAATAAAATTCTTGCGCATTTTGCCCGAAACGTGCGCCAGTACCTGGTGCTTATTTTCCAGTTCGACTTTGAACATGGCATTGGGCAGCGGCTCAACCACCGTTGCCATCACCTCAATCGCGTCTTCTTTGCTCATCGACTCCTTAAATTCGCTTCTAGCTGCTAGCTTTTGGTTCTTAGCTAGTAGCTAGGAGCCAGCAGCTCTTATTGCGTCAAAATCACTGGCCCTTCTTTGGTCACCGCTACACAATGTTCAAAATGCGCGCTGCAGCTTCCGTCGGCGGTGACTGCCGTCCATTTATCATCCAACACGCGCGTCCCAGGCTTGCCAAAATTTACCATCGGTTCGATCGCAAGAACCATGCCTTCCCGCAACCGGGCGCCGTGTCCGCGGGATCCGAAGTTCGGAACTTGCGGCTCTTCGTGCAGCTTGGTCCCAATGCCGTGTCCCACGAACTCGCGCACCACGCTAAAGCCATTGGCTTCGACAAATTCCTGCACTGCCGCGCCTACATCGCCGATCGCGTTGCCAACCCGCGCCTGCTCGATGCCCTTGTACAACGAAGTTTCGGTCACTTCGAGCAGCTTGCGAACTTCCGGCTTGACGGTCTCGTCGACCGGAACGGTGATCGCGGCGTCACCGTAGTATCCATCAAGCACCACCCCGCAATCGATGGAAACGATATCGCCCGCCTTCAGCATCCGTTTTTCCGACGGAATACCGTGCACGATTTCTTCGTTCACCGAGGTGCAAAGCACGCAAGGATAATCGTAATACCCCTTGAATGCCGGCTTCGCACCGAGTTCCCGGATCTTTTTCTCAGCCGCGCGCTCCAGATCCATGGTGGTCGCGCCCGGAGCGACCAGCGCGCGAACATGATCGAGCACTTCGCGGACGATGCGGCCACTGGCCCGCATCCTTTCGATTTCGGCCGTCGATTTACAGACAATTGCCATCGCGATGCTCAATCACCCAAAACATCTGTCCCGTGACCTCGCCCACCGGCAAGTCGCCATTCACCGGAACCAGGCGTCCCTTCTGCTCATAGTATTCCGCCACGGGACGGGTCTGCAGGTCATAGGTTTGCAGACGCTCCCGGATCACTTCCTCGCGATCGTCGCTGCGGATTACCAGCGGAGAACCGTCAACATCGCAGATATCCGGGACACGAGGTGGCTGGAAATAGACGTTATAGATGTGTCCGTTGGCGAGACAAGTCCTGCGTCCAGTGAGCCGTTTAACCAATTGATTATAGTCCACATCGATGCGGATCACAATTGGCAGGCACCACCTGTCACCGTGCGAGTTTTCAAAGATCTCACTCTCAAAAAAAGCATCCAGCCAGCCCGCTTGTCTGGCCGTGCGCGGAAATCCGTCCAGGATGAAACCGCACTCGCAATCCGCTTCGCGAACGCGCCAAGCCACCATGTCGCAAACCAGATCGTCAGGCACCAGTTCGCCGCGAGCCATCATGGCCTGGGCCTGCAAGCCTAATTCGGTGCCGCGCTGCACGTTACCTCGCAGAATGTCTCCGGTGGAGATCTGCGGAATGCCGTAGTGCCCGGCAATGCGCTTGGCTTGTGTGCCTTTGCCCGCGCCCGGCGGACCGAGCAACACCACCGGCCCGATGTTTTGCGAGGTTTCCATCGCACTGACCTTAGCAGGTTCCTGCTTCCAGGCGCACGCGGCCAGCTCCATCACCACCCGCCAGCCGGGCGGTACGGCAACCTCAAACTCTCCTTATGTCCAACTACGGCGGCCGCGAATACGTCCACTGCGCGGCGTAAACCCGTCATAATGCCGCATGATGAGTTGCGCTTCAATCTGCGTCACCGTATCCATCGCCACACCAACCACGATCAGCAGCGAAGTGCCGCCGAAATAAAATGTCACGCCCAGGCCGTTGGTCACCCAGGTAGGCAGTCGCTCAAAAAACGCTCCAATCGGTCCATACAGGTGATTGAGATGGATTCCGGTGATCATCCATTCCGGAATAAAGGAAATGATGATCAGGTAAAGGCCGCCCACGAGAGTGATTCGGGTCAGGATCTCATTGATGTGATCAGCGGTGCGCTTGCCGGGCCGGATGCCGGGAATGAACCCGCCATACTTCCGCATGTTGTCGGCAACTTCATTGGGGTTAAAGACAATCGACACATAGAAGTAGGCGAAGAAAATAATGCCCACGGCGTAAAGAAACGTGTACAGCGGCTCGCCCCAGCCCAGCCAGTGGATCAAGTCGCCAAAATACCGGTTGTTGCGCAAACCATATCCCATGGTTTGGGGCATGGTGAGGATGGAAGACGCAAAAATCACAGGCATCACACCACCCGCATTCACCCGCAAGGGGAGGTGGGTGGATTGACCTCCCATGACCTTTCGTCCGACCACGCGCTTGGCGTACTGCACCGGAATCCGGCGCTCGCTGCGCTCCACATACACGATGAACGCCACAATCAGAATCATGACGGCCACCAGCAGAATCATGGCCGGCGCTGTAAACGCGCCCCAGGCGTCGGTGCGGACTTTGTCGATCAGATCAGCGATGCCGCGGGGGAGGCCGACAACGATGCCGGCGAAGATCAGAAGCGACATGCCGTTTCCTACGCCGCGTTCCGTAATCTGCTCACCCAGCCACATGATGAATGCACTGCCCGTGGTCAGAGTCAGCATGGTCATCAGGACGAAGGAGATACCGGGGTTGACCACGAAGTCGCCAGATTTTTCCAGACTGATGGCAATGCCCAGGGATTGAACCGCGCTCAAAATGACGGTGAGATATCGCGTCCACTGGGTGATTTTCTTCCGTCCGAGTTCGCCTTCCTTCTGCAACTTTGCCAATGGCTCATAAACCACGGTCAACAGCTGCAAAATGATCGACGCAGTGATGTATGGCATGATGCCGAGCGCGAAAATGGTGAGACGGCGAAGTTGGCCGCCGGAGAACAAGTCGACGAAACCCAGGAAGGTGCCCTTGTTCTGCTCGAAAAATTGCTGCAGCTTGTCCGCATTTACGCCGGGCGTGGGAATGTGCCCGCCCAGGCGGTATACGGCCAGCAGCGCCAAAGTGAAAAATATTCGCCTGCGGAGGTCGGGGATCTTGAAAATGTTGGTGAATTTTTCAAGCATTACTGCAAGACCTCGAACTTGCCGCCGGCCTTCGTGATTTTCTCCTGGGCCGACTTGGAGAATTTGTGGGCGTGCACGGTTAGAGCGATCGAAAGCTCGCCGTCACCCAGAATCTTGACCGGGTGTTTGGTGCTGATGACGCCGGCCTTGCGCAGGATCTCGGGAGTGATTGTGGTCTCCCCCAGCGCGGCCAATTTCTCCAGATTCACGATGTTGAATTCCTTGCGGAAGATGTTGGTGAAGCCGCGCTTGGGCATGCGGCGATGGAGGGGCATCTGACCGCCTTCAAAGCCACGCATCATGCGCGAACCGCTTCGCGAACGTTGACCTTTGTGTCCGCGGGTGGACGTTTTGCCCATGCCCGACCCCATGCCGCGGCCGACGCGCTTCTTGCCGGAGTTCGCTTTCTTCGGTGCTCGAATATTGGAGAGATTCATAATTGCTCTTCGCTATTGCCCGCGTTGTAGAAACATTGCTAGCAATGTCTCTACGGGGAAGATTACGGTTGCACGATTTCGACCAGGTGCGGGACTTTTGCCACCATTCCGCGAATCGCGGGATTGTCCGGACGCTCGATCACCTGGTTCAACCGTGTGAAACCCAGTCCCTTTACCACTAGCTTCTGTTTTGTCGGGGCGCAAATCGCGGATCGTATCCACTTCAAATGAATCTTTCCGCCGCCCGCAGTTGATTTTTTTGCCGTCATGCCTGACTCCGTCTCTCTTTCTACAACTCCTCTGCAGTCTTGCCGCGCAGGGCGGCCACATCGGCGCGATTCTTTAGCTTCTTCAGGGCGTCAAATGTCGCCTTGATGACGTTGTGCGGATTGGTTGTTCCAATCGACTTGGTCAGCACGTTCTGCACGCCCGCCGAAGTCATGACCGCGCGCACCGCACCGCCGGCGATTACTCCGGTCCCTTCGGGCGCGGGCTTCAGCAGCACTCTGCCTGATCCGTAGCGTCCGAGCACGAGGTGCGGGATGCTGGTTTGGGTAAGGTTGATCCGCATCAGATTCTTCTTCGCCGACTCAATTCCCTTGCGGATGGCCTGAGGAACTTCTTTCGCTTTCCCCGAACCGTATCCAACCACGGCGGAACTGGGATCGCCGACCACGACTAAAGCGGCGAAAGAAAGATTCTTGCCGCCTTTGACGACTTTCGTGACCCGGTTAATGGCCACCACCTGATCTTTCAGTTGGTAGGAACCTGCATCGAGCTTCTTAATGACTGTTGGCATTCTTTTCCCATCTTGTAATTTTGTAATCGGGCAATTGTTAATTTGAAAACCCGGCCGGGGTTCAAATTACAAAATCGCCAAATTACTCAATTACCAAATTCATTCAGAACTGCAGTCCCGCTTCGCGGGCTGCATCGGCCAGAGCCTTGACTCGCCCGTGATAAATGTATCCGCCGCGATCGAAAACAACTTTGCTGATGCCTTTGGCCTTCGCGCGCTCGGCAATCAACTTGCCCACTTCCTTGGCCGAGGCCACGTTTCCGCCGGTGCGCCGCTCGCCTTTTTTGCCCTCCGCGGAATGGGCGAAGACTACGGTGTTGCCCTGCAGGTCGTCGATCAGTTGCACATAGATGTGGTTCAGCGAACGGTAGACGTTCAGCCGCGGGCGCTCTGAAGTTCCAAGGATCTTCTTGCGAATGCGCTCGTGCACGTGCCGACGATTTGTATTTTTCGATGTTCGTGTAAGCATAAAAATGTCCTTGGTCGTTGGTCTTAGGTCGTTGGTCAAAATCACGAACCCTTTTTGGCCGACGACCAACGGCCAACGACGGTTTATTTCGCTCCCGTCTTGCCCACTTTCTTCTTCAAACGCTCGCCCGCATAGCGCACACCTTTATTCTTGTATGGATCGGGTGGCCGCAGGCTGCGCATTTCAGCCGCGACCTGTCCGACTTTCTGCCGGTCGATTCCGGTAACGCTGAGCTTGGTCTGCTTCGGATCCACGGTCGCTTCCACGCCAACCGGCAGCGGATACTCGATCAAATGCGAGTACCCAAGGCTGAACACCACCGTATTTTTGCCCTTCATTTCGGCGCGATAGCCAATGCCCACAATTTCGAGGTCGCGGGTCCATCCCTTGGTGACGCCTTCGACGGCGTTGTTGACCAGGGCGCGTGCCAACCCGTGCACAGCGGCCTGCGAATCGTTTTCGCGGATCGCGACCAGAGTTCCGTCCTGCTGCTGGACTTTAATCCCCGCAGGCAGAGTGGTGTCCAGTTTTCCTTTCGGACCCTGGACGGCAACCGTGTTGCCTTCAATCTTGACCGTTACTCCCTTCGGGAGCGGGATCGGTTTTTTTCCAATTCGTGACATAAATTCAGTTCTCAGCTTTCAGCTACTAGCTCCTAGCTACTAGCCTTGGCACTCCGCAACCATCCCCCAAGCCGCTTTTTTACCAAACTTCGCAGAGCAACTCGCCGCCCAGGCCCTGCTTGCGCGCCTGACGTCCGGTCATCACCCCGCGAGGCGTGGTGAGAATGTTGATGCCAAGTCCTCCCAACACTCGGGGGATCTCGGTACGCCGCACATACACGCGGCAGCCCGGCCGGGAGACGCGGTTGACATTGGAGATCACCGCCTCATTGTTGTTCGCGTACTTCAGGTAGACGCGCAGGATCTTGTGTCCTTCTTCTTCCGTTGCCTTGAAGTTCGAGATGTAACCCTCTTCCTTGAGGATGCGGGCGATCTCCAGCTTCAGCTTGGAGGTGGGAATATCCACCTTCTGGTGCCGGGCGCTAATCGCATTGCGAATGCGCGTCAGCATATCTGCGACCGGATCGGTCAACCTCATGCGTTCCTTCTCCTCAATCGCCGGTTTGCTTCGACCATTCTTGCTTTGCGCCGAAGAACCTGCGGCGACGTATTCCGCCTAGCCTCGGGCGTTGCCCGCGGTGCCAGGCACTCTTTACGGCACGGCTGAAGCCGTGCCCTTCCCCACTACCAGGACGACTTCGAAACCCCGGGAATCTCGCCACGCAGCGCCAAGCCCCGGAAACACAGGCGGCAAATGCCGAACTTGCGCAGAAACGCGCGCGGACGTCCGCAGATCTGGCAGCGGTTGTGCCGTCGCGTGGAAAACTTCGGCTTGGCCGCTTTGTCTTCCCGCGCCTTACTAAATTCAGCTTCTATCTTTTTGTCCTTAACTCGCTTTGCAGTAGTCATGCAACCTTTCTGATTTCCAATGAGTCAATCTCTCAATTCCTACGCCCGGAACGGCATGCCGAGGTGGCGGAGCAGGGCCCGCGACTGGTCATCGCTGCGGGCCGTAGTCACAATCGTGACGTTCATGCCCTTCTGCTTGTCCACCTTGGCGTAATCGATCTCGGGGAAAATCAGCTGGTCGTGCAGGCCAAGCGTGTAATTTCCGCGGCCATCGAACGACTTTGTCGAAACTCCCTTGAAGTCGCGCACGCGGGGAAGGACGACATTGACCAACCGGTCGAAAAATTCATACATGCGGTCGCCGCGCAAGGTGACCATCGCGCCGATCGCCTGGCCCTCGCGCACTTTGAAGGCCGCAATGGATTTTTTGGCTCGCGTCACCACTGGCTTCTGACCGGTAATCTGGCCGAGTTCGTTCACCGCGGGATCGAGAATCTTTGCGTTCTGCGTGGCTTCGCCCACACCCATGTTGACGACAATCTTATGCAGATGCGGCACGGCCATGGGATTCTTCAGATCGAATTCCTTCATCAGCGTGGGCGCGACTTCCTTCTGAAAGCGCGCTTTCAACCGCGGCGTCTCTTTGGCGCTGTGACGCGCGACTGCGGGAGCTTTCTGCTCCTCTTGCTGTCCACCCTTTTTTTCTTTTTTATCTTTTGCCATTGCGTTAGTACCTGCTACTAGCTGCTAGCTTCTAGCTCGCCTCACTCGAGGCTAGGAGCTAGCAGCTAGGAGCTTATTTGTCCAGCGTCGTTCCACACTTCTTGCACACTCGAACCTTCCGGTCGCCACGGACTTCGTGACCGATACGTACCGGTCCGCAGGTCGAGCAGACAAGCTGCACGTTCGACAGCGCGATGCGGCTCTCCTGCTCGGCGATTCCGCCCTTCACGTTGCGCTGTGGATTCGGGCGCACGTGCTTTTTCACGATCATGACGTGCTCGACCAGAATCTTATTGTCGTTCGGAAACACGCGCAGGACACGGCCTTCCTTGCCTTTGTCGCGTCCGGTGATGACCTTGACGGTGTCGTTCCGCCGGATATCCACTCGCTTATGCTCGGTGCTCACTGTATTCATTTCAAACCCTTCCACTTACTCGCTCGTTGACGTAGCCAGCTACGTCCCTACAGAACTTCCGGCGCCAACGACACGATCTTCAAGAATTTCTTCTCCCTTAGTTCGCGCGCCACCGGTCCGAATACGCGGGTTCCTACGGGCTCACCAGCTTCGTTGATCAGGACCGCTGCATTCTCATCGAAGCGGATATACGTTCCATCGCGGCGGCCATATTCCTTGTGGGTGCGCACGATCACCGCCTTCACGACCGTTCCCTTCTTTACTTGCCCGTCGGGAGAGGCCTCCTTCACGCTGGCGGTGACCACATCTCCGAGGCCAGCCCGCAGCCCGGTCGAACCACCCAGAGGCAGAATGACCTGCAGTTTACGGGCGCCGGAGTTATCGGCAACCTCGAGCCAAGTTCTCATCATCACGGCCATAATTCAGTCCCCCTCAGGCTCCGCGGTTACTTAACGTCAGCCGCGATCTCGGGCACGAGCGCGGTCTTCCGAACAATCTGCTTGAGCCGCCAACGTTTCAACTTGGACAACGGACGAGTTTCTTCCAGCCGCACCACATCGCCGATGCGGGCTTCGTTCTTTTCATCGTGGGCGTAGAATTTTTTCGCCTTCGAAACCACGCGGCCGTAAAACGCATGCGACTTTTTGCGCACCACCGAGACCACGATGGTCTTCTGCATGCGGTTGGAGACCACTTCGCCAACCACTTCCTTGCGACGGCCCGCAGTCGCTGCATGGCCCTGCTGTGTGCTGGTTTCTGCCATCACTTACTCTCCGTTCCGCTGGCGGCAAGTTCACGCTCACGGCTTATAGTTTTCACCCGCGCAATGTCACGGCGCATGCCGCGTAGCTTCTTCAGGCTCTCCGTTTGCCCCATGTTGAGCTGGAACTTCAGCTTGAAGAGCTGATCGTTGAGATCGCGCTCCTGGTGGCGAAGCTCTTCGTCAGTTAAGTTACGGATTTTTTCCGATTTCATAAGTCAATTCCAGTTCTACTTCTCAGTGTGCCGCTGATTCGCGCTTTACAAACCTGGTCCGCAGAGGCAACTTGTGCGAAGCCAGACGCATGGCTTCCGAAGCATCCTGCGGTGTGACCCCTTCCATTTCGAACAGGATCTTACCCGGACGAACCACCGCGACCCAGTGATCCGGCGCGCCCTTGCCTTTTCCCATACGAGTTTCGGCAGGCTTCTTGGTGACGGGCTTGTCCGGGAACAGGCGGATCCAGATTTTGCCGCCGCGCTTGACGAAGCGGGTCATGGCCACGCGGCTGGCCTCGATTTGCCGGTCAGTAATCCAGCCCGGCTCGAGCACCTTCAATCCGAAGTCTCCGAAAGCCAGCTCGCTGCCGCGCCAGGCTTTGCCGGTCATGCGTCCGCGCTGCTGCTTGCGGTACTTTACTTTTTTTGGCATCAACATAAGTCAACTCTTAGCTTCTAGCTCCTAGCTCAAACCCATCCGTCCGAACCAACCCTTAGAATGCGCCGCCGACCTGCTGCGGTTCGCGTTTCTTGGCAGCGGGCAGAATCTCGCCTTTGTATACCCAGACCTTCACGCCGATGACGCCGTAGGTCGTCCGCGCTTCGGTGAAGCCATAATCGATATCGGCGCGCAGGGTGTGCAGCGGCAAACGCCCCTGCAGATACCATTCGGAGCGGGCGATTTCATTTCCGTTCAATCGGCCGCTGACACGGACCTTGATTCCCTTACATCCGAAGCGCAGCGCGGAATCCACGGCTTTGCGCATGGCGCGGCGGAAACCCACGCGTTTTTCGAGTTGCAACGCGATCGACTCCGAAACCAACTGCGCGTCGAGCTCGGGCTTGTGCACTTCCTGAATATCGATGTAGATCTCGCGACCATTCATGCGCTTCTGCACGTCGGCCTTGAGCTTGTCGATTTCGGCGCCTTTGCGTCCGATGATGATTCCCGGACGGGCGGTCTTGATGATGACACGCAGCTTGTTGCCGGGACGCTCGATCTCGATCGAACTGACACCCGCCGACTTGAGCTTGTCTTTCAGTTCGTTCTTCAGCTTGACGTCTTCGAGCAGCTGCTTGTCATAATCGCGTTCGGCAAACCAGCGCGACTTCCACGGCTTGGTGTAACCGAGTCGAAAACCATACGGATGAACTTTTTGTCCCATCGTCTCTCCTAACGACTCTGACGAATCCTATCGCGCTCCCGCAAATTTCTTGGCCGGCTTGGCTTTACTTTTTCCTGCCGACGCTTTCGCTTTGCCTTTGGCCCTGGGCTTCGACGCTCCCGATGAAGTGCCGCTTACTCGCTCGGCGCCTACAATGTTTGCCAACGCCTCGCCATTCTTGCCACGCTCCGCCAGTTCAATCTCGATGTGCGAGATGCGCCGCACGTAGTGATAAGCGCGGCCCATCGGCGCCGGACGTATGCGCTTCATCCGCGGTCCATCGTTAGCGATGGCCCGCTTCACGTATAACTTGTCCACGTCAACGTCAATGCCTTTTTCCGAACTCAAATAATTGGCATTCTCCAGCGCGGAGCGCAGCAACTTTTCCACTGTCGCCGCGACCCGCTTTTTGGTGAAGATCAGCGTATTGAGCGCGTCTTCCACCCGGCGGCCCTTGATCAGATCCAGCACCAGGCGAGCCTTTTGCGGCGAGACGCGCATGAACCGTGCTTGAGCTCGAAATTCCATCTTGCGTCTCCTTTACGCCTTCGGCGCCGGGGCTGCCGGAGCCGCTCCTGCCGCCGGACTCGGCGCGCCCGGTCCACCCGGGATGCCGGCCGGTCTCGCCGCTGTCTCAGTTGCCGCCCGCATCGAGTGTCCCTTGAACTGGCGAGTGAAACTGAACTCGCCCAGCTTGTGGCCTACCAGGTTCTCGGTAATGTACACCGGGATAAACTTCTTGCCGTTGTGGACAGCAATCGTGTGGCCCACCATTTCCGGAATAATGGTTGAGCGCCGCGACCAGGTTCGCAGCACCTTCTTTTCGTTGCGCGAGTTCATGCCTTCCACCCGGGTTTGCAGGAAACCATCGACAAACGGTCCTTTTTTGGTTGAACGTGCCATAAAGTCAGCTCTCAGCTTTCAGCCGTCAGCTCTCGGCTAACAGCTACAGTTCTCTATTGCGGCGTTATTTCTTGCCACGTCGGTTCACGATAAATGCGTCCGTGCGCTTGTTATTCCGCGTCTTGTACCCGCGGGTGGGCTGCCCCCACGGGGTCACCGGGTGACGGCCTCCGGAAGTCTTGCCTTCACCGCCGCCGTGCGGGTGATCCACCGGGTTCATGGAAACGCCGCGATTGTGCGGCCGTTTGCCCAACCATCGCGAACGTCCGGCCTTGCCGATGGTGATGTTTTCGTGATCGAGATTGCCCACCTGGCCAATCGTCGCCATGCATCCCTGGGCGACTTTGCGAATTTCGCCAGAAGGCAGCTTGACCAGCGCGTACTCGCCTTCCTTGGCCACCAACTGAGCCGCGCCACCAGCGGAACGCACCATCTGCGCGCCCTTCCCTGGTTTTAGCTCGACATTGTGAATCGTCGTGCCCGGCGGAATGTTGTGCAGCGGCAGCGCATTGCCCACGAGAATATCGGCGTCAGGACCGCTCAAAACCTTTTGCCCAACCTTCAATCCATCCGGCTGCAAGATGTAGCGCTTCTCGCCGTCGGCATAATTCAACAAAGCAATCCGCGCCGATCGATTGGGATCGTATTCGATGGTCGCCACTATGGCCGGAATGCCAATCTTGTCACGCTTGAAGTCGATAATGCGCAGCTTGCGCTTGTGACCGCCGCCGATAAACCGCATGGTGGTCTGGCCCGAATTTCGCCGTCCGCCGGTGCGCGGCTTCGGTTCGAGCAACGGCTTGTGGGGCTGCGTGCTGGTAATATCGTCGTTGACCAGCGTGGTGCGATAACGCAACGTCTGGGTGGTCGGTCTGTAAGTCTTGATTGCCATAAATCAGCTCTTAGCTTCTAGCTTGTAGCTTTTCTAACCGCTTGCGGGTCACTGGGGTTGGCCAACGACCAACGACCAGCTTCTACAAATTCTGTGCATATTCCGGCATCTTTTCGCCGGCCTTCAGGCGCACATACGCCTTCTTCCAATCGGGACGGTAGCCGGCAAACTTTCCCCTCCGGCGTTCTTTTCCCGGATAAGTCGCAGTGCGAACCGAATGCACTTTCACCTTGAAAATACCCTGCACCGCTTCTTTAATCTCTGTCTTCGTCGCTGCCGTCGCCACCTGAAAAACCAGCGTGTTCTGGTTTTCCTTGATGGCAAGACCTTTCTCAGTAATGACCGGACGCCTCAGAATCTGATATGCGGATTTCATCAGGCCACCTCCGCCGCTTTGTCATGCCGGGTTCGACGGCGCGGGGAACGCGAAGCTTTTTTTGGCGCCGCTCCTTCGCCTTCCGCCGGCTTATGTTGCCGTTTCGAACTTGAGCTCTTCAGTGAAATCTGCAGCTTCTCGATGGCTGGCTGCGAGAAGATTGCCCGATCGTAGCGCAGCAGGTGATACGGATGAACCTCATTGCCATTCACCAGTTCGACGCCCTGAAGGTTTCGCGAACTTAAAGCCAAATTGCGATTCTCATGCTTGGGAACCTCGACCAGCAATGCCGTGCCATCGACTTTGAGCGCGTCGAGGGCTTCACGGAATTGCTTCGACTTGGGCTCTTTCACATCAAATGCGTTCACGATGATCAATTTTCCATCCGCGAACTTCGAAGCCAGCGCGGAGCGCAATGCTCCCAGCAATTTCTTGCGCGGAAAAGTGTAGTCATAAGACCTAGGCTGCGGACCATGCACCGTGCCGCCGTGACGCCAGAGTGGCGAGCGAATCGAACCCACGCGAGCCCGCCCTGTGCCCTTTTGTTTCCAAAGTTTCTTACCGGCTCCGGAGACCAGTTTCTTGTTCTTGGTCGCGTGAGTACCGGCCCGGTGGGCAGCGCGATAATGCTTTACCGCCTCCCACAACAGGTCCTCGTTCACCGCGCCGAAAACCTCGTCAGCCAACTCCAGGCTCCCGACTTTGGCTCCGCTCAAATCGTGAATGTCAATGCTTGCCATAAAGTGACTCTTAATTCGAATTGCTTTTCTCGCCTTGGCCGACGACGAAAGACCAACGACGGGCGACTGCCTTTAAGCCTTTTTGGCTGCGCGCTTAGCCGCTTTCAGCGGATCCACCGTAGCCGATCCTGCAAATCCACGCCGCTCTCTTGGTGGTTTCTTGGCCTTCGTGATCACCAGATATCCGCCCTTGGGACCGGGTACGCTGCCTTCGACCACCAGCAAATTATCTTCTTTGTCCAAGCCCAACACACGCAAGTTGCGTACGGTGACTCGATCGACGCCCATGTGTCCCGACATGCGCATGCCTTTAAACACACGTGACGGAAACGCCGAGGAGCCGATTGAGCCGGTAATCTGGAACATCGAGCCATGCGACTTGGGACCACCGGCAAAATGATGCCGCCGAACTACACCGGAAAAACCACGCCCCTTGCTGATACCAACGACGTCCACAAACTTCTCGCCGTCGAAGATGTCCACCAGCACGCGATCGCCAGCTTTCACCAATCCGTCGCCGTTGCCTTCGGGTTTTTCTTCGACTTCGATCGGAACTTCGCGCATGAACTTGACCGGCGGCAGATTGTTTTTACCCAAGTGTCCGCGAGCCGGCTTGGTCAGCCGCGACTCTTTCATGAACTCGACCAGCCCGATCTGGGCGGCAACGTATCCGTCTTTGGTCTGCGTCTTGTGTTGCGTGATCACGCAGGGCCCGGCCTGCAGTACGGTCGCGGGATGAACGTCGCCCTTGTCGTCAAAGAGCTGCGTCATGCCGACCTTTTTGCCGAGAATTCCAGTTACTTTTGCCATTTCTTTTCATCTCCGCCCAGCTTGGCCAAGTGGCTATTGGCTGGGGCTTCTCGCTTCAAACTGACTGCTGAGAGCTGACGGCTGAAACTATTTATGTTCCTTGCCGAACGCCTTGATCTCGACGTCCACGCCCGCGGGCAAGTCGAGTTTCATCAGCGCATCCACGGTTTGCGGCGTCGGATCCAGAATATCCAGCAGCCGTTTATGGGTGCGAATCTCGAACTGCTCGCGTGACTTCTTGTCCACGTGCGGAGAACGCAGCACGCAGTACTTGTTCTTGATCGTGGGCAATGGAATCGGGCCCGCGATCTGTGCCCCGGTGCGCTTGGCAGTTTCGACGATCTCGCCCGTGGACTGATCCAGGATGCGATAGTCGTAAGCCTTCAGACGAATGCGGATTTTTTCGTTTCCTATCACTTGACTCTCGCTAACCCCTCCCGGCTGTCCGGGAAGAAAGAACTGGCGGCAAGTTGAGGGCGTTTACGCGGCGTCTGAGCCACGTGCCGAAATCCCGAGCAAAGCGAGGGATCTCAACTTCCGCATTTACTCTGCTCAACCCTACTGCACAATCTCGCTGATCGTACCTGCGCCGACCGTGTGGCCGCCTTCGCGGATGGCGAAGCGCAAACCTTTTTCCATCGCCACCGGCGTGATCAGTTCAATCACCAGGCTGACGTTGTCGCCCGGCATTACCATTTCGGTCGCTGGCGGCATCTCCGCTACGCCGGTCACGTCTGTCGTTCGCAAGTAAAACTGAGGACGATATCCCTTGAAGAATGGCGTGTGCCGTCCGCCTTCTTCTTTCGTCAAAATATAAACTTCGGCTTTGAACTTGGTGTGCGGCGTAATCGATCCACCTTTTGCCAACACCATGCCGCGCTCGACATCATCCTTGCCAATGCCGCGCAGCAACAGGCCCGCGTTGTCTCCCGCCAGGCCTTCGTCCAATTGCTTCTTGAACATTTCAACGCCGGTCACCACCGTCTTGCGGGTGTCGCGGAAGCCCACAATTTCTACTTCCTCGCCCACCTTCACCTTGCCGCGCTCGATGCGTCCCGTCACCACCGTGCCTCGGCCCGAGATCGAGAAAATATCTTCAATCGGCATCAGGAACGGCTTGTCCAACTCGCGCGCGGGCTGCGGAACGCTCTTGTCCACCGCCTCCATCAACGCGTCAATCTGCTTCTCCCACTTCTCTTCGCCATTCAGCGCGCCCAATGCCGACAGCCGAATCACTGGCACATCGTCGCCAGGAAATTGATAGCTCTTCAGCAACTCGCGCACTTCCAGTTCGACCAGATCCAGCAACTCGGGATCGTCCACCGCATCGCACTTGTTCAACGCCACCACGATATACGGAACGCCAACCTGACGAGCGAGCAACACATGCTCGCGCGTCTGCGGCATCGGACCATCGGTCGCCGCGACCACCAGAATCGCGCCATCCATCTGGGCCGCGCCGGTGATCATGTTCTTGATGTAATCCGCATGGCCGGGGCAGTCGACGTGCGCGTAGTGCCGGTTCGCTGTTTCGTACTCCACGTGCGCGGTGGCAATCGTGATCCCGCGTGCTTTTTCTTCCGGCGCGTTATCGATGCTGTCAAAAGACCGGAACACGATCTTCGGGTTATGCTTCTGCAAAACCTTGGTGATGGCCGCCGTCAGCGTGGTCTTGCCATGGTCGATGTGACCAATCGTCCCCACGTTGCAGTGCGGCTTATTACGTTCAAATTTCTCTTTCGCCATTGCCTTCTAGCTCCGTACTTTTCTCTCTTGAACTGTTTCTTCAGAGGGCACAAAGAGTGCCCCACTGTTTATCTCTTAACCGTGCCCTGCACGCGGGCGATAATTTCTTCCGACACCGAGCGCGGGGCTTCTTCATACCGGGCGAAGTGCATCGAGTATTCGGCGCGGCCTTGCGTGCTTGAACGCATATGGGTCGCGTAGCCGAACATCTCCGCCAGCGGCACGATCGCCTTGATCACCTGCGAACCTGCGCGATGCTCCATTCCTTCGATCCGTCCGCGGCGTGAGCTCAGGTCGCCCATGATTACGCCGGCGTAATCCTCCGGCGTGACGACTTCGACCGACATCACCGGCTCAAGCAGTACCGGCGAAGCTTTACGAGCGGCTTCTTTAAAGGCCATCGAGCCAGCGATCTTGAACGCCATTTCGTTGGAGTCGACATCGTGATAGCTGCCGTCGTAGAGCGTAGCTTTGACGTCGACCATTTCGTACCCGGCCAGGACGCCGCCTTCCATGGCCTCTCTAATACCTTGATCGATTGGCTTGATGAATTCCTTGGGCACGGAGCCGCCGACAATGTCGTTAACAAATTCGTAACCCTTGCCGGGTTCCTGCGGCTCGATCCGAATCTTGGCGTGACCATATTGTCCGCGGCCGCCGGTCTGGCGGATGTACTTACCTTCGGCTTCCGCTTTTCTACGGATGGTTTCGCGGTAGGCCACCTGCGGCTTGCCAACATTCGCCTCAACCTTGTATTCGCGCATCATGCGATCGACGATGATTTCGAGATGCAGTTCGCCCATGCCGCTGATGATGGTCTGTCCGCTGTCGGGGTCAGTGTGAACTTTGAAGGTCGGATCTTCCTGGGCTAGACGGCCGAGTGCCATGCCCATCTTTTCCTGATCAGCCTTGGTCTTGGGCTCGACCGCAACCGAAATTACGGGAACCGCAAACGTGATGGATTCGAGCGTGACGGGATGGGCTTCATCGCAGATCGTGTCGCCCGTGCTGACATTTTTCAAACCGACTGCGGCGCAGATATCGCCCGCCAGAATTTCGCTGATATCTTCGCGCTTGTTGGCGTGCATTTTGAGCAGGCGGCCAATACGCTCCGTCCGCCGGCGTCCGGCGCAAAGCACCGAGTCTCCGGACCTAACCTGGCCAGAGTAAACTCGAATGAAAGTCAATTGGCCGACGAAGGGATCAGCCATGATCTTGAAAGCCAGCGCAGAAAATGGCTCTTTGTCGTCCGGTTGACGGGTAATGATTTCGCCGTTGTCCGGATTCGTGCCTTTTACTTCGCCGGCATCGAGCGGAGAGGGCAGATAATCGACGACGGCGTCCAGCAGCGGTTGCACGCCTTTGTTTTTAAAAGCGGTGCCAACCACCACCGGGAACAGTTTCAGGTCAATCGTCGACTTGCGCAGCGATGCCCGCAGCTCTTCGGCGGAAATTGCTTCGCCTTCCAGAAACTTGTGCAGAATTTCGTCGTCGTTCTCGGCAACCGTTTCGACCAATTGAGTATGGAATGCTTCGGCTTTCTTTTGCAGCTCAGCGGGAATCGGGCCAGTGATGTATTCGGCGCCAATGGTGTCGTCCTGCCAGACGATCGACTTCATCTCGATGATGTCGACCACGCCTTTAAATTTGTCTTCCTGGCCAATGGGAATCTGTATTGCGATCGGCTTGGCGTTGAGACGCTTGCGAATCGTATCGACCGCATGTTCGAAATCCGCGCCCATCTTGTCGATCTTATTAATGAAACAAATGCGCGGCACGCCGTATTTATCGGCCTGACGCCAAACCTTTTCGGATTGCGGTTGCACGCCGTGAACCGCGTCGAACACAGCGACAGCACCGTCGAGCACGCGCAGAGAGCGCTCGACCTCGGCAGTGAAATCAACGTGGCCGGGGGTGTCGATAATGTTGATCCGAATGTCGCGCCAGAAACACGTCGTAGCCGCGGACGTAATGGTGATGCCGCGCTCCTGCTCCTGCTCCATCCAATCCATAGTGGCCGTGCCTTCGTGGACCTCTCCGATGCGGTGCGTCTTTCCTGTGTAGAAAAGGATGCGCTCCGTCGTAGTGGTCTTACCGGCATCGATGTGAGCCATAATGCCGATGTTCCTGCACCGTTCTAATGGGACTGTTCTGGGCACGACTTTATTTCTCTTTCTGGGGCTCTCAAAATCGCTGCTGGCTCTTAGCTGCTGGCTTCTAGCCAGCAGCTAGAGGCTAGAAGCTGATTCTTACCACCGATAATGTGCGAAGGCCTTATTGGCCTCGGCCATACGGTGAACATCTTCTTTCTTCTTGATGGCTGCGCCTTTTCCGTTGGCGGCATCCAGCAATTCATTGCTCAACTTGTCGATCATGCCTTTTTCGCCGCGTCCGCGGGAGTAGGTAATCAGCCAGCGAATCGCGAGCGAAGTCCTGCGGTCGGCGTTGACTTCGACCGGCACCTGATAGTTCGCGCCGCCGACGCGCCGGGTTTTGACCTCGAGCAGCGGCTTGGCATTTTCGACTGCTTTCGTGAACAACTTTAGCGCCGTGTCGCCGCCTTTATCCTGCAGCCGCGTTAAGGCTTCATAGAAGATGCCTTCCGCCGTGCTCTTCTTGCCCTGCCACATCATCGAATTGACGAACTTTGTAACCAGATCCGAACCATAAACCGGATCGGCCTCCACGGTTCGCTTGGCGATATGTCCTTTTCTTGGCATTCAGCTCTTAGCTCCTGGCTCTAATTTTTCTCGAGCCGCGAGACGTAGCTGAGCTACGTCGCTACAGAATGTTTACGCCTTCGGGCGCTTAGCCAACGACCTACGACCTTTATGCTTTCGGGCGTTTGGCGCCGTACTTCGAACGACTCTGCTTACGGCCAGCTACCCCTACTGCATCCAACGTGCCACGAACCACGTGATAGCGCACGCCGGGCAGATCCTTCACACGGCCACCGCGGATCAACACGATCGAGTGCTCTTGCAGGTTGTGCCCGACGCCGGGGATATAAGTGGTGACTTCGATCCCGTTGGTCAAGCGCACACGGGCAACTTTGCGCAGCGCGGAGTTCGGCTTCTTCGGCGTCTGCGTGTACACGCGGGTGCAGACGCCGCGCTTTTGCGGACATCCCTGCAACGCTGGACTCGCCGTCTTGTATCGCGGCCGCTTGCGGCCGTCGCGTACTAATTGGTTGAAAGTCGGCACTCTTTGCTGCTCCTTCAGCGCCTGCTCGCACGCCGATAAAGGCGCGTCGGCACACAGACGCCGCTTAACATTCCCTGCTCTCAGGGTCTGGATGGCGATCAGCCAACCATGCTTCTCACCCGCGCACAAATGCGAATGAGAGATTTTCGGTTTCCCGTTCAGACTGATCAGCGACGACGGTGGCGCCAGGCCCGAGTCAAAAACGCGGGAGGTGCTCCGTTTCGTCCGCTTTGCCCCACATAGCCTTCCAACGGGCGGAAGGTGCGCGCAGGGCATTTCAGCGAGGGCTTCTCCGGAACTGCTTCCGAAGACGTATATCTTTAGAGCTTAACCGCTTTCCTTGGGGCCTTTCGCGCACCGAGAACGCGCAGCGAACGAATCCACAGTCTACAGGTAAGCCAGAATGACTCGCGGAACCTTTCAAATATAGCAATACTGTTCACACATCGTCAACCATAGTTTGCCGCATCCGATTGAAGATGGCGGGGGCCGTCGCCATGGTCGTTTGAACACGCGCGGAGCGAGGTCTGGAAATCTTCGGATCGATCACTGGACTTCTCCGCGCACTCTGCGGTTGTGCTCGGCGATCTCTGCGCTTCAGGATTTTGATGCAGCCCAAAGTCTTAGATCGCGGAGAAAGTCCGCAGAGTGCGCGGAGGATTGCCAACTTCGTTCGGGATTTCGCTTGCGGGCTCACGGGATCCCTCTCTTCGTTCGGGATTTCGCCTGCGGGCTCAGACGCCCGCAATGCGGCTCAACTTGCTCAAAAGATTCGCAGCCTCTACACTGGAAATCTTTCACAGCGAAATATTCCCAGAGGCGTTGCTCGCCTCGCAGGCGACCGCGAGGGCGGGGAGGATGAATGGGTAGGTCCGGTATTGCAGGTTTTGCGGTCTTCGCTCTGCTTATTTTTCTGGTAGGTAGTCTTCCCGGATGCGGCGGCAGCCCTATCCATACCGCAACCTACGCCGTTCCCGCCAGCGTCACCCTTACTCCCGGCCCGTACCTATCTCTCGAGATCGGCACCTATCAGGTCCTGACTGCGACAGCTTTGAGTTCTACTCAGACGACGATGACCCAACCAATTTCCTACCTGTCCAGTAACCCTGCAGTGCTCAACGTTGCGGACAACGGACTCGCCTGCGCCGGCAGCTGGGACTCGCTCAGCAGCCCGCAAATATGCACGCCTGGCGGGGTGGGGGTAGCGCAGGTAACGGCGTCTGCGCAAGGCGTAAGCAGCCCCACGACTACCGTCTACGTGCACCAGCACGTTGATAAGGTTGCGCTGAGTCTGCTCCTGCTCCCGAATCAACCTCCGCCCACGAATCCTTGTTTTTCCGTGGGTCAGACCTCGAACTACCAGGCGGCGGCGTACAGCAACGGCGTCGATATTACCTCCACGGTTGGAGTGTTCACCTGGCAAACCCTGGTTGCCAATGTGGCCACCTTGACCACTGCCGACAGTCTTTTGCTTCCAGGGCAAGTCGAGGTGACCGCCAAGACCCCTGGCATCACTCCCCTTTTCGCGACCATCGGCGACGTGAATAGTGTGCCAATCTATTTCACAACTTGTCCGGTACAGTCGATCTCGCTGGCGGTAACTACTTCGTCAAGCACATCGAGAACGATTATGCCGACTATCTTCGATACCCTGGGGATGCAGATTACCGGAATTCCATTGACCTGGAGTTCTTCCGACTCGGGTTCGGTAAGCGTAAGCTCCGTGGGCGTGGCCACCGGATCTTCGAACGGCGGCGGGGCCACCATCATCGCCTCTTGCACTCCGCCTACTTGCAATATAGGCTTTGCCCCATCCTTGCCGATCTATCCCCAGAATGTCGTGAACCTGGTCGTGTCCCCGACTGGAACAACAGCTCCGACCTCCACCATTTACGTAAGCACCGACAGCTGCGGTACGACCGATAACTGCTTTAGCGAGATCGTTCCCATTACCGCCCCGGCAAATACTGTAGGGAACTTCGTGACCTTGCCGGCAACGCCTAATTCCCTGGTCTTCAATGCGCAAGGAACTACGGCTTATCTGGGGACGAATTCCGGGCTGCTGGGCACTGTGGGTTTGGCAGTGCTTGACGCCTCTTCGAATAGCGTAGAACAGTTCGCAGCTCTGCCGGGTAAAGTGCTGGCTGTTTCTCCCGACGGAAGCAAAGTCATCATTTCCGATACGTCGCCCGCCGATGGGCCAAACCGCGTATTCGTTTTTGACACCGCCAGCAGCACCAGCCCGACATTTCAAATCACGGGAGCAACGGCTGCCGCGTTCTCTCCTGATAGCCTGAAGGCATACATAGTGGCGGGTAGCACCCTCTACGTTTACTCGAAGCTCGATGGGTTGCGAACCATTCCGCTTGCCGCTCCCGCCGACGACGTATCTTTTCTTTCTGAGGGCGCTTTTGCCTACGTGGCCGGAGGCGCTACTTCGGCGCTAAGCGTTTGGAGAACCTGTGACAATGGCCGCGCCGATACAGTGCCGGCCCCAGCGGTGCCAGCCTTCATCAGGACCCTCCCGGGCGCTGCTAAATTGCTGCCATCCGACACACCCGCCACGTTTCACATGTTGGCAGTGGATCCTCCAGGCATCGATATTCTCAGCGTGAATACCACACCATCTGGTTGCACGCCGGCTGTGGCGGATGGACACGTTTCGTCCTTTAGCCTCGGTCACGGCAATTTTGTTCCGAAGCAGTTGATCGTCTCGCAGGATGGAACCACGGCTTACGTGATCGCTGCGAATCTGAACAGCATCCTGGTGTTCAATATTCCGGGTCAGGCAGCCTCGGCGATTTCTCTGGCGGGAAATCCGATGCCGCTCAACGCCGCGCTCACCGCTGACGGCACCTTGCTTTACGTCGGCGCAAGCGATGGAACCGTGCATGTTGTCAGTACGGCGGCCGGCGGCGACATTCTACAGATCCCCCTCCCTGAGGGCCTGTGTGAGGATTCATCGGGGCGGCCATTTCCTATCACTTGCAATCCCGATCTGCTTGCGGTTAAGCCGTAGAGGGCAGTCGTTGGTCATCCGCCTTGGTCGTTAGCGGTTGGCCGATGGGCTGGTCTTTGGCAAAACGACCGACGACCTGCGGCCGATGGCTTCTTACGCCTTTTCCAGTTCCCGGCCGACGCTGTCCAGCACTCCGTTAATGAAATTCACGGATTCAGGACTAGAAAACTTGCGCGCAATCTCCAGCGCTTCGTTGATCACCACGGCGCGCGGCGTAGAGGGGAAGCTCATCAACTCAGCCACCGCCGAGCGCAGGACATTGCGATCGACCGTGGCCATCCGGTCCATGCGCCAGTGCTCGGCGTGGCGCTCGATTAAACCATCGATCTCTGTGGTGCGGTCGGTCGCGGTGCGAAAGAGATCCTCGGCGAAGCCACGCACGTCTTTCTCGATGGAATGATGTTCGCGCCAGAATGTGCGCCGCACCTCTTCGGGCGTCTGTCCGCCCATATCCGCTTGAAACAACATCTGCAGGACAAATTCGCGAGATTTTCGGCGCGTGCCCATGGGGAGCTTTCAGCGATCAGCCGGCAGCTTTCAGTTTACAGGAGATGAGAAGGGGCTTCAGCGAGAACGTTCTTTCGGACGAGCGGACTGCCTGGGCTTTCGCTTCTTGCTGACAGCTGAAGGCTGAGAGCTGACAACTTTCTTGCCAACGGCCAACGACGAACGACCAGCGACGGTTTGCTTCAGATTCGCCATCTCCACCGCTGCCAATGCGGCTTCGAAGCCTTTGTTGCCCATCTTCAGGCCAGCGCGGTCAATGGCTTGTTCCAGTGTCTCGCAGGTGAGCACGCCGAAAGCGTGGGGCACCCCAGTCTCTTGGGCGGATTGCCCGATACCGCGTGCGACTTCATTCACAATGACATCGTAGTGCGCGGTATCGCCGCGCAAGAGGCAGCCCAGGCAGATAATAGCGTCGTATTTCTTCGTTTCAGCGAGCGTGCGCGCGGCAGATGGAATCTCGAAAGAACCCGGTACGCGAATGACCTGAATGTCTTTGCTTTTTGCGCCACAGCGCAACAATCCGTCGAACGCACTTCGAAGCAATCGTTCTGTGATGAACTCGTTAAACCGCGAGACGACGATGCCGAAACGCTTCCTGGCAGCGTTTAGATTGCCGCCAAGCGCCTTGACCTCGCGCGGGGGTGGTGGGGCGCCTAACGACGGATCTGATTTGTGATTTTTCTCCGTGACTCCAAGCCTCCGTGGTGAAATCGGTTTTGATCCGCACCAATCCGCGTCTGATTTACTTGCCCTTGAACTGCGGCGGACGCTTCTCCAGAAATGCCGTCGTGCCTTCTTTCTTATCTTCCGAAGAACAAGCAACGGCAAATAACACGGCTTCGAGGTACAGCCCCTCCGCCAGCGTCATCTCCATGCCTTTGTTTACTGCTTCCATGGCGTACTGAACCGCCAGCGGAGCGTTGGCGATGATTTTTTGTGCAATCGCCTCGGCGCGCGGAATCAGTTCGGACGCGGTGGTAACTTCATTTAGCAATCCGATGCGGTGCGCCTCTTGGGCACCAATCATTTCGCCGGCCAGAACGAGCTGCATGGCGATGCCTTTGCCGACTAGCCTCGGCAATCGCTGGGTGCCGCCGTAGCCGGGAATAATTCCCAGCTTGACCTCGGGCTGCCCCAGCTTCGCGTTTTCGCTGGCCAGACGCATGGTGCAAGCCATCGCGATTTCGCATCCGCCGCCGAGCGCGAATCCGTTAATGCACGCAATCACCGGCTTGCCGAGGTTTTCAATCAGGTTGAGCACGCTCTGCCCGCGATGCGTGTACTCTTTGCCAGAAACCGCATCATGCTTGGCAAGTTCGCCAATATCGGCGCCCGCAATGAAAGCCTTTTCGCCCGCGCCGGTCATGATGACCACGCGCGTGCCGGAATCGTTCTTGATGTCATGAAATGCCGCGCGCAGCTCTTCCATGGTTGCCATGTTGAGTGCGTTCAGCACTTTGGGGCGATTGACAGTGACGTAAGCGATGGAGTTTTTCTTTTCGAAAAGAATGTTTTCAAAGTTCATATGATCAAAACCTGCTACAGACTCGCGCCAACTTTCGAATAAACTCTACGTGTGTCATTCTGAGCGAAGCAAAGAACCCATGCAATTTGCCAGTCGACGCAGAATACATAGATCCTTCGCTGCGCTCAGGATGACAAAATTCGTTTGATCCGTGGCAAAAATCACAGTTTGTTCGGCTTCGGATTGTTTGGATCTGAATAATCGTAAAATCCTTTGCCTGTCTTCCGTCCATACCATCCTGCCATTACTAACCGCTTTAACAGCGGTGGCGACGCGAACCGCCGCTCTTTGAACTCGTCATACATCACGTGCGTGATGTAGTAGGTCGTGTCCAGGCCGACGAAATCAAGCAGTGTAAACGGGCCCATGGGATAGCCACAGCCCAGCTTCATGGCGTTGTCGATGTCGTCAATCGAGCCGACGCCTTCTTCGTAGGCGCGGATGGCATCGAGCAGATACGGCACCAGCAGCCGGTTCACAATGAATCCGGTTTTGTCGCTGGTGCGGACCGGCACTTTGCCCAGCTTCTTACCGAATTCGTAAGCTGTTTCGTAAACATCATCAGCGGTTGCGATCGTCCGCACGACCTCGACCAACTTCATCAGGGGCACGGGATTGAAGAAATGCAGTCCGATAAACCGCTCCGGGCGCTTGGTCGAAGTCAACAGTTCAGTGATGGAAATAGACGATGTGTTCGAAGCAAAAATCGCGTCCTTTTTCACGATGCCGTCGAGCGACGCGTACATCTTCTTCTTGTCCTCGACATTCTCGATGATGGCTTCGATCACGATGTCGCAGTCAGCCAGGTCTTGTTTATTGGTCGTGCCTTTGAGACGGGCGCGAATGGCGTCTTTCTGCTGCGCGGTGATGCCACCTTTCTCCGGCGGCCGCTCAGCAAACTTCGCCAGCGATTTTTCAATCCCGGCAAAACCCTTATCGAGAAACTTGTGCTCAACTTCGAGCACGGTCACATCGAATCCAGCCATTGCGGCAACTTGCGCGATCCCGGAACCCATCAAACCACAACCGAGAACGCCTACTTTCCTTATGTCCATTCGCTATTCCTTTTTCGAGTAATGCGGCTTACCGCAGAGACACAGAGTCACAGAGAACGTCTTAATTATTTCTTGATTTCTTAAGATTTCTCTTTGGCTCTGTACCTCTGTGCTAAATAGCTAATTCAAACTCTCTACCACCATCGCAATTCCCTGCCCGCCGCCGATGCAGGCTGTCGCCAGACCGTACTTCTTTTTGCGCCGACGCAATTCATACAGCAACGTGATCACCAACCGCGTTCCCGTCGCACCCAGCGGATGTCCCAAAGCAATCGCTCCGCCGTTGACGTTGACTTTGTCGCGGTCTAAACCAAGCTCTTTCTCGACCGCTAAATACTGCGCCGCGAAAGCTTCGTTCACTTCGATCAAGTCGATGTAATCCAAAGTGAGTCCGGCTTTCTGCAAAGCGACTTTCGTCGCCGGCACTGGACCGCGGCCCATCAGCTTGGGCTCAACTCCGGCAATACCCCAGCCCACGATTCTTCCCAACGGTTTCAATCCTCGCTTGCCTGCTTCTTCGAGCGACATCACCACAACCGCTGCAGCGCCATCGACGATTCCGCTGGCATTTCCGGCGGTGACCGTACCGTTTTTGCCGAATGCGGGTTTTAGCTTGGCCAGACCTTCCATCGTGGTCTGCGGACGCCGATGATCGTCTTCGCTCAACGTCGCGCCGGATGGCTCACCCTTGCGATCCTTAAGCGGCACGGGAACCAACTCTTCCTGCAGCCGCCCGTCTTTATACGCGGCGTCCGCCAATTGTTGCGAGCGCAACGCGAATTCATCCTGCGCCTGTCGCGTGATGCCCTGCTGCTCCCCATAAAGTTCCGCCGTGTTAGCCATGTAGAGGCCGCAATAGGTGTCGAGCAATGCGACCATGAGCGAGTCTTCCAATTTGCCGCCCGGAGCCAGAGTAAAACCGTCGCGCCCGCGGATGACGAAGGGCGCTTGCGACATGGCTTCCATGCCGCCAGCCAGCACCACATTTGCTTCTCCGAGTTGAACCATCTGCGCTGCGTTGACGATGGATTGCATCCCCGATCCGCATAGCCGATTCACAGTCAGCGCGGGCGTTTCGATCGGCAGACCGGCGCGCAACCCGACATGGCGCGCGCCGTAAAGAGCATCGCCGGAAGTCTGTTGCGCGTTGCCGAAAACTGCGTGGTCGAATTCTTTCGGGTCCAGTCCAGCGCGCTCGATGGCACCCTTGCCCGCGATGGCTCCGAGTTCCTGCGCGGTGAAATCTTTCAGCTTGCCGCAATAACGTCCGAAGGGCGTGCGCGCCCCGCTCACAATTGCGATGTCCCCTGGCTTTAGCATTGGCTTCCTGGTTCTAGCGTCGAATATGAATACATGCGATCAGAAGAGTTCCGAATGGACTAATCAAACTTGTTAGTTTAACAGCGGGAGATGGGAGCGGCAAACTGAGCGAGGTGAAATGGTGGTGTCCTGATTTGGGACACCGATCCAGAATCGACAGCGCAATTATTGCATCTAACGGACCCACAGTGGCTGTAGACTATAGCTATGGAGTTGGGGTAGTTGGAGGTATAATGACGAATAAAAGCATCATTTCAGCAGTACACGATGACGATCTGGTCGGGTTTCTAGAGAGCCTGGGTGTGCTCTCGGATGTAAAGCGCGGCGAAGCTCGATGCAAGTTTTGCCGTGAGGTCATAAGCCTCGATAATCTAGTGGCGGTTTTTCCTGAGAGCGGCGATATCAAATTCGTATGCGACAGACCTGGCTGCCTCGCACTCCTTGCCGAACATCGCTCGGAACTGCGCGGTCGAGACCGGCGAGATCACGACGAGCACGACGCTGAACCACCAGGCGAGGTAGCCCGCGCCAAAGGACATGTCACCGGCATTTAGCCACTTAATCGCGTTCCTGTTCGGCAGCGGCATCACCCTCGCTGCCGTTGTTATCGCAATCCTCACGAATCCAGAAAAGGTCGAGAAGTGGCTTGCCCTTCTGTGGAAGGCATTGGCCAGCGTTCGGCTTGGTTTGCGCTTTGCGCATAAGAAGTACGTCCAACACGATTTCCAAGGCAGCGTGAACGAATTCATCAAAAAGCACGCCAAAGAAATGCCGGGATTCCAGGTCAAGGGCGTTAAATTAGACTGGGTAGACGCCGAGGTTAAGCGACAGGCGTTCATTGAGGCAGATCGCGTCGTTGTGCGAGTGAGACGCGATGATCCTCACCACGAGACTTTCGTTAAGGCTGTCTATTTGTTCGTTTCAACCTCCCTGCTTTACAGAGCCAAGCGATACATCTCGCCACCCCAAGGCCGAGCGATTGACCTCTTCGTAAGCACGGAGATTCTTAAAGAGCAAAAGCCTGAGGTGGTAGATCATTTTCTAGCAGGCTGCGGAAAAACGACGGCTCGACTTAAAATGCTGTCCCGGTCTCGCGATTGTTGTGACTAAGGGAGAGTTTTGGTTGCGTCCGTTGCGGCCTGGAGATCCTTTTCCAGCCCACCCGA
>JBAVAQ010000058.1:0-37612 GCA_049585795.1 Terriglobales bacterium | reverse complement strand
GCCCGCCGACGTATCTGTCTCGAACGTGTCCCGACCAGTCGAGCGAAGCCGCAAGTGAGACCCAACAGTGGGGAGAGACGGTGAAGCGCTTCTTGGTCGCTGCTTGACAAGTTTTTGGGGTGCAACGAAGCATCTGGTTGATGGGCCACCCCTTAGCGTGGAAGTAGGCTGCCCTCGACCCGGAGCAGGTTGAATGGCGCTCAGAATAGACACACAGATAGCTGGTGACGTGTTCATCTTGCTCTGCGACGGTCGCATCGTGTTTGGCGATGAAGACGCTATCTTGCGCGAACGGGTCGGGAGTATGCTGCCAGGCACCCCGAAAATCGTCGTTAACCTGAAGGCGGTGGATTACATCGACAGCGCCGGACTGGGCGTCCTTGTTGGACTCTTTGTCTCGGCGAGAAACCGCGGTGGCGATCTCAAGCTGGTCTCTCCCAACCAGCGCACTAACTAAGGAATTGCTTCGACGCACAAGTCTGGACAACATATTCATGGTGTACGGGAACAACGAGGAGGCGGTCGCAGCTTTCCACAAAAAGGTAGCCTAGAGGAAAGCTTTTCCAGTCGGAAACTTTGACAATCGTCAGCATGGAGAACAGACCGTGACTGAGGCCGACATTTGCTTAGCACGCCGGGGTGCAAGTAGCGGATTTCCTGCAAGTCGGGCGACGTAGTCGGCTACGCGATCTCACCAAGCACTTGGCAACGGACGCGGAGATTCGGCTTCTTCAAAACCGCGTCTTATTTATCCGACACGGGAAGAGTAAGTAAAGGGTCAAAACAAGGCTGCCGAAGTGGTTCTTCCACTCCCGCGGCGTGCCCGCGCCCAGCAGTTGTCGCAGCCGGCCACGTTCACCTTCGGCGCTTCGTGGGCCGCAACTCCGCCTTCGCGCCCCACCTGCTCCGCCACCGCCATCCCGGCTTCGCACAAGCGTTTCATCCAGCTTGGCCGTGTCGCCCTGATCGGCGCCTTGCAGCGTGACCGCCAACACCGCGCCCGTGTCCAGATCGACGGCGTGCTCGGCTTTGTGCGCCAGATGCGTATCCAGCATCACGCAAATCGTTGGGTAGCGATCCTCTCTTCAGCGAATTCCTTGCACCAGGTATTCCGTCGAAATCGCCGGATGGTAGGTGTAGGCGTAGCTTTTTTCGTCGCGGGAGGAGATTGCATTCAGTCCCCTGGCGACTGCCCGCGCTCCAGGAGCACTGAGGCTGTGGAGCAGCCTCCGCTTGCCGGTCGCCAAATCCAGCCGCCAGATTTCGACCGCTCCGCCTCTCCCTGATCGCCGCAGCAAAATTGCCTTATCGTCCGAAGTGAAATCCTGTGGGGTATCGCCTTTTTGCAGCTGAGACAGCGGCCGCGGCTGCCCGCGCCCTCGACGGGGAACCACTGAAATTGAGTCGAATCGACGTCGGATACGATCAGGTTCTTGCCATCGGCAGTGACCGCACGGGCCATGATGCCCTCGGGCGTGAGCGGCTTCTCGTTGCCGTTCATGTCGACCAGGTACGTGCGCTCGGGGTGCCCGGCCTCGTTTCCCACGCATACGATTCGCCCATCCGGCAGCCAGCGCCCATACAGGTGATCGATGTTGGAGTGGGTGAGTTGGCGCGACTCTCCCGTTCCTGTGGGCAGCAGGAGAATCTGGTTAGGTTTGGTAGGCAACCGGCTGATCGCCCACTTGTTGTCCGGCGAGAGATCCATGGGATCGCCGTCTCCCAAGCGCACCGCGGGAGATCCATCTAGATTGCGGAGAAATGTCCCGTACGAATCTCCGCTGTGCTGGTCGCCGAAAAGGATCGACTTGCCGTCGGCGGAAAATCGAGCTCCATACACCCAGTCCATCCATGTAAAATCGCGGCCTTCCGGGTGGTCGGGGGTAAACACCATAAGTTCGATACGCTCGTCGGTTACATTGAGCAGAACGTTACCGTTGGGAAGCACGTCCTGAATATCGACGTTCCCCGGGGCGGCGAGCAGAGGCCGTTCCCGGCCGCGCAGTGAGGTCGCGTACAGCGAGCGGTAGATGCCGCTCTTGACCGCGCTGAACCAGATCTCCGTCTGGTCCGGCGACCAAGCCAACCCTTGGGTCGAACCGAAAGTGCCGCTGAGTTGCTTGTGATTCCCCTCCAAATCGACCACCGCAACCGTTCCCAGATCATCGCCGAAAACCGGATGATCGAGAAAGGCGATGTGCTTACCATCGCGCAAGAAGCGGGGATGGCTGATCCATCCGGAAGTTTCGTAAAGAACCTTGCCCGACGGATATTCCAGCCGGTAGACGTGGCGATCGGGAGCGAAGCGGACGACGGCGAAGTCCGTGCCGTTGGGCGCCCAATCGGCGTATTGCACGTTCTCCTGCAATGGGCGCGGTGCGCCGCCGGAGACCGCCAGGCGCGCCAGCCGGCCAACGCGAACGTAGCCGGGTCCGATCGGATGGGCATCCTGGAGCACGAGCAGATCCCCGGTGGAAGAGACCGAGAGCAGGGAATCAACGGGAATGCCGAGTGGGCGAAGCCCGGGTGTCTCCACGGTCCCGGTGAACAGTGCCATATCCGCATCGGAACCCCAGCGAGAGGCAGAGATAAAATTCTTGCCGTCGGACAGAAAGCGCGCCGCCGCTACGAATCCCTGCTGGAAGGTAAGTTGAGTGAACTTTGGTGGTTCCAGATGAGCCGTAGACCGCGCCAGGAACCACGTTCCGGCCAGTAGAAGCACAAGCGTCACCGCGCCCGCTGCAACTAGCATCCATGGCCGCGATGGTTTCTGCTCCTGGCCATGACTGACCGCAGCGATTGCGGTGGAACTGCGCGTCTCCCGCATGACGTTCAGCTGAAAGGCAAGATCTCGCGCCGACTGGAAGCGCAGCAGCGGATCTTTCTCCAGGCAATGGCGAACAATGTGATCGAGAGACGGTGAAATCTCCTGATTGGTGACGGTGAGTTCGCCGGGCTGCTGGTTCAGGATGGCGCTGACCACATCGGCCGTGTTGTCACCATGAAAGGCGCGGCGGCGCGACAGCATTTCATAGAGAACGGCGCCGAAGCTGAAAATGTCGCTACGCGCGTCGACTTTCTTCCCCCGCAACTGCTCCGGCGACATGTAGCCCATCGTTCCCAGCACCAGCCCGAGTTCTGTCTCGTTGGCCGCCGTCGGCAACGACGTTTGCGAATCGAATTCGGATTGCGTCAGTTTGGCCAGGCCGAAATCAAGAATCTTTACCCGGTCATCTTTGGTGATGAAGATATTTTCCGGCTTGATGTCGCGATGTACGATGCCACGCTCGTGCGCCGCGGCCAAACCACCGGCAATCTGCACCCCATAGTCGAGCACCTTGCGCTGCCCCATGGCGCCCTCGGCAAGGCGGGCACGCAGCGTTGAACCTTCCAACAATTCTGAGACGATGTATGGCGAGGCGGACACACCGCTTGCGTTCGTCGGGTCAGGCAGCGTTCCCACATCAAAGACGGTAAGCAGGTTGGGATGGTTGAGCGCGGCTACGGACTTGGCCTCCTGCTCGAAGCGGCGGAGACGGTCTTCGTCCTTTGCCAGCGAAGCAGGCAGGACTTTGATGGCAACATCCCGCTCCAGGCGGATGTCGCGGGCATGGTAGACCTCACCCATCCCGCCCGCGCCAAGGAGTGACTGAACTTCATAAGGACCGAGTTTTGTGCCGGGAGCGAGAGCCATGTGCGCGCGCCATTATAGCTTGCGCTGTACATGGCACGCCAATGCGACGATTCTGGATGGGTTGTCGGCCAACCTAAGCTTACCGGGTTAGGTGAGGGTAGCCTGTCATCCAGCAAGTGACCGGCCTTCAGTCACTCGCACAACTGCCAATGTCGCATCATCGGTTTGGTGTTCTTTGGAGAAGTCATCCATAGAATCGAAGATCAAATTGACGAGATCTCCGGCGTCTTGAGAGCATTGCGCTGCGCAGGCGGCTGCTTTCAATAAGCCCTGAACTCCCCATTCCTCCCCATTCTGATTTGTCGCTTCGATGAGTCCGTCAGTGAAGGCGATCACCAAATCACAGGTTTCGATCTGAATGGAACCCTCTTCATATTCCGAATCAGCGAACAATCCGACTGGCGCGCCACCCGTTTCGAGCCAGTGCATTGAGCCATCTCGCCGAATGACGACCGGTGGATTATGTCCGGCATTTACATAGCGCAGAATGCGGGTCGACCTGTCGAATACTCCGTAGAACAAGGTTGCATATCGGTCCCTGGACGACGAAGCGTATGCCTGATGATTCACGACCTTGAGCAGCGCGCCCAAGTCATCTCCGGTGAACAGTGCGGCCGTTTGAAGGGAGGACTGCACATTGGCGATCATGAGAGCCGCGGCCAAACCTTTGCCCGAGGCATCTCCAACGACGAGTGCCAAGCAGTCGTCCTTAAGCGGTATGAAACCGTAGCAATCGCCGCCGAGCGCCCGAACCTGACGGCAGCGGGCGCTATAGTCGAAGGAATCGCTAACTGCACAGGGTGCCTGCATAAAGCCCTGCTGCACGTCGCAGGCCAGTACCCAGTCCTGGCTAACGTCCACTACCATTTCCTCGGTCGTCATTTCTCGCCTCCACTTAGTATGTCGGTTGTGGGCTTCTGAAATCGACACAGGCTGCTGATTTCCGGTGAAAATGTTTTTTTGGAAGGGATGTAGAGAACGGCAGGGCGGCTCCGACTACCGTATGAAAGCGCTGAGTTCGCGCTAAAAAGGGAGGGAAAACGTATGAAATACATTATTGCGGCTGCGCGGACCACGAGCATCCCAGAACAGAATTACCTCATGACGCAAGCAGCGCGATTGGCCGACGATTAACACCCGAGTTGTCGGCAATACTGAAGTGATCCGGTTGGCGAGGGTGAACCTTGAATGACGAAAAGAGTGACTCGGCAACAACCGTGGCCGCATCGGTAGAAGGCTCCGTCGTCTCTCTTTACAAGCCCGGTGGTTCATCTCCCTCGAAATACGGGTCATACCCGCTAAAAAGGAGGCACTCCAGGCGCTCAGCATCTCGAAGAACGTCGCCTGGAACGCACTTACGTTCCGCTTCGAGGAAATCCACAAGTCCATTAACAGCACCCCCGACACTCCTATGAATCAGAAGATCAGACCTTGTCAACTCGGCGTAGCGTTTTGTGACCGCCCAAAAAGCTCGAAACTGTTGCAAGGGATATTTCCGCTTGTCCGAGGAAAGGCCTTCCTGGAAATCGGTCCAGCATTGCATCGCCTCAGCCGCTAACCGATCCTTCTCTGAAGACGACATGTTCTTTGTTCCCTCTCCTGAAGGCGCCGTTCAGACATCGTAGTGTATCCTTCCGGCCTTGTCTGATGGGATGCCCGGCCCGAATCTGAGGCCACGCACTGCGGGTTGTGTTATCGACCATGCGGAAGCGCCGAACCGCTGCCAACAGCCAAGAGGGCGAGTCCACAATCCCCCGGTTGGTAGCGTTGCGCCGAAGTACCATCGGCTACAAGGGCATTTCTCGGTACTAATCCTACGGACGAACGATAACTTCTGGCTTGCCCGTCATCCGCCAGGAAAAAGCAAAGCAGGAGTCGAGTATTCCTTTGGACATAAGCTCTGGCTAGAGTAGCTTTGCGCATTCGTTTTTTGCGGTCTTGAAGATGGGAACATTGGGGTCAGCATCTTTCCAGAGATCGAGGAACTGTTTGTATTGACTTAGAGCACGTACACGAGCGGCGTCCGCGACTGCGCCCTTCGCCTTCTTCGATACCAGCGTATTTGCGCGAGCCAGACCGAGATGAGCTAACGCTCCCGTTGAACAATTCCAAACCATGCCGGCGTGATCAATAATCTTCTGAAATTCGGTGGCGGCCTCTGTGGCTTGTCCTGAAGCCAGATAAGCCTGAGCCTTAATGTAGGTCGGATATAGACACGAAGGGTTATTCGTGAACGAGATCATCCCGTACTCCATAGGCGACTCAACCGTCTGCAGAACGCGAAGCGCCTGGGCTGGATTCTTTCCATTCAGCGCCAGTTGTGCACGAACAGCGGGCAGCCAAAGTGACTGCATCTGGGTATCGAGCGGATAACGCTTGTCCAAGTCTTCGGCCAAAGATTGGGCTCGGCCATTCTCCGAGGCCAGGGCGAACGCGAGCGCAGCTTCAACCCCCACCCCCTGACTCTCGGGAGCCAATTTGAGTCCCTCGGCGGCATCTTGCACGGATTGCGATGTATCCCCCGAAGCGGCTTCGCGTAAGGCGGCATTCTCCCACCAGATCGCCGCATTTTCCTTGCTGTCAGCAGTGATGGCGGCTTCTGCCGAACGCTTCGTCAACTCTCGTGCTACCGTCAATTTGCCTCCATAGGCCTCAGTGTCGCACGCGAGCGAAAGAGCATAGTGCTTCGAATCAGGGTGAGAGGCGAGCCATTGCTGCTGTTCCGCCATACCCGAGGAATCGCCTTCAAGAAATGCCATCGCATAAAGCGGAATGCGAAACATGTAGCCATCCATGTCGTGCGCCTTCGCGCGGTCAATCGTTGCGCGGGCCTGGCCAAAGCGCTGGAGCGCCAATTGATAACCAGTCAGATTGGAGTAAGCAGGAAGTTCGCCGGGGCCAAGTTCCAGCGCCTTGGCAGTCATTTCAGCAGCGGTTTCATATTGTCCCAAGGCGGCATACTCTTCGCCAAGACTGAAGTACGCTGTCGCGCTTCGCGGGTACGTCTCAATCATCTCGTGGAAAGTTCGCGCCGCCTTGTCATGCTCGCCCGTCACGGTGGAATAGTAGTTCCCGGTAATCATGAGCTTCGAACGATCGTTGGCGTGTTGCCTCAGTTCGAACGCCTTGGTGTAGTACTGGCTGGCGCGCCCTAGTTGGTTGAGGCTGAAGTAGTCGTCGCCCACGTCGTAATACGCCATTGCAAAACTGGGGTCCAGTTCAATGGCGTGTTGATCAAGCGCGAGAGCTGCCTGGACTCCTTGTTCGTTGTATGCCTTCAGGGCGCTCGCATATGTACTGAGTGCCTCGAGAGAGGGAGTCGTTGCCTCAGACAGGGGCACGTCGAACTTCTGGACCGTTGAGGCCGGCTCTCCGAGTTCAGCGCGCAATTTCTTGGAAGCTCGCCCGATCGTATCGAGGACGTCTGTTTTGCCGACCGCAGTCATTTCCTCATGGGCTACAGTCTTGCCACTTTGGCAGTTGACGGCGTTCAGGGCTACGACGTACTTGCTGTCCGCGCTGCCAATCGAACCTGCGACGTACATCTTGCTTCCCGCTCGTTGGCAAAGCTCGCGCGCTTGACCGGCGGTGAGGTTCGCATTGGCCGGCAGCCCCATCTGCTTCGATATGGCACTGACCCTGTCACTCGAAAGCACGTTTACGAAGGGTGATTCCGTGAGAGCCACATTCAGCGCAATCTTCAGCGTACTGTCGAACAGCGGATCGCCCGTGTTGTTCGTGAAGTCCGCCAGGAGTACAGTGTCTGCTTCGGTGAGAGTCTGTTTTCCGCCCATCCGAGAGTGAACCCCTCGAGCGATCAGGGCAGCCACCAATAGCACTGCCAACCCACCGACAAATAGCCACAAGTTCGTGGCGGGCATCCGCATGGTCAGCTCTCGCGGTTTCGCAACTGCCACTTTCGTGGCGGATGGTGTCGTTGCCGGCGCAGACGCAGCAGGCTTTTGATAACCGCCGCTGTCGGTATCGCGCTTCAGCCTCTGCAGATCGGCCCGCACCTCCGAGGCGTGTTGATAGCGAAGGTTGCGGTCCTTCTCCAGCGCCTTTCGGATGACTGCTTCCAGCCCCGGAACGATTTGCGGATTTACCTGAGCCGGTGGTGGAGGTTCATCGCGCAGAATCGCACTGCAAATCTCTCCCGGACTCGATCCCTCGAACGGCAGCTTGCCAGTTGCCATCTCGTAGAGCACGGCACCGAAGGAGAACAGGTCTGTGCGGGCATCCAGGTCTTTGGCCTTCACCTGTTCAGGCGACATGTAACTGACCGTTCCCAACATCGTTCCAGGGCTGGTCAGGTGCAGGGCATCCGAATCTGCGATTGTTTCAGCATCGCTACTGGACGCGGCGGTCTTGCCAGTCACTTTCGCCAGACCGAAGTCGAGTATCTTGGCGTGGCCGCGCCGCGTTACGAAAACATTTCCAGGTTTGATGTCGCGATGCACGATGCCTTCGCAGTGAGCCGCGTCGAGAGCGTCCGCGATGTCAATCGCGATGGGGAGAAGCCTGTCCGTTTCAACTGGACGACCCGCGATGAAGTGGCTCAGCGTTAGACCATCGAGGAACTCCATGACCATAAAAGCGCGGCCATCGTGTTCGCCGATGTCGTGAATGGTGCAAATATTGGGATGGTTCAGGGCCGACGCGGCCCGAGCTTCGCGGCGAAAGCGCTCCAGCGCCGCGGAATCGTGAGCCACGCTATCGGGCAGAAATTTGAGGGCAACAAACCGGCCGAGGCGAGTGTCCTCTGCCTTATAGACCACGCCCATGCCACCCGCACCCAGCGGGGACTGGATTTCGTAAGGACCAAGTTTCGCGCCAGGGGTGAGGTCCATCCGTGGGCGTAATTATAGCCTGTGCAGCGCGTTGCACGCCGGGAGGCGAGGATTCCGGGTGTGTTGTAGGCAACTCTTACCTTGAGATTCCTGCCCGCTCGCCCGTCACTCGTGACACCCTCGAAAATGCTCGCCGCCCATGCACTTCGTTTGAGGGGATCCTAAGCGTTCGCAGATCACTGGGCGTGAGTTGATGGCAGCCCGACTCCTCACACCGGGCTTGTGACGGCGATCCTCTCGAAATTCGAAACGACTGCCTTCGAGACGAAGGATAAGATCGTTCGCATACCGACGATGGAAGATAACCACAGTAACCTTCCGCCCGCGCTCGGTAACCTTGCCTAGAGTTCATGTCACTTGCAGGATAGCTAGAAGGAGTCCCGGGTTGTGTACGAAATGTGGTACGGATTTACCTGACGACTCGTGTTTCTGCCCTAGCTGTGGGCGAACGTCGGGCACAGGCTCCGTCGGTGGAAGAGCAGCGGCAGCCGTTGCTCCGGCCCGAATCCGAGCACCCGAGCCAAAGCCTAGCAATACAATTAGGATTCTGCTTGGCTATGCTCGGTTCAAAAATCGGAGGCCGAGCAGTAGTTGCAAACTAGTCGCGTTCCTCTCAGGTCCTACCCTGAACCGTCCTTGCGGCGAGGGATGCTTGAACGCACGACAACATCTTCGGCAAGTCAAGGTTCGACTAGGCCGACCATGAGTAGGTCACAGATCGCGGAATATTTTACACACTGTCCACATCGCCAGTTTTTCTCAGCTGTTAGCCATCACGGATCTCGCGGTCCTCACCCGATCGAAGGCCGTGCCTTGCAAGCCTACATGTGGTTCCTGATCGCCCATGAACAAATTACCCGAGCCAAAAATCACGTCAACAAATCGATGAGTATGGAGCAACTGCTCGAGGCTGAACAACGAGCGGCCGAGTGGATGAGAAAGACACAAAGGATTCCGCCTTCGTCTATCGAAGATCCCCCTGAACACCGGCCATCGAGCGAGAAAGACGCCTCGACCGCCTGATTTGGAGGACGAGGAGTGTGCAGAGACTTGCAAACGCGGCACTAGCTTTTGAGGAATCTTTGCGGGATCTGAACCAAGTGATTGGTATTTTCAGCTGGACTGGGCAGAATCTGCGGTGGGGCGTTTTTTTCGGGCGATCAGAATCCCAGCAAGCACGGTCAGCCCGCTCAACATCCCGTAGGATAGCCGACTCCCACCTTCGGCAACCATCATGGTGTTGAAATCGCCCTGATGTTTCGAATTCTCAATCCAACCACTGGCCTGAAACTGATTTGTAGCAGGATTGAATAGCACGGAGTACCAGATGGTGTCTTTGCCTTTCTGGGTGGACCAGACGAAGCGCCAATCGTTCCCTACGCGAGTTCCCTTCACCGAGTTTGGATCAGTCGCCTTTACGTCTCCAAAAACACTGCTCACGAAAGAAACGGAGATCTTGGAAAACTGATCTGTCTTGCTATTGAAGGAAAACGATCCGGATACCGTGCCGCCTTTAGAAACGCCGATAAGGGTCGCATTCGAAAAACTGTCATTGGAGTTACCTGACGCGGTTAGCGATACAACCAGGAGGAACATCGCGCAGGCGCTGACCAGCTTATAACTTCGTCTCATCGCATTCCCCCAAGCTTTCCACATCCTTAGTCGCACCCTACACCCACCACGCACTTTGTCAAGACTGATAATTTTTGCAACCGGTTGCAACCTTTTGCAACATCGCCGCGATCAGCTAAAGCAATACTATAAGGATACGCCGTCAAAAGATGACCATCGTGCGGCTTGGCACTGCGCAGTTCTTCTCGGCACGCCGATCTGGTGCGACGAACCTCATGTATGCCTACATGTGGTTCCTGATCGCCCATGAACAAATTACCCGAGCCAAAAATCACGTCAACAAATCGATGGGTATGGAGCAACTGCTCGAGGCTGAACAACGAGCAGCCGAGTGGGTGAGCATGACCAAAAAAGATCCCACCTTCAGCGATCGAAGATCCTCCCGAATACCGACTCACAAGAGAGAAGGGCATCGACCGCCTGAGAATTGTCAGCCGACAGAGCCGACATCAGGATCGGTCGCGGGCAAGTCCTGTCAGCCGAGGAATCAGGATCAAGATTAGGCCGTAGAACAAAAGCGACGCCATCAGCGACGCCGCATTGCCGAAGCGAAGATCCTCGAACAATAACTTGAGCGTACCGAATGCTACGGCAACATACGCAACCCAGAGTAGATCCACGTGTTTCAACTGTGACCCACCGAAGCCTAGTATGAGAGCGAACAAGCAAATCACCACCGTTCGGACAACCGAGAGACGCGAGGCATTCAGCGCTCCGCTAGCCGAACCGAGCCGCACACTCACCATCACTGCCAGCGCCGCCGCCACGCCCACCACCAGCATGCAGGGGACGATCCAGAGCAGCCGCGGCTTCCATTGATCAGTCGAAGTACGCCATCCGATGGCGTAGCACAGACCGGCGGACACTGCGACGACCCATGTGCCTGCGTCCAGGGAGGACGGTACGGTTCCAGCCAGAGCACGCCCAGCCAGATTCAGAAGGCCAGAGAAGATCGCTGCCACTGCCAGATACAGCGACACGTGCATGCCGAGGCTTAGCTTGCCGGTACGCATGTACAAGAAAGCCGCCGTCAGGGCGGCCAGGCACAAGAAGGGCGCTTGAAAGCTCGTGGAAAGAAGCAGAAAGGTCCCCGCCAACACAAGCGCAGCCGCATAGGTCGCGCACACCCGACGATTTCGATCTTGTTCGGCGGCTGAGAACCGCGACAGCGCGCCCCAGTAGCACACCGCCGCAATCAGGAGGAAAAAGATACCGAGTGCAGATGCAGAGCCAGGCTTTGTGCGCAGCGTCCCAAAAGTCGCCAGCAGAAACACCACCACTGCCTGGACGATTTCGAAGGTGGTCAGCCGGTGGCGCAACCCAAAGCTGCGTATGCCAATGCTACAACCGTAGATCGCAAGCATTGCCAAACATAGCATAGCGATCGTAGTTCCACTCGTTGGGTGATATTCCGGCGGCGCCCCCTCGGCAGACGTCATCACATAGAGGAGCAACCAAATGGCGAAATCGGCCATGAGCGCCGGAATTACCCTCACACTGAGCCGTCGTCCGAGGCATACAACCACTTCGGTAGCTAGGGCCGCACCCAGCAATCCAGCGGTAAACGGCACCAGGTCGCGCGTTGCAATGATGAGCGCCAGAGCCGTGACCGCCGCTGCCAACTCCGCCACCCACGGAATCGTCTGCAGGTTTTGCCGCCACGCAATGGCCAAGGCAAGCACAACAAACCCGACCAGCACCGTGGTGGTGAACACCGGCGACAACACCTGAAAACGCACCGTGGACTCCCACAACAGTGGGGAGAGGATCAGTACTGCTGTGATTGCGTAGGTAACGCTTGCAAAGCCATTCGTGGAGTGAGTCCGGACCGCCCAGACCAGCCACAGGCCCGCGTACACGATAGCGATAATCAGCAAGGGCAACTTCGCAACGGTTCCCGACTCCGCGAGCGCGCGCAGCAGGTACGCCCCCGCCAATCCCAGGACAGCCTTGCCGAACACGGGCAGCACCCCGCCAGGTATATTCGTTGCCGAGACATCCCGCCCGAGCTGTGGAGGGCACGATTGAGGCCGCGCAACTCTCCCAGATTCAGTGCGGGCAGGCGTCAGATTCGCCGGCTGGCCCTCCAATATGCCGACGCGGCGTTCCAGTTCCCGCACCCGTTCGCGGAGTTGCTCCACATTCGATGCTATCGCGTCGAGAGCTTGTGCCATTCGCTTCTCCGCATCTGCCCCGATGAGGCGAGGCTTAGCTGGTTCCGCGTGCAGGAAAGGGGTTGGAACGGTTCAAGGAGGCTGACTCCGGCCAGGGTGGCAGAAGTTTCACCAGAACCCACAGAATGCCGAAAGGAAGGATCATGAGCGCGATCGCGGTCAACAAGCCCTCTCGCGTGGCGAAGGCCATCTTGTACGTCGTGTAGCCAAGGAAGCTCTTGGAAAAAAGCTGGCCGCCGATCACTACATTCCAGCGCATCGCAAAAATGCCGATCATGGTCAAACATCCGGCCACTCCGTAAACCCTTTTCCGTGCAGTATCACTGAACTTCAAGACCTGGGTCAGGCCCAACAGCGCGATCGGCGTCGCCGTGCCGAGTAGGATCTGAACGATTACCTGGGACGTCCACAATCGGGTGTGCACCATGAAATCCAGGCTGCGGAACGATTCATCGGCTTCGTAGATGCGCTGCAGCAGATCCAGCATCTCCAGGCTGAAGTCGATGATGAAGCTGTAGAGCAGATACCGCGCGATCGTGTCGAGGCAGCGCATATCGAGCCGCTGTCCACGCACGCGCGTCGAGAACATATAAAGCAACATCACCGCCGCGATGCCCGACACCATTGCCGAGAACACGAACACGATGGGCATCAGCGGCGACGACCACCAGGGATTTGCCTTCACCGATCCGAAAATGAAACCGACGTACCCATGCAGCAAGAACGCTGAAGGAATGCCGATCAGCGTGATGAAATAACCTAGCCTCTCATCGATACGCAGCGACCGTTCACTGAGATTGCTCGAGCCCAGAGTCAGCACACGATAAACCACACGCTTCCAGCCTTTCTCCGTCTGGGATCGCACGACGATGTCGCGGCGATAGTCCAGCCAGATCTCCAATAGCAGAACCGCCATTAGGTACCACAGATAAACAAAGCCGAACATGGCCATGGCGGAGGAGCGGTGGGGCGTCATATACATCTCGACGGAACGCTCGGGATGTCCTAAGTGCAGTTGCAGCGGGAGCGGCGCCACCAGCAGGAAGGCGAGTGCGGTGAGCAGGGCCAATCGATACGTCGGCTTCACCGCCTCCACGCGGAATACGCGTTCGAGCGATGCCAGAATAAATGCGCCCGCCACCAGTCCCGTGATGTAGGGATAAAGAACGATCAGGATGCTCCACTGGAGTTCCACTTCGTTCGGATACATGAAGCCTTGCACGGGTACCTGCAATGAGCCTCCTAGGGCGCTCTTTATCGGACGAAACTTATCGCACCGAACTCACCGGACGGAACCGTCCATACCGTCGTAAAAGACCTTCGCTCCAGTCGCCAGATGCGGTTTCAAAACCTGCACCATATGGGTTCTCAAAAACTCATGAATCGGGTCTTTGGGATCCTTCAAATCCGCCAACTGCCGTGCGCCGGTTGGGCAGACCTCACAACAAGCGGTCGTCAATCCTTTGGTGATGCGGTGATAGCACAGCGTGCACTTCTCCGCGGTGTTGGTCTTGGGATTGAGAAAGCGGCATCCATAGGGGCACGCCTGAATGCAATAGCGGCAGCCCAAACAATAATTTTTATCCACCAGTACAACTCCATCCGGTGTAATAAAGGTTGCTCCTACCGGGCAAACCTGCGTGCAGGGAGAGTCCGCACAGTGATTGCAGAGTTTGGGCACAAAGAAGTTTTTGCAGGCCTCATCGGTATTTGGCGGGAAGCCGTTTTTTCCGCCATTGGGCGACTGTACCTCCGGCTTCTCAATCTTCCAATCCGCTACATGATAGCGCTCGACCCAGGTACGGAAATAGCCTTCGGGAACGTCGTTTTCTTCGGCGCAGGCGCGCACGCAACTGCCACACCCAATGCACTTGGGGATGTCGATCAGCATCGCCCACCAGTGCTCCGTCATTCTGTAGTTCGGCGAATCCTCCGGCGTTCCCGCCGAAACATAGTTCCAGGCCACCGCAGCGGCAGGCAACAGCACCAGCAATCGACGGCGGGTGATTTCCATTATTTTTTCCCCTCCGTGTCCGTCTTCGCCGTCACACTCTTTTCTGTTTCAATCTTTGGGCTGTGGGGCTGATGGCAGGTGTCGCAGCCGAGCCCTCCGGAGTGATCCGCCGTGACCACTTGCGGGAACCACTTGGGCTTCGCACTGTTTGCCGCGTGACAGCGGGCACACACGATCGCAGTATCGAGCTTTTTGGGTTGCACGGAGCCGGGATCATCCGCGTGCGCGGCCAATGCTCCGTGGCAAGCCTCGCAAGCCACCACCACATGCTTGCCCAGCTTTTTCTGATCCGCGACGTCGCTATGGCAGGATTCGCAAGTCGCATGCCCAGCTAACCCAATCGGCCGCGATGCGATCTCAGCGATCGCCGCGCCGCGATAGTGGCCATACTGGCCGAAGCTGCGAGGCACCACTGCGGCCCGCAGAATCACGAATGCCACTAGCCCGATTGCGAAGACGACTGCCAACCGGACGAGATGTTCAATGTCTTTAAACAATTCTGCGCTCCCATTGCCGACGGCTGCCTCGATCTGCGACCGAATTGCGCAATGCTCTTTGATACCGGACATTCTTTCCGGAAGCGATGATCGAGATCACAAGAAGCTGTGAGCTTGCTCACTCTGATAGTGGCCACAAAGGCGAAGCCGTCCACCCAAGGGTGCGCCAAACGTTCTGCTCATCCTGATTGACGACGCAGGCCTTGGCTCCGCCAGCGCCTTCGGTGGACCATGCTCTACGCCGAAGGCGGAACTCTTAGCTGCTGGCGGTCTGAAATTCGGAAAGGCTACGCTTTTGCCATTCTCTTGTCACAGTGTCATCTTCCTTAGGTCTTTCTTCGTTTTGAGTAGCACTTCAAGGCTCGAACCTTGATTCAGGAGGAAGACCTATCCCTGACCTCATGTTTTGAGACAATGGACTCTACAATCTCCGAGCCGGGAAGACCCGGCCCTTTCAGTTTTGAAGAGACCGAACTTCACGATCCATACCCCGAACGAACTATCCGAGCTACTTCGGCAGACATGTACTTGAACACGGGCACACTAAGTTCTCCTGCAAAGGAACGTTTAAGGACACGCCCCCATCATCCACCATCAAAAGTTGCGGGATCAACCCTTGAGCAAAACCCGCTTAATCTCTGGACTCAGATTCTCGTGAAATTCAGGTTCTTGGGAGCGTATTAGACGTTGATGGCTCGACTAATAGGTGGGCAGCACCGGCTGCAACGAGAACACTTCCTTTGATCAGCGCGGATCGAGACCGAAAAACGATTCCCGCTGGCCGGGTACGCCAGGATCAAGCGGTGGTGTTTGTTGATCAAGCGGCCGCACAGCAGGTGGCAGCCTAAGCCAAAGGCTCGCCCAGGCACACCTGACTAATTCTTCGCATATACAGGGCCGGCGTTCTGGTTCGGCGGGTCGGAGATGGCGCGGATATAGGATATGAGCGCCTGTATGTCGGACTTGCTCAGAGTGTCACCCCAGGCGGGCATGAGCGCAGACCTGTCAAGCGCAGGGCCGCCGTGGCTGATGATGGCGGTCAGATCGGCATCGCTCATTTTGTTGAGCGTAGCGCCGTCAGTGAAAGGATGCGGCTTGATTTCGAGATTGTCGAAGTTCGACAAGCGCTCGGCAGTCGACTCGGGGTTGTGGCAGCGGTCACAATACTGATCGTTAAGCTGTTGCCCCAGAGTTTGCTGATAACCGAGAGCGATCTCTTCGATTGTCAGCGAGAATTTCTTTCCCGTTTTGTCGGCGCTAAGCGCAGTGAGTTGATAACGGCCTGCCATGCCGCCAAGAGCAACGCTGGTAGTGACCTGCCCACTGGAATCTGTAAGACCGTAAGGCGGATCGAAAGTTACTCCAGGCGCAGCGCTGAATTCGACAAGCGCGGCGGGGACAGCAGTTCCCTGCTGATCGTTCACCTGCACCACCAAAGGCTGGGGCAGAGGCGACCCTGTCTGCGTGGTCTGCTTTCCTCCGCTCGACTCGACGATAGCAGCACCAAATGCGGTCGGTTTGGGCAGGGCTATGGAGTCGGGCTTGTGCGAACAAGCAGTGGCCAGCGACATTCCTAGCGCGGCGGCAAACAAAGTCAGGCCAGTCAGTGAGGAACGAATCATTTGTTCGCTACCTCCGATTTGTTTCCGCCTTTCTGTGACATGAGGAACGCGGTTAGGGCGCGTGCTTCGTCATCGCTCAAAGCGCGGTTGGGTTCCAGAGTGCCGGGGCGCAAAGCCTGAGGATTTTTCATCCACTGAAATATCCATGCCCCGGTGAGGCGCGAACCGACCTGCGTCAGAGTCGGTCCGATGTAACCCTTGTCGGTTTTGGTATCCACGATGTGGCAACCCTGGCAGGCGTATTTCCCGTAGAAAAGTTGCCCACCCAACTCGACTTCGCCTTGTGGGTACCCACTCAGCGGCATGGAATCGCGGTCGATGGCGGGGCTCTGGTACACGGTCATTATGTAGTCGGTGAGTTCGTTGACCTCGCCATCGGTCAGGTTGAACCTTGGCATGCGGCGAATCAGCGCGGGCCGCAGCGTGTTGGGGTTCTTCAGGAAATCCACCAGCCACTGACGTTGCACGGAACTGCCTTCCCAGGTGAGATCAGGCGCCATCTCACCGCCACGGCCATTAATGCGGTGGCAACTGAAGCAGGCCAGATCGGTCATTAGCCTTCCGGCTTTGCCCGCGGGTCGGTAGTTCGATTCGGGAGTTGCCGCCACCGTCAACGATGGAGGCAATGTGTTCGAACGATCGTTCAGCGAGAGCAGCGCCGTAGCCAACGAGTCGATCTGGGCCTGGCTAAAGCTGTACTGCGGCATCCTCAAATTTTGACCAAAGACGCGCGGCTGCTTGATCTTGGCCGCAATGTAATCGGGGAGCGTGTGTTGCATCCCGGGCAGAAATACTAACTGAGTGACTGACTTGCTTCCGATACGACTCAGGTCGGGCGCAAAGTTTTCGGGCTTCTTGATGCCAGCGATTTCATGACAGGAGGCACAGCCGTAATCGGACACCAGGCGTTTGCCATGCGCGATCTGCTCGGAAGTCGCGGATTCAAGATGAACGTTGGACGAAAGATCGGAATCGGTCTTGGCCAGCAGGAATTGCGCCAGGGTTGCGACTTGACCATCGTTGAAGCGATAGTGCGGCATTGCGGTTTCTGCGTCATAAACGCGCGGATCGCATAGCCACGCCTGCAACCATTCGGGTTTTACTTTACTTCCAACACGAGTTAACTCAGGACCCACGTTGCCACCGACCAGATTGCCAGCAGCATTTTGCACGGCATGGCACGAGGAGCAAAAAGATTCTCCGTACAGGCTAGCGCCGGCCACGGGGTCCGCCGACGCTTTGGCTGAAAGCGCAACGGTATCGTCCGGCAAGGAAGTGCTGTTGGCAATCAGGAATGCGGAAACGTCGCGAGCGTCGTCATCATTCAGCTTGAAGTTCGGCATCGTCGCCGTGGAGGCGTAGGCTTGCGGGTCTTTCAGCCATGCATAAATCCACTCGCGGGAGGTCTTGTCGCCGATGTGAGAGAGTGAGGGCGGGTCGTCCGTCGCCTTCATGGTAGTGCCGTTCGGAAGCGTAACCGTGTGGCAATGGACGCAGCCGTAGCGCGCCAGCAGCTGCCGGCCTTGATTCAGTTCAGGCGTCCCCGGCAGCGGCCCGCGATGACACTCGCCGCAAGATGACTCGATATATTTTGCCGGCAAGGTCGGCTGCTCCCACGCCAGCGTGCTGCTGTGCGCTTCGGCGACGGTGGTCGCCGCGCCTTGCCCGCGATGGCAGACCGTGCATCCAAATTGGTCGAGTTTATGTGGAATCACAGGATGCGGGCGGTAAGGTTGTCGATTTACATCGCTGAGGCCGGTCTCTTTCAAGCCAACATGGCAACTGGTGCAGCGGTCGACCACGCCCAGGTCAGGTAGCCATATCTGCTGGATGCCTCCCTCGAAATGCCGTTGCAATGTAACCGCATCGCTGCGGTTGCGAATCATCTTCAAATAGCCGTGTTGATAGTGACGCCATTCGCTGAAATGATTTTTCGCGGGCGCAATCGCGAGCGAAAGCAGAAGCACTACGCTGACCACGCCGAACGCGCGAACGCTATCGTCGAACAGCTTCCGCCAGAGCGATTTGAGTTTCTCTTTCATGAGCAGACTAAGATCCTTGCCACGGCCAAATCCAGGACCATCCCGGACCGCGGAAAAATGTGCCAATAGCGGTCAGCACCGCCAGTTCGAATAAGAACCATGTCATCACCCAATAAGACAGCGGTCTGGCAGCCAGGTAACGCCGCAAAGCCGAGGACGACTGCGGAGAACTTTGCGACGCCACGAGCATTACGGCGGCCATCATTAAGGTCGGGACAAGGGCCGCATACACTTTGAAAAACAGAAGGAACAGCGAAAGAGCGATTGCAACGAAATAAAAGATTCGCAGCCGCCGCTGGCGATCCTTCAGGAAAAGCCCACCCGCTTCGATGTTGACCTTAAAGTACGGAATGACAATCAGCGCCATCACCACCAACCCCGGGGCCAGAACACCAGCGACGACCGGCGGGAAGTAGTGCAGCATCTCTTGTAGCCCGAGAAAGTACCAGGGAGCCTTCGCCGGGTTGGGAGTGTGGGAGGGATCGGCCAGACCCTCGAGCGGCGCGTTAAAGAACAGCGCGATCCATACCAGCGCAATCGCGAGCACCTCAATGGCAACCGCAGCGCGAAACAGGACCTCCGGGAATGTCTGCACCTGGTCTTCAGTCTCTGCTTTCACTTGAGCCGAAGTGCGGCGCGTAATGAACACGATCCGGCGAGGAGACTTCTTTGCGTTGGAATCGACGCCGGCCACGAAGTCTTTGGAATCGGCCATAACTATTTCGTCTCCTTCGCGGTGACGGCGGAAGAGTGCGCCCGCAACGTTGCCGGTTCGCTGGCGTGCGAGTAGAGGCCGCCGTCCTTGCGGATACGCCAGAAATGGATGGCGATGAAGAACATCGCGGTCAACGGCAAAATCATGCAGTGCAGCACGTAGAACCGCAGCAGCGCGTTGGCATTCACCGCGTTGCCGCCGAGCAGCAGGAAATGAATCTTGTTACCCATGAGCGGCACAGCCGATGCGATGTTCGATCCGACTGTGATTGCCCAATAGGCCAACTGATCCCAGGGAAGCAGGTAGCCGGTGTAACTGAGCAACAACGTCATCAGCAACAGAATCACGCCGATCACCCAGTTGAACTCGCGCGGAGAGCGATAAGCGCCGCGGTAAAAAACCTTGAACATATGAGCAAAGACCAGGAAAACCATGGCGTGCGCCGACCAGCGATGCAGATTGCGCAGAAACATCCCGGAGGAGACTACGAACTGCAGGTCCTTGGTATCGGCGTAAGCCTGCGGCGTGGAAGGATGGTAGTAAAGCATTAGCGGAATTCCGGTCGCGACCAGAATCACAAACGTACCCAGGGCTAGTGTGCCCAGGTACCAGGTCGCGCTGAAGCTCAACATGCGAGTGCGCACCTTGGTGGAGAACAGGTGCAGGAACACGTTCTGCTGGATCGCCAAAGCACGATGCAGCGTGCTCGACCCTGTGCCGCTGCGGAAGATGGAGCGCCACACCCGCGTGCCGCGCAAGTCATCGAAATATTGGTCTACCGTCTTTGTCATTCCTTAGACCCTTACAAACGAATCCCGCTGCAGCGGAGGAACGTCGGTGGAGCGATCCACCAGCAAATCTCCGTCGTCGTTGAGCCAGATGCGCTTCCATGGCAGAGGCCGGGGAGCCGGACCCTCGATCTTTTCTCCGTTCTGCTTGAATTTGCTGCCATGACACGGGCACGCAATGACGCCCAGGTCCGGCTTCCATGCCGTGAGGCAACCAAGATGGGTGCATACTGCGCTGAGCGAGAAATAACCTTCCTGCGAATGAATGATGTAAATGCCAAAATTCGCGTCGAGGGTGACGGAATCCAGTGGATAGCGGTCCGGGTGGCCCAAATTGACCACAGGGGAAGGCTCGTACAGCACATTCGGTTCCAGGAACTGGTAAGCAAACGCGACCGTTCCGGCAGCGGCAATGCCAAGTGAGCCTAAACCAAGTTTCGCGAAGAATTGGCGTCGGTTTACCTCATCGGTGGAGTTCGCAGTTTTATTTTCGTCGGCCATCGTTATCTCTCAACTCATTTCGACTGCAACCCTCCAATGGACGCTACGGAGATCAATCCAGTCGGTTCAGCGGGAATCAGGTTGTACGATTCCATGGTGATGGTGCCCACCGGACAGCGCATGGCGCAAAGTCCGCAACGGATGCAGCGCGTTTCGTCTTTCAACATCGCCGAGCCGGTGACGATGCCGAGTTCATCGGCTGCCATTTCGTCGAATTCCATACCAAAACATTGCTGGTTGTCGCGAATGTGCTGCACGGTCTGAGGTTCGAAGTCGATGCGATCGAGCGAAACCAACTCCAGACATTTCTCCGGACAGACGTCGACGCAACCACCGCAGAGAATGCACATGCTGCCGTCTTCCGGCGTGCCTTCGAAAATCGTATTGACCCAGCAGTGCAGGCAGCGCTGCGCTTCCGCCATCGCTTCGGGGACATCGTAGCCAACTTCCACTTCCGTTGCGCCGGTGCGGCGCTCCAGGGGAAGCATGGGCACCGGCTGACGGTTGATGTCGAGGTAGTCCAGCGGCATGCTGTGCCGTTTCAGCACTTCGACTGCGATGATCGGTTCGGGATGTTTCTGCTTGCGAAGGTATTCGTCGATTCCGACTGACGCACGTTTGCCATCGCCTACGCTGTCGATAATCAACCGCGGGCCGAAGACGCAATCGCCGCCGGCGAAGATCCCAGGAGCTGAAGTCATCAGCGTTTCCGGATTGACCGCGATCAGGCCGCGCGGAGACAAATCCACTTTATCTTCCGGCGAAAGAAAGTCGAGGCGCGGCGCCTGGCCGATGGCCATGATGATCGTGTCACACTCGATCTGGCTCTCGCTGTCTTCGTAGAACGCCGGATTGAAGCGTCTGTTCTGATCGAAGACCCATTTGGTTTTTAGCGTCTCGAGCGCAACCACTTTGCCATCTTTGCCCACCATCCGCTTGGGGCCGAGACCGGGGTGCATGCGGATGCCTTCCTCTTCGGCTTCCTCAATCTCTTCAAGTGCGGCAGGCATTTCTTCGCGGCGCTCCAGGCAAACGAGGTTCACTTCCCGCGCGCCCATGCGCAAGGCGGAAAGAGAAATGTCGACCATCTCACGCGTGGCGACCGCGCTCATGTTTTCCGCCGAAGGCTCGGCATCTTGCACGCCGCCCGCATGTTGACGGACTACTTCGCGCGCCGCCGACCGCGCCACGTCCATGGCCACGTTGCCGCCACCAATCACGATCACTTTTTTGCCGATGGTGAATTTGTAACCGAGGTTCACGTTGAGCAGGAAGTCGATGCCCTTGTGTACGCCATCGAGGTCGACGCCGGGGATGCTGAGATCGCGGCTGCGATGCGCTCCCACGGCAATGAGCACAGCGTCGAACCCCTGACGCCGCAGGTCCGATACCGTAAAGTCGCGGCCTGCGGCATGATTCAGCTTGAGGGTAATGTCGCCAGTCTCGAGGATCTCGCGCACTTGCGCTTCCACTACATCGCGCGGCAGGCGGTATTCCGGAATGCCCAGGTACAGCATCCCGCCCGCAACCGGCGCTGCTTCGAAGATCGTCACCCGGTATCCCATAAGGGCTAGATCGTGCGCAGCCGAAAGTCCCACCGGGCCGCCGCCAATTACGGCAACCTTATAAGGAAGTTTGTTCTGCACCCGTCCTTCATTCACATGGATCGGATGTTTCGACTCCGGCCCGAACTGCTCGGTGAGAAAACGCTTGAGAGCGCGGATGGAAATGGGCCGATCGATCTCACCGCGGCGGCAGGCGGTCTCACAAGGATGCGCGCACACTCGTCCGCAGATGCTGGCCAGCGGATTGGGGTCGCGCGCGATGCGATAGGCCTCTTCGAAGCGGCCCTCGGCAATCAGGCCGACGTAGCGCCCGGCGTTGGTGTGCGCCGGGCACGCCATCATGCAAGGAAAGTTCGTGTTCAGCCAGTCCCCGTCGACTTTTTTGTTCTTGTATCGCTTCAGCATGATTAGCAATCCGTACAGTTCTCACTCAAGGTCTGTACGCGGGGGAATCGAAGAAGGGACGTAACAATGCCCCCTCAGTGACCGACAGTGGCTAATTTGGTCAGTGTGAAGTCGGCCGTGCCGTCACCCGAAACTATCACCGGTTTGGACTGACCCTTTGCACCTGCATTCCAGGCGGTTACGGTGTAGCTTCCGTCGGGAACATCTTTGATTTTGTAGCTCCCGGATTTGTCGGTTTCTGCGAAGTACGGCGTCGGAGATACGATGATGTGCGCCTCCATCTCAGGATGCACGTAGCACATCAGCGGAATGGCGCCGGGGTTATCGAATGTGAAGGAACGCTTTTCTCCCTTGGGCCAGGTGCCCATGTTGTGGGCGAACCTCTTGTTGCCTCCGACGGAACTCCACGCCACGTTATGCGCGACGGTGTCGCTATTCTGGAAATCTACGGTGGCGCCCTGTTGTATGACCAGAACGCTCGGTTGAAATAAGAGTGCCTTTTGATCCATCACGGCGTGCGCGGTCGGGGATGGAAAGATTTTCCCGGCAATCGCTTCGACATAGACCACTGATTCTCCGGAAACACCTGCCACTTTGCCGCTAATCGAACCAGCGTTCGCCAAAGTGGTAAAAGCAAAAATCACCACGAATGCCACGAGTCCAATCCGCTTCATGATTTCTCCTTGTAATGAAGTTTTGTCTGTTCTTACCTACAAGCGCATTGCGATGGCAACGTCTCCCTACCCCCAATGTAATATCTGAGCTTCTATCATTTTGCCGACTGTTGACTGTGACCGAAATCACACCTAAGTGTGATCTGGACCCGCCTTTCTTCGAAAAGCGGTTGGCTCCGTCTGCTGGTGCAATGTGTATGGGAACTACGCTACCGCGACCGCAACTCTACTCGGCTCGTCGAGCGGGGCCGAAAGACTTGGTGTATGCCTAGATGTAGTTCTTGATCGCCAATGAGCAGATCACGCGAGCCCAGAATCACGTCAACAAATCGATGACCATGGAACAACTGCTCGAAGCCGAACAACGAGCAGCCGAGTGGATGAGAAAGGCAAAAAAGATGCCACCTTCGTCGATCGAAGATTCTCCCGAACACCGATCTACGAGGGACAAGGACGCATCCACCGCCTGATTAAGCGCCAAGGGTTTTGTTGTTTACCCGTCGCTCGGGAGGAATCTCACTGATTGTCATCGGCAGATTTCCCAGAAGAGGACTTCCGGACCGTCGATGGGTTTCATGTAGTTGAAGACCGTCGTTCTTAAGCGGACTACTTCCGTGTAGCTCGTCGTTCGGATGTCTGAAGACGAACCGTTCTCTACGGCTTCTGATCGGATACAATTTCTCTTTCTGGTTCGCCGAAGCCGAGTCCACAACCACTATTGGGGTTAACTCTTACAAGTCTCCGCTCAGGGATCTGCTACCGGTCGCGCTGATCGTCCTTGTTTTCCGCGAACCCACCCTGGCGCTGCACGCTCCGAAGTTTGTGCAGCGCCACGGGGTGCCACCTGTGGTTCGCAATTGTTCGGTCAAGTTTGTTATTTGGCTGCTGCTTGCTTCATCAGTTTCTGCATCATCGGGTGGTGCGCCAGCCCGATGTTCTTCTCTGCCGGTGCGCCGAAAAGTTCGGGATGCAAGTAAAGTCCCCGATCCGCCGGAGCTTTCGCTACTTCCACCGGAATGCGGTGAGCGTTGGCCCACGCATCCTGGCGAATGCCGGTCACCTGCCAGGAGACTTCCACGTTGGGCTTATCCGTTTTGATGGTGAATTGGTGATTGGCCACCTTGCTGGCCACGATCGCCTGCGAGAATTGGCCGATGACCGTGAGTTGATAGCGAAAATCACGGTTCAAGGTTTCGAACCAGTCGGGCAACGGCACCACAACGCTTCCCTGCCCGTCCGTGGTCGCATTGCCGTTGTAGATGTTCATCATGTCGGGCGATTCGACGAAGGAGTGATAGAGGTACTTGTTGGCTGGATCAATCGGGTCATCAATCTTGAAGGAACCAGCCGCTTTGGAAAGGTTGCCGTCGACGTCGACATCGCCATCGAAGAATGCGGCATAGCCTCCGCTCTGGTTGTAGGTAAACAGAGCATCGCCAGTGGAGGAGTTGCCAAAGCCCCCGCCGCTGCCGCTAGCACTGCTTGATTCGCCTAGAACCCCCCAAGCGTCGCCAACTCCATAGACGCCCGTACCGCCGGTAGCGCCCGTACCGTACACTCCCACGTTCGCGCCAGTGCCGGTGCTGGTGCCCCACACCCCGGTGGAACCGCGACCGTACGTTCCGTAACTGCCGGTAATGGTGCTGTTGCCCGCTACGCCGGTGGCACCATAGCCGACCACCCCGTTGCTGCCAGTGCTGCTTCCCCCGTTACCGTACAATGCGATGCTGCCGTTAACGGTTGTGTAGCCCGCCACGCCAGTCGCGCCGATGGCTATCACTCCGTTACTGCCGCCAGTGGAACCGGCGTTGGCGTATACCCCGGTACCGCCAGAACTAGAGGAGGTAGCCGTGATCGGTCCAGCGCCGAGACTGCCGTTCACTGTGGCATTGCCCCGAACGCGAGCCGTGCCGTCAACGTCGAGCTTAGCGCCCGGAGACGTCGTGCCGATACCGACGCTACCGTGAGGGCCATCGAAGATGTTCGAGTTGCCCAGCTTGGTGGCACTTATCCATTTGCTCACTAAATTGGCTGTCCCGCTGCCGGTGATTTGTGCCGAGGGAAGCTGACTCGCGTTGGCTGTGGTTGCAGATCCAGGCGCGGCGGCTTTCACGAAGGCCGAGGGAGGCAGCCCGCCAATGGTTTCTGCATCCGCTGCTTTGAGAGCATAGGGCACGCTCATCAGCACCGTGCGTGGTTGCTCGGCCTCCCCTTGCATTTGCACACCCAACCAGCGAGCTTCGCCCGAAGCAAATAGATCCGCAGGCAGTCCTTCGCTGGAGGTTGATCCCAGCATCACTGTGTAGCGGCCAGTCTTATCGAGCGTTACGTTCTGAGTCTCCACCCAGAGGGCAGCGCCGCCCTGAGACTCTTTGTAGAGAGCGAAAGTGACCCCAACGGTGCCCGTCATGGGCTTGCCGCTGACATCAGTTAGAACGCCACCAAACTTCACGACTGGCGGCACAATCCCGTTGGCTGCTGGTTGCTCCGCGGAAACCTGGAGTACGCAACAAATCAGCGAGAAGTAAAGTGTCATGCGAACCATATTCTGTAACATAGGATTCTCCTTATAGTTCTTTGTTCTTGCATTTTATTTCTTGCTACTGCGATGAACCGGGGAGCGATCTCGCGAACAGCCTGCCCCCCGTGCTACAGAGGTGATGATCGGCGTCCGCCGCGACCGAACTGGCGTTGGCAGACCATCGACCGCCCACTCGTCGAAGTTGCAACCCGTCTACGGTTTAGGTGAAGCGCCTTTCGGATAAATGGCTGCGGGGTTGGTCCGACCTTCCTTCCATTGCTTCATGGCTTTTGGATCACGTGCCCACAGGACACCCTTTTCTTCCGGTGCGCCGTACAGTTCGGGATGGAGGTAGGAACCGCGCTCCTTCCCCGGCTTCAGCTCCTCGACCGGAATGCGATGAGCGTTAGCCCATGCGTCTTGACGAATGCCGGTCACCTGCCAGGAGACCTTCACGTTGGGTTTGTCGGTCTTGATTGTGAATTGGTGATGCGATATTTCAGTCGCCACCATCGCTTGGGCGAACTGACCGATGACGGTGAGTTGATACCGGAAATCGCGGTTGAGCGCCTCAAACCACTTGGGCAGAGTGACGACCGCATTGCCGTTCGCGTTCGTGATCACGTTGCCGTCGTAGATGTTCTTCATGTCAGGCGATTCGACGAAGGAGTGATAGAGGTACTTGTTGGAGGGATCGAGCGGGTGATCGATTTTGAACGAACCGCCGGCTTTGGAAAGATTGCCGTCGACTTCGACGTTGCCGTTGAACCACGCGGCCCAGCCGTTTGCGCTGCCGGCCAGAACCCCGGTCGCGGTTGAAGTGCCGTAGGCGTCCAAGGCCCAACCGCTGTCGGATTGCGCGTATACCCCAAGGCCGCTGGCGCTGACTCCGTACACGCCGGTTGAGCCGGAGCCGTAAACGCCAATGTAGCTCGAGCTGGTGCCGATCACTCCGGTGCTGGTCGTGCTTACGCCGTACACTCCGGCGGCGTTGCCGTTGGCGTACACTCCGAGGTTACCGCTGGCATTTACTCCAATCCCGTCGCTCCCCTCGCCGGTGCCCAACAGCCCGGTCACGCCGGTAGCCACCACTCCAGTGCCGTTCCTGCTGACACCGGCGACTGCAGCCGAGCCCGCGCTGGTGTTGTCGTTCCCTGCAACCGCAGCACTACTGCTGCTTGTCGTTGAGGCGCTGATTGGTCCGGCGAGTTTTGCGCTGCCAGCGACACTGATGGTCGAGCCGCTTTCCTCGATGATTGAATCGTTGACTGTGGCGGCCCCGCCGTTGGTATGAAACAGAGGAACGAAGCTCTTCTTGCACCCCGACGCTGAGGCGCACGTGATGGTATTGGCCACAGGTGCCTTATTCGAGCCGGAAGAACTGGCACTGGCACCGCCATTCGGTGCTGCCAGTTGTAATGCGGAAAGTGGTTTGCCGCCGATGGTCTCCGCATCCAAAGCTTTCAGAGCGTAAGGCACGCTCATCAGAACCGTGCGTGCCTGCTCGGCTTCGCCTTGCGCTTGCACACCTAGCCAGCGAGCCTCGCCTGAGGCGAATAGATCTGCCGGCAGCCCCTGGCTGGTGGTGGATCCCAGCATGGCTGTGTAGTGACCAGTCTTATCGAGCGTAACGTTCTGAGTTTCCACCCAGAGAGCAGGGCCGCCTTGAGACTCTTTGTAGAGGGAAAACGTGACGCCGACTGTCCCCGTCATGGGCTTATTATTCGAGTCGGTTGATACACCGCTGAACCTAACCATAGGCGGCACAACGGCGTTTGCCGTAGCCTGAGCTGCCTGTTGTGCGTAAAGAGAAATGCCAGAGCAAATCAACAGAAGCCAAACGCCTATACGCGATCTTGCGCGGAACATAAGATTCTCCTTTTGCTTTAGCAGAACTAATCGCCTTCGACCGCGCGTTCGCGGAACCGTTGACTTTATTCGGCCGCCGCACGATTCATTGCGTTCTGCTTAACTAGGCGTAAAAGGTGGGAATGAACTATCATCGCGGATAACTTATTTTTGGGGCGTTTGCCGACACCGTTATAATTTTGCGAACCTCTCTGGTCTTCGAGGCATCACATGGGAAAAACTTCTCCCCATGGGGAGGTGAGCACGCTGCTTCAAGCGTGGAGCGCCGGTGATCAGGCTGCGCTCGACAAGCTGACCCCTATCGTCTACAGGGAGTTGCACCGGCTTGCGCGGTACTATATGCGCGGCGAGCATGCCGGCCACAGCCTGCAGGCTACGGCCTTAGTTAACGAAGCGTATCTGCGCCTGGCCGATTACAAACGGATGCGATGGGAGAATCGGGCTCACTTCTTCGCTGTTTCAGCGCAACTTATGCGGCGCATTCTGGTTGACCATGCGCGCCGTCACAATCAGAAGCGCGGAGCGGACTTCACGCATTGCTCGCTGGAAGAGACTGCCGAGGTCGGCCCTGGCCATGACCAGGACCTGGTCGCGCTTGATGATGCTCTGCAAGTGCTCGCCCGCCTGGATCTGCGAAAGGCGCGGGTGATCGAACTACGCTTTTTTGGCGGGTTGAGTGTGGAAGAAACGGCAGAGGTGCTCAAGATATCCGCAGTCACGGTGATGCGTGACTGGACCACGGCACGCGCTTGGCTTTACCGGGAAATGAGTGGTAACCCGTCCAATGGATCCTGAGCGTTGGAAACTTGTCGACGACTTACTGCAGTCCGCGCTGCGTCTGCCGGCGGAGCGCCAGGAAGAATTTCTGCGCAGAGCGTGCGAAGGGGACGAAGAGCTGTTGGAGGAAGTCCGGTCGCTGCTGACTTCGCATCACAAAGCGGCCAGTTTTCTGGAGAAACCCGCCATCAACGTGGCGGCTCAATCGCTAGCCTTCTCCCAAACCCAAGAGATCGCAGATCCATTGGTCGGTCGGGTCATTTCGCACTATCGGGTCCTCGGCAATTTAGGTAGCGGCGGAATGGGGGTCGTTTACGAGGCCGAGGATTTGCGGCTGGGCCGTCACGTCGCCATCAAGCTGCTGCAAGAGTCCGAACCAAGCAAGAGCAAACTCTTGCAGCGCTTCGAAACCGAAGCGCGAGCTATCTCCTCTTTGAACCATCCCAATATCTGCACGTTATACGAAGTGGAGGAGTACGAAAACAAACCAGTCATCGTGATGGAGTTGCTGGAGGGAGAGACCCTGGAGAAACGAATGAAAGAGGGGAATATTCCGCTCCTTCAATTGCTCCAGTGGGCGATCGAAGTAGCGGACGGCCTTGAGGCTGCTCACGCGAGGGGCATTATCCATCGCGACATCAAGCCGGCGAATATCTTCGTCACCAGTCGTGGCCTGGCGAAGGTGCTTGACTTCGGTTTGGCTAAAGTGAACCTCACTTCGGAATCCGCGATGGTGACGCACGACGCTCCCCTGACCAGTCTTGGGGTCATCGCGGGCACAACGCCTTACCTTTCGCCCGAGCAGATTCGAAGTGATGAATTGGACGGGCGGACCGACGTGTTTTCTCTCGGAGCGGTGATCTATGAAATGGCAACGGGGAAGCGCGCCTTCGCAGAGAAAAACACGGCGCTTACGATCGACGCGGTGCTCAACAAGCAACCATTCCCGGCCCGAGACATCAATCCCGATTTGCCGCCTGATCTGGAGCAGATCATCACCAAAGCCTTGGAGAAGGATCGCGGCGATAGATACCAAAACGCAGCGGAGATGAAAGCCGATCTGCAACGGCTGAAACATGCCATGGAGTCCGGCCTGCCTATCACGGTTGGCGTGACCGTGGGCCATCAGGGGTCTAGATCTAAAGTTGCTGGACGGACGCGCGATTACAGGTACTGGATTCTATCGATTATCGGCCTTGTGGTGGTTGCGGGCCTTGTCCTTGGAATCTTCCACCGCCGCTCGTTGCATGCCAGTAAGCTGACGGAGAATGATTCCATCATTTTGGCCGACTTTGATAATTCTACCGGGGATAGCGTCTTCGACGGCTCGCTTAAGCAAGCTCTAAGCATCGCGCTAAGCCAGTCTCCATTTTTAAATATTGTTTCTAATCGAAAGGTTAGGGACACACTCAAGCTGATGACCCAGCCTGCGAACGCGCCTCTTACCAGCGAACTCGCGCAGGAAGTCTGCCAGCGTACGGGCAGCAAGGCCTATGTGGCCGGCACAATAGCGGCTCTTGGCAGCGAGTTCGTAATTGGATTAAGCGCCGAGAATTGTCTGAATGGCGAGATACTGGCGCAGGAACAAGTAACCGCCAAAACCAAAGAGGATGTGATCTCAGCCCTGGGCACCTCCGCCTCTCGCCTCCGCAGCGCGCTGGGCGAATCGATTTCCAGCGTGCAGAAGCTCGATGTCCCGCTTCGCGAGGCCACCACCAGTTCCCTGGATGCTTTGAAGGAATACACGCTCGGCGGCCAGGCTGAAAACGAGAAAGGCCCAAGCGCAGCCATCGAACACTACCAAAGGGCGGTCGCGCTGGATCCCTTGTTTGCGCGAGCCTACAGCAGCCTTTCGGGAAAGTATTTCGACGCGGGCGAGAGTGCATTAGCCGCAAAGGCTGCGGCAAAAGCCTACGAATTGCGGAGTCACGGAACCGATCTCGAACAAGTTCAAATCTCTGCGTCGTATCACGCCTTCACCACGGGTGATCTGGAAAAGGCCGCGGCGGACTATGAGCGTTGGGCAGAGATACGGCCGCGGTCGCCATCCCCGCATTCCAACTTGGCTTACGTCTACAGTCAACTTGGCCAAAACGACAGGGCTTTGTCCGAAGCTCTGGAAGCACTGCGTCTGGCGCCTAGCGAAGAGCAATTCACGAACGTGGTCTCGGCCTATATCGCGCTGGGGCGTCTGAAGGAGGCCAAAGCGACCGTCGCTGAAGCTCTGGCTCAGAAGTTGGACATGCCGGTCAATCACAACAACCGGTATTTGATCGCTTTTCTGGAACACGACCGCGCAACCATGGAGCGGGAAGCCGCATGGGCGATAGGCAATCCGGAAGTTGAGGCAATCTTGCTTTACTCTGAGTCCTGCACCAGTTCCTATTTCGGCGAATTGAGGGATGCCAGAGAATCGTTCAAGCGCGCGAGCGCTTCGGCAGTCGCTGAAGACCTGAAAGAGGCCGCCGCCAGTTACCGCGCCGATGGCGCCATCCATGATGCGTTGTACGGCAATTTCCAGGAGGCAGAACGTACCCTTCGATCTATTCCAATCGCCAAGAGCGGTCAGGATGTGCAAGCTGCCGCGGGAATGGCGTACGCATTCGCCGGTGACCGCTCCCGAGCGCAAGCTTTGGCCGACAAACTGGCGAAGCGATATTCGGAGAATACCTTGGTGCAGTTCAACTATCTGCCGGTCATTCGCGCTCAGATCGCGTTGATTTCCAAGAACCCCACGGAAGCCGTCAAATTGCTGAGAGACGCGCGGCGCTACGAATTGGGTCAACCAGCGCAGGTCATCTCGCTGAATGTATATCCCGTGTTTGTGCGCGGGGAAGCGTACCTGGCTACGCACGACGGCGCGGCGGCTCGCGCCGAATTCCAAAAGATCCTCGATAACCCTGGAATGTCCCTCAACGAGCCGATTGCGGCACTCGCACACTTGGGGTTAGCGCGGGCGGCTGTTCTAAAAGGCGACAGTGATGCTGCTCAATCCTTTTATGAGGACTTCCTCCGGCTATGGAAAGACGCGGACCCGGAGATCCCGGTTTTGAAGCAAGCGAAGGCGGAATATGCACAGTTGCAATCGTCGCACTAGAACTCCACCGGGGCTTGCTTATCTTCCGGCGTCAAGGTGCCACCTTCGGCGAGCTTCTTCAGTTGCGGAGCATCTTCTCGAATAGCAAACGGTATGTTTCGACCTGCTTCTTCCGCGAGGGATCGTCTGACTGCGTGGAGCTATCCCAGACCAGGGTGTAGTAGAGGGTAGTGCGACTCGATCCGAGCGGACGCGCCTCCAGCGTTCCGTGATACATCGGATATAGACCGGTGGCACGCAAAGGCTGCGTGTAAGTGTAGCTATACCGCGTCTGACCGACGATGACCGAATGGCCGATGGTACGAACGGCGCCGATCTCGCCCTCTTTACCGGAGATCAGCGCGCAACCCCGGAAGCCCCATTCTCCGATGTCGCAGTACTTGCCGACGCGCGCCCAGACCTTCTCGAAAGGGGCATCGACGACGATCGACATCGGCAGACTCGCATAATGAGGATTAGGATTGAGTAGTGGCGTAGTTATTGGCGGGCGAAGGCTGCCGGCGGGTTTAGGTGGAAGCTTACCTCCCTCGGCAAGCACCTTCATGTTCTTCAGCCATTCTGAGATGCGTGCGCGGCGTGCTTCCTCATCCCGTTTGCGCGCAGCATCATCAGGGAGAATCGAATCATCCCTCAGCATCGTATAAGTCAGCCGAGTCGTCGTGGGAGTCAGAGCTTCGGCAGCGAGGGTTCCGTGAGCCAGGTTATATAGCGTGTCCTTTCGAGGCGGCTGGGCATAGGTATAGCTGTACCGCGTCTGACCGACCTGCACCTCATTTACGATCGATCGCCCTGTACCAGGACCACCATCACCCTGCAGATACTTGCAATCCTCCCATTCGGGTGAATTCATCCACTCGGTAATGTCGCAGAACCCGCCGACCCGTGCCCACACCTTATCGACTGGCGCGTCGACAACCATCGATTCGTCGATCATTACATAATGAGGATTCGGAATCTGGAGAGGAGACTCCACCGGATGTTGCTGGGCATTGCACGTAGCCGCCAGGAGAACAAGCGCGGTTAGCAGGCCCATGCAGCGAACTCTCATCGTGCCACCCATCTCGCCGTGCGTCTCACGGTTGCGGTCCTTTTTCTTTCCTTGCCACTCGCCCTTTCGGAGGTTTCGCCTACACCTTCTGGTTTGCCCGCCAACCGGGAGCCACCGCGCTGATACGCTTGTCACTCTTGGTAGTAGAATAGCTCCCCATCTCATGATATGCGGGGATTGTTGCGGCCTGAGACGTATTCCCAATGTGGAGGCGACGGTGGCACTCACGATCAATCAACTTTCCAAGACTTACCCAAATGGGGTAAAGGCGCTGAAGAACCTCTCGCTCTCGATCGGCAACAGCATGTTCGGCCTGGTAGGGCCGAACGGGGCCGGAAAGAGTTCGCTGATGCGCACCATTGCCACGCTTCAGGATCCCGACTCGGGCACCATCAGCCTTGACGGCATCAACGTGCTCCGCCAGAAGGACGAAGTCCGCCGCATTCTCGGCTACCTGCCGCAAGAGTTCGGAGTCTATCCCAAGATCTCTGCTCTCGACATGCTCCACCACATCGCCGTCATGAAGGGCATGAGGTCATCGGCTGAGCGCAAGGAGACGGTCGACGCGCTACTGCAGCAGACCAATTTGTGGGATGTTCGAAAAAAAGCGCTCGCGACTTTTTCCGGCGGCATGAAGCAGCGGTTCGGGATTGCCCAGGCCCTGCTCGGCAACCCGCGGCTCATTATTGTTGACGAGCCCACCGCCGGCCTGGACCCGGCGGAGCGAAATCGCTTTCTGAACCTGCTCTCTTCGCTGGGCAGCGACCGCACCGTCATCCTCTCCACCCACATCGTGGACGATGTTCGCCAGCTCTGCCCGCGTATGGCGATCATTGCTTCGGGTGAGCTGCTGCTGGAGGGTTCTCCCAACGATACTCTGGCCGCTCTCAACGGCAAGATCTGGTCGAAAGTGGTCGCCACCGACGACGAGGTGCGAACGATAGAAACTCAGCTCCACGTGATCTCCACGCACCTGGTGGGCGGACAGCACGAGATTCGCGTGTATGCGGACACTTCACCGGGCGACGGTTTCCACTCCGTCGAATCCGATCTGGAGGACGTTTATTTCCTCAACCTGTCGCAGCAGTCCAAGCGCCAGCTTCCGAACTGACCCGCCGGACAATTAGCGCATGGCTAATGGAGGAATCTGACATGGCACTGTTTTGGGAGTTCTTCACCTTCGAACTGAAGTTCCGCTTTAAGAGCCTCTCGACGTACATGTATTTCCTGCTCTGGCTCATGTTCTCATTTTTCTGCGTTGCCTCGGAGAGCTTCGGGCCGATCGGCGGCGGTAATGGCAAGGTTGTGCTGAATTCTGCGTTCGCGAATACCCTCGACAATCTCTTCGCCGGGCTCTTCGGGGTTATCGTAATTGCCGCGATCTTCGGAACCTCGATCCTCCGCGACTTCCAGCGCGACACCTACCAGATTCTTTTCACCCAGCCCATCTCCAAATTCGCTTACCTCGGCGGACGCTGGGCCGGCTCCTTCGTCACCACCGTCTTCGCTTTCTCGGGTATGATGTTCGGTACTTTTCTCGGCACCTTCGCACCCTGGGCCGACCACACCCGCATTGTCCCTAATCATCTCTGGGCTTACCTTCAGCCTTTCTTCTCGATTCTTGTCGTGCAGATCTTCTTCATCGGCTCCGGCTTCTTCGCGGTCTCCGCCCTCACTCGAAAAATATCCGTGGTCTATCTGCAAGGGGTCGCTCTGTTCATGATTTACGTCATTGGCCTTACCGTCTTCTCCGCGACCCGCTCCCTCGAACGCTTCTGGTCCGGCATTTTCGATCCCGTCGGCTTTATCCTGTTCAACGACATCACCCGCTATTGGACGGTCATCGAAGAGAACACGCTGTTCGTCACCTGGTCGCCTTCTCCTGCCAATGGCGTCTTCCTCTACAACCGTCTTCTGTGGTCCGGCGTTGGTGTCCTGTCGTTAGTTGCGGTCTGGATCCTGTTTCCCATGTCGGTGGAGGCGCTCACTGCCCGTTCGCAGGGCCGCCGCGCCGCCAAAGCGAAAGCGCAGGAACTCGCGGAGGCTGCGCCTGTGCGTTCCGGTGTTACCGCACGCCTGACCCCTATCCAACAAACCTTTACCCCGAGCACTACCTTCGCCCAATACCTTTCGCTCTCGCGCCTGCGCCTGCGCAACATTCTGCGCGACGTGGTGTTCTGGGCGCTAGTTGCGCTCCTGGTCGCCTTCGGCGTCAACAACGGCTATTTTGCCGGTCGCGTCGCAGAAAGAAATGTCTGGCCGGTCACCTACCTCATGGTCCAGGCCGTCGAGGGCAGCGCGATCCTCTTCCTCTTGATTGTCGCCGGCCTTTACGCCGCCGAGCTGCTGTGGAGCGAGCGCGACACGAATTTTGACGGCATTCACGATGCTCTTCCCATGCGCGAGTCCACCGACTGGCTCTCGCGCCTCACCGCTGTCGTCGTCGTCGAATTCATACTCCTCGCGTTCGCCATGCTCGTCGGCATTCTCATGCAGACCATCGCCGGTTATCACCACTACGAGTTGCTCCAATATTTCAAGGAACTCTACGTCGTGACCTTCCCGCAGGTCCTGACCTTTATTCTTCTCGCTCTCTTCGTCCAAACCGTAGTTTCGAACAAGTTTGTAGGTCACGGCATTGTGATCGGCTTTTTCATTCTGCTGCAGATCCTTCCCCCGTTCGGCTGGGAGAACACGCTGTATCTCTTCGGCCAGGTCCCCACGTACACCTATTCCGACATGAACGGCTACGGCCATTTCGTCCCGTCCATGTTCTGGTCCATAACCTACTGGCTCTCGATCGCGGCCGTGCTGGGACTAATCTCCATCGCCTTCGCGCGTCGCGGAGCCGAAGACTCCCTGCGCGCCCGCGCCCGGCTGGCCCTGCAGCGTGCGCCCCGGCTGGTTCCGGCCGCCTTGCTTTTTGCTCTAATCGCCGCGGGCTCCGGCTTCTGGTACTTTTACAACGCCCATGTCCTCAACGAATATCTCGACGCCAAGGCGCGCCGCCACATTCAGGCGGACTACGAACGCCAGTTCAAGAAATACGAAAACCTGCTTCAGCCCAAGGTCACGGCGGTCGATGCCACCATTAATATTTATCCCGAGCGCCGCTCTTTCGACGGAAGCGTCCGCATCACCCTCGAGAACAAGACCCGCCAGCCGATCCCCCAGATCCACATTACCGATCTCAAGCAATCGGTCACCAATCTCCAGTTCGACCGCCCGTTCCACCTGGTCAGTTCCTCGCCGCGCCACATGTACTCGATCTACAGCCTCGACCAGCCTTTGGGGCCGGGCGAGACCATCACACTTACCTGCAGCGTGGGCCATCAAACCCGTGGCTTCCGCGACGGCAATGAGCCGGCTGAGTTCGCCTACAACGGGACCTTCTTCGACTCCGACTACGTTCCCCACATCGGCTACAACATGGGCGTTGAGCTCGACGACCCGCGCCGCCGGCGCGAAGAGCACCTGCCCGCTCTCGAAGAGATGGCCCATCGCGGCGACTTAGCTCACTCCGTGAACAACGTCTTCTTCCGTGGAGAGTCCGACTGGATCACTTACCACACTGTGGTCAGCACCTCAGCCGATCAGGTCGCCATCGCCCCCGGATATCTGCAGCGCCAATGGCAGGCCAATGGCCGCAACTTTTTCGAATACAGCATGGGATCGACCCACATTCTCGACTTTTTCGCCTACATCTCCGGTCGCTACCAGACTCGCAAGGAGATTTATCACGGTCCTGGCGGGGACGTCTCGCTCGAGTTGTATTACGATCCCGCGCACACTTACGATCTCGACGACATGCTGGCCAGCTCCCGCGCTGGGCTTGACTACTATCAGCGCATCTACAGTCCCTACCAGTTCACGCAGTTCCGCATCCTGGAGTTTCCGCGCTACCGCACCTTCGCCCAGTCCTTTCCCAACACCGTTCCCTACTCGGAAGCCATTGGGTTCATCGGCCGAATTAAGAAGCCCACCGATATCGACTTCACTTACTTTGTCACCGCCCACGAGCTCGGCCATCAATGGTGGGCCCATCAGCTCGTCGGCGCGGACGTGGAAGGTTCCAACATGATGTCGGAAAGTCTGGCCGAATATTCCGCATTGCAGGTGATGGCGCACAAGTATGGCCCCGACCTTATGCATCGCTACTTGCGCCACGAACTGGATGCCTATCTGCGTGGACGCGCCGGCGAGATTCGTCACGAGCCGCCGCTGGCGCTCGTGCAGCGCGAACAGTACGTCTGGTACCAGAAGGGCGGCCAGATTCTTTACACTCTGGCCGACTACATCGGCGAAGATAAGCTCAACCTGGCTCTTCACAACTTTCTCATGCAGTACCGCTACACCAATGCCAACAACCAGGTCGATGCCAACAGCGCTGTCCGCGCCGCCAATACTTTCGACGATCCTTACCCTGACACGCGCATGCTGGTCGATGCCATCCGCGCACAGACGCCTCCCGAACTTCAGTACCTGGTCGATGACGGCTTCAATCGAATCGTTCTCTATGACAACAAGGCCGTTTCCGCCACTTCGCAGAAGACCGCCGACGGCAAATACAAGGTCACTCTCGAGGTGCAAGCTCGAAAGTTACAAGCAGATGGCAATGGAGCGGAAACTCGCATGCCCCTTGCCGACTACATTGAGATCGGCGTTTTCAGAGGCAAGAAGGACGAAGAAAAGCCACTCTATCTCCAGAAGGAAAAACTCACCGAGGAACACAAGACGTTCGTGATCACGGTCAATCAACAGCCAACGTTGGCCGGAATTGATCCGTATAACAAACTGATTGACAGAAATGCGGACGATAACATGATTGACGTCACGAACCAATGAAGTATCTGACTCGACTAGGCGGATTCATCACGAGCCTGAGGAGGAACTCTCTGTCCGTTTCTGGATAACTTCCGAGTAACTGCGTCCCAAACTACCCCGACAACCTCAAATGCCGATCAGCTCCACGCGAAAGCGTCCGCCGCACCAGCGGCTTCGTTGTGTGCTGGGCATGCTCAACAGCTTGGAGGTGAAAGTCCTCTGGCCGACCTGATGGAGGTAAGGCCTAGTGATGATGCAAGGGCCACCGCCGCGAGGCGGGGTCTGAAGGAAGCATGGAACAAA
>JBAVAQ010000057.1:0-5983 GCA_049585795.1 Terriglobales bacterium | reverse complement strand
TTGTGAAGCGGGTCGCCGACCGGGCGAAGTTGAATTGTGGACAGTGCGTTACGAAGCACGGCAACAAGTGCGCTGAAGGGCCGTACTGCCAGCACTTCTTCCTGCACAAGTTCCGCCACACATTTGCTACCGAGCACCTGCGCCACGGTGTGGACATCCGCACGCTACAGACGTGGATGGGACATCGCGACATCAAATCGACGATGGTTTATCTGAAGGGGGTGCAATCGAAAGACGCTTTGGCAAAAGTGAACGCAGGAGCCCTGGCGGGGTATGTTGCCTGATCAGGTGCAATTGAATCTGACTCTTAAGCTATGCTGGTTTCCTAATCATGAAGCGAAAACATCCTGAATTGCCGGACCGCTATGACGCGTTCTTGCAGGAACTGAAGGAGCGGATTCGCAGCGCGCAAGTGCGCGCCGCTTTGTCCGTCAATCGGGAACTCGTATTGCTCTATTGGGGCATCGGCAGAGACATTCTTAGCCGTCAGCAATCGGAAGGGTGGGGAGCAAAGGTGGTCGACAGGCTGGCTCATGACCTCCTCAAAGCCTTTCCGGGCATGACTGGTTTTGGCGCGCGAAACCTCAAATATATGCGGGCTTTCGCTGAAGCGTACCCCGACCAGCAATTTGTGCAACAGGTCGTTGCACAATTGCCCTGGGGACACAATGTACGGATTCTTGAAATGGTGAAGGTGCCGGAGAAACGGGAATGGTATATTCGGCAGGCTGTCGAGAGTGGCTGGACGCGGAATGTCCTTGTTCATCAAATTGAGGGTGACCTTCACCGCAGGCAGGGCCGGGCAGTCACAAATTTTCAGCGAACGCTCCCGGTTCCCCAGTCAGAACTGGCCCAGGAACTCCTCAAAGATCCCTACAACTTCGATTTCCTAACACTCGGAACAGAGATGTTGGAACGTGATTTGGAGCGAGGTCTGATCGACCATCTGCGCGACTTAATTTTAGAGCTCGGCAAGGGATTTGCATTCGTCGGGAACCAGTACCATCTGGAAATCGGCGGGCAAGACTATTTTCTCGATCTGCTTTTTTATCATCTGCGCCTTCGATGTTATGTCGTGATCGATCTCAAGATTGAAGAGTTCAGGCCCGAATTCGCGGGCAAGATGAACTTCTATCTGTCGGCCGTGGATGACCTCTTGCGCCATGTCGATGACACACCCAGCATCGGACTGATTCTCTGCAAGGACAAGAACAGAATTGTGGTCGAGTATGCACTCAGGGACACAGGCAAGCCGATGGGAGTGGCACAGTACCGATTGACGGAATCGCTTCCGAAAAGCTTGCAGTCCGAGTTACCCACGAGCCACGACCTTGCGGGCGAGTTGCCCCGGTTCCATCTGGTGACCATGCGGATTCGGCTGGAACGGGCGTTGCAGGCTATCGCCGAGAAGCTGGGCCTCTCGACGAAATTGGTCGGCATTGCGGCCTTGACGCGAGCACTCACGAGCGCGAATGCACTATCGACTGAAGTGGTCGCAGATTTGCGAACCGTATCGGCTGTCCTAAATTCAGCAGTCCACGGTCAGGACTTCAAAGCCGAGGAAGCGCAATCGGCGTTAGATCTTGGGAACTCTCTGTTGTCTCGGTTGGAAGCTCGTGACTGACCAGCAGAAGATCGCACGGAAAAGTTTGACAGAACATTCGACAATAGGAGCCATCGGCTTGCAAAGATGGTCAAACAGCAAGCCTGCTTAGGCTAGGGGAGGTGACTGTCTGTGGCATCCTCCGCGTCAGCCACTCCGCAACCTGCTTCGGGTCAAATCGCACCGCCGCACCTATCCGAAAGGAAGGAATGGCGCTGGTGGCTGCCATTTTGTAAATGTGTTGGCGGGTCACGCCGAGCAATTTGGCCAACTCTCCAGCCTTTAAGGCGTGCTCCTTGGATTCCAAGGTTTGCAGTATCTTTGCCATTCCAGCGACGCTGTCGCTTGCCAGACTGAACCGATAAGCCGAGTTCGCCATAGTCAACTCCTAACCACTGCGGAGATTCGGTTTTACACCGAGTGTCGATTTCGGTCAAAACTCCAGGAAAATCGACGCGATTTGACCGAAATTTCATTTGGGCTTAGCTTCTTCACGCTCAGGATCGGAATTGGCATGGTCCTAGGCGGAGGAGGAGCGAGTGTTTTCGTCTCTTCAAGAACTCGAAGGAGGCCTTCGCGCATGCGGCTACATTGCAGATTCGGTAGCCACGACAACGGTCTACTTGGCGGCGAAACTGCAGAAGCCGTTGCTGCTGGAAGGCCCCGCCGGCAGCGGTAAGACTCAACTGGCATATGCAGTTGCAGACGCGGCGGACACCACCGTCGAACGCCTCCAGTGCTACGAAGGCATCAACGACGAGAAGGCCATCGGCAAATTTGATGAACCGCTGCAAAGGCTTTGCGTCGAATTGAAGTCCAGGTCCGCCAATGTTGATTGGGAATCCTTGCAGACTGAATTGCACGGCCAGCAGTTTTTCAGTGCCGGCCCCCTCCTACGCGCGCTGCAGTACGAGAAGCCTTGCGTCCTGCTTATCGACGAACTGGACAAGGTGGACCACGCATTTGAGGCCTTGTTGCTGGAATTGCTGAGCGTGTGGCAGTTGAGCATTCCGAAGCTGGGCACCATAAAAGCCAGGAGCATTCCCTTCGTTGTGCTGACATCGAATGAAGAGAGGCGCATCGGCGATCCCCTGCGCCGGCGCAGTTTATACCTTCGTGTCGAACACCCCACCGCGGAGCGAGAAGCAGAGATTGTGGCGCTGAGAACGCCGGATTCCACACACGAATTCCATGCCGGTATGGCGGGACTCGCCAAGGCTTTGCGTGGCTGGAGCATGGAGAAACCACCCTCGGTCTCGGAGATTCTCGATCTCGCGCAGGCACTCAAAGTTCTGGGAAGTGAACAAATTACGCCGGAAATGAGAGACATTCTCCTGCCCTTGCTGGCCAAAACCGAGGCCGATCGACGCAAGCTGCTCTTGCGGGATGGGTTTGCCAGTTTGATCTTTGACGCGCAGCAGTACAGCGCCGAGGCTCTGCGAGGTAAAGCGGCATGAAACTGGTACTCATTTTGGCCCAAGCGCTCTGTGCAATCTCAATCTGCTGGGCGCAATCGTCCGAACCACAGGCACGGCTCGAAGACGACTACTACGTCGTAGCCTACGCCCAACATTATCGGGTCCCCGTCACGCTGGTACGCGCCATTGTCGAACGCGAATCGCACTGGCAGGCATGCGCGGTCTCTCCCAAAGGCGCTGCAGGACTAATGCAGTTAATGCCCCTCACCGCTCAGCGACTCGGGGTAAGAGACCGGTGCAATGTCGATCAGAACGTTTCCGGGGGCGTGCGCTACCTCGCATGGCTGATGCAACAGTTTCACAATGATTTCAGGCTAGTGGCTGCCGCTTACTACGCTGGCGAAGACGTAATCGGCAGACGGGACCTCGGCTATCGAAATCCCGAAGTAATCGCCTACGTGGCAAGAATTAGAACAACTTACCTTCGCCAAGCCGGAATTAAATCAAGAACTACGAACACCAGTTCGGAAAGAGATGTGAGATGAAAATTTGTTTGAGTTTGGTGCATCTGACAACGGCCAGTCTCCTGCTGCTGCACATAGCTTCAGCGCAGTCCGATCTTCCGCAGGCGCGAATCGTGAACTTGAATGTTGACCCAGAACAAGTCGTAGTCTTGCACTTGCGGCCAGGATACGTCAGTTCGGTGCGGGTGCTGGAGGAGGTGAGTTCGGTCGTACTGGGCGATCCGGGGGTTTTTAAGGCCGACCACTCCGAAGCCGAGCCGCAGTTGGTGTTCTTCAAAGCAACCAGCGTAAGACCTGCGCAAACCAACGCCCTGATTACCACCAGAGGAGGCCGTGAGATCTCGCTGAGCCTGGTGAGCCAAGGCAAGTCAGACCGTAGTGAGCCCGTGGACTATGTCCTCAACTGTGAGCGCCCGCGCAGCTTTCTGATTGCGTCGACTCATCCCATGTTTGTGGTTGGCGAAACAAAGAACGTTCCCACAGAAAATCAGCCAACCAGCCCTGCCCCGGAGAAGCCTGGCAGACAAGAACAGGACTTGCTCAGGGCAGAACGGATTGAGAATCCACATTGGGAAGGCAAGCAACTGCAGGTTGCGGTAGGACAGGCGATAGAGAAAGAGCAACAGATGGCCGTGCCGTTCGCCGTTCTGAACTCTTCTGCACGGACCATTGAAGTACTGCCGCCGCAAGTACAGCTTGCGGGGACATCGAAAGACAAGCATCGAAAGGCGATTAAGGCCGAGCCGGTTGCGATCAAAGACTACTGGATCACCTCGCGTAGACTAGCGCCCGGCGCCAGAGCCGACGGCATCGTTGTGTTCGACCGGCCTACTTTCAAGGAATCTAGGGAACGGCTCTTGCTCGCGGTTGCCCAAGCGGAAGAGGTCGACCGTCCTGTCCTGGCACCGATTGCATTTGTGGCTCCGGTCTCGGGAGGTGTAAAGTGATTCATCCCAACGGACACAACGGCAACGCTGCAGTCATTCAGGAGCTAGAGGAAAATGAAGCTCGCAACAACGACCTGCCTCTCCCTCCGGACGCAAACGCCCCAATGCCCGAGCTCGCAACCAGAGCAAAACAAAGAGCCCGGCAGCAGATCCAACAGAACCGCTTTGTGATCATCGGGGCGGGAGCGATCGTCATTGCGCTGCTGATTTTTGTCGCTACGTCTATGCCCCATCGAGGCGCGCCACAGAAAGCGAAGAGTCGTGGTGCCACCGCTACTGAAGACTTGGCCTTGGAGAGCGGCACCGCGAGCAACGATAAGAGCCTATTTCCGATTACCGATTCTGGTCGGCCCGTCACAAAAGAGACTCACGAAGGCTTCTTAAACGAGCGAGATCTGCAACGAACCGCAACCAAGCCAGTAGCGGGGACAAAGGTAGCGAGCGGATCGGGAACGTTGGGGTCGATACCGCCTTTCGGAGACCAGCAGCCATGGCAAGCGCCGCCGTATCAGCCAGGCTCGGGTGCCGGCGCCGAGACTCCAGACTTGGGTAAAGCCGAGCGCGAGGCCATGCAGAAGTCTTCGCTAATCTACGTGCGAAACGTCTCCGCCAGTTCGGCCAGTGCTCAGGCCCGCGAACTCTTCAATAATCAAGCACCAGAACTTGGATTGGGCCTGGCCATGGGTACGCGATTGCGTGCACGCCTGGAATCAGCGGCCAGCACCGCAGTGCGAACGCCGGTCCTGGCGGTGATCGAGTACAACTATGAGCGGGACGGAGAAATCATCGTCCCTGCGGGAGCAAAAGCGGTTGGGCACATCCGGAACGGAGATCGTTCAGGTTACGTTGACATCCAGTTCGATTCTCTGCTGATGCCGGATGGTGCAGTCGTTCCCATCGAGGCCGCCGCCACGGGTCTGGACTTGCGGCCGCTGAAAGGAAAAGTTGAGGGCAAGAACACGGGAAAGAACGTCCTGGTCAGATCGTTGTCAGGAATCGGCCAAGCTGGCTCGATGTTGGTGGGGCAAGGCAGTCTCAACCAGCCGCTGAGCGAGTCGGACCTAATGCGGGAGCGCGTCAGCAACAATGTCGGCGAGGCTGGAGATGAGGAGGTTTCCCGATTAGCAATCACCCAGCATATTGTGGTGACGATTTCGGCGGATACTCCGATATACGTGGTCCTCGAGCAGACCCCCAAGTCCAATCAGGGTTCCCAGCAACCAAGTGCGCGGAGCGTTCCAACATCCAACTCCGCCAATGTTGAGCAACTGCGCCAGCTGTTGCAGTTGCTGCAAGAGCTGAACCAACCGTCCACGAGCAACCAACCAGCGCAGTAGACGAGTGGTTCTCAGCTATGAAGATTCGGCGGGAGCGTGTGTCGGCTGCGCCTGCCCAGGCGTGCTCCCCGCAACGTGGCTCACGAGTCGACCGTGACTCGCCCGCAGTCGGCGGCCATCGCCAACGTAATTTCCAACTTCCCGGGAGCCGACT
>JBAVAQ010000056.1:0-2505 GCA_049585795.1 Terriglobales bacterium | reverse complement strand
GGGCATTCTTCGGAGCGACCGTGCGCTATGCCAATGCCGCGGGAGTATCGCGAGTGGTGAGCATCGTGGGCACAGACGAAATCGATCTCAATCGCAACCACATCAGTTGGGTGTCACCTCTGGGGCGCGCGTTGATGAAGTCGGCAGCGGGTGACAGCGTAGTCCTGCAATTGCCGGGCGGTACAGAATGCCTGACCGTGCTGGAAGTGTGTTACGAACGCATTTCTGTGGAACCGTTCCGTGAACCCCCTGGATCCGAGGCCTCGGCAAAGGGACTTCCTCGCCGACGCTCACCCGACGAAGAAGAGAGGAAACGGCACAAGTGATGAAAGAGCGACGACCGTAATAGAGCGCTATCGGCTTTTGGCAAGCGATAGGAGATGAGTTGAGTCCTCATAAACGCGCCAGGGGTCCAGGAACGTCATTGGGCGCATTTCGTGTCGGCAATCCGCTTGAGCAAATCGTCCCCATCTCGGACAATGACCCCTAAACCTGCTGCAGGCTTGCCAACCGAAGTAGTGAATGATAAAGGACGCTATCGCCAGCCTCGTGCACAATCTCCGAATTCTCCGAGCCCCAGACTTCTCAGCCGCATGGATCTGCGACCAAGACTTCCCAGATGCCGTTTCTGGCTAATCAACAAAAAATCGCTAGCAACTCCGACAAACCGTTGACCTGCTGTTCGCAAGCATCTTGGCAAACGTCTTCGCGGTCATGTTCCGTTTGAAAGAGGCAGGAATCACGGCGTTCATGAGCCTGTTCATTTTGCCGGGGATGATCATGGATCGGTTCTCCTGCAGAGCCCTGAGCCCCTCTCAACTGTCCCTCAAGTTCGGCAGTAACCTGACGCCAAGTGCGTGAAGTTCCACCCCAGTAATGGAAAAATACGAGAGCCGGCTCCGCAGTCCCGTGCACCTCCGCATGGACGGAAAGTCCTTGAATTTGGTAGCTCAGTTGTCTCCTTCCTTAGCCGCGCTGATACGTTGTGCGCAATTCGATGATCGGGAGGTCCGCTATTCGGAAAATGGCGCATTTGCCACGAGGTCGGCAAAATTCGGAGGCGCGAACCCATCGAGGTAACGAATGCCAAAATCTCTGAGAATGTTGTCTATGGTGGTCATCGGCTTCTGGCGAACGACGTTGCAGAGGCACCCTTTGAACTGGGTCTTGAATGCCAAGCGCGGAAATTCACTCAGGATCGCACGCTGTTTGTCCCGCGGGATTCGATCGAGGCCCACTCCGAGAACGTCTACCGCGATGCCTGAGTGAACCATGACGACCTCGGGTTCTTTGTGGAGCGCGAGAGTAGGGGTGGTGTGGAGTGCAATCGCATCCCACACAAGCTGCATCTGGCGCGCTGAGATGCCCTGATCACTCAGAAACACGCGGGCCGCGTTTGCTCCATCCACTTCGAAGCGGTTCGCTCCCGTGTAGCGATCTGTCAAGCCCAGATCATGCAAAACCGCAGCAACGGCCAACAGTTCCGCGTCCGGTGCATGTTCGGCGCCCTCTGAAAGCACGATCCCAAACAGCCATGAGCGCATGACATGGTTGAATAGGAACGGCTCTAAAAGACCGCGAGCTAACTCCATTGCGTCGCGGACGAGAGTTGTGTCGGGCACTTTGATTCCTGCGAAGACCATAGTCTCCTCCTTCGTTGTTAGCGTCGTTGTTCGTTGGGCGGAGGATGCTTCACTCGACCGCGGCATCATTCAGAAGCTTCACAATCTTGTGGTCGAGGTCGTGCGCGATCGTGAGCGCGTCCTGGTTTGCGTAGGGACTCAGAAAGCTAACCATCTTGTCATATGACAAATGGACACCATCTTCCCTTTCATCAACCAAGACAGTCACCGGCGCATAGGACCCTGCGTCGGGCACATGCTTGGCCATTTCTTTCATCACTAAGGGATTGCCGATGACGAGCCGCACCATCTTAGGTTTGTTCGATCCTGTCTCCTTGCGCAGAACCGCGCCATGATCGAACTCTAGAAACAACATCAGATGGGTTTTGCCCATGTCTCGATTAATCACTTCTTCCAATTCAGCGAAGGTGCCCGGCGACTTGGATGCACTCGCAAACGCGGCAAGATCCAGTCGACCGACACCGGCTTTCAATGAAGCTACGACTGCCTCGAATGATCGTGACGTTGTCAGGCTGAAGCGTTGTACTTCGATTGTTTGAATTGCCATTCCATTCTTCCTTTCGCGCGACTGTTGGAGCGGGCTATACCTGTGCGAAACCGCCATCGACGAACAGTTCGGCCCCTGTGACATAACTAGCATCATCGGAGGCGAGAAACACGACAGCTCTTGCGATCTCATCCGGGGCCCGAGTCTGCCGAGCGGAACGATGTTCGAGATCATCTTCAAACGTTGCTGTCCCGTCTCTGAGGAACCCAGTAGTTCGCTAAGCCCCGGAGTATCGGTGGAACCTGGGCTCACGGCGTTCACGCGAATGCGGCGACTCCGCAGATCCGTCGCCCACGTGCGGGCGAATGAGCGCAC
>JBAVAQ010000055.1:0-2793 GCA_049585795.1 Terriglobales bacterium | reverse complement strand
TCGTTCAAGACATTGGCCATGCCCACGGAGCCTACAAGCCTCCGCGGGAATCAATGTCCCGGACGCTACTCTCGTTGGCCGGTTTTCAGGTGATAATCAGTGGCCGGTTTTGGGTGATCGCTGAGGGATATTGCCTCGGTGCATTTCTGCAGGCGGCGCGCAACGTCAGCTGGGTCCTGCAAAAGGAGAAGGGCGTGTTCACCGACTTCTCCTGGTACGACGAGTGGAGAGAGAAGGCAAAGAACGACCCCGTACTGAAGATACGCGAGCTGGTCGAAGGCGGCTACATCGAACGCGCCGAACCGGTGGTGCTGATGGGCGAATGCGGCACCGGCAAGACACACCTGGCGACGGGCCTGTGCGTGGCCGCGTGCCGACAGAAGCGACGAGCACGATTTACCACGGCCGCGAATCTGGTGAACGAGTTGGTGGAGGCGCGCCAACACAACGCGGTGAAACGAGTTCTGGCGCGCTGGTTGCGCTACGACGTGATCGTGCTCGATGAAGTCGGCTACGTGCCGCTGGCTGACATCGGAGCCGAGTTCTTGTTCCAAGTGATCGCCGAACGCGCCGAGCGGGCCACCTTGATCGTTACCACCAACCTGCCGTTTTCCGAGTGGACGCAGGTGTTTCCCAATCCGCGCTTGTGCAAGGCGTTGCTGGATCGAATCACAGACCGAGCGCACATCATCGAAACCGGCACCGAGTCCTATCGCTTTCGCAGAACACTGGAGGTGCGACAGAAAAAGAAAGCATCGTAGGCGGCTGCTTCTATAGCGCTGCGCAGGGGAAGGAACTCAAACGCCGTTCCTTCCCCTGCACCCCATCCTGGCTGCAACCACAAGATCGGACAGCCATCCTTATTAATGCAGGTGGGGCCAAATGTGAGTATCAAGGTGGGGCCGAATCAGGTTGTCAAACGCAGCGGGCACCCTCACTCTTTTTTTCCTCTGCTAAGGTCCGGGCCACCCGCCGGAATCGAGACTTCGAATAGAAAGCCGATGCACTTCGACTATTCCTCAATGGAAGAAACGAGTTCGTCAAATTCATGGGGCGACTCTCTCCACAACGGTCATGTGAGTTCTATTGACAAACAACCTGACGTGCTCCCCAGAGGGCAAGGCCGCCGCCAGCGATCCAGGGCAAGGCAGGCGAGATCGCAGTTGCGGTTGCCAGCGTTCCTACACCTCCGTTAAACCCAAGGCTGTCAGGCCACCACCCGCATACAGGGACTGAGCACCTAATGCGGCACTCGTAGCAAATCCCGGAACCCAACTCGTATAAAAGCAGAACTTCTGCTTCAGTGTTGGGGGTTGAGGCTGCTGAGGCTGCTTGTTCTGCGCCTACTGTGGCTGTTGCGGCTGCTGGGGCCCGTTGTTTGCGGCTAACGACCTGCTGCTACTCTAGCCCTATTGCTTCATCTTCTCCATGAAGTGAGCCGGACGAGCAAAAACGATGAAGTGGCCCGGAGTTGGCTCTCGCACAAGGGCACTACAGGTATTAGGCGCAGTCAGACCTTTGGACATGATCGTGGCAACACTGAAGCTGGTTTGGTTAGGGTCTGTCTGACAGAGAACACGACCATCGGCCCACACCTGTATCCACTGTGTTTCAGTAGGATAGACGGTTAGAGTCCCGAGTCCATCTTTGTCTGTCGTCAAGCTCGTGTGCTCCGCGTGGCTCTTGACAGCTTTACTGGACATTCCAGTGAACACGAGGAGATGCTGATTTCCTAATGGCTTTCCGTTCCTTCCGTCGAGAGCCTGCACCACGATGTCCACAGTCTTCGCCATCTCTACATTCTGCGCCTTGAGCACCGCACTGAACAAGAACGCTCCGACTAGCAAACATATTCCAATCGCAGCCATTTCCTTTTTGCATCGTTGGTTCCTCATTAGCACGGCCCCCGATGAGCACCCTTATCCCTTACGTCTACAAGAAAATGGATCAGGGCACCGATGGGTGTGTGCCAAGTCGCGTATGCCGAGTCGATGTGGGTGGTGAATGTGAAGTTTCCAGTGCTTGGATCAATTCCATACGTCGAAGGATCAGCACCACCGGCAGCCGGGACGTGCAGACTACTCCCGATACCAAAAATTAGATTCAAGAAGGACGATGGATAGCGTCCGGCGGGCAAACTGCTGGGCGAAGCTCCGGGGACAGAGAAATTCACGTTCAAGCCACGGTTGAAGATGAACGGTGTTCCAACTACGTTGTTCATGTTGACATTGAGATTCGATACGGAATTTACAGCCGCAATATTGGCCGCTAGACATTGTGACGGAGGCTCCCCGTTATTTGCGGCGGCGCCGAGTGAATAATCAGGCGAATCCGGCAACGCTGACAACCCGAGTTCCGAACCATCACCGAAGGACTCCCCGTTGAGTGGATTGATATAGTTCCATCCCTCTTGGGTGAGCGACAGTGGGTAAAGCAGGCCGTTTGAACCAACGCGCGGACCACAGTTGTTGTCGGGACACTGAGCTCCTCCGCCACCAGCAATTGTGGCGAAAACCATGTCGCACGTTGCATCCACGCCGTCCAAGTTGCAGTCTCCACCACCACCACCGAATCCCATGTACCAGTTCGGATTTATCGTCACGAGGCCGCTCGGATCGGCGAAACTCACCGGATTGTTCATGACGTAGGCATATCGGTTCCACGATTGCGGATTGGTAAGGTCTACCGCCACCAGTCCCGCCGGGTCGGGCGTCAGCCAGCGGCCTTGGGTCTTGGCGTACTCTCTTGCTCCGAAGTGGTCGCCATTGTTTTCCTGGTCCCACACCCCGCCCG
>JBAVAQ010000054.1:0-56934 GCA_049585795.1 Terriglobales bacterium | reverse complement strand
GCCGGGGGCGGCTGTCCCCACGTTGAACCCGAAACAAAAAAGCCTCCCGCTTGCGCGGGAGGCTTTTCCGGGGGGAGGGCGTCCGGGTGCTGGTGCCCGTCGTCCTGAAAACTATTTCGCCGGCGCTTGATCCGGTGTGGTTGAGGTTGCGGTCAGCTGCTCGAGATCATTCTTCAGCAGGCTGATTTCCACGCGGCCGCCGCTGGTTCGCTTGGTCTTGGATTGTTCTTCGGTGCTCGGAACCGGCGCGTTGCCCATGCCAACCACATAGATCCGATACACGGGAACGTCATGATTGAGCACGAGGTAGCGCACCACTGAATCCGCCATCTTCTGCGAAGTAGCGATCGCAGCCTGGCCGTGGCCCGAAGAGAATCCCTGTACTTCGATGATGTAACCGCGCTGATTCTTCAGCGGAGTCGCCATGTCATCGAGGGCGGTCTTGGCGTTTTCGCTCAGCACGCTCTGGCCGGGACGGAAGCGGATCTCGGTCTGGTTCGTCGCCTTGTATTGATCGATATTGCCCACAACCTGTTCCACCGTGGTCAGGCGAGTATTGGCCTGGGTGGCGGTCTGCTGGGCTGCCTGGGCCTTGTTGCCGGCATCGACGGCATGCTGATCAGCCTCGGTGGCTTTTGCCGAAGCCAGTTGGATGCCCTGCTGGGCACGCGCATCCACGTCTTTGATCATCTTGGTGTTGTTCGCGGTCAGCTCGTCGAGCTCATTGACGCGGTCGGCGATGGGCTGGGTCTGGCGCTGTACATACTTCTTGCGGGCCCATGGATTCATCTTGCCCCAGAAACCTTGACGAGTTTCAGGCTGCAAAGGCTGCTTTCCGGTGGCCCCGACAGTCGGCGAAGAAGCCTGGTCAGTGCTCGACGAAGCCGCAGGCGCGGTCTGCGCAGGCTGGCTGCTGGTCGATTGATCCTGTGAGGTCGAGCTCGTTTGCGCAAGGGCTGGCAGCGCAAGCACGACTGCGACGAATAGCGCTACAAGTACGCGAGTCTTCATTTTCAGCATCCTCCAACGAAGGGAGCATCCTGGAGGCTCCACTCCGGCACGCCTTACGGGCGCGCTGCGTGATTTTCGATTGCGTCGACTAAACCCGCTGATTGCGGCAAACTTACTGCGCATTGAGGCCAACGCTGACGCGGCGTATGGCCAAAATCGAAAGCCTGGGCACCATTTGACTCCGGTACCCGCAGGTCTCTATAACAGGTCGATTGCCAAACTACCCTAAACCTAACCCCTTGACTTGCAATAACATTGTAGCCCCGCAGCGACCGGGGCGGAGAATAATGTCTGCCTCCAAGGGTAAATTTGGCAAAGCTGATATAAAAACTGCGTGCCCAAAGACTTAAGGGACCACAGGAGATTGGATGCCCAAAAGGAACCGGAGAGTTTGTTTGCTCGGGGTCGTCTTTGCCATGACCACCGCACTCGGGTGGTCGCAAACTGCAGCTGCGAAACATGGGCTTGCCTCGGAAAATATCCCGCCGCAACGGCTCAAGCAGTATGCCGACCTTGCAGTGCAGTGGCAACGGGAATATCTGCGGATCGATACCACAAACCCTCCCGGCAACGAAGTCCGCGCAGCGGATTTCTTTAAGAAAATCTTCGATCAGGAAGGCATTGAGAATCGAGTGTTCCCCTACGCTCCGGGCCGCGCCGATGTGTGGGCGCGTATTCCCCACACAACCTCGTCGGCGCGGCGGCCGATTGTCCTGCTCAACCACATGGATGTGGTCACCAGCGACGCATCGCATTGGAAGGTCCCGCCATTCAGCGCAGAAATCGTGGATGGTTCGATTTACGGCCGCGGAGCGCAGGACATGAAAAACGAAGGTCTGGCGCAGTTCATGGTCATGGTGATGCTGAAGCGGGAAAAGGTGGAACTTGATCGCGATGTGATTTTTCTGGCGGTGAGCGATGAGGAAGTCAACGGCAGGGGCAGCGACTGGTTCATCGAACATGAGCGCGATCTGCTGGGAAACGCCGAGTTCCTGATCAACGAAGGCGGTGAGAATCTTCTGGAAGACAACGGCCATGTGAAATATGTGGGCGTGGATGTGGGTGAGAAGGCGGCGTTTTGGCTGCACGTGGTCGCCCATGGACGCGCGGGGCACGGCTCGCTTCCCATCGCAGACTCGGCGCCGAACCGGCTGGTGCAGGCCTTGAGTCGCATCATCGCTTACCGCACTCCATTCAAGGTACTTCCGGTGGTGGAGGAATTTCTGCGCGCCATGGCGCCCTATGAGTCACCGGAACGGGCGGAGAAGTTTCGCAATATCCGGCAGGCATTGCAGGATAAGAGTTTCCAGCGCGAAGTGGAACAAGACGAATCGCTCAACTACCTGTTGCGAGATACGATTTCCCTAACCATGCTGGGCGGCTCGGAGCAGACTAATGTGATTCCTGCGGAAGCCTGGGCTAATTTGGATGTGCGCCTTCTGCCAGGAGACGATCCGAAGCAGTTTTTGGCATCGATCCGGCAGGTGGTGAATGATCCGAATGTGAGCGTAGAACCGTTAAGCCCGGACTTCCGCCTGGCCAACTCTTCGCCGACGAATACTGCCCTGTTCAGCGCGATTCGGAAAGTGTCGGCGGCGTATTTTCCCAGGACGCCGGTGGTGCCGCGGCTGGACAGCGGCTACACGGAGAATCAACGCTATCGTCCTCTGGGAATGAACGCGTATGGATTCACGCCGTACACCTCGACGGACGAAGAAGGCAGCACCGAGCATGGCAATAACGAGCGCATTCGGGTGGAAGAGGTGCGGCGCGGCTTCCGGGTGTTGTACGACGTAGTGATGACCGTCGCGAGTCAGTAGAAAACCTTGCCACGGATTACACGGGGCGCATTTTTTTAACAATCTGTGTCATCCGTGGGAATCTGTGGCCGGCTTTTGATTTTTTAATGCCCGCAGTATTTCTCATACTGCTCGTAAATGTAGTTATCCGTCATGCCGGCAATGTAGTCGCAGACGATTCGCGGCAGAGGCTCATGCCTAGCTTTTTCCTGGTAACTGGAGGGGAGATTTTCCGGCTTTGCCATCCATAACTTGAAGAGTTCGCTGATTACCCGCTCTGCGTCATTTTTTTCCGGGTTGAGGGTTTTGCTGAAATAAAGATTGGCATAGAGAAATTCCTTGGCTGCTCGCCGTTCCTGCTCGACTGGCCGGCTCAGGGTTACAAGCCGGTCCGCGCAGGAGCGCACGTCTTCAAGATTTCTGACGCCTGCCCGCCGAATTTGCCCTTTGGTGTGATCGATTAGATCTCCGACCCAGCGATCGAGTATGCGTTTGACCGTCTCGTTGAATTTCAGCTTGTCGATTGCGTCCGGGTAGATTGATTCGACTTCGCCGAAGAAGTGCTCGAAAACCGGGATGCCAGTGCGGATCTGATCGAGCGTAAGCAGGTGAGATTCGTAGCCATCGTCGAGGTCAGCTGTGCTGTAGGCGATTTCGTCGGCGACGTCGATGAGCTGAGCTTCGAGCGGTGGACGCAGGTCAAGCAAATACTCGGCTAGTTCCGGAAACTTTTCGGGATCGTAATCGTGGGAATGCTTAATGATGCCCTCGCGAACCTCGAAGGTCAGGTTGAGGCCGCGGAAGGCGGCATAGCGCAGCTCAAAGTCTTCGACGATGCGCAGCGCGTGCAGGTTGTGGTCAAAAAAGTAGCCATGCTCGCGCATGGCAATGTCGAGAGCTTTTTCACCGGCATGGCCGAAGGGCGGATGACCGACATCATGGACCAAACCCAAGGCTTCGACCAGATCGACGTTCAGGCCGAGTTGAGCCGCGATGGTCCGCGCGATCTGCGCGACTTCGATGGTGTGGGTGAGCCGGTTGCGAAAATGATCGGAGTGACGGCGAGTGAACACTTGGGTTTTCGCTTCTAGCCGGCGAAATGCCCGGGAGTGAATGACGCGATCGCGATCACGCTGAAAGTCGTTGCGGTAGGGATGTTGCGGCTCGGGATAACGGCGTCCGCGGGATTGCTCCACCCGCACGGCGTAGTCGGCGAGCATGGAGAAAGTTTAACAGAAGCAGCAATTGGCAATTAGCACTCAGACGGGCGAAGTCTTGCCGGATGCCACGAAAACGTCGAAGGGCTAAATGCTCAGTGCTGCACTCGCTATTTGTTCCCCGGATCTTCCTTGGCCAGTTTCATCTTGGCGGATTCCAGCTTTTGGGTGACCTGGGTGAAGTTATCCGTGTCTACATCCGCGGGCACGGTTTTGTTCCACTCGTCGATGGCCCGTTCCCAGTGCGCGGCGGCCAACTTCAGACGGCCGGTTTTTTGATACAGGTCGCCGAGGTGGTCCTGAACGGTCGGGTCCGTACCCATGTGCTGGGAGGCTTTCATGAGGTTGTCTTCGGCGAGTTCGTACTTACCTAACCTGAAATAGGCCCAGCCCAGGGAATCGAGGTAGGCGCCATTCGCGGGCTCGAGATCGACTGCCTTCTTGATCATGATGAGCGCCTCGTCCAGCTTGACGCCACGATCGGCAAGCATGTATCCGAGATAGTTGAGCACGGCGGCGTTCTGGGGATCGGTCGCCAGTACTTTGCGAAAGACCTCTTCCGCCTGGTCGTATTTCTTTTGACGCTCGTAGGTTGATCCGCGCAGGAACTCTACGTATTCCTTGTCTTCGTCCTTGGTGGAGAGTTGAGCGGCCTTGTCGAGCGCCGCTTCAGCCTCGGGCCAGCGCTTCAGCCGGGCATACATCTGGGCTAGGCTGATGTAAACATCGCGATCATCAGCGTTCCCCTTAAGCAGGGCCTTCACTTGATCGAGCCCGGCGTCCGCCTGGCCCATATCGGCGAGCTGCGCGGCGTACACCATCTTCAGGCCGCGATCGTTGGGCAGTTTCTGGGTGGCTTCCTTGGCTACGTCTGTCGCCTTCTGCCATTGCTTGGCTTCGCGATAAGTGTCGATCAGCTGCTGATAGCCGCGCTCGGCGTTGTCGTCGCCCAGGGGCAGCATCTTCTGGAAGGTTTCGATCGCCAGTTGGTCGTTGCTGTTGTCGCGGTAAACCGTGCCCAAGCGCTCGAGAAACACAGCCCGGTTGTTCTTTTCGCTCTGGCTGTAGTCGTTATTAGGTTTGTCGGTTTTCTTGACCAGGTCTTGCAGGATTTGCGCCGCTTCGTCGTAGCGGCCCTGCGCCTGGTAGACCGCCGCGATGTTGTACGGGACTTCCATCGAGTCCTGCACCATGGACTCGGCCTTTTTTAAATTGTCCAATGCCAGATCGAACTGGCCATTTCTCCGGTAAATCTCGGCCATGCGCAGGTAGGTCTGCGCATCTTCGGGATTCGAGTCTGCAATGATCTTGTATTGCTGGAGCGCAGCGTCGGTCTGGCCGTCGTTTAACAGGTTCTGTGCCAGGCCGCGAATGGCGTCGAGATTGTCGCGATCGAGTTCAATCGCCTTTCTATATGCGGTAATCGCCTGTTTGTATTCCTTGCGCTGCTCGTAGGTATAACCAAGCGCGGAATAGAGCTTCGCGGAGCGTGCGGCATCTGGGACCGAACTCAATGTCTCGGCTGCGCGAGCGCTGTCGCCTTCTTCGTTGTAGAGATACGCAAGCGTGGTGACGGCTTCCTCGGAATCGGGCTGGAGCTTGACTGCGATCTTGAATTCGCTCTCGGCTTTTCGCAGTTCGTTATTCAAGCGGTAAAGGCGGCCGAGGAGCAGGTGATCGTCCACATTATCGGGCTCGAGCTTTATGATTTCCTCGTACTGCTCGATGGCCAGCTTAAGTACGCTATCGGACCCGCTTCCGCTCTGAACATCTCCCAGCGAGCGCAGGTAAATGCGGCCCAGCAATTTGTGCGCTTCCAGGTTATTTGGGTCTTTCTTAAGGATGTCCTGGGCCTCAAGCACGGCGTCGCGGATGCGCCCGGTTTTGGCATACAACTCAGCTAGGCCCGCAGTCAGGTACTCGGAGGTGGGATCGGCATCAATTGCCAGCCGATACTCCTCGATGGCTTTGGTCGCGAGATCGCTGCGGTTGTAGACCGCAAACTGATCCTCGTACATATGCGCCACGGTGTAATGGTAATAGGCAGCAGCCCGATCCACTTTTCGCGGAGCAGGCGCGGCGGCTGGCTTGGCGGCTGCGTCGGCAGGAGTGGAAGCGGGAGTTTGCTGCCCCATGACCGTGGCAGCCAAAAACAACACAAAAACAAAAAAAGACCAGCGCATACTTTTCATCGAGGACCTATCGGATTCCCAAACCTAACGCGTTTAGATGCCGGAGCGCAGTAGGTGGGTGCTCTGTCTTATTGTAAACCTTCGTCAATGAGGATAGCGAAAAAGTGCCGCCGAATGGGGCGTAAAAAAGATTCGGAGGTACAGGGGCGGATGGATTGGAAAGAGAGCATTTACCAGTTGGGACGTCTTTGGTCGTTCGTCGTTGGCGAGAAAGATGCGGCTGCGCTGCCAACGACCAACGACGACGGACCAACGACTGCTTTTTCAATGCCTAAAATGCCTGACCCCCGTAAAGATCATCGCTAGGCCCAAGCGATCGGCGGCTTCGATTACTTCCTGGTCGCGCACGGATCCGCCGGGCTGAATGATGGCTGTCGCGCCAGCCCTAGCGATTTCTTCGACTCCGTCGGGAAACGGGAAAAAAGCGTCTGATGCCCCGACCGTGCCCTTTAGGGGCAGCACTGCTTTCATTGCGCCGAGCTTGCAGGAATCCACGCGGCTCATCTGTCCAGCGCCGACACCCACGGTCTGTCCGTCGCGGGCGTAAACGATGGCGTTGGACTTCACGTGCTTGCACACTTTCCAGGCAAAAAGCAAAGCCCGCTTTTCTTCTGCCGTGGGCTGGCGCTTGGTGACGACTTTTAGATCGCTCTCCGTGAGCAAGCGAGCGTCGGCATCTTGCAGCAGAATTCCGCCAGAAACATTTTTTAGCACCCACTTCTGGCGAGCGTCATTCACTTCGACGAGCCGCAGGTTTTTCTTGGACGCGAACTTGGCGCGGGCGGCTTCGTCGAAACCCGGCGCGGCAATCACTTCGAGAAATAGCTTGGCCATTTCTTCCGCGGTGTTGGCGTCTACCGGACGATTCACGCCGATGACGCCTCCGAAAGCGGAAACCGGATCGCATTCCAGCGCCTTCCTGTAGGCTTCGACCAAAGTCGCGCCCGTGGCGGTTCCCGCAGGATTCGTATGTTTAATAATCGCGCACACTGGCTCGTCGAATTCTTGCGCCAGATCCCACGCCGCTTCGAGGTCGACAATATTGTTATAAGACAGCTCTTTGCCTTGAATCTGGCGTCCATTGGCCACGCCTTTACCGGAGCCGTCGGAATACATGGCAGCCTTCTGGTGCGGGTTCTCACCGTAGCGCAGGTCCGTCACTTTCTTGAACGACAGGCGGAGGGTTTGCGGGAAGACAGATTCCTCATGAAACTCGAAACGGCCGTTGGCGTTGACCCGTTCCAAGGTGGAGGCAATGGCAGAGTCGTACGCTGCCGTAGTCGCGAAAGCTTTCTGGGCCAAACGCCATTTCGTCGTCGAAGACAATTCGCCACCGGATTTCGCCAGCTCGTCGGCGATTTGGTCGTAGTCGCTAGGAGAAGTGACCACGGCGACGTCTTGAAAGTTCTTGGCGGCGGAACGAATCATCGAAGGCCCGCCAATGTCGATGTTCTCGATCAGTTCGTCAAAGTGCACATTCGGTTTGGCTGCGGTCTTTTCGAAGGCATAGAGGTTGACGACCACCATGTCGATGGGCAAGATTCCGTGCTCGGCTACGGCCGTAAGGTGAGCCGGATTTTCACGGCGGTGCAGGATTCCTCCGTGGACCTTGGGATGCAGAGTTTTAACCCGGCCGTCGAGCATCTCGGGGAATCCGGTGAGTTCGGAAATGTCTTTCACTGGGATGCTGGAATCGCGCAGCAGTTTGGCCGTTCCTCCAGTCGAGATCAGTTCCACGCCCAGACTGGAAAGCTTGCGGGCGAACTCGACAAGTCCGGTTTTATCGGTGACGCTGAGAATAGCGCGCTGGATCTTTCCTGGGGACATGAAGGCCTCTGCGAACAAGATGGAGCGAAATAAAAGTTTATCAGCAGAGGGCTTGAGCGGGAAAAGCAGAACCGAGTTTCGCTCGGCCTAGGAAGGTGCCGGTGCTCAATCTTTTGGCTTAGGCTTTGGCCTTAGCCTTCAGACGGACTTGGCCGTCTTGCATCTCGACGGTGTATTCCACGGATTGACACCCGTGCTGCTTACGGATCTGGTCGGTCTTCTTCTGGACAAACGATGTGAAGCTCTCGATGTTGCCAGTCACTGATTCGCCAGCTTTTTTCTTGGCCTCGGTGAGCGCCTTGTAGAGTTTTTCCACCTGATCATGCTCGGTGCGAGCATCGGAACATTGAATCGTAAGCGGGCCTTCACTTGCGCCGGCTGCGGCGGCAGCCGCCGCACCATGGCTTAATCCGTATGCCGGACGGTGCACCGGTTCATGTTCCTCCGACGGACGCACGCCTTGAACGGAGAGCAGCGCATCCTGCGGCCGCCGGTAACCCTCTTCGCGGATGCGGCCTTTCTTGCGCCACAAGTCGCTATAGATGGCATAACGTTGCGCCATTTCATTGTAGCGAAAACGCTGTTGGAAGCTCATTCGCCCGCCATCGCTGAATTTCCGCAGCAGACTCAGCACCTTCCACTCGATATCCGTGGGCGGTTTCTTGGTGGGGTTGCTGAAATAAACCTCGTACTCGATCTTGAGCCGGCGCAGCTGGCTTTCAAGAAGAGTCAGTTCTTCGTCGAGAGTCACTGATAAATCTCCAAATCACAATATAGGGCGAGTTCACCGTGCGGGCGAGGTACCCGTCGGTCACAGGAGGGATAGAACGGAAGTAACTGGAGGAGCTTCTAGCTCCTGGCTCCTAGCTTGCCGTCCGTGGATAGGGCTCTTAGCCAAAAGCTAGGAGCTAGAAGCTGATTACTTCGCATTGGAGGCCATCTTCTTCACCATGGCCAGAACCAGCTTGCGATCACTGTCGTTGAGGCTGACGGAGTAGCGGCGGATTTGGCTCAGGAAGCGGACTTCATCATCGGAGAGCTGGGGTAATCCCTTGCCCCCGTTGCTGTGACCGGACTCGGCAAAGAATTGAGATAGCGGCAGTTCCATTGCCCCGGCGATCTTCGACAGGGTGTCGAGCGAAGGGATGGTGTGGCCGTTCTCCACCCGCGACAGGTAGCAGCGCAGCAGCCCGGTGCGCTTTTCGATGTCGCCCTGGGACATACCTTTCCCCAGCCGGTAGTTTCTAATGGTCTCGCCGATATTCATGGAAAAAACGGCCAAGTCGAGTTCTCCGAGATGGTGAATAGTAACCAGAGTAGTACCGTCTGGCAAGTGGAAATTTTGCTGCACAAGGGGCAGTGCAGTGGGAAATCAGCAGTCAGCATTAAGCACTTGGCATTTAGCACTTAGCATTCAGCCGAGGCTTCCGATCGGATCATCGCACTTGCAATATTGGGTTACATAAAGGTGCCTACTAGCAATAAAGATACTTTTGCCTAGAATCGGTTCTGGCCACCACGGAACCGCGGAACTTCGATCAGTGCGACGGAAGCGATTGGCGCAAGCTCGAAGAGTTCTGGCCTCCCCCGAAGCTGCCGGACCATGCGATCGCAAAGCCGCGAGCGATCGCACATGAGGGTAGGTTCGGCAGCATTAAACCTCGGCTCGCCCTGGGACGGGGAGTCACGAATCGTTGCGCCTATGAATGGGGAGCCGATGATGTGCCACGGGGCCGAAGCGCGGTGCACAGAGGAACTTGATGAACGACAAACGACCGGTGGTTTTGTATGGTGCCAACGGATTTTCCGGGCGCCTGGTCGCGGAGTTTCTGCGCGAATATAACGTCCCTTTTATTGCTGCCGGCCGAAGCCGGACCAGAATCCAAGACGTGATGAACCACGTCCCGGGCATCGAAACAGCCAACTATGAAATCGTTGAAGTCGGCGGCTCCGTGGATGAACTGACCGCGCTCTTCACCGGTGCCAAAGTCGTCTGCAATACTGTCGGCCCGTTTATCTACAACGGCCCGCCAGTTCTCGAAGCCAGCTTGAAAGCGGGATGCCACTACCTTGACATTAGCGGCGAGCAAGCGTGGATTCGTGAGATTGCGGAGAAATGGGGTGCAAAGTTCGCGGCCAAAGGTCTGCTTGTCGCGCCGGGGACGGCGTTCATGTCGGCGGTCAGTGATGCGGCTGCCCGCTTGTGTCTCGAGTCCGGAGCGATTGACACCCTCGAGACGCTCACGATGTTCAAGGGCATCCCCACCTTCGGCTCCACGCAAACCATTTTCGCGGTCATCCAGACCGACGGATGCTATCTTGAGCAAAATCAGTACAAGCCCTGGCCTCGCGCCACACGCTACGACGCAGCGGTTCCAGGCTACATTCAAACGCAACTGGCGCTGGCTTGGGGCGGATTTCCCCAACCCGTTTGGTTCAAAGATCACCCGCAGGTGGCAAATGTGCGATCTATCGGCGGGCTTCTTGACCGGCAAATTATGGAAGGCGTCGCGGCAACCGAAAAGATGTTCGAGGAGCAAATTCGTCCGCTCCCCAAGGAAGAACAGGAGCGTAAGCTTGCGGAAATGGCGAGCTCCGTTCAAGGCAGCACCCCTCCACGGGAGAACGCTCGCGAACAACGCACGATTGATGTGGTACTCGGACGCGGCAGCACCGACTTTGTGCAGTGCATCATCTTTGGAACTTGCTGCTACCGGCAAACCGGCTTGATTCAAGCCTTCGCCGCGCACCACCTGGTGCATACGCCGCCTCGAAAAGTGGGCTTCGCTTCAGCGGCGGAAGCATTTGGACATCGCGAAGTGCTCAAGGTGGTGGAGACCCACGGTTTGGCCAAAGCGAAGATTTATTCGTAAACGAAGGCGCAAGAGCATCTCGCCATGAGAGCCATCGACTACTTCGACAAAGGCGCTGAGGCTCATCTTGATCGAACCGCTGTCATCGATGGCAGCGCCCGTTATTCCTATCGTGAAACCCAGTCCATCACGCATCGGATTGCCCGCGCCATGTGGGCAGCTGGCCTGCGCGGGGAAGAGTGTGCCGCCATTTACTCGCATAACGATGCCCGCGTTCTGTTCTGCATGTTGGGAATTATGCGGGCCGGCGCGGTGTGGGTCCCGATCAGTTATCGCAATGCCATCGACGCCAATGTCGAGTTCATGAATTATGCAAAGACGGCGTGGCTTTTCTATCACAGCAAGTTTCGCGATAGCGTCGCGGGCATTCGCGCCCGCGTTCCATCTCTGCGCCACGCAATCTGCATCGATCGCGAGGACGACGATGCTCCGTCGCTAGAGGCCTGGATGCAACAGGGAACCGAGGCGAATGAAATCGACTGGGCGGATGCCTACGGCAACCTGGATCGTCTCGTGGGTCTGGTTCCCACAGGTGGCACGACCGGACCCGCAAAGGGCGTGAGAGTGACGAGCTTGGCGTGGGGAACCATGACGGAAATGGCTTCGCACTACTGGCGGGGCGAGGCGGTTGACCCGGTCTGTCTAAACGTCGCGCCGCTTTCTCATGCAGCTGGCGTGGTGGCATTCACCATGTCCACGCTGGGAGCCACCAACGTCATCCTGCCGAAGTTTGATGCTCTCGAGGTGTTACGCAGTATCGAACGTTTTCGCTGCACCCATTTATTTCTGCCACCGACCGCATTCTACGCGTTGCTCGCACACCCCGACGTCGGCAAATTCGACTATTCGAGTTTGCGGGTGTTTCTGCTGGCTGGATCGCCAGTATCCCCGGATAAACTTAAGCAAGGCATCGAGATTTTTGGTCCGTGCATGTGTCAGTCGTACGGCCAAACCGAGGCGCCGATGTTGCTTACCTTTCTAGATTCGAAAACCCTTGCCGCAGCCGCTGCCGGAGACCATCCTGAGCGGTTGGGAAGTTGCGGCAAACCTACATCCGCGGTTCGTCTCGCGATCATGAATGACGATGGACACATTGTTCCAGCCCGGAGCTGCGGCGAAATCGTGGCCCGCGGCACCCTGGTCACGGCTGGCTACTACAACCTACCCGAAGCTACGGCGGAGATACGAACCTACAGCTGGCATCACACCGGCGACGTCGGCTATATAGACGAAGACGGATACGTCTATATCGTCGACCGCAAGAAAGACATGATCATCACCGGCGGATTCAATGTGTATTGCGCCGAGGTCGAGGCCGGAATTATGGCGCTGCCCGAAGTCCACGAGTGTGCGGTGATTGGAGTTCCGCACCACACTTGGGGAGAAGCAGTAAAGGCGATTGTCGTCCTCAGGGATGGCGAGACTTTGACGGAAGAGGCGGTGCTCGCTCACTGTAAGGCGAAACTTGGCGGCGTGAAATCGCCGAAGTCTGTCGAGTTCCGCACCGAAATTCCGAAAACTCCCGCCGGCAAGACGGACAGAAAGTCCCTCCGCGCGCCGTACTGGGCTCATGCGGATAGGGGCGTTCATTGAGTTGTTGAATCGCGACGCTGCAAAGAATGTGGGAGAAATGGTGCGCTGGGGATTAATCGTTTTTGCTGGTCTGGTTTTACTCGCGATCTTCGCGGGTTGCGACCGGCAAAAGCATAGCCGTCAAACAAACGAAAAGCCCGCGGACGTGAACGAGGCTCGTATCCTCACCGCCGATCGTGAACCACAAAACTGGATGGTCCACGGACGCACCTACAGCGAGCAAAGATTCAGTCCTCTAAAGCAGATCAACGATCAGAATGTTTCGCAACTCAAGCTGGCATGGTTCTACGACCTGGACACGCGGCGCGGCCAGGAAGCTACGCCGTTAGTCGTCGATGGTGTGATGTACTTCACCAGCGCATGGAGCAAAGTGTTTGCGCTGAATGCGGCCACCGGCGCCCTGTTGTGGTCTTACGATCCCAAAGTTCCTGGCGAGTGGGCAGTGAACGCATGTTGCGACGTGGTCAACCGCGGTGTTGCGGCTTGGAATGGCAAAGTTTTCGTTGGCACCCTCGATGGCCGCCTGGTTGCGCTCAACGCCGGGACCGGCAAGCCAGTTTGGGAGACCCTTACCATTGACCGCAATTTTCGCTATACCATCACTGGCGCGCCGCGAGTCGTGAAAGGCAAAGTGATCATCGGCAATGGCGGCGGGGAGTTCGGCGTGCGTGGTTATGTTTCTGCGTACGACGCTGAGACCGGCAAACTGCTTTGGCGTTTCTATACCGTGCCGGGCGATCCTTCGAAACCTTTTGAGAACCCAATTCTGGCGCAAGCGGCCAAGACGTGGAGCGGTGATTGGTGGAAATCTGGCGGCGGTGGAACGGTTTGGGACGCCATTGTTTATGATCCCGAACTCGACCTGCTCTACATCGGGACCGGCAACGGGGCCCCTTGGGGCGAGAAATATCGCAGCCCAAAAGGCGGGGACAATCTTCTGACTTGCTCGATCGTCGCCCTCCAGCCGGACACGGGCGAATATGTCTGGGATTATCAGGAAGACGCCGCCGATGACTGGGATTACGATTCCGCGGAACAGATCATTCTGGCTGATGTGTCGATCGCGGGTCAGCCGCGAAAGGTATTGCTACAGGCGCCGAAGAACGGATTTTTCTATGTGATCGATCGCACCAACGGCAAGCTGATTTCTGCCAAGCCTTTCACGTATATCAACTGGGCGACTGGTGTCGACCTGAAAACCGGACGGCCGATTGAGACTGCCCTGGCGCGATACCCGGGAAGCGATCCCGCGCCGATCGTTCCCGGGCCTTTAGGAGCGCACAGTTGGCAGCCGATGTCTTACAGCCCGCTCACCGGCTTGGTCTATATTCCGGTGAACGACGTGGGTTTCAAATACAAATCCGCGGAACATTTTGAACCTGAGAAGTTGGCGGCGAACTACGGGATCGATGTGGTCGCCGCCGGCATGCCGCAGGATCCGAAGATCAAGCAGGCGATTCTCGACACGGTAAAAGGAAAACTTGTGGCGTGGGACCCGCTCCAACAAAAACAGGCATGGACAATACAACGGCCCGGCCCATGGAATGGCGGCACGCTTTCGACCGCGGGGAATCTGGTCTTTGAGGGCACGGCCGGGGCAAACTTTGAAGCTTATCGAGCTGACGCCGGCGAAAAGTTGTGGTCCTTTGCGGCGCAAACCGGTGTGATGGCAGGGCCGGTTACTTACACAGTTAATGGCCAGCAATACGTTGCCGTGCTTGCGGGCTGGGGCGGCGTGTTTCCGCTGGCCACAGGAGATGTCTCGTTCAAATCGGGCCGAGTGCGGAACATCAGCCGCATGTTGGTTTTCAAACTGGGAGGCGCAGCGAATCTACCCGCGCTCGAGCCGCTTCAAGAACCGCCGGTCGTGCCCCCCCTGCCAAATCGCGCCAGCGCAGCAACGATTCAAAAAGGCGAGCAATTATTTCAGCGATACTGCGCCGCCTGCCATGGTGACGTCGCGGTCAGCGGTGGAGTGTTGCCGGATCTGCGCTTCTCCGGCACTCTCGAGACCAACGAATGGTTTTCCGACGTGTTGGGAGGCATGTTGCAGTCGGAAGGAATGGTGTCGTTCGCCAGCGAGTTGTCTCGTGAAGACGTTACCGACATTCGGGCTTATGTGATTTTCCGCAGGAACCAGAGTGTGGCGCAGAAAAAGTCTGCTGCCAGGAATTAAGTGAGCGTTCCCTGGTTCAAGCTGGTGTGCTGGTGAAGAAGTTGGCGCTGACAAATTTCTCCGCCACATTTCACTTGTGGCCGGTACTTTCCGGGAGTAATCTGATGCGCGCTTAAGGCGATTGGGTTTCTCAAATTCAGCTCGCGAAGCCGATTGTTGTTGCGGGTTGTGAAACGGAATCTCGCGATTAGGAGGCTCAGGTGTATCGAAGCGATGTAGTAGGTAGTCTGTTGCGACCCGCCTATCTGAAAGACGCACGCGATCGTCACGACGCGGGACAGCTCAGCCAGGCCGAATTTAAGCGGATCGAAGACCGGGCCGTGGACGAAGCGATTGCGTTGCAGGAGCGCACCGGCATCGAAGTCATGACCGACGGCGAAGTGCGGCGCTACGCGTTTTACGGACACTTGATTGACGCGGTTGAGGGCTTCGACAAATTCGGCGGCTGGGCAATTCCTTTCCGCAACGAGAAGGGCGAGGAACTGGTTTTGCCCAGGCCGGTGGTCGTTGCCAAGCTGCGGCGCAAACGGCCGATGTGCGCCGAGGAATTTACTTACGTGCGGGCCCGCACTCATCATCCCGCCAAGACAACCATGATCAGCGCGCAGCAGGCGGCCGCTTACTACGACAGCAAGAAATCCGCGGGAGCGTACCCCAAGATCGACGCTTACCTTGCGGACATCGTCGACATCCTCCGCGACGAAGTGGCGGAATTGATCCGCTTGGGCTGCACCTACATACAAATTGATTCTCCGCAATATGCCGCACTGCTCGATCCGCAGTTACGCGAAGGATATCGCCAGCGCGGAAATGATCCAGATCGATTGCTCGACCTTTCAACCGAAATGGACAATGCCGTGATCGGAAATCATTCCGGCATTACGTTTGGGTTGCATCTTTGCCGCGGGAACAATCAGAGCAAGTTTTACGCCTCTGGCGATTACGGTCCAATTACCCGGGTTTTTCGCCAGACTCGCTTTCAACGTTTCCTTCTGGAGTACGACGATGAGCGCTCCGGTGGGTTTGACCCGCTGCGGCAGGTACCGGAAGATCGCACCGTGGTCCTAGGGTTGGTGAGTTCAAAGAAGGCTGCGCTTGAAAGCAAGGCGGAATTGAAACAGCGCATCGAGCAGGCCTCGGCAGTCATCCCGCTGGAGCGGCTGGCACTGAGTCCGCAATGCGGGTTCGCCTCGACCATCGAAGGCAACCTGCTAACGCTCGCCGATGAGGAAGCGAAGCTGCGTTTGGTGGCAGAGACCGCCACAGAAGTCTGGGGCAGCTCTGCTGCTGCGATCCGTGTCCCCGCATGAAGTGGGCCGATCAAATCGGGTTCTGCAAGTGGCCGGGAGTCTTCGGGGAGATCGCCAGTGCCTCGTCCACTCCCGCGAACGGGGTGCCAACTGAGAAATCGATTTTTGTCTTGACAGTTGAGCTAGATTGTGAAAAATACTCGGGCTTAGGTGACTGAACGGACGTTCGATAGGTATCTAAAAGGGTACCTACTCTCGTCGGTTCAGATACGCCAAGAAATCAAACTGCTTTATCGGTGATAAGTAGAACGGACGTTCGCTCCGGAAAGGCCTACTATGACACCGCGCCGGGACTTGACCGCCGTAGCTCTGTTGCTGACCGTTATTCTTCTGGCCCCATTCGCGTTTCCCCAGGCGACTGTCAGTTTTGCTCAATTGAATGGCACGATTCTTGACACCAGCGGGCGCACTATCGCCAACGCCCCCGTCACCGCCAAAAATGAGGAAACGAATACCACGTTCACGGCCAAAACGACGGGCGATGGCTTTTATGTCATACCAAACCTTCCCCCCGGAAAGTACGACGTATCGGCGGTATACAGCGGATTCTCGAAGACCACGCAAACCGGCATCGTGTTGACGGTGGGCGAAACCGCGACCGTCAATTTGACATTAAAAGTTGCAGCCGCCGGCGAAACCGTCGTGGTCACAGGCGAAGCTCCAATCATTGAGCCGACCAAGACCGAGATCAGCCAGGTGATCGCGACCCAACAGATCCAGTCGCTCCCCATCAGCGGCCGGCTGTTCACCGATTTTGCTCTTCTAACACCCAGCGTTGCCAAGAGCCGAACCAGCCTGGGAACCACGTTCACCGAGTTCGAGGTCACGCAAATCTCCTTCGGCGGCATGCGCTCGTTCAGCAACGAGATCACGGTCGACGGCGCCGATTTCGTGAACACGATCAGCGGCGTGCAGCGGGCTACGCCGCCGCAAGATTCAGTACAGGAATTTCGCGTGGTCAACAACAGTTTCGGCGCCGAGTATGGTCGCGCCCTCGGAGGCATCGTCAATATCGTCACCAAGTCCGGCACCAACAGTCTTCATGGTTCGATCTACGATTATCTGCAGAATAGCGCTACTGATGCGCGGTCCCTGCTGCAGCCCGCGCCACTGCCGCACGCCCTGCGACAAAACCAATTCGGTGGCACCCTCGGCGGCCCGATTCGCAAGGACAAAATGTTCTTCTTCATGAACTACGAGGGCAGACGTACCGGCGAATCTCCCACGTATGCTCCTGACCTTTTCACCAATATCGCGAACATCGATCAGGCCAAAGCCTATCTGGGACTCGCCCCGGAAGGCTGCAAACTTCCCCCCGCGCAATGCACGCTCTCGCCCACCCAGTATCTGCAGTCAGTTTTGAAGACGATAAACAACGACTATGGTTTCGCCCGATTCGACGATCAAATCAACACTGACAACCGTCTCGCGATCCGATACGTCGTCGAGGACGCACGCGACACCGGCGAATTGATTGGCAACACCGAAGACGGCGGCGGCATCGGCAGCCCGAGCGGCGCACGCAATCTCTACATTCGCGATCAATCTGTGGTGGCGACGGAAACGGCGGTGCTGAAGCCCAACCTGGTCAACACAGCTTTGGGACAATACGCCAGGCGCCACTACAATTTTCCCGGCGCAACGGGCGAGCCCGACCTCAGCGTCGTGAACGATTTGGAATTCGGACACAACTTCGGCACCTATGACGCGATCTACGAGAGCCGGGCGCAGGCCTCCGATTCCATCGCATGGGTCAAAGGCAATCACGTGGCCAAGTTCGGATTCGACGGGAATTATGTTTGGAGCTACAACAACTATCCCGGGTTCACACCCGAGCGGATACTGTTTCCCGACCTCAATTGCCTGTACGCATTTTCCGACGCCGTGAGCCTCTTGACGACCGGCACGTACGGAACAGTTCCAGGGGCCACGAACTGCCCGCTCGCGCCTCAAGCCGATGGCGTCTCCTTCATCTACTGGGGCGTGGCCCTTCCCAGAACCGGTTTCACCAACGGCTATGTTCCGTCCCCTGCGACTGGTGGCGGCTTCGGCAGCGGCTGGCCCAATGCATTTCCGACGAATCAGTATTCCAATTACGCGTACAAGTTGAATCACGGATACTGGGGAGTCTTTGCGCAAGATCAATGGCGCGTCACCCACAGCTTCACCCTCAACTACGGGCTGCGCTGGGATTTCGAATCTGGTCTGGGAAGCACGGTTAATCCCGACTACCGCGCTTTCCAGCCGCGCGTTGGATTCGCCTGGTCGCCCGATTCAAAGACCGTCATCCGCGCCGGGACCGGGATATTCTTCGATCGCAACAACCTGACTTTCTTCTTTACCACCGGAAACCAGAAGACGATCCCCGGATACTTCTGCAATCCTCCGACCGCCGGGTGCGCTGGACTCACGCCCATCACGGTTCCCATGATTCAAACTGGCGCCGCAAACGGTGGCTGGCAACTGGCCGCGGACCCAGGTTATCCCGGCACGCCTGCGCTCCCGTGTCCACCTTTGCCCGCGTCTTATTGCGCGGGTGCTCCGGGCGGAGCCGTCAGCTTCGCTGCTCTCACGGCACTGGGCATTCTTGCTAACAATCCCTATCCCCCAGTGAGCCTGACAGGGCCTTGCGTACTCACAGCCATGGGTCCGTCCGGAGCTTGCGGCGTCGGCTCGGGAGGAATTCAGCGGAACGGCCGGCTTCCCTATGCGGAGCAGGCGAGCCTTGAGATTGATCGTCAGTTCGGCAAGGGACTCACTCTCGAGCTGGGATATCTTTTCGTGGGCGCGCACAAACTTGTGCGAGGAAATAACATAAATGTTCCTTGCCCTCTTGGCACGAGCAAACCCGGCAATCCCGCGGATGCCCAGGGATTGCTCGATCCCAGCGGCACCCTGACACCTTGCTCGGGAACGCCGACCCTGGGGCCATTCGGCTTGGGTCCATTTTTTGGGACTCTAACCAATCCCTCCGGATTGGAATTCGGAGTGCCCAGCGCTGCTGCCCCCGCCCCTACCATCAGCGGCGGCCTTCTGGACTACAACAACAACGTCGCCGACTCCAACTACAACGGCCTGACCGTCACCGCGATCGAACGCCTGGGACAGTTGTTCAACCTCACCGCCAATTACACTTACTCGCACACCATCGACAACGGCAATTTCACGACATTCATCAACTTGCCGCCCAACCAATTCGACTACGGTTCGGAGCGCGCCAACTCCAACCAGGACATTCGCAATAACCTGGTGGTGAACTTTACAGCGACCGCACCGCACGACAGTTTCATACGGAACTTCCAATTCAGCAGTATCGTCACCCTGCAATCCGGCCGGCCCTTTACTTTGTTTGCCGGGCAGAATGTTTTTGGCGACGTGGCTGGCCTCAGTACGGATCGCGTCGGGGGTGCACCCATCCAGAGCGCCTGCCCCACCGTGACCAATTGCACCACCACCATCGGCCGGAACACCTATGTTGGCGATTCCCTCTATGCCTGGGATCTGCGCTTGTCACGATTTTTCCAAATTACTGAGCGCTACCGGCTCGACTTCTCCGTCGACGCATTCAACGTGCTCAACCGGCCGAACGTGGACGAAGTCAATTCCATCTACGGCTCACCCGTATTCTGCGGAAACATTCCTCAACACTACCGAGACGGCACATCGCGAGCCATTCAGAGTGGCGCGGGCTCCGTGACGTGCCCGGCAGCCCCGCCGCCAGTGTGGCTGGCCGACGGACTGTTGCCGGTAACAGTTCCAGGAACGCCGAATCCCGTTTTTGGCACGCCGAGAACGATGCTGAACCCGCGGCAATTTCAGTTTTCGCTGAAGTTCTCGTTTTAGGGACACTCTGGAATTGAAGAGGGCCTCCCGCACGGGCGGGGACGCCCGCGCCTACATTCCCAACCCAGCCTGTCATCCTGCCAATGAAGGATCTATGCACCTGGCTGACACGGCTGCCGTACAAACTACTTCGAGCTGGTGACTGTGGTTCACCGCTCCCACGGCCAATCCTGGTAGCGCCGCCGTAACTCCGCTTTCAGAAGTTTGCCGGTGGAGGTGTGCGGCAACTGCTCCACGAATACGAACGCATCCGGCAATTGCCACTTGGCAAATTTTCCGGCGAGGAACGCGCGCAGGTTTTCCGAAGATATTTGGGCTCCTTCTTTGGCGACGACCACTGCGATCGGACGCTCTTGCCACTTGGGGTGAGGCACGGCGATGACCGCGGCTTCACGCACGTCGGGGTGGGCCGCAAGGGCGTTCTCCAGATCAACGGAGCTGATCCATTCGCCGCCTGATTTGATCAGGTCTTTCGTCCGGTCGACGATCGCCAGATAACCCTGCGGATCAAGCGTCCCCACGTCGCCGGTGCGGAACCATCCATCCTCGGTCCATTTGTCTTTTTCCTCCGGCAGTTCGTAATAAGAAGCAGCCACCCAGGGCCCGCGCAGTTGCACCTCGCCCATGGTCTTGCCATCGCGTGGAACTTCGCCGGAAGCATGGTCGGAAGAGTGGACCACCCTTAAGTCGACAAGTGGAACCGGGATGCCCGCCATGGACTGCACCTCCTGCTTTTTTTCAGTCGGCCAATCTTTCATGTGCGTCTTCAACTGGTTGGTGGTCGCCTGCGGACTGCTCTCCGTGAGGCCCCACCCTTGCTGCACGTGCAGACCATATCGTTGCAGCCTCCGAATCAACGCTACTGGCAACGGTGCTCCGCCCATGATGATCCGCATCCGAGGCAGGTTCCAGCGCCCAGGATTCTTCTCCAGGCAGTCCACAACGTTGAGCCAAATGGTAGGCACACCAGCTGCGGCGGTGGTGTCCTCCATCTCAAACAATTCGAGGAGACTTTCCGCATCGAGATAAGGACCGGGAAGCACGAGCTTGCATCCCACCATCGCCGCCGCGTAGGGAAATCCCCAGCCGTTGACGTGGAACATGGAGACCACCGGCGCGACAACATCCGCATGACTGACGGCGAAATTGTCCGCCGTAGTTAAAAGAAATGTGTGCAGGAACACCGAGCGATGCGTGTACGCCACGCCCTTGGGCACGCCAGTCGTGCCCGATGTGTAGCACAAGGTTGCAGCTTCGTTTTCGTCGAGTTGCGGATACTGGAAATCACCGGTGGCCGTGCCCAGAAAATTTTCGTAGTTCTCGGTGCCTGGCGGAATTGTATCCTTGCCCAAAGCCACGACAAACACCCGCTCGAATCGAGTCGACTGGCGAATTTGTTCGTAGAGCGGCAAAAGCGAATCATCGACAATGAGGAAGCGGTCTCCGGCATGATTAGCGATGTAGGCGATCTCGCGTGGCGCCAGGCGCAGATTGAGCGTATGCATCACCCCGCCCGAGACCGGAATGCCCAGGTACGCTTCCAGATGCACATAGTGATTCCACATCAGTGTGGCCACTCGATCGCCGCGCTGGAGACCGGCTTTCTGCAAGGCTTCTGCGAGGCGTCGAGCCCGACGGTAGACGTTGGCGTAGGTGCAGCGATGCAAAGAATGATCCGGCAGGCGCGAAACGATCTCTTGCTCAGGAAAAATCCGGCCCGCGCGCTCAAGAATATGTGTGAGCGTCAACGGGTAATTCATCATCGTGCCTTGCATCGAGAGCCTTTCGCGATCACGGAAGCTGGCACCTGAGATCCTCTGCAGCCATTCGCAGTAATAAAAGGATGACAGCCGTTTTGCAACCTGCAAATTGTAACGGACGTACGATAGTGTGTTTGCGGCATCGCGGCCAACAGGCACGAAACACTTGCTCATCTTACCGATTTTTGGCTATGATTAACGAACGTTCGATAGATGAGCAGCGGCCCTGTCACTTCCGGCCTGCCCAACTCGCGTCCCGTTACGCGCTTTGACCGGCGCTTGTCCAAAATTCTCGATCATGCCACCGCAGTGTTTTATGAAAAAGGTTACGAGGCTGCTTCGATGCGTGACTTGTCACGGGTCACGGGGCTCTCGCTGGCCGGCCTTTACTATTACTTCGAATCCAAAGAAGAATTACTCTACCTGATTCAGAAGCACTATTTCACAGTGGTTGTGGAGCGGCTGCAAAAGCGTTTGGAAGGCGCAAGCGATGCCGAAGCCCGGGTGCGCGCTTTCATCCTGAACCACTTTGAATATTTCCTGGCCGAGAACTACAAGGCCACGAAAGTGCTTTCTAAAGAAGATGACGTGCTGGCTGGCAACCTCGGTACCGAAGTAAAGGCGCTCAAGCGCCGGTACTACCGTTGTTGCTCCGACCTGGTGGAGGCGCTCAAACAGCAAAAGGGATTGGAGTTCAACACCCGTGTCGCGGTGCTGAGTCTGTTCGGGATGATGAACTGGATCTACACCTGGTACAAGCCGCAGGTCGATCCCGACGCGAGCGCTCTGGCTCGTCAGGTAGGCGAAATATTTCTGGCCGGCGTTAAGTCCTCTGTGAAACGATGAACGAACCGTTGTATGGGTTGAGTCGGAGCAGCCGCTGCGTTGTGGCGGTTGCCACGAAGAACTGACGACGAACTTGATTACCGACTGCCACATCCACATTGCGCCGATGGAAATGTTCCATCCCGACGCCCTGGAGTTGATCCGCCGCAAGCGGCACAACTATGAGCAGATCGCCGAATTCTGCCGCTCGCCAAAAGCGTTTCTCAAACACATGGATGCCGTGGGCATCGATCGTGCCGTGCTTATCAATTACGTTGCCCCTGAAGTGATTGGTTTTACGGCTGAAGTGAATCAGTGGATCGCTGACTACGTCAAAGAAAACCCGAAGCGATTGATCTCCTGCGGCGGCCTGCACCCGCGCCAGAGCCAGAACATCCTGGCCGATGTCGAGCATCTTCTGCGGCTCAAGATCCGGATGATCAAGATTCACCCTCCCCACCAGCTTCTGTTTCCGAATGACTATCAGAATGGTGTAACCGAACTGGAAGTGATTTATCGGGCCGCCGAAGCCAATGGAATTCCCGTCATGTTTCACACCGGCACGTCGATTTTTCGCGGGGCGCGCAATCGCTACGGCGATCCGATTTTTGTTGACGATGTCGCTGTCGATTTTCCCAAGATGAAGATTTTGCTGGCCCACGGAGGCCGTCCCTTGTGGATGCACACGGCGTTCTTCCTGCTTCGCCGCCATCCCAATGTCTACCTTGACATCAGCGGAATCCCACCTAAGACCCTGCTGAAATATTTTCCCCGTCTGGATGAAATCGCACACAAAACCTTGTTTGGCACGGACTGGCCCGGGCCGGGTGTTCCCGACATCAAAAAGAATCTTGATGATTTTCGCGCGCTGCCGCTCAAAGAGGAAATCAAACAGCAGATTCTTTGCAAGACCGCGTTGAGCATCTGGCCGGCGTGAGATTCAGGCGTTTTCCACTAGCAATGCAATCCCCTGGCCTCCGCCGATGCAGGCTGAAGCGATTCCGTATTTTCCGTTCGACCGCTTCAGTTCGCGCGCCAGCGTAACGGCTAAGCGCACGCCCGTGGCTGCCAGAGGATGGCCGATGGCGATGGCTCCGCCATTGACGTTCAGCTTGGCGTGGTCCAGGCCGAGTTCGCGCTCACAGGCGAGGGTTTGCGCCGCGAATGCCTCATTGATTTCGACGCAGTCGATCTGATCCATGCGGAGCCCGCTGATTTCGAGGACGGCTCGAATCGCCGGAACTGGGCCGATCCCCATAATTTCTGGAGGAACGCCAACGACTGCCCCTGCGATCACTTTGGCTAATAGCGGTTTATTGTGTTTGCGCGCGAATTCGCTCGACGCGACCAGGGTTGCAGCCGCACCGTCCACAATGCCAGAGCTGTTGCCCCCCGTCTGCACGCCGCCGAAAGCGGGGGGAAGCTTGGCCAGTACCTCAAGCGGGGAGGGCCGCACGTGACTGTCCTGATTGAACGATTCGACTTTCTTCGGAAGGCGGATGCCGCGCGAGTTGTACCCGTCGCATTCGAAGCTTTCATTGACTACGGGAACAATCTCTCCGCTTAGAAAGCAACTCTCTTGCGCGGCAATGGCCCGGCTGAAGCTTTCCGCTGCAAACTGATCCGCTTCTTCGCGTGAAATCTTGTAACGCTTGGCCAGAGTTTCTGCCGAGCCTCCCATGCTCACTCCGGGACAAGTGTCGAGCAGCGCCTCCCACAGGAAATCTTTGAATTCCACCTGTCCCATACGGAACCCGCCGCGGTGCGTGTACGCAGCAATCGGGTTCCTCGACATCGATTCGGTCCCAACGACTAGAGCCAAGTCCACCTTGCCCAACCTGACGGCATCTGCGGCTTGCAGAATAGCTTCGATGCCAGTTCCGCACACTCGCTGCACTAGATGCGCGGGCACTTCAATCGGAACTCCGGAGTAAATACCGATATGGCGCGGCAACACATATGCATCAAAGCTGGCTTGTGCCATGTTGCCAGCCACGACGGTGCCAACTGACTCCGGCGTAATGCCGGAGCGGTGAAAGATTTCTCGTGCGACCTTAATGCCCAGATCGATCGGAGAGATCAGCCCCAGTACCGTGTTGTAGTCCGCAAAAGGCGTGCGGACCCCATCGATGAGCCAGGCGTCGTCGAATTGCGACAACAAAGCTTTAGCGCGACCGCTCATGCGACTCCTTGGCTAGGCGTTGGCAGGAATTCTTCGGCAAGAAATCAGCTGGCAAGCGCCTCCTCTACAGATGACGACAACCTTTTAATGGTCGCGGAAGTCTTCGGAGCGCGACTCTGAGCCTTTGGAATTCCGTAGCGAGCACGGTGCTTGGCACCCCACGCCGACATGAGCTTGAGAATCGGCTTTAGACTTTCTCCGTGACGAGTCAAGGAATACTCGACCTTGGGAGGCACAACGGCGTAGACCTTGCGGTGGACCACCTGGTCGCGTTCCAACTCCCTGAGATGTTGAGTGAGCATTTTTTTCGTCAGGCCGGGGATCCGCCTCCGCAGTTCGCCGAATCGCTTCGTTCCGCTCTCGAGATAAAACAAAATGAGCGGCTTCCATTTGCCGCCGATGACGTCAGCGGTCAACTTTACCGGACAATAGAACTCTTCCATCCAAAGCCTCCAAAGGAATGCCAGGTTACAAAAAGGTACCTACTGGCAATAAAGATACTTTAGCCTAAAATCGCCTTCGGGCGCCAGAGTTTGGTTTTGGGGTTCGTGAACGGGCACGATTTTAGTGGTTGCGGAAAAACTACAAGATCGGCGGCTAGAGCCCTGAGGGGCGCCATACATCGACCTTCAAGGACTTAGGGCAGCGCTGGAAGAGTTTTTCGCAACCTCTTTGTTGTGTTTTAGCAGACGACACGAAGCAAACCCTATTTCAGCGGCGGGGAGAGCAGCCCCAGGAATGTGGTCCCGAGGAATTTGCTTTGTGCATCGAAGTTCCAGTTGAAGAGGGCGGATCCGGCGCTGGCGCAGGCGTGACATCCGTTGCGCAAGGGATAGCTCACCACAAACTGGATTCCGCCGTTGGGTCCGGCTTGCGAGTTGGGCCAAGTTTTTCCGTCACGGTCGCCCGGCCACACGTCGGCTTGAGGAAATTGATTCTTGAGATCCTGAAACTGGAAACTCCGTTTCATGGTTTTAGTGTCGAGCAAACTCAGATCCTCGACATTGAGAATGGGAGGTTTTCCATTCACCAGCAAGAGGCCGTAATTGGTGTTAGCGCGCAGGGGATAGGTGATCCAGGCGATGGCAATCGGGGCTTGATTCTGGAAACCAGTCATGACGCCGAACTCCCCGTGACTTTGCTTGAAAAGTTCACGCGTGAAGCCCACCGCGTCGGCCGGGGCGCCCGCTTTGGCCATTTGGTCGATCATGCATCCCGCGGCCGGGGATGAATTGTCGCAGGCAGCGTGAGCAGTGGCAAGGAACTGCGGCGTGACTTGCCACACGGCCGACGAACCGATCTTCGCGGGGCCGTTCTGCGATTGTGCCGAGACCCATCCAAGCAGGCATGCTACAGCGAGAACGAAATGGACATGACGCATGCTCATCCCTCGTCGAGCCAACATTCTATACTTGCGGGGCGAGTCTGGTGCAGGAAGGAGCAAGAAACGGTTGGCAGTTGCCAAATCTCTGTCCTCAGCTTGTTTCTTCATTTACCGCTGACAATTGGGCTACTGTCTCAGCGTCGATGGTATGTGTCTTCGGCAGTCGATGCTGCGTCTGGAAATCAGCCAGCGCTGACCAAGTGAGACTTCCCGCGATGCCGTCGACCTGTCCCGGATGGAAATGAAGATACTTGAGATAGAGCTGCACAGCACGCACATTCAGATCAGGAAGTCCCCCAGCGCAACACTTGTGGAATTCGGCGTTCAGGCGAATGGCATAGCGGTTGATGGCGTAATCAGCGCCGTTGTAGCCGCGAGCGAACGAGGCCCAATCGTGCGTTTGTAGGGGAATGTTGAGCCGAGAACGAAGCAGAAAATTACCCATCGCGGCGAGCTGTTGGTCTTCCGACTCACACATGGCTGCGACCATTTGTTCCACGTCTGAGAATCCTGCCAAAGCATAATTCTCGCCCATAATCTGGCCGATGCCCCAGGAGCAGCTCTGCAACGCGGCAGTGCGGTCCTTCGCGATGGCGAGTGCTAAGCGATCATATTGATGCGCTCCGGATGGGCCGTATCGTCCGGCGATTGGGTCGCTGATATCGCCGTCGTCATATTTGCCGTTTGTCAGGCGGTGAAAAATATGGCGCTCGTAGAGAATTTGCGGCCGGTGGTCGGGCAGGTATCCGCAGCCTGCGGTTTCGACCGCCAGCACGGTCCAAAGTTCAGGAGCGTGCACTCCCAGTTTGCCGCTAACGGCGCTGAGCCCATCAGCCGATAGTGGTCGGGCGGTTCCTTGGAACGCAAGCAGCGGCATTCTGATGATCCTCGCTTTGGGGTATGTGAAATCGAACCGTCTGCACTTCTTCGCGCTGGAGTATGTTGCAGGAAATGGTTCTTCCGCGTAAAACTATGAATTGATTGGGTAAAATCGAAATACCGCAGAAAAAGCCCGTTTTAAACCACTCGGATTTTCGAGCTCGTCTCCAGGGCGTCCACCCGCTCGGAAAGCGGGCGAGATGGGCAGGGTTTTATCCAGCTTCTTCTATGATAGCTGGTTGCAAAGTATAAATACCTCAACTTTGCGAAAATATATTTGCTTTGGATGCAGCAGGTTGGCGGGTTTTGGCGGGGGTAGGGGGCTTGACAAGAATCTGGCAGGAAGGCGAGGCTAGCCGACTTGTTCCGAAGGTGCACTTGCCGCAGCTTCGGCTGAGGAATATTCGTCACGCGCGTCAGTTCGGTGGGTCAGCTCCACATACGAGTTTCCGATCTCGGCCGCGATGCGCGGCCAAAGGTAGCTCTCCCGAACTCGCGCTTGTCCATCTCGCCCCGCGATGGTGCGGGCGTGGGCATCGGAAAGCAGGAAACGTAACATCCGCGCCAAGTCGGTTGCGTCTCCCGGTTGGAAGGTAAAGCCAGCGCCCTCGATCACTTCGCGGTTTTCGGGAATGTCGCTGGTCAGCACGCAGACGGCGGCGCCCATGGCGTCCAGCAAAGCCAGCGAGAGGCCTTCCAGATCAGAGGGCAAAACGAACAGCGCAGCGTTGGTTAATAATTCGTCCAAAGCGGGCCCGCGAACCCAGTCGAGGAAAAGAATCTGCTCGCTTTGGTGCTTGCGCAATTGGTCGACGTAGGCGTTCGCATAACTCGAGCCGCCAGCTAGCACGAGTTTCGCGCCGGTGTCGAGCTTTTCGTAGGCTTCAATCAGCAAATGGCAATTTTTTTCGGGAGAAAACCTGCCTAAGAACAAAATGTAATTGTCGGGTTCGAGTCGCCACTCTGCCATTTGTGACGGAGCGACCCGTTTGCGAAGCACAGAGCCATTGGGGACGTAGGTGGTTTGGACTCCGTATGTGGCCTGGTAATGCTGTTGCAGAGCCCGCGAAACCACCATGGTACGGTTGGGCAGCCGCGCCGAGGCGAGTTCTCCCAGGCGAAGCGTGAACGAGGCAAAGCGTCCCCACTTCTTGCGTTGCCAATCTCGTCCCTGAACGGTCACGATCGTCTTCTTCCCCACGAGGCGCGGAAAGAACGAAAACAGCGCTGGACCCTGAGCGTGATAATGCACAATCTCGCAACCGCTGAACATTACATGGACCGTGCTCAACCAGGTATGCACGAAGGTCTCCAGATGCTTGGAGCGAAACGTGGGCAGCCGAACTAGCCGCATTCCTTCGTGCTTCGGCTGCGGAGGAGTGAAGTAGCTGCGGCAATAGACGGTGACTTCATGGCCCATTTCCACCAGCCGCTTGCCGACTTCCTCGTAGTAAGTTTCGATCCCGCTGTACTTGGAAACTGTGCCGCGTCCGCCGATAAATGCGACACGAAGCGGTGGTGCGGCAGCAGGGGCTGCGATTTTCTTCGCTTTCGGCGGCCAAGGCCTCATCTGGGTATAGAGCCGCATCATTGCGCGATAGTGGGCTTCCGGAGCGTGTTGGGTTTGCACGAATCGGCGCGCTGTGACTCCCATTTGAGCGGCTAACTCTGGCCGCTCCGCGAGAAACGAAATGGCCTTCCCCAATTGCTCAACGTTTCCCGCTGGATATAAAAGCCCGGTCTCGCCCTGGTCGACCAGTTCACGCCGGGATCCGAGGTCTGAGGCCACCACTGGGCGTCCCCACGCATAAGATTCGAGAATAGTCTTGCCGAGGGTTTCATACGCTCGCGAGGGCAGGACTGTGAAGCGGGACGAGGCAATCATGTAGTCCAGAACTTTGCCGCCCACGTGGCCGGCAAACTTGACGTTGGTCAAGCCGAGGTCGCGAGCCAGGCTTTCGAGTTCGGGTCGCTGCGGGCCGTCGCCGGCAATCTGGAGTTGGACCTGCGGTAAATGCTTCATGGCCCACAAGAGATCGGCGACTCCTTTTTCGGGCGAGAGGCGGCCGAAGTAGAGAATGGGGGCGTTCGATGCAGCGTTGGGGGGAGCCTGGCCCGGCACTTTCTGAAAATGGGGGAGGACAGCGATCTTCTCTGCACTGAACCCGTTTTGCACGAGCTTGTCGCGAGCGAAACGGCTGGGAGTCAGGAACTGATCGATGCATTTCCGGTATGTTCCCAACCAACGATGGAAATAGGCTTCGGCCATCAGCAGCAGGGTCGAGCCCGGTGGCCCAGCGTAACAGCCTTCGGTGAGAACGTGCCTGAAATGGCCGCCGCGACAGCGCTCGCAGGCGCGTCCTTTCGCCACCATGTTGTACGCCGGGCAAAGCAGTTTGAAATCGTTCAGGTGATAGAGCACAGGCACGCCCTGGGCCTTGAGCTCCCAAAGAATCGAGGGCGAGAGGTGGTGATAGATGTTGCGCACGTGCGCGACGTCGGGCCTGAAAGCGGCAATAAGCTTGCGCAGCCGCCGCCGAGCTTCTGTGGAATAGATGGCGTGGGCTGCGAGTTTGGCCCGCGCCATCCATCCCGGGGGAGGGCTTTTGAAATCGATGTGGGGCACGAAGTACTGGTCGTAGGGAGTGGAGCGGCCGCGAGGGTCCGCCATGGAAAAGAGCGCGATTTCGTGGCCTTGGGCGCGCATCAAGTCCATCAGCTCGAACATGTAAACCTCCGTGCCGCTGAAAGGGAAATTGTATTTATTGCAGTAGAGAATTCTCATGGGAAGGACGCTCGGTGATTCTGTTGATATGGTCAGGGCTAATATGCGCAAGAATGAGGTTGCCTAAAGCTGCCAGATTTTTTTGACGATTGAAATGCTCAAGCACGTGCTGGCGGGCCGCACGGCCAAGTGGGCCGAGTGCGGACTCGGAGTGGTGGACCAACTCAACTTTTGCCACAAAGTCCTGCAGCGAGCCTCGGCGATACAGGAAGCCGTTCTTGCCGTCCTGTACCAGTTCCGGAATTCCGGTAATTGCGGGGGCGAGCACGGGTCTGCCACGGGCCATGGCTTCCATCAGCACCAGCGGAATGCCCTCGCTGTGGCTGGTGAGCACGACCAGATCGGCCGCGGCGTAGTGGGTGTCGAGTTGGCGGTGCGACAAATGGCCCAGCAGGGTGACTTCGCCTTGGAGATCGAGGTCGCGAATCAGCGCTTCGATGGATGCGCGTTCCCCACCGTCGCCCGCGATCCGGCAGGTGAAGGGCAGTCCGCTGTCCTTCAGCATCCGGCACGCTCGAACCAGGAAAGCTTGGTTTTTTACTGGATGCAGACGTCCAACCGAGAGCATGGTCAGCATGCCTGCGCGGGGAACTTCGCCGCGATTGCTACCGGGATCAACCCCCATGCGTCGAACTACGATCTTCGCCGGTTGAATCTCGGGATAGCATTCGAGAATATGCCGCCGGTTGAAGTCGGAAATGGTTACGCAAAACGCGCAGTATTTCAGCTTCATATCGAGAAACGCAGGGTGCAGCAGCAAGTCTGATCCGTGCAAAGTCATGCTGAAGCCAATTCCCAGCAGACGCGCGGCGACCATCGCGATCCAGGAGGAAAAATATCCGTGGTGCACGTGGATGTGCTCAGGGCTCGACCTCTTGATCAGGAGCGCGTAGTAGATTCCGAGCCAGGTGTGCAGAAAAGCGCGCGACCGCTTCCGGAGCGGCTCCCTGCCCTGCAACAGCGCGCGATAAAAGAAATCTTTGAGCAGGGGAAATTTCAGAACGCAAAAGAAAACGGCGTGGATCACCAGCCCGAACCGGAGCGGTTGCAGGTAGACAGTTTCGATCGCGAAGGCTCTAAGGTCGGAATCAAGGACACGGGCAGCGTGGCGCGCGCTGCATGGGATCACGGTCACGCCACATCTGCGGAGTTCGTCAATTTCGTCGGTTACATAGGGCTCGACCGGGGAGGGAAATTGATTCACGAGATAGGCAACCGTCGACATCAACTTGCCAAAGCGAGGGTTTGGGCGCAGCGGCGATTTTGTGCAACCAGCAGGCCTGCCAGCGTGAACAGGAACCCATTCACGAATTGGTAATTCATCACCACAAACGATGCGTTGAGCAGGTACACGCCCAGGAGCAAAGGCCACACCGTGGTCCGGAATTCGTGATCGAGAAAACTGCCGTCTGGGAACGTTGAGGACCGATTCAGTCGTCGACCGAGCTTGAAGAGATCGACCACAATCCAGAGATATAAGCCCAGACCCACAAGGCCGTATTGGACGAGAATTTCAAGATAGGTATTGTGAAAAAAGAACTGCTCTTGGTGGAAGTCACTGATTCTCTTGGAGAGTTCGGTCTGCATATCGGCCGCACCCCATCCGGCAAGCGGCTTCTGCAGGAACATCTCCCAGCCGGCTTCGTAGATCTCCATTCGGAAGATGACCGGGCCAGGTTCTTGCAGCCGGTCTGTCAAGGAAGCGTTGCGATCGGCAAAGATGACGGCGATCGAGAGTCCTATGCCACCAACGAGCACGAGGCAGAGGCAGGCGCGCCGCAGACGGCGGCTTGATGAAAAGAAGAGCAACCCCAGAATAGACAGAGCAAAAGAAAGCCAAACAGCGCGGGTCTTGGTGGCAAGAATCGACAGCGGCAAGGCAGCCAGGAAGAGACACGCGAGCACAGCCCGCAGCCTTTTGCGCCGGAATGAATTGAGAGCAAGCAGGCCAAGCAAATTCAGCGCTACCCCATTGGCTACCGCCTGCAGGAATGGTCCGCGCGCGCGATCAGCGTGATAGCCCAAACTCTCATCGAGAATGTAGCGGGGAAAAATAAATTGCTTGGCATCGATCATAAAGAATATGGCGGTAAGACCCAGGTATCCGAGCACGATTAGAGCGAACGTCTCGAATCTTCGCCGCGATTGGGTGTCATCGAAAATGTAGGCAGCCAGCTGATATAAGGTGAAGGGCACCAGCCATTTGGCGGCAAAGAGGCTCCAGGTCTCGGCGTCATTGGGTTGCGAAACCACTCCATAGAACGCAAGCGCAAGCATTGCCAGCATGGGCCATGTCACCGGACCGCTGAATCGGAGCGGTTGCCGCAGAACACATACGCGCAGCAATACGACCACAATCAGCAACCCGAACGCCAGCCGATCGATGGAATGGAAATTGAAATCGGGTGGATGAAAAAGCATCAGCGCCAACGTGCCTAAGAAGAGCAAGGACGGCGCCACGACCAATGGGTGCAGCAGGCGCAAAGAACCGCTGATTCCCCACGCGAAGACGCTGCCAGCCGGAATTCGAGTCGCCGGACATACGGTCGAAGACATGGCTATATGCCGCTTCCGTTTATGACCACGGAAACCGTCTTGTAGAGAATCTGAAAGTCTCTCCAGAGGGTCCAGCTTCTGATGTATTCCAGGTCGAGCGCCAGGCCGCGTTCAAACGATGGATCGCGGCGGGCGGTGACCTGCCATAGCCCGGTCAGCCCGGGCGGCACGTCCAAACGCTGCAGATCACCCAGGTCGTAGCGCTCGAAGTCGTCGAGTGGATGGGGCCGCGGTCCCACCAGGCTCATTTCTCCGCGCATTACGTTCCAAAGCTGCGGCAATTCATCTAAGCTGTAGCGGCGGAGGAATCGGCCTGCACGAGTAATTCTGGGGTCGTCGACCATTTTGAAGAATGGCCCTTGGCGCTCGTTGCTGGCTCGCAGCTGTTCTTTCAGCTTGTCCGCAGCGGCGTCCATAGTACGGAACTTGTAGCATCGGAACCGCCTTCCTTTTAGCCCGACTCGCTGGGCCTGATAGAGCACTGGCCCCGGTGATTCGATCTTGACCACCAGCGCGATGATCGCGAGTAATGGCGCCGTAAATGCCAGGATCGAGGCGGCGGTCAGCGTGTCGACTATGCGCTTAAGGAACAAACTGAAGACCGGCATGCGTTCCTCGCGCAAAGTCAGAACTGGAATGTTGCCGAACTTCTCAAACTCCAGCGGATCGTCCGGCTCAAATCCGAAAAGGTCGGGAACCATTTTCACATCGATCTGGTTGCGCCGGGCCTCTCCAATGACCCACCGCGCCAAGTCGGGCTGGTGCGGAGTGAGAATAATTTCGTCCACGAAATTGCTGCGTGCGATGCGCGCCAGGTCTTTCAGCCGCCCCCGTACATCGCCACCGACGGGCTCATCCTCGTCAAGAAAGCCCATGAACGCGCGCGTGCAGGAAACGTCCTCGCTCATGTGAGTCGCGAGTTTTCGGCCGACCTGTCCCGCTCCGATGATGAGCACGTTCCTTACGTCGCGTCGGCTTTGAGCCTGGTGTGCAGGCATGCGTCGGCCGCGCCGTCTCCAGGCGAGCATAATCAGAAAATTCAGAGGGGCGCTCGCGGCAAGTGTTGTAAGGGAGATCAAGTGGGGACCCGACCAACCCACCGACGCGATCACCAGCGCGGCGGACCAAAAGACAACTTTAGCCAGCACTAATCTCTCCCGCCGGGGCACCTGGACCGTTTCGGGATGATAAAGGTGCTCCGAAAAACCCAGCAAGGTAAACAGAGCTCCATAGAGTAGGAGCAATCCCGGCCCGGCGATGGGAAACGGTTCGGGACGGAGCAATGCCGCCGGGTCGTGGCGGATGGCAAACTCCAAGAACAACATCAGATGACCCACCGCGGCAAAGCCGAGGATGATCAGTAGAAAGTCCGCACTCACTTGCCGAGCCAGATTCCAGTGCGGGCCGCGAACCGAAAGCCTTGGAAAGAAAGCCTCGGCGAGAACCTCCGAGAGTTGGCGCTTCCGCGGTTCTCCGAGTCCGTCCTGGCCTTGCCAATCCCAGAATCGCCCATCAACAGTGGTAGAGGATTTCTTCCGGGGAACCCCGCTCGCCGATGCTTGCGCCCCGGGGATTAGACGGGACGGAGACGCAAAACTGCGGATCGGGGTCACGGGCCTGATATTTACCGGGGAATGCACTTCAGATCATTTCCAGTTCGTATCCTTCGAGGGTGATGGCGACCGCGCGCTGGATCGATTCGAGGGAGATCACCAGGTTCTTATCTCCGCGCTGCGCCAGAATTCCTTCCAGGCCATCGAGGCAGCCACCTCGAATCCTTACCTTTTGTCCGACCCTTAGAAAAGCGTGGAGGGCACACGGGACCTTCTGGGATAGTAGCCTTTGCAGATCGTCGATTTGCTTCGCGGGAATCGGAATTCCTATTCCTCGGAAGGTGACCAGACCAATCACGCCTTCAGTGTGCAAGAGTTCCATCCGCAATCCGGCTGACAAATCAAAATGTGCGAAGGTGTAGCCGGAGAACAGCGGAACGTACACGGGTTGACGGCGATCACTCCAACGGTGGAACTCTTCGAGCAGCGGAAGGAACGTCCGCAGGCCTTTGCGTTGAAGCTGAGCCGTCACTTTTCTTTCAAAGCGGTACCGGGTTTGGATCGAGTACCACTGAGCTCGTTGAAGAGCAGACGGTATAGAAAGGTTGGGTACAGCTGTCATCAAGACGATTCTTTGAGCGCGGCTCCGCTAATTGAGTCCCGACTGATTTTTGCTCTATTTTCCACGAAGTTTCTAGTTTTCCTCCGACCAGAATTCTTGTTTCGTGCTCAACATTAAACCGCCATTGAAGTTGTGCTGTAGCTCCGCACATCCAGTCCTACAACTTTCTATAAATTGTTTCCGGGATGGGGAATGTCCGCTCGCTGAGGACCGCTCCCAGCAAACGGGCATTGGCCGCGTGCAGTTTTTCCTTCACTTTTTGGGCAGCCACGCGCCGTGTGGAGTTCGCCCGGACAACCAGCACTATGCCGTCACAAAGACTGGCCAGCAGTGCTGCCTCGCTGCCAACGGCGGCGGGCGGCCCGTAGAGGATTGTGTAATCGAAGGTGCGGCGCAATTCGGCCAGCCGTTCGCGCAGCCACGAGCCCGACAAGCCATTTTCATTTTCGTCAATAAAGGCACTCCGCGGGATGAGCCACAGTTGGTTGGCGAGTTGGCAAGACGGATCTCGAACTGCGGACGTCTTCTGAGCCGCGATCAAATCGTGGCCATTTTTCTCGACCACCGGTTCCAATCCGGGGCTGCTCAGATTTGCCTCTACCAGGCAGGTGGTTCCCCGCACTTGTGCGGAAAGTGCCAGGCCCACCTGCATGCAGATCGAACTGATGTCCGTTTCCGAGTCCACGGGGCTTAGAACCACCTGGCGCGCAGGTTTTGGCCAACCCGGCAGAAATACCTGCCGTACCAAGCCGCGGATCTGCTCCTCGGCAAAGGATTCATAGTCCCAAACCGAGGGTCGGGTCTCGCGGTATTCCTCGCGTTCGACCTCGATAGTGGCCGGCTCGTACACCTCATCCAGCGTCTGCGGTAATAGATCGACGAATGTGCTCATGGTCCCTTTCCTCGAGCAAGTATTCCTGCGATTTCCCACTCAGTCCTGCGACAGGTCGTACCCAACTCCACCGCGTTCGATCTGCATTGTTTTAATGCGCATATTTTTATCCGTTTCTTCGGGGCAGCGAAGCCAGCACCGGACTTCCCAAATAGGCCACGATTTCATCGGGAGTGCGGAAGGCTGGATTCAGGTAGTCGGCAACGAAAGCCAGCGTGACGCTTAGAGTACTTGCGCCCGCCAAGCCCATGAATCCGAAGCCCACTGCGGAAAGCTCAGGCAGCGCCGGAACTGCTGGTTGCTCGGCGATGGTCACATTGAGAATGCCCCCTTGATCCAGTGCGTCTCCGATCCTTGCTTCCTCGCGCTTGTTCAGGTACAAGAGATATTTTTCCTCGGTCGCCTTCAGATCATGCATCAACTGCTCCTGCTCGATGGCGCGATCGCCGAGTTGACTCGCTGCTTCCCGGTAGTGCGCCAGCAAGATGTTCTCGGCGGTGGCATGCGCGGTCATTGCGGTTAGTTCGACCTGGGTCCTTAATAATTCGCCTCTTGCCCACTCGTGATCGGGGTGCTGATCGCTGGTGCGTTCCCGGATTGGAGCCTTGTCTTCGGCCGCGATCGAAGCTTTGGTTTCCGCAATCTCCTGCTCGATCTCCTGAACCGGCCGGTAGGCGGGTTGGTACTTGGCAAGTAGTTCCGTCCGATTCAACTGCAATTCGAGCAGCTGCGCTTTCATTTTCTGCATCAGTTGGGGATTGTCGGAGTCACGCATAACGGTCGTGATCCGCTCGGGCAACGAGCCCAGTTTTTTCTCCAAGATGCGCGCTCGCTCGGTGGAAACTGCGATCGAAACCTGGGTTTGGCGAGCATCCGCATCCGCTTCGCTCAGCTTCTGGAGCGCCAAGTCACGCTCTAGAGAGGCCGAAGTCACCCCCTGATCGGCGCCAAACCGCATCAGTTGCAACTCCGCGTCCTCTAGGGCCCCACGCGACTGAACGACCTGCTCGTCGAAGAATTTAAACTCTCCCGAAGGGCGATGTAATTGTTCGTGGCGCTCCAGATATGCGGAAGCCAGTGAATGAAGGATCTTTGCTGCTTGAAGCGGATCGGAACACTTGTAGCTCACGGTGATGAGAGTTGCTTTCTTGACCGGTTCAACGGTCAGCCGTTTATCAATCCGGCGCACCGCCCGTGCCAGCTGTCTTTCCGGGTTATCACCGAACAGGCTCCAGAACCACGAATGCCCCTCGGAAATCAGCCCGGCACGCCGCACCACCGTGCGGAGGATTTCATCGTCGTGCAGCAATTCCACTTCTGAGTTCATTTCCTCTTCGGTCACACCCTCGCGTTCAAATTCCGCCTGGCTGGGCGTCGAAGTGACCACGGGGTCGACCCGTCCCCGGCGGACTAACACTTTCATTTCTGATTTGTAGGGAGGCGCAATTAACCCGTACAGAAATATCGCAAAAAAGATTCCGAAAAACGAGGTTGCCGCCAAACGGCGTTGTCGAAATACGACGGACAGCAAGTCGCGCAAGGTGGGGGAGGGCACGGACGCCGATCTCGGAATGATTCTAAGGTCCTCCGGCATATGAATGTCCGCTGCATTTCTGATTCTGTTGCTTCATTGTCGGACTCGCCCCGAATCGCGGCCAACAGCTCCTCCTAGAACTGTGTCGGACTCGCGTAAACGCTCATGCTGGACGTAGGCAAGTACTGTTTGATCTTGGAAATCAGGTTTTGCGGTACAAATAAAAAGTCGCCCGGTTTGAGGCGAATGTCCTCCGCCAAGGTTCGCGATTTCATGATCTCCTTTACATCCAGTAAGTGAGACTCGACGAGATCATCGGAAACCCTCCGAAATAACACGACCTGCGAGTGTTTGGCTCGCGGCGTAAGTCCACCGGCAATCGCTAACGCCTCGGTGACGCTGATATCCGAGCGTAATTCGTATTTCGCGGGATGACTCACTTCGCCGCCCACGATGAAATAGGGCTTGTCGAAATCCTGAAGCATGATCGTGACCTCGGGATCATGCAACACGCCGGCATAGGCGCGGCTGATGGCTGCTTCCAACTCGGGAACGGTCATGCCTTCAGCAACCAATTGTTTCGCACCTTTCAAATTCAGGTACCCGTCCGGCTGCACGCTCGTGGTTTGGTCGAACTCGGGTGAGAAGGTGAAAGAAATCGTAACTATATCGCTCTTGCAAAGCCGGTAAAGCGGACGGCGCACCCCCGTCAGGGCTGGACTCATTCGGCCGTCCGCCATACCGGATTTCGTGGCTGCCACTGGCCCGGTTTGTCCGGCGGCCGGATTCGGCTGCTTGGTCTGGGCTATGGCTGCCACCAACCCCTGCTGCACAAGGCAGCAGTTGAGAGCCAGAACGCAATGAACCGCACCACGGCTGATCTTCATTTTTCGTTCAGGCCTCGACTTGCTATCGAGGAACTGCAACCTTTCTATAGAGTGCCGAACCCACTGAAACTTAGCGCGACGAGCCAGAGGTGACAAGACATGGGAAGCGCCATACACAAACGTATCCTGTCAAGCTGAAGGCTGCGTCGCTTCGTCGTCCCATCGCGGCGGCAACGCAAGCCATGAAAGTAAGGGCTTTGGAGCGCACAAGAGCTTACACTTCCTGGTTCCGGGGTAGTTCAGAACCCACTACTTTAGTTGTACCCGCGAAAGTTGACTTGACGAAAGCGCTGCGCAAACATCTGGGGCCGATTTGCGATTCCTGCCAAACGGTGGCTATGAACAAACGCTGTTTATCAACGATGCTCCAGTGCAGTATCGGGAAAAATCAGATTCATTCTGGTTGCTGCGAGGTTTTCCACACAAATAAGATTCGCCGGGCGTGGCACCGTCACAGCATTCTGATCGATGCTGTCCTTATCATTAACGTGCTAGTTATAACGTGGATGTGAGCCTATGGAGCCCGTGCGCGTTGGTCCTTCGGGTACGATCGGCGTCCTGGTCGCTGACTCCAATCAGATGCAGTGCCAGCTGCTGGTGGGCGCGCTGCGGCGTCGGCCCGAGTTTCGGGTGCATTCTTGCGGCGTAGAAACGAATGTCATCTTGAGAGCCGTTGCCGATTTTCACGTCGATGTCCTTCTCATGAATGTCGATCATCCCAAACTAGCCGGCCAGGATATGACCAACGTTCGACGTTTGCATCTAGCTCACCCGCGAATCGCCAAGGTTCTGGTGATGAGCGAATCGAATCGCGAATCCGTGGTGAATGCTTTCCGCTCCGGCGTCAAAGGATTATTCTGTTTTGCCGACTATCCATTTCGGTTGCTCTGCAAGTGCATCCAGAGTGTTCATCAGGGGCAAGTGTGGGCCAATAGTGAGCAGCTGCAGTATCTGATCGAGACCGTAACCCAGGTGCCCTCTTTGCGGGTGCTGAACGCTCATGGGATTCGCTTACTCACCCCGCGCGAAGAGCAAGTCGTGGCACTGGTTGCGGATGGGCTCAGCAACCGCGAGGTAGCCCGCGAGCTCGGGCTTAGCGAACACACGGTAAAAAAATACGTGTTCCATATTTTCGATAAGCTGGGGATTTCCAGCCGTGTCGAACTCGCTCTCTATGCGGTCAGCCACAGCGACACCCGGCAAGCTGAATGGGTAGCAGGGGGAGGTGGATAAGAAGACTCCCCGAGGTTCAGCAGGTTTGAATCCATTGCCAAACCCCTGTATAAATGCGAGGAACAAAACCTCGTGGCCGACGACCGATCCTATTCTCGCCGCTGGACCGTGATTGCTTCCGCCTTACTGTGTTGCGGGCTCGCTGTGGTGGTGCTGTACACCAAACGCAGCGCCTTCTTTAGCCCGCTGGCAGTGGTGGTGGTAGCTGCCATCGGATTGGCTGCGGTGCTGCTTCAACTCCGCTTCTATAATCGGGAGCACAGCAACCCGGTACACGCGCCCAAATGGCTGAACATTCTCGGGGTAGGGTTTGCCCTGACTGCGTTTTTTGCTGACTTCCTAGGTTTGAGTTGGCAGATGGCCGAGGTCATGGCGCTGGGAGCAGTGGGCAGTTTCGCGATCAGCAGCGCAATGATTCTGCATGCCTTTCGAAAGAATCGGATGTCGTCTAAATGACACCGACATGAACCGGGTTCTGGATGAGCTTTTTCTCAGAGCTTATCGCGTTTGTGTCAGCGATCGGCGGAGATCAGCGGGCGTTCAGTATCTACCGCTTCTTGGCGTCATGGTTGCCGTTCTTAGCGGCGGCTCGCTCTTCAAGGATCTTCGTGACTACGCGCAGCATCTCGTCCCAGGGCGCTGGCTTGCCCGTCCAGATTTCAAATTGCCGCGCCGCCTGCTGCACGAACATTTCGACTCCCGGGATCACTTCTGCCCCCGCTGCCCGAGCCAGCTTCATCAAACGGGTCTCGGGCGGGTCGTAGATCATCTCGAAGACGTAGCGTGCCTTGATTTCATCCTGATTCAACGGCGACTCGTGCGAATTGCCCATGCCTACGGGTGTGGCGTTGATGATGACGTCAAAGCTGAATTTCTTCAGGTCAGCTCGCTTTAAGGTCCGGGCTCGGGCGGAGCGCGCCAGTTTCAGCGCCTGGGCCGGGGTGCGATTCATTACGTAAACCTCGGCGCCTCGTTCCTTGAGTCCAAACACCGCCGCCCGTGCCGCGCCTCCCGCTCCTAGAACCAGAATTTTCGCGCCTTCGATCGTGATCCGTTGCTCCAGCGGCCTAACCACCCCGGCAGTATCCGTATTGAAGCCGTAGAGATTCCCGTCCTGGGCTCGCACCACGGTATTGCAGGCGCCAATCTTGGTGGTATGGGAGTCGGTATTGTCGAGGTGCGACAAAATGGCGGTCTTATAGGGCATGGTGACGGAAAGACCGTGGATCGGAATATCGCGAACGCAGGCCAGCAAATCTTTCAAGGTCTTGGCGTGCAACGGCACGTAGACCCCATTGACGGTTTCACGCCGCAGCGCCGCATTCATGATTGCCGGAGAAAGGGAATGGGCCACCGGATCGCCTGCAACTCCGTAAACTCGGGTCGCGGCATCGACCTGTTCAATACGGTAAGTGCCGCGCAAATCCTGCGCGGTGACCTGCCCAGGCGCGGTTTTCTCGTCCTGGCTCACGGCGGCAAAGGTAAACAGGCTGCCGGCGCGGACTCCGAGCACGCGGCTGATGATCCCCTGCTCCCCCATACAGACGCCGATCAGCGAGTGCTTATCGCTGTTCTTTTCCAGGAACTTCATCATGAGCACGTTGTCATAAAGCGTGGTCGCGGTGCTGACGATCTTATAGAAATCGGCGGAGATGGCGACCATCTTTTCCAGCGTTTCTTCCAGATTCTTGGTCGCCCGGAAATCGTGATGCGAAAGGATCAGACCAGCCTGGCTGCGCAAGCGTCGCAATTGCTCGGGTTTGCAGCGCACCGCGCTCTGCAGTTCCAGATCGACGACCTGGCACCCCGCTGCTGCGGCTTTGGCCAGAATGTCGAGCTGCGAGGTCACCGAGCCCCGAAATTTCCCCCCTGCGGCAGCCCGGCGGCAGGTCGCCAAAGCCACCACATGAGAATGATATTCGGCGAACTGCTTGATTTTGGCAAGCGCCAGCGCCGGGCGAGCCAGGTAGTCTAACCTGAACTCGAGAAAGGTGTTGTCGCGAACCAGGGCCTCCGCCTTGTCCAGCATCTCGGCAGGATCGGAGCCGATAACGGCCACGCACACGCGGGGCAACCGCAAAGGCCGGAGGCGGGCGACATAGCTATTAGATGTTGCGGTCATCATTAATATGAGAGTGGCGCGATATTACAGGCCTGCAATTCCAGATGCAACTATGGATTGCGAATTTTTCCCGAAAAAACTATTTAACGTATCGCGCATGACACCAGAGTAACCTTGACCGTCCTCGCCGCTGTTGTTACTGTCCGGGCTGTAAGTCCTTTTATTTTGTGCAATCAACGGAGCTACAGCGCCGGCTGGTTTCCGGTTCTGGCTCTGGAGGTAACATGAAGAAAACACGCCTGTTGCTGATTTTGTGTCTGGCCGTCATGGCTCGTGCCCAGGATCCTGCGGATACTCATCCGGCACTCAATGCGCCAGCCGGGACGGAGCCCACTACAGTCACTTTTCCTTTTGAGCGCATACAAACACCGACGCCTGTCGACCTGGCCTGCGCCGGCTTCGTCAGCAAACAACTCATTCCCAATGCCAATTTCGTGGCGGGTGATTTGTACACTCCAAGCGTGACCAAGAATAGCAACGGCGAAGTGGTGTATCTGGCGGGAAAAGGCTACCAGGTTGGGCAGAAGTACACGGTTGTGCGCGAACTTCGCGACCCCAACCGCTACGAAATCTTTGCCGGTCAGCATGCGCTGTTGAAAACCATGGGCCAGCCCTACTCCGAATTGGCTCGGGTGCGCATCGTCGATACGCGCAGCAAAATGGCCATTGCCGAAATCGAAATGAGCTGTGACCCTGTGAATCCGGGAGACTTTGTCATCCCTTACGTCGAAAAGCCAACTCCTGCCTTTCATCCTCCTTTGCGCTTCGATCGCTTCTTGCCGGCGAGCAGCAAGTTGACCGGACGGATCGCAATGGCGAAGGACTTCGATTCCGAGATTGGTCCCGGAGTTAAGGTGTATCTGAATGTGGGTTCCAATCAGGGTGTGAAACCGGGAGACTACTTCCGCGCGGTACGCAGCTACGAATCCGACCTGCATGACCCGACCGAATCGCTCTCCTTCAAAGCGTCGACCAACGAAGATACTCAATTGCACCAGGCGGCGATCGATCCCAATATCTTCACCAAGACCGGTGGCCCGGTGATCCACGTGCGTGATCTGCCGCGCCGCGCCGTGGGCGAGGTCGTGATCATTTCAACGACCCCGACCACCTCCACCGGCATGGTTGTTTTTGCCATGGAAAGCGTGCATCTGGGTGATGATGTGGAACTCGACCAGCCCTAGGTTCGCCGCGGAAAAACATCAGCAAAAGCCAACGGGGGAGAAGCCAAAATGCTTCCCCCCTGATTTTTTGAAATGAATCCTTTTCGCACGGCAACCGCTCTCTGATCCGGGGAGCATCGCGCCATTTGCTAGCCAGGCCGCAACGGATTACCGCGGCTACCGAGAGGGATCGAGCGCGTCCCAGCCTCCCCGCATCCGCCCGGCAAAGACTCAATCCATTGACGGATCAGCTTCACACCCTCCTCGTGAACCACGTCGCGGCCGAGCGCCGGCATTGAGACTTTTGGAGCCGTGGATTCCAAGCGGAAAATCAAAATGGATTCATCCGGGCGTCCCGGCACCACGTCATAGCGTAGAGCGCCCACCGCTCCCGCCGAGTTCGGAGACTTGCAAAATCCCAGGTGAGCAACATCGGTCTGCGTAAGCCGGAGATCGAGGCCGGTGTAGCCCGCCTGTCCACCGGGCTGATGGCAGTGCGCGCAATTGTTGTCGAGATAGGCGCGCGCCCGCTCCGCCACCGATCCACTCCCCGGATCATCCCACTTCGCGGCCTTGGGACGTGCCGCAGCCGCAGGCAAGGCCTGCAAATATCCCACGCGGGCCCAGTGCTCAAGCTGATTTTCGGCGCCGTTCTCGTAAGCGTAGTCACGGTTCAGGTTGCGCGCTTTAGGCCCGATCGGAAGCAGCACTTTCTGGTTCTCATGGCACTCGCGGCACTCATTGGCGTTCGGGATCACGTAGGTAAAATCGTGGACTTTGCCGTGGGTATCTGTCCATTTCACTGGCACCGGGTCTGGCACTAACTGTAAAGTGGCGTCGCTCTGCTTGTCATCCCAAATGTAAGGGAGGGCCACCCAACCCGTTTTCGAGTGCACCAGCAGCCGGGTTTCGATCAACTTCTCCGCCGACCGCTCGCCGATGGGAAACGCGAAAGTCTTCGCCAGCACGGTTCCCACCGGGAACTCGAATGGCCAGTCCTCGCGATACTGCGCCGAAGTTCCCGGCGGCATCCAGACAAAGCGGTACTTATCGCTGTAGTCAGAAAATAAAGGCGTGTTCAGATCGTATGGAACCACGCCCACGTTGGGCTTCAATGCAGGCGAATGCGCGGTAAACAAATGCCATGCGGAAAGCTTCTGCGGAAACGGCCCTTCGATATGAGCCTGGACGCTGGGTTGCAGGAAGTGCCCGCAGCCGACCCACACGAATAGCGAGAACAGTGCGCATCCTGCCGTCCACCAAATGGACAGCCTTGGCATCACTTCCCTCCCGCAGGCATGACTTGCGCGATCGCTACTGGGGTGATCGGGGTCAAAGAGCAGGCATATACCCTCAGATCCTTGACCGGATGTTTCATGTTGCCCGCCGCGTCAAAGTTCAAAAATGTGGCACCGCCGTTTCCTGAGAGGCACACCTGCCCCTGGTTCGGTCCTTTGCGTCCCCACGCCGGATCTACGATGCCGTCATAAAGGATGTCAGGGAATTTTCCGCCCAGGGCTGTGGCCATTTCGGTCAAGTCCGGAATCCTCCTGTCCGGCGATTGACCGCCGCCACTGATTTCGTTGTCATGGATGAAAACATCGCGCACGAAGGGATCAAATCGCTTGTCCTCGGGAGCGAAAATTTGCTGCGTGATCGGCGAAGATGCGGTGTCTCGGAGAGCGTCCTCACCCACACCGGTTTTGTAGTTGATGATGTAAAGGTTGACCGTGTTGTTGTTCTGGATTTTGTTGTTAAAGACTTCCACATCGCGGATAGCCATCACATACATGCCGGTGCCGGTCGGCAAGTAATAAATCGGGCCCAGACTCTTGGGTGCAAAGTTTGGCGTGTTGTTGTCCACCAGTTGATTGTTGAACGCGCGTACATGGCGGCCGCCCTGGCGGGGCAAATTAGGCAGGTTGAAGATTCCCATTCCGCCAGTGTTGTGCGTGGATACATTTTCATACGCGTCCACATTCTCGGAATTTTCGATCTCGTAGCCGTCCACGTTGAATTCGGAACGGTTGCGCCGGATGATCACGTTCTCCGACTGTCCCACATAAACGCCGGCATCGGCCGCCCCGCGCGCCACCGAATCCTCCACCAGAAGGTTCTTGCATTCCACGGGATAGATGCCGTAAGGCCCGTTGGCTCCATTCGGCCCGCGGGTCCACTCCGTACGTACGCGGCGCACCGTGACGTTAGTGCCGCCCTGAATGGTGAGCGCGTCACCCGCAGGGTCTTCGATAGCGACATCCTCGATGGTGAAGTCATTTGCCTTGACCAGCAAGCCTTGTGCGCCAGTTTTCTGCCCAGCGAAAGAGAGGATGGTCTTGTCCATCCCTTTCCCGCGGATGGTAACGCCATTGGCGATCAGCGAAAGCGTGCGGTCGAGATGAAATTTTCCCTCGGGAATCTCAATGACGTCGCCAGTCTTGGCGGCGATCAGCCGTTCCTGTAGGTTTTTCTGAAAATCTGCTGCGGCCGGTTTGCCGCAACTGGAGAGCAGAAAAACTCCGGCTACTGCCCAGCACACAGCAAACCAGAAGCAAGCCCGTTTCATAAATCCCCCAATCGGTCGTTAAGCCATCGGAATTCTATGCCGCGCCCTCGCTTTGGTCAAAGCAAGGCTGACTGTCGCGTCAATCTAATGATGATGAAGCAACGTTGCTCCCGCTCCAACAACAGCTCCACCCAGCACCAGCCACACCGAGTTCACCCGATACCGGATCAGCAACACGAAACTCAGTGCGGCCAAGATCAGAGTTGTCCAATCCACGACGGCGGCACGAAACAGTTGCCACGCCACGACCGCGATCAGGGCCAGAGCCGCAACGTTCACCCCATCCAACACCGCTCCGGCAAGGGGCGAATGGCGCAGGCGTGGAACCAGCGGGCCGCTAATGGCCACCAGGAAAAATGCTGGAAGAAAAATCGCGACAGTCGCAACCGCCGCGCCCGGAATACCTCCTAGTAAATAACCGATAAAGGTAGCCGTGGTCGACAGCGGGCCCGGCGTGACCTGCCCCATGGCGATGGCATCGAGCAATTGCCGTTCGCTGATCCATCCCGAATGCGCCACCAGGTTCGACCGAATCAGAGCCACCAGCACATAGCCGCCGCCAAAAAGGATTGCGCCGATCTTGAGAAACACCAAAAAAAGCGCAGCCAGGCTGAACGGCACAGCGAGACTAGAACCGGCAGCAACGCCGGTAGCCAGAACCAGCGGAAAAGGCGACGTCCGTGCCCCCGAACGCAGCCAATAAATAAGACCAGTCAGCAAACCGCCGCCCGCCAGCACCGCGAGCTGATCCACGCCCAACGCCGTCGCCAGCACGGCGAGCGCACCCACGATCGCAATCCCGGTCGACTTCACCGCCGACTTCGCCAGCTTGAACACCGCCTGCACGATCAGAGCAATCACGATGGGCTTCACCCCATAGAGCACACCAGCAACTTGTGGCAGGGACCCAAACCTCACATACACCCACGCCAGCGCCGTAACCATAACCGCGGAGGGCAAAATAAAACTTCCGCCTGCCACCAGCAATCCTGGCCAACCAGCTCGAACTCTGCCCACGTGAATCGCCATCTCGGTGGAGGTCGGCCCGGGGATGAGATTGGCCGCGCCTAGAAAGTCGAGAAACTGCTCGCGCGTGAGCCAGCCATGGCGGGAGACGACCTCGTCCTCCATCATGGCAATGTGCGCCGGAGGCCCGCCGAAAGCCGCCACGCCCAGCTTGAGGAAGAGCCGCGCGAGTTCGGGCAGCGAGGTGCGGTGCGCGGGCATCTGGCGGGAATCTTGAGGCGCGGCTAACGGCTCTTGCAACTCAAACCTCGCGGAAAAGTGATCCGAGGATTGTAATCAAGAGCCCGTCCGGATGGGATGTGTTGCACCTGTTATTGAGTCTCGCGATCTCCGAAGACTTCTGCCGTAAAGGCCTCGAGCGTCGCCCCCTGCTGCCAAGCGTCAAGCGGCAGTCCCGCCTTGCGGCAAGTTTGCTGAATAAAAGTCACCCGGTCCCAGTGATGTTCAACCGAAACCTGGGGCAAGAGTAATCCCCGGCGTCCGCCCTGAAAAACCACCAATCCGTGCACGCCTATCTCGACTTCTTCCGGCTTGATAACTCGAAGCGGCGAAAGAATACTCAGGGAAACATCCAGTCCCGGCGCTTCCTCAAGCGTGATGGGAGAGAAACGCGCGTCCTCGAAGGCGGCTGCGCGGGCAGTCTCCGCCACTGTGCGGAAGACGGAAGCGACCGGAAGTACGTAGCCCACGCAACCCCGTAGAGCGTTCTGGAAATAAATCGTAGTGAACGCGCCGCGTGGTTCGGCAAGGTGCGGCGAAGGCGGAGCCAGAGATATTTCGCCATGCTGTAGAACCGAAAGGATCGATTCGTGAGCCAGCTTCAACAAAACTGCGCGTTCTTCAGGCGTGAATTCATTCCCGGCAGGGCTTGCCGGACTGCAAACGACAGGCGAAGTGTCAGATGAGTTCTCAGGTTGCGGCGACATCGCGCTTCCTCCGACGGCTGAGGACAAACGCGCGGCGGCGCCTCTTCACCACCTGCCGGTCAATCTTCGACCAGAAAGCGATGAAGTAATCGCCCGCCGATAACAGGGACAACAACACCATGAACCAGATGGCGAGGTGCGCGATCCAATGCACCGGGAAGAAATAGCCACCATAAATGGGCCATTCTTTCCAGCGATGGTCGAGAATGACCGCCACCACGGAGACGATCTGGACCAGCATTTTGAACTTGCCGAGGTCACTGGCTTCGATCGCGAATCCTTCCGACGCCGCAATCGAACGCAAGCCGCTCACCAGAAACTCGCGTCCAATGATAATCACGGCGATCCACGCCGGGACCATGCTGGGATTGAACTGCACCAGGGTGACAAACGCGGCGGCGATCAGCAGCTTATCGGCCAATGGATCAAGCAGCACGCCCATGGTCGTGATCTGCCCACGCTTACGCGCCAAGTACCCATCAATGCCATCCGTAATCGAAGCGGCAATGAACAGAGCCGAGGCCAACAGCTCTTTTTCTCCGCCGGTGCTCTGAAAGCGGTTGGTGGAAAGAATCCAGATCAGCAGCGGGATGCTGCAGATGCGGGTCAGCGTGATGGAGTTGGGAAGGTTCACCGGGCCACTGGCGACCGCATGTCCGCAGGAATGCCAGAACGAGCGATAACCGAATTATCCTCCACCACGAACCGCGAAAGCAATGCAGGAATCTATCTCTGCCTGGCGAAACTCTCAGTCTCGTTTTGCGGCCTTGTAGCCCGCTTTCTTGGCATCGTCCACGGTCATGAATTTTCCGTTCTTGGTCTTGCCATACCAGCGCCCACCTTTGTGGTAAACCCCACTATCGAGGTTAACCCACACTTTGCCGCTCGCCTTGGCGGCCGCGATATCAGCTGCCGAAATCGCACCCGACTTCGTCGGTTGGTTCGTTGCGGGTGCCGTCTGTAAAGTCATAGCTGGCGCACTCACCATCAGCAGCAGGCACGCAACCGCCAGCTTTAGCCAAGCTCGACTCATAATTTTCACCGAGAACTGACAACCGATTTTCTAATATTCTGATCCGTCAACACTCAGGCGTAGATCCCACGCTGCCGAATCGTATACGCCACGCGATCAATCGCCAGCATGTAAGCCGCGATCCGGTTGTTGACGCCGTGGGCTTCGGCAAACCTCACCACGTCCTGGAAGGAATCCACCATAATGGTTTCGAGCTGTTCGTTCACCACGGACTCTTTCCAGAAGTATCCCTGGCGGTCCTGCACCCACTCGAAATAAGAGGTGGTCACACCCCCGGCATTGCACAGAATGTCGGGAATAACGAACACTCCCTTGTCCGCGAGAATCTCATCCGCCGCCGCAGTGGTCGGGCCGTTCGCGCCCTCAGCCAGAATCTTGCACTTCACCCGGTCGGCATTGCGGCTGGTGATCTGATTTTCCGTGGCCGCTGGAATCAGAATGTCGCAGTCCGCAATCAGAAGTTCCGCCGGATCAGCCGCCTCGGCCTCCGGAAACCCCGCCAGCGTCCCATGCTTCTGCCGGTACGCCGAGAGCGTCTTCACATCAATTCCGTTTTTGTTATAAAGGCTGCCGGTCACCTCAATAATGCCGACAATCTTGTAGCCCGCCTTCGCCATGAGCAACGCGGAATTCGAACCCACGTTGCCGAACCCCTGCACGATGACCCGGGTGGATTCCGGACGAAGTCCCAGCTTTCTGATGGCTTGGTCGCAAACAATCATGACCCCGCGGCCGGTGGCTTCGCGGCGCCCCCGCGAACCTCCAATATTGATCGGCTTTCCGGTGACCACCGCAGTTACGGTCTGGCGCATGTGCATGGAATAGGTATCCATGATCCAAGCCATCGTCTGTTCGTTGGTGTTGACGTCTGGCGCTGGCACGTCCTTTTCAGGACCGATAAATTCAAACAGTTCCGCAGTGTAGCGACGGGTCATGCGCTCCAGTTCGCCGACCGACATTTTGTGCGGATCGCAAATCACCCCGCCTTTTGCGCCGCCAAAAGGAATATTCACCACCGCGCACTTCCAGGTCATCCAGGCAGCCAGCGCCCGAACTTCGTCGAGGGTCACATCGGGCGCGTAGCGAATGCCGCCCTTGGAAGGACCGCGCGCAATCGAGTGTTGCACCCGAAATCCGGTGAAGACCTCAAGCTTACCGTTGTCCATGGCTACCGGAATGTGCACGATCAGTTCGCGCGTGGGATAGCGCAGCACCTTCCACAATCCTTCGTCCAGATTCAGTTTTTGCGCGGCCAGATCAAATCGCGCGGTTTGCGCTTCTGTGGGATTAAGTTCCTGCTCCAGCGAAACCGATTTCGTAGCCGTGGTCATAACGATCTCCGATGATGGCGAATTAATGGCAGCGATTCACGAGGGGAGGCAAACCCCAAGAAGTATAAGCAGCCAGCCGCACCGAGGCAAGCCAACCAGGGTAGCGATGGAGAGTCAGGTGTACCGCCCGTCCCATGTTGGTCCGGCCATCGTGTAGAGCAGAACACATCTGCGGAGTCCAGAGTCCAGCGCCTGTACTGCTATCGCAGCATCTGTTCAGCGTCTGCTGCGGACATCCATTGAATGTGGGTTGCACCGTGGGTCAGCAAGAACCTTTGTATCAGGTCCCGAATACCCTCCATTCGATCTATTGCCTCTTGTGGAGACTGAGGCCGGAATATCCGCCTCAGCAAGGACCGAAAATAGAGAATACGAATCTGCCAGCTTGACGTATCGCCGCGCGCAGGCCAGAGAACGAATACGGAAATATGCCCCTTGATTGCCGAATAGGAGAGTGTTGCGTAATTGAGTGCGCTCACTTTTTTAGCGATTGTAGCGAAGCCCTTAGACTCCAATTCATTACCAAGTTCGCCGATAAACCATTTGAGAGTGGTTTTCTCCTCTCCCGCTGGAGGCGACAGCCTAAACACGACTGAGTCCTCATTCCGCATGTTAGCCCCAAAAAACTCGCCCCGAAGCAACCCGCGGCACGGGCGCCGCTTTATTTCGGTACCTTGTTCACCGTCGCTCGTACCGTCCCCTTCGCGAATCGCGCAGAAATTTCATCCCCCGCCTTTACCCTCGCTGCATCCTTCAACAATTCCCCCGAAGCATCGAACACCAGCGCGTACCCACGCTCCAGAATCGCCAGTGGAGACAGTGCTTGCAGGGCCGTATCCATCCGCTCCAAGCGAACGTTGCGCTCCAGCAGCGAATTGCGTGCAGCCGAAACAATCGCCGTAGTCCGCGCCTCGAGGTCTTTTTTCATCCCTGCCAACACGCGCCGCACATCATAGTGCCGAACGGCGGCCGACAAAATCTCAAACCGCCGCCGCTGCTTCTCGAAGACATCGCGCTGCGCATGGGCCAGCCGATTCACCAGATCATCCAACCGCTGCTCGCGCCGATGAATCAGGTCCATCATGCGAGCGAATGCGCCATGCTGCGCGAGTTCCGTCAGATTCTGGCGAGCCATGAGCAAGTGATAGCGCATCGCTTTTTCCAGCCGCCGATGCAGCCCTCCCATCTGCTCATCCACTTCCAACCGCGACCGTATAACTAACTCCGCCGCGGCCGACGGCGTCGGCGCTCGCAGGTCCGCAACAAAATCAACAATGGTGAAATCAGTCTCATGCCCCACCGCAGAGATGACCGGGATATCAGACGCAAAAACTGCCCGCGCTAATCCCTCATGATTGAACGCAGCCAGATCCTCCGCCGACCCTCCGCCCCGCGCCACGATAATCACATCGACATTGCGCGCCTTATTGAAGTAGCGAATCCCCGCCGTAACTTCGAGCGCCGCAGCCTCGCCCTGCACTTGTGCGGGGAAAATCAGAACGCTCGCCGTATCGTGCCGTCGCTGAAGAATGTTCAGGATGTCGCGCAGTGCCGCCGCCTGCGGCGAAGTCACAATCCCGATTCTCGCCGGCAGAGCCGGAATCGGCTTCTTCCGCGCGGAGTCAAACAATCCTTCAGCCTCCAGCTTGGCCTTGAGTTGCTCGAACGCGATCTGCAGAGCCCCCGCGCCCTTGGGCTCAACATACTCCGCCGAAACCTGCAGCTCGCCGCGCTCTTCATAAATCGTGACTCGCCCACGCACCACCACCTGCAAACCGTCCTCAGGGCGAAATCGCAACAACCGCGCAGCCGACCGAAACATTACCACCCGAATCTGCGCGTTCCGATCCTTCAGCGTGAAATAAAGATGCCCGGAATCATGCGCCCGGAAATTCGAAATCTCCCCTTCCACCCAGACGTCGCCGTACTCGCGCTCCAGGTGCGTGCGCACCGCCGCCACCAGATCGCGCACCGTCCAGGTCCGCCGCTCCGCGGGCCGAAAACTGAACCCAAGCTGATCGGCAGAAGCCATGAGGGGAGTTTAGCTGAGAACCGCGAACCAAGAACTGAGAACTACTTTTTCAACCTTCCAATCACATACAATAAAACCGAAAGCACCACACTCACCAAGATCGAAGTCGCCAGCGGAAAATAGAAAGTCGTATTCTTTCCGCGATAAACAATGTCCCCCGGAAGCCGCCCGATTGGCAGGTTGGTCCGACCCAGCAAAATCAGAGCCAGCCCGACGACGACAATCACCCCGCCCAGCAACACCAGCAATTTGCCGAGATCGCCCACCCCAAAAGTCTAAATCATGCGCTACCGCGACACTCTCGCGAAAATGCTACACTCGGCTGCCATGAGAAGCCGCCTGCTCTTCCCCGCCCTCCTACTCGCCGCCATCGCTCTAGCCGCACAAGACGCCTCCGAGGTCGAGATCACCGCCGAGCCCCATCACCACCTCGCAACCCAAAATGCTTACGTCCGCGTATTCAATGTCGAGGTCGCCCCGCATGACGCGACCCTCATGCACATCCATCACCACGACTACGTCTTCGTCACCCTCGGCGCTTCGCAAGTCGAGAACGACGTCAAGGGCAAGCCGCCGGTCGCGCTCAAGCTGCAAGACGGCGAAACCCGCTTCGTCCCCGGCAACTTCGCCCACATCGCCCGCAATCTGGCCGAGACGCCCTTCCGCAACGTAACCATCGAACTCTTGCAGGACGAAGCCGCTCACAAAACCCCTCCGCCTAAATGGGACGACGAACGCGGCCTGCACATCCTCGCCGGCGGCACGCAAGACATCATGTTCGTCCAGGACGGCGTCCGCGTCTCCGAAACCGACTTGCAGCCGGGTGCAACCGAGCCCAGCCATCACCACTCCGGCCCGCATCTTCTCATCGCGCTCACCGATCTGGACATCCGCAGCGATGTCGAAGGCCAAGGTCCCATGCCCGGACACTTTAAAGCCAGCGACGTGAAATGGCTCCCCGGCGGCTATACCCACACCCTGACCAACGTAGGCAAGCAAGAAGCCAAGTTCGTCACCCTCGAATTTCACTGATCGTCAAAATGAACGGCATCCGTCCTCTCGCTAACCTCTGTCATCCCGAGCGCAGTCGAGGGACCTTGCGTTTTCCCACCCCACAACCAAATGCCTGATCAAGCCCAATTCCCGTTTCGGGAAAATTCTTGTCAAGAGGCAAAACCCACCCCATTCCCCGCAACTCCATGCAGCCTCTACAAATATAAATCTCAAAACCATGTCATACTTACCATTGCCATCTGATATTCTACAAATAGACGAAATAGCTAGACCGAGCGCGGCCCCCAAAAGGCCGCGTTTTTCATTTGGACCAAGCCAGTGTGGCGCGGACGCCCCCGTCCGCGGCCGTTGACTCTTCCGAACTCCAGGCAAAAATGGCAAACAAAGGTATCGATATCCAACACCCCAAGCTCCGGGGCGAATGGGCCGAACTCCGCTTCATGGCCCGCGCCGCCGAGCACGGACTCTGCATCGCCAAGCCCTGGGGAGACATGGCCCGCTACGACTTCGCCGTCGAGCACAACGGACGCTTCCTCCGCGTCCAGGTCAAATGCACCAAATACAAACGCGGACGCTCCTACCAATGCCACGTTACCCACAACAAACTCCCCTACGCCCCAAGCCAGGTCGACTTCATCGCCGCCTACGTAATCGAAACCGACACCTGGTACATAATCCCAACCGCCGCCCTCAACAACCAAATCCACATAACCCTCTCCCCCCACCTAAAAGAATCCAAATACAGCCAATACCGAGAAGCCTGGCACCAGCTCCGCAACCCATAGCGCGCACCTCGTCATTCCTAATAAATTGTCATCCCGAGCGAAGTCGAGGGACCTTGCGTTCGCTAGTGCCAACCACCCCGCATCAAGGCATTCGCACAAATAACTGTCGTCCGCCTAATAACAGTCACCCGCCAAAAACTGTCATCCCGAGCGAAGCCGAGGGACCCCGCGTCCGCCGATGCCAACCACCCCGCACCAAGCCATTCGCACAAAGACCCGAGTCAGCGCGATGCCAACCCCCGCCAAACCCCAGCCCCGAAGGGGCGAAAAGAAAACAGCCCAGGACGAAGTCCAGGACGCCAGTCCGGACGAAGTCCTGGATAAGCCCAGAAAAAAGACCCACGCCCCGCAGGGAACCAGCAACCACGACCCACACGTATAGGTCGGACGTTACCAAAGTCAGTCTTGCGCCATCCAAACCTGCAAGCGATAATCAATGTAGTGCCGCAGCCCGAAAAAGGATCCACATGGCAGTAGCCAAACCGAAATATCCGAAGGACGAAAACCGGCTGGAGCGATTGGCCGAACGAGTGGCGAATGAGATCAACGAACGGGCCGCCAAAATGACTCCCGAGGAGCGGGCTAAAGCCGATTCAGAAACTACCAAGATTGCTGCTCAAGTGCAGCGTCGAACTCCTTAAATCCTCGCTTCGATTTCTTCTCTCCAATACCGCCCACACTTTTAGACGGGCATTGACCTTTTAACGGTTGAGGTATTTGTAGAGTTGGAACTGCGATTAAGCGGTCCAGCACCAGACAGACAAGCGGTCTTTATAGAATATAAACACTAGATTTTAAGGCGATGTTTAAGGTGAGCCTGTTATTACGAAAGTGCAGGTTTATTTCGTGATAATAGGATGATTGTTGACGCTTGCAGTTTTTCCTAGTAAATTCAGTAAAGAGGATGAATAGATGTAACGATTCATTCTCTGATCACTGGTAGCGGTTAGCAGAAATGGCCAGTTATGTGAGCCTATGCGCCGTTCCGGTAAGCGACGTTATCATGGTCGGTCTCAGACCATATAGAACGAGGATGCTTGCCGAGCGGTTCTCTCCCGTTTTATTCGTCTTTGAACGACCCGCCGAAAAACGTCCGTAGACATCTTTGTGGAAAACGGAGGCTGGGTGAGTCGAACACCATTCCGGCTAGGGAATTGCGGTTTATAAGACCGCGCCTGGTACCGACCAGTCAGCCTCCACAGAAATAAAAAGGGAGCCGACCCCGCCGCAGGAATCGAACCTGCATCTCTGGGAATTGGCTGCGACGCTGGCCACCTGAAAGTTTCCAGCAACGCTCCCAGTGCCCTTTCCGTTGAACCAAGCAGGGTGACTTGCAGGAGATTATAACGCAAGCGCACCCTGTTATCTCACCAAATCTTCCGGCTCCGTTCGCGAATCACGTGGTCGGCCGTGAAGAATTTAGCACCGCGACTGTCTGATAACGAAACCCCTTGACTATCCCGTAGGCAACTGCCACGCTTTGACCGACAATGGCACACGTGGAAGCACTGGCGAATCCGAAGTTGTTGCTCTGGGCCAGGGAATCGGCCAGCCTCACCGAGGAGGTAGTTGCCAAGAAGCTTGGCGTAAAGGCTGAGCGCATCCGGGCTTGGGAATCAGGGCAAGAGCGGCCCTCTGTAGCTCAACTCCGCAATTTCGCTGCGGCAACGAAGAGGCCGTTAGCCGTTTTTTATCTCGCGGAACCACCGCGCACGTTCGATGCGCTTCACGACTTTCGCGCCGGCACCGTTGCGGGTGTATCAGCAACTACGTCGCCGGATCTCACGTTCGAGATCAGAAAGGCCTACGACCGAAGAGAATGGGCGCTCGAACTGATGAGCGACCTTCAACTAACTCCAGCGATGTTCAGTGTCAGACTCCGTCTCGATGAGGACACAGAGGTCGCGGCGGGGAAGATTCGTGTCGCCCTCGGAGTTCGAACTGAAATTCAGTCTCAATGGCGCGTCGACAATGAGGCTTTTCGCCAGTGGCGCGGCCTTCTCGAACAAGCTGGAATCCTGACTTTCCAAGCTACCGATCTTGAGCTCGACGAGGCTCGCGGCTTTTCCATTCCGCTGAAGCCGCTCCCAGTCGTGGTCGCGAACATAAAAGACGCCTATCGGGGACGTATCTTCACGATGTTGCACGAAGTGACACACATCGCCCTGAATGAAGGTGGAATTTGCGATCTAGATGACAATCAACGACGAAACGCTAGTGCGCAAATCGAGGCCTATTGCAACCGAGTAGCCGGAGCCATTCTTTTTCCAAAGAACGACTTGCTGGCCACGCACGAGCTAAGCAGTCACCGGTCGGGTGAAATGTCTTGGTCGGACGGGGAAATCCAATCGCTGTCAAGACGGTTCGGGGGCAGCAGAGAGGCCTTACTCGTTCGACTACTTACGCTAGGTCGCACGACCGAGGCCTTCTACTATAAGAAGCGCGATGCCTATCGGCTTGAATACACCAAGTGGCGAGAACAACGAAAAGAGGGTTTTGCTCCGCCACATGTGGTGTCGCTCTCTAGCGCTGGTCCGCTGTTTACTGCCCTGGTTATCGAAAATTTTAATCGGGAACACATCACAGCGAGCGATGTGTCGGATTATCTCCACGTCAGAGTCAAACACCTACCAGAAATCCAGCGCGACTATAGCGGTTCCGAACTGGTAGGCCAAGGAGGATGATGGCCTACAGCCTCGACTCCAGCGGCATTTTGGACCTTTTTCGGTACTACCCACCTGATGTGTTTCCCACGATTTGGACCCAGATGGAGTCCGCCGCGGGTGGCGGAACTGTTTTCGCGATCGATGAGGTCTACCGAGAACTTGAGAAAAAAGACGATGTAGCGTTCCAATGGCTGAAGGCGCGTCGCGTAATGATCGTCGCCCTCGATACGGAAATACAGCAACGTGTCGCCGTCATCCTTGGCGCTCACCCAAGGTTGATAGACACACGCAAGAATAGGTCTTCGGGCGATCCGTTCGTAATTGGTCTCGCTCAAGCGCGAGGCATGACGGTTGTGACCGGCGAACGCGCATCTGGAGTGATTGCCAAGCCAAATATTCCTGATGTCTGCGCCGCGCTCAAGATAGCTTGCATCAACGTGCTGTCGATGTTTCGTAACGAAGGTTGGAAGGCGTAAACTTGAGCTTGCCACTCAATTCCGTAAACACCCCCTTGCATTCCTCATATTCATCTGGTATAAACAATTCACCGAGAGCAGTGTGCGTGGCTAGCCGGTTGTTTTTCTGAAACTCTCGTCGCAGACCCGGCATCAAATCAGCAGTACAGTAATTTAGCCCCGGCCACGGGGTTTCATTCGGGGACAAGGCTCCTCGAAGGGTTTAAGCGTTTTTCGCAAAAACCTCCATAAGATCTTTTATCAAGTGAATGGTCTTCTGAGTCGGCTCGTGCCGAAAAGGCACTTGTGTTGGACCGGAAGATACGTTCTGTTGCGTGCCCAATGAGCTCACTCAGCTCACTCAGCTCGGCGAATCGGCTTTGGGAAGGGCACGACTTTTGTCGTGCCGCACAAATCCAGCATCGACCGCTTTAGCCGCTGAGGTTAAGAGCTCCCCGCGTGTGCATAAACAGTGGAAATCCTGTTGGCATCGCGGGTTGACAGAGCGCAATTGGACTAGTAACTTAAACGGGTTTCCGTACAAGTTTCGAGGACAGTCGGTTTCGTTGTAGACGCGAGCGTCTCGCTCGTGATCTGAAATCGCCTGGACTGAAGGCGCGCCGCTCAGGCGGAATGCGATTCGGTCTTTGACAACTAGGTTGAACGTGCCAGTCGTGAGATGGAAGTCTCGGGTTCGAATCCGAGCGATCTCACAAGATAGGCCGTCCCGTGCCTTCGAGCATGAGGATGGCAGTCTGCCAACTACCCGTCGGCAGACGAACAGGTTTCAAATGAGAGTTTGATCCTGGCTCAGAATCAACGCTGGCGGCGTGCCTAACACATGCAAGTCGAACGAGAAAGGGGAGCAATCCCTGAGTAAAG
>JBAVAQ010000053.1:0-82287 GCA_049585795.1 Terriglobales bacterium | reverse complement strand
CACTGGCGCAAAAATCTTACGTCTCCCAGCCAGGCAAGTCAAATCGCACGCCCAGAGCCGGAATTGCATTGACTATCGGCTGCGAAGCGGGTAAGATCGGCGGGTTCTTTTCTCCCCCCGAAGGAAGCGGAGTCGCTAGTTCTTAGACTTCCGCCGTATCCCAGTTTTCGCTCGAGTTTCGAATATTAGAAAACAATCCCCAGGAGGGAATGCCCATGAAGGCCCTTTTTGCTGTGCTCTGCTGCACCGTACTGATGCTGATCGTCACGCCGGCGAAGGCGGACGTATGCTCGACTGCGTTTCCCCAGGTTCCCAGTTGTGGCGTAACGATCACGATCACCGGCACGTCGGGACATCTTATCGCTACGTTCGGCGGATCGGGAGTGCCGTATGACGGCGACGAAGACCAGTTGGTCGGAATCACAAACAACTCGTCGGTGGCCGTGGGCGCCATTATTTTGAGCGCACCCATCATTTCTACTATGCCGCCCTGGAGCGACAACCTGTTTGCATTCGACGGCGACGGACCCTGCACCTATTTTCACGTCACGTGCTATGGCCCGACCGGTTACGAGGGTCCGGATAATACATTCGTCGGAACCAGTACCGACCTCACAACCGGAAAAGTTTTGTTCACGGTCGCACTCGCATCCGGCGCGACTACATGGTTTTCGCTAGAGAACGCACCGACCGCCGTCGCGGCGATCGGAGAGAACTTGCCGCTGACAGCGGGCTTGACCACCGTATTCCCATTCGGCCCATTTGCCTGCGTCACCAACGAGAACATCACTTGCACGGAAACCGGCGTCACGGACGACCTTCAAATTGCGCCGCGCAACAGTGCTGCCGGCGATGCCCTGACTGTCACGGCGGTGCCGGTGCCAGCGGGACCCTTGTCGCTGGACAACTGGGGCCCGGATTATTTCGGAATTGAAGGGCCGCTGTCGCCGGAGCCACCTTCCGGGCAGTCGAGGTTCAGCGCGACCAATTATTCGAACCTGGCCTGCGTTCCCTACTCTGATTTCAGCAGCGAGGGGAACCCCGGCTGCGTCGAGTTCGAACTGGACTGCCCTGCCACGGACTCTGACGGCTGCCAATTCGTTTACACAGCCACGGCCGACTTCAACATCGACAAGTTCAGTCTGCCGAACGGAATCGGTGGTGCGCATTTTCTGGGCGAGCATGACGGCAACCCCGGTAGCTATAACGGCCAGTGTCCGACCACGGGGTTCAATGTCGATATCTTTGAATCGTACACGGCGACCGCACCCGATCCTATGAGAGGCGGCGGCACGGGAAACTCCTGTTTTGTGACCGCCTTCGATCCGACTGCGCCGACGGTTCCTACCGGAACCACGGTTTCAGCTTTCTCTGGGTTTGAATTCCCGGTCTCAGATACTAAGGTAAACCCCATTTTTGTGCCCTTGCCGGTGCCTCTCAGCTGGGACTACAAGAACAGTTTGGGCCAGCCGATTACGAACCTCAGGTTGTGCTCGAACTCAGGCGGCACGGGTTGCACCGCGCCTTGGGTATATCCGTACCTGACGGCGTTGTCTTCGAGCAGTGCATGTCAGGCGATCGCGGCGGCATCGTCTCCGCTGCCCTCTCTGCTTAATTCGGGTCTCCTGAACTTTGGGCACGGAGAGTACAGTTTCGTCTGGAATACTGCGACTAAGATAAAGGGACTGTTGGGCTGTCAGGTGAGTGTGGTATTGCAATTTGACAGCGGTCTCACGGCGGCGCCGGCGGTATTCCAGTACTACTGAGGTTGCGTTCGTTGACTAGGGGTGCGGGCTCCGGCCCGCGCCTTTTTTTCTCGGGCAGAGTGTTGGCACCCGTGCGGGGCGTGATCAGGGTGGAAGTTCAACGCACCACTCAAGTGTTTACGGGGAAATGCGTGTTTGCCAACGCTGGGCTAAAACGTTTAATCATTCGATAATGCTTATCGCAGCGCGGCGCGCTGCGCCACCCAAAGCCGGAGCCTTTCCTGCGCTGTTGAGGGAATTCTCTTTTATTTGCCAGCTGACTGGGTTAAGCGCGTGGCTTCGTCGTACATCGTCTTGAAGTCGGAGCGCTGCAGGATCTTATCGCCGCCCGGTTCTTTGCGCATATCGTCGAGCATCTGAATGGCCGTGAGGTAGTGTTGCTGGGCTTCGAGTTCGTTCCCGGAGGCCTGCAGGGCGTTGCCCAGCAGGTAATGCGCTTTGACACTCAGCGGCTTCAATCCGATTTTGTCTGCCCGCTGTAGAGCGCGTTCAAGTTCCTGTTGCGCGTGTTCGTTGTCATGGTTTCTGATCATCGCCTCGGCCATGTAAATTGAACACTCGACCGAAACATTGGGCACACCCAGATCGTCGGCTTCCTGCATTAATTTATGAAAGCTGCCAATGGCCTGCTGTAGAGATTCTTCCTGGGCCGAAATCTTCGCCAGTGCCACCTTGGCTATGAGGATCCGCTCCGGCTCTTTGCTACGGGTTGCCGCCTGCAATGCCTGTTCATAAAGGGCCTTTGCGGATTTGGAATCCCCGCGGTAATAGGGCACGTTTCCCTGGAAAACGAGTATCTGCGACTCCAAGCCCTGGTTCTTCAATTGCCGTGAGAGGCCGAGCGCGTCGTTCAAATAGGGGCTGGCCTCGTCGCTGCGACCCGCAAGCGTGAGCGCCTCTCCGTAGCCGCCTTCGATCTGCACCATCCAGTCAGTCTTGTCCTTCAGTTCCTGGAAAGTTTTGAGAGCGCCTAGCATGGGATCGAGGGCTGCGCCGAACCGCCCCTGGTAATCGAAGATCGTGCCCAGGGTGTAGGATTCAATGGCAGCGCCGCGAGTGTCATTCATGCTGCGCCACAAGTCCAGGGCGCGCATGTACTGCGAAACCGCCTGATCATACTGGCCCATCCTGACCGAAGTCTCGGCCAGGTTCTGAACGCTTTCGACCAGGTCTTGCGGCACATTCGCTTTTTCGCGCAGTTGGAGAGCTTCCTGGTAATAGGTGAGCGCATCCTCGTATTGCGCCTTCTCAAAATAAACCGCACCGATGTTGTTCAGGCAGATGGCCTGCGCACGTTCGCTGCCGAGATCGCGCTGGATTTGCAAGGCCTCTTTGTAGAATTTCAAGGCTTGGTCATGGTCCCCGCGTTCATCGTAGAAATTCCCCATGTCGATCAAAGTGTCGCCCAAGCCCCGCATATCGCCGATCTCGCGCCGCATCGCTAAAGCCTGTTGGAAATTGCTCAGCGCGCTTTTACTGTCGCCTAACACGTCTTGGGCTTTGGCCATCTCGTTGAGGCTGAGCGCAATTCCGCCCTTCTGTCCGAGCTGGCGCCAGATCGCCAGTTCCTCCTGGTAGTTGCGTAGAGCGTCTTCCGGCTTGTTCATCCGCCAATAAGCGAGGCCAATGAGGTGAAGGCTGGCGGCTTTTTGTTCTTTATTATCGAGCTGAACCGAGAGCGTCAATGCACGGTTTAAGGAATCGAAACTAGCTTGCGGTTTGCCGCTATTGATGGCGAGCCGCCCGACCGCGAGGGTCGCGGTGACATCTTTGGGGTTCGACTTCAAAACGGCCTGGTTATACTGGTTGGCCTTTGTTAGATCGCCAGCTTCTTCATACAGGGCAGCCAGGGCGGACTGCACGTCCGTGTTGTCGGGAGAGGCTTTGGCGAGGTTCTCATAGGCCTTGATAGCCTCGGGATAATTCTTGCTGATTTGTGCTTGGATGGCGGAAATCAGGTACTTCTCGGCATCAGGAAGTTTCTGGCTCAGCAGTACGGCTTTCTGTGCGGATTGCTCGGCTTGGTTGTCGTAGCCGAGAGTGCTGTAGGTCTGCGCCAGCTTGGAAAACGCCAGCGCGAAGTTCGGGTCTGCTTTAGTCGCAGCCTCGAATTGTTTTTGCGCTTCCAGGTTCTTCCCGTCGCGCTGGAAGCCGACGCCCTGGTTGTAGTCACGCAGCGCATCTACGGATTGCGAAGTCGGCTGGAAGGAACTGGCCTTCAACTCCTTAATCACATTGTCGGGGAGCGCCAGCTTCTGACGGATAGAATCGGCCAGCTGATCGATCGCCTTGGGAATGTCCTTCTCGTTGGGGACGTCTGCCTTCAGCGGCACGGTTACGCCACTCTTAAGGTCCTGCAAGCTGGCATCAATACGGATCTCGTCGCCGAACTTGGCGTACTGTCCCCAGACAACGCGGTCAGCAGTGCTGAAGTCAGCTACCCGCCGAATCACCGTCGGATCCAGCGCGGTCGTGGGGGAAATGCGCAGGTCCGTAAATATTTGGTGCAGACGATCGGGACTCACGGTGCGCAACTTCGAGGACTGCCCCACATCCGTGCTCAACATTTCCGCCAGGCTCGAACCCAGCCAGTCGAGATTTGTGTCGCCCGAAGCATTCCTGAAAGGCAGAATCGCCAGGGACACGGCTGGAGCCGCATTGGTTTGCGTGGCCGACGGTGAAAACAACTTGTCACGGAATCGGTATCCACCAATGGCAAGTATGGCTACGATGAGTCCCGCGGTAATCGATGGCCACGGGATGGTCCGTCCCCACGGGCCGATCTTGGGCTCGAAGCTCAGAGTAGCGCCAGCTCGCTTCCCTTGCCAGGTCTCCAGGTCGGCCAAAAGCTCGGCGGCGGTCTTGTACCTCAGTTCCAGGTCCCGCTCCAGGCACTTGTGAACGATACTGGTCACCGACCGCGGAATGGTGGCATCGTGATCAGACACGGGCGCGACCTGCTCCTGCGTCCGCTTAATCAGGCTGGCGAGGGTGCTGTCTGCCTTGAAAGGCATCTGCCCGGTAAGCATTTCGTAGAAGATGAGTCCCAGGGCGAAAATGTCGGACCGCTGATCCAGCGGCTTACCCAGCGCTTGCTCGGGAGACATGTATTCCATCGTCCCCACTAGAGCTCCGCTCTGGGTCATGCCCTCGCCTTCGAGCGTGCGCGCCAGGCCAAAGTCCATCACCAGGATCCGTCCGGTCTTATCGCGCATGATGTTCTGCGGTTTTAAGTCGCGATGGATCACACCTACGGTGTGCGCCGCGTCCAAGGCGCGGCAGACCTGCTGCATAATTTCAACGGCTTCTTCAGGCGCGAATTTCTTCTTTTCATGGAGGAGGGTCAATAGATTTTCGCCCTCGACGTACTCCATGGTGATGAACTTCATTCCGTCCGCTTCGCTCAGGTCGTAAATGCGGATAACGTTGCGGTGCGTCACCTGATGAGCCAGCAGCAGTTCCTGCTTGAAGCGATCCACAATGCCTTGGTCGCGCGCCAAGTCGGGCCTGATTACTTTCAACGCTACGGTGCGATTCAACTCGCGATCCGTCGCCTTATAAACCGCGCCCATTCCGCCTTGCCCCAGAATTTCGACGATCTCATATCTCTGGCCCAGGACCATGCCCGGTTCTAGTACGGTCTGTTGCGGATATACGATGGACGGACGTCTTTTATCTCTCGCCGGGGGAGTTGGAGATCCCGGAGAAAAGTCGACCGTGGTCGGGGCATCCGGCGAATAGTCGACAAAGGTTGGAGAATCGGAAGGCAGGTTTGCGCCAGACGAAGAACTGCCTCCCTCTGAAGGCGTGCGTACGCCCGCAGCATCGTTTCTCGGCGCGTCTCTGTTAGTTCTAGGGTCCCGTGCCATCAAATCGTCCCTGCAATGGTAGCCTAAACCAGGCCCGCGGAGAGGAAATTATTAGGTCGTACTGTTGCCCGATTCGGCGAATATCGCGGCATTGGAGGCATGTCTGGCCGGACTCCGACAGCCGGACTTGTGAAATCGTCATGGTCAGTCTTTCTGATAACCCGCGCCCGATGTAGTCTTACCATAGGAGGGGTGACCATGCTGCGAAGGCGTTTATTGAGTTCGACTTGCACGTCCGTCATCCTCTCGATTTCACTGTTTATCTTCGAATGCCTTCCGGGCACAGCCTCGGCACGATCCAACCCTGGACTGTCCCCCGTCCTGCAATACATCAGTTCGGACTGGGATGTGCTTACCCGCTCTATGAGTCGCTGTGACAGCGTCGTCGATCCAAAATTGCCTGAGGCTGCCCTGCTGTATTTGCCCGCGAGCTTTCCGGAACCTGATTCCGTAAAGCTCATGGAAAAGGCCTGTAAGGTAAAAGTTGAACATTTGCCCATGGTCATTCAGCATCCCGGGCAGGCAGACGTGGGCTCGATCTCGCCGCAAGGCCTATTATTCCTTCCATATAGTTACGTTGTACCCGGCGGTCGTTTCAATGAAATGTATGGTTGGGACAGTTATTTCATCATTCTTGGGCTGCTGCACGATCAGCGAATCGACCTGGCGCGCGGAATAGTGGAGAATTTCTTCTTTGAGATCGAGCATTACGGAACCGTGTTGAATGCCAACCGCACTTATTATCTGACCCGCTCCCAACCACCGTTTCTGACTTCGATGATTATGGCGGTTTACAACGCCGAGAAGGCGGCGGGACATGACGACAAAGACTGGCTGGCGCGTGCCTATGAGTTCGCGGCGCGGGACTATGAAATGTGGACGCGTGATCCCCATTTGGCGGGCTCAACCGGACTTTCGCGTTATTACGATTTCGGCGATGGGCCGGCGCCCGAAGGTGCGCAGGATGAAGCCGGACTGCATCGTAAAGTTGCCGGCTATTTTGTTATTCATCCCGAACTGGCCCAAACCTACGTGGTTGTGAAAGGTAGCACGCAGCATGTCCCAGTGTCTGGACCCGAGTACAACGTCCAAGTCTGCGATGCTGCCCAAACCATGGCCCACCGGGGGTGCGATGACACCGCCACGATTCACTTGAGCGCCGATTACTACAAGGGAGATCGCAGTATGCGCGAGTCCGGGTTTGACATTTCTTTCCGCTTCGAACCCTATGGCGCGGCCACGCATCACTTCGTTCCCGTCTGCCTCAACAGCCTTCTTTATAAGACCGAGGGAGATCTAGGAGAAATCAGCCAACTTCTGGGCAAAACTGCCGAAGCCACCCGATGGAAGCAGCGGGCAGAACAACGCAAGACACTTATCAACAAATATCTTTGGGACGATCAGCGCGGGCTATTCTTTGACTACGACCTCCGCACCGGAACCCAATCGACTTACCGATACCTGACTACGTTTTATCCGCTGTGGGCCGGGCTCGCCACTGCCCGGCAGGCGCAGGCAGTGAACCGAAACGTAAAAGTGTTCGATCAACCTGGAGGACTCGCTACGAGCCCCAATGAAACCGGCGTGCAATGGGATTATCCCTATGGGTGGGCCCCTCTTCAATTGCTGGCCGTGGAAGGCCTGCGCCGCTACGGCTTCACCGAGGATGCGAACCGAATCTCATATGAATTTCTCTCGACCGTAGCGCAGAACTTCAAAAGAGAAGGAACCATCCGGGAAAAATACGACGTAGTGACGCGATCTTCCGACGTGCAGGTGAGTGCGGGATACCAAGCCAACGTGGTCGGCTTCGGCTGGACCAATGGAGTTTTTCTTCAGTTATTGCAGGAACTGCCCAAGGAAATGACCGACCGCTTGGCGAAGGAGCAAGACAAAGCGGGAACAGCGAGCCAATAGCGATCGGTTGAACGACGAATAGATAGGGGAGGGCCTTCCGTCCCGCGCAGCCCAGCAATCAAGCCATACTGGAGCCAGCCGGTTGCCCTTGTCGCCGACGTCGTAACAGCATGGCGCCAAAGCATGACAGCCCCGCGAAGAGCAAATACAGTGCGGCTGCTCCGCCTTCTGGCACCATCATCAGGAACTCCTGGCCCGGGCAAGAACCTGGGCCATTGGTGCAGCCTTGCGGAGTCAGTATGACAAAGTTCGCGAATTCACCAGGCGTCAAGTTCGACGGGATTTTGCTCAGCCAATTATTCACGCCTGCCAACTGCGTCGAACTCAGACCGTTGAGAGCGGCCTTGTCAAACAGGGACCAGATGGCGTACGAAAGATATCCTACCTGCGTAGCATTACCTGGATTGCTGTTCAAGGACAACATCTGGAGGGTTAGCCAGGCGGCCGCTTCATAATTTGTCGTCTGGCTGCCCCACAACGCGCTGCCCAAAGTTGAAAACGTGTTGGAGGTGAAATTCCACGAGCCGCCGATATAGCTTTCGTCCGCGAAGTCGTCGCAAATGACCGGCGTGTTCGCAACGCCGTTGACCGTCGCATAATATGGACCGACGTACACTCCGTCCATAACGTTGTTTCCCGCGCCGGTCATGGTCAGATTGCTGTTGGCAAAAGCGCAGGGCGCAAAGCACAACAATGCCACCGCAACTGCACCCCACCACTTCTGGGTTAACTTAATCATTTTTTCTCCCTACGATTTCTGAACTGGGGGAATTTTCGTCTTTGGGGGGAATTACTGGGTATCGGTGACCATCAGGTGGGGAACCCGCTCACCAAATCCGTAACACACTGTGAGCAATGTAGCCTGCGGCAGAAGCCTGGTCAAGACTGATAATTCTTGCAACCTTCGCAAGGGTTTGCAACTATCCGGCAAACACTGGCGAATAATACAGATAGAAGCCATTCCGCCCTGCAAACCGCCATGATTTGCTTTACATCCGATGGCCTCGTAATCGGCCATGGAAGCCGGTTTCGCCCGATTTCGCCATTAATACTAAGTAACAAAGAGCAACCATTCAGGCAGATCGTAGTTCGGCTTGGATCAGGAGGCAACGCGGCGAGGTTGCGAATTGGATCTTACAAAATCGGCCGCGTCGACATCGACCGACAGCCCCGAAGAGTGCGACTCGACCGCCTGCAAAGCCGCCAGCGTGGTTGAACCCAGGCGCACCTGCTGCGACAATTGTTTCATACAGTCGAGGCCTCCGGCGTGATCGAATCCGCTGCCATAGTACTCGGAATCTCCGGGCTTTCTGGTTGACTGAGTAGGCACATCGATCGTGGCAAGGGTTCGTCCACGGCGTCCCAACGCGCAAAATGTGTTTCGGGCTGTTGCTAAAGGCTTCTTGCTTGGGACTCTTGAAGATCGAGCCGCAATTGGCGGAGCCGGGTTGCCTTCGCCGGGTCGATCCCCGGCTGCAGATCGCTTTCTTCCAGAAAGTAGCGCCAGCCTGCGCTGCGGTCTTCCTGGCTTTGGCACCATTCGAAATCGTTGAGAGTCCTCTGCGCGCCCTCTGTCCCTTTAACCACGGCCACGACCCCACCTGAAATGTAGGTCTTTTCGTTGAACCGAACGATCACAAAAGTATGCTCAGAGTTGTTTGTCATTTTTTATTTCCGAGTCGGAGCTTCGGAGGGCAAGCCCGAAGCCGTTGGATGAGCGCGCGTTACAGCCGCTTCATCAACGCTCTTGCCCAAAAAACTCTTCGCCGCCAAAATACTTTTCCTAACCGATTTGGTAAATGGCCTCTTGGTGTAGTCGGGTAGCACGGCTGGGGTAAGGCTCGGAAAGACGCGGTTCAGAACAGAGAATTTTGGGTGCAAGGGTTGTAGTTCAGAGGAAATTCGGTTGGGTGAAAAGAACTCGCGGGACGATTGAAAAAAAGAACGACTCTACAAAAGGTAAAGGCCGTGATATTGGTTATGCTCTAGCCGCCAGCTCCTGCGAGGGAGCCAACAACGTGGAGTATGCACCATCACGGCCCTTGATGCGATTACTGCTTTCGCAGTTCCAAACCCCAACTACCCCTCGCAGAGCGGTCGGTTTTTTCGGGTCTGGCCGTTCCCCGGGTCGCCCCAGCGAACGAATCGCTCAGCTTACTTTGGACTGGCCACTGTTTATTTTGACCAACCCTTTCAGCCGTCGACGGGGGCAAAGGTAAACACTTCGCTCATAATTGTCAATGCCGATTGTTGGTGCAAACCCTCTGCGCAAAAACTTTAAACACGAAGCGTGCAGCTCATTGAGCAATCGACGGTTACAGAATGTCGAAATCGTATTTCCTTGTTTTCCACAAGATTATGCACAGTGACGCCCAGACTGCATTTTGCAACAGCAGGCCAAATCAGCCGCGTTGAACCAACGATGCATCTTGACGTGGAAGGTACACCTAATGCATGTTGATTGCAGGAGACAAGGCTGAATGTCAGATGTGGTGGCGTATGTGGACGGCGGTTCTATGGGCAATCCAGGACCGTCGGGGATTGGAGTTGTACTCGACAGCTCTGAGGGCCGCACCATCCGAATCGCCAAGTGGATCGGGCGTCAGGATAATAACGTCGCAGAATACGTTGCCCTGCTCGAAGCGCTGCAGTGCGCCTTGACCCTCAAAGCCAGGAAACTGCACGTCTACTCCGACTCCGAAGTCGTCGTCCGGCAGATGAAAGGAGAATACACCTGCCGCAGCCCGCGCCTCTATTCCCTGCATTGGATCTGCCGCAAGCTGGCCCACTCTTTCGATTTCTCCATCTCGCACGTTCGCCGCGAACACAACGCGGAGGCAAACGACCTGGCCAACGCGGCAGTTCGGCAACACAGTCCCTGAGCCTCGTCGGTTGACCGGGTCTCTAGACTTGCGAAGCGTTTTGGAAAGTCATCCCGGTGTGTGGGCTTACTGATCTGCGGTCGCTTGGGAGTAAGGAGCAAACCAGCGGTCTGCCATCTTGGAGTGTGCCATTGGTCTTCCCGGAGCATCATTCAACTATAATAAAAGCAAATATGAGAGGTTGTTAACTTGGAATCGGGAGTACTTGTCTCCAAAACTAAGCACGAGAATGCGCGGTTTGAACCTCCAGTGTCGGTGTCCTGGAGTTTTCCTGAAGATCCCTCCACAGCACTCCGTGACATGCGCCGATGACCGGAGATCGTTCATGAGCGGTGCTCCGACGCCGGAATTTCAGAAACCACCGAACAACGAAAGCCAGGAATTTCGGGAAGGAGCAGTGGATTCTCCAACATCTGAGATCAACGTCGGACTGCTCACGGGTGGTATCGACAGACCCTATGTATTTGGCCTGGCAATGGCTCTTGCTTCAAGAGGAGTGAACCTGGATGTTATAGGCAGTGATCTCATAGACCGTCCCGAATTGCATGCCCCCCCTCGATTGACCTTTCTCAATCTGCGCGGAGATCAGCGGCCGAACGTCAGCCTCAAAGAAAAAACTCTCAGGGTGCTGAGGTACTATGTCCGACTCATCCATTACGCGTGGGTTGCGAAGCCGAGGGTGTTTCATATTCTCTGGGACAACAAGTTTCTGCTCTTCGATCGAACCGTGCTGATGCTGTACTACAAAGTAGTGGGCAAGAAAATTGCCTTCACGGCGATGAACGTCAATGCGGGAATAAGGGACGGGAACAACTCGATGCTCAACCGGCTGTCGTTGAAAATCCAATACCAACTCGCCGATCACATCTTCGTTCACACAGAAAAGATGAAATGCGAGTTGCTCGAGGATTTCGGCGTTCGGAACGAAGGGGTTACAGTCATCCCAATGGGGATAAACAACTCTGTGCCGAACACGGGACTCAGCCCGGCGGAAGCCAAGCGGCGGATAGGTATCGGGTGCAGTGAAAAAACGATTTTGTTTTTCGGGGGCATTCAACCGTACAAAGGCTTGGAGTATTTAGTAACCGCCTTTCAGTTGATCGCGTCCGAGCATGGGGAGTATCGGCTGATCATCGCTGGCGCTCCAACACAATCAGAACAGTACTGGCAGGATATTCAAACTACGATCGAAAAGCATCCCAGCCGGAACCGAATAATTAAAAGGATTGAATATGTTCCAGATTGTGAGACCGAACTCTATTTCAAAGCTGCAGACGTTGCCGTGCTTCCCTACACTCACATCTTCCAGAGTGGAGTGCTTGTTCTGTCTTATGGTTTCGGGTTGCCGGTGATCGCGACCGACGTGGGATCGCTGGGCGAGAATATTACCCAGGGTAGAACGGGGTTTGTCTGTAGCCCACGCGACTCAGTCGATTTAGCGCGAGCCATCCGGACGTATTTTGAAAGCGATCTGTACAAACAACTGGACGAGCAGCGCGAGAAAATACGCGATTACACGGGTGCGCGTAATTCATGGGACGTAGCGGCCGAGAGAACATCGAAGATCTACGCGGCATTGTTGGAGCACCGCTCCTGAGCGAGACCCTTGCTCCTCGCGAAGACTGCCACAGGTCCAACATCCGCCGTTATTACTTCAGGACTTGGTCAGCGTACACCATGGAACGCTCGTCGGTGAGCGGTTTGCCGTATACCTCTTCGGGCTCGTACACAGTTACGTAACTGCCTCGGTTTGAGAACGCGAAAGGCACGCACAACAGCTTCTTGAGCCGCGCCCTAAGCGCCTCCCGTCGTTCCGGCGGCACGAAGAACAGCATGAAGCCCCCGCCCCCGGCGCCCAAGAGCTTGCCTCCGAGGGCTCCCGCGCTGAGCCCCGCCTGGTAGATTTCATCGATACTGGCGTTTGAGATCTTGTGAGTTAGCGTTCTCTTAATTTTCCATCCCTCGTGCAGCAATCGCCCAAAACTATCCAGAGGCGCATTCGGGCTGGTAATAATTGATTCAGCCTCGTCAACCAGTTGGAGCATTGCCTCCAACTCGTGCCTCTTGTGCGGCGTCACCTTGATCTGTTCTTGGGCGATTTCCGAAGCAGTTCGGGAAAAGCCCGTGAAGAAAAGCGCCAGATGCTGCTCTAACTCCGCTAAGCGGTTTGACTCGGTCAGTATGCGGTTCACCTCGATGGAGCCGTCCGTGTGAAAGTTGATGCGATTGAACCCGCCATGCGCCGCACTTACCTGATCCTGAACCCCCACCGCTTCCTTGAGCAACGTCTGCTCTACGTGTATAGCTTCCTCGGCAAGAGAGATCTTATCGCGCATCTGGTTCTTGAGCGCATACAAACCGAGAAGCAGCCCTACCGTAAACGCGGAACTCGTACCCAGACCAGTGCGCGCGGGCAGGTCGGCAATGTGGTGAACCTCCACTCCTTCTTCGATTCCCAGGAACTGCAGACACGCACGTACTGACGGGTGTTGGATGGCGTCGTTGTTGGCGACATTTTCGACTTTTGTATAAGAAATACGACTGTGATACTCGAAAAACGGTGGCAGCCAACGACAAGTAATGAAACAACGCTTGTCGATGGTGGTCGACAACACGGAGCCCCCGTTTTCGCGGTACCAGACGGGATAGTCGGTACCGCCTCCAAAGAATGAGATTCGCAGCGGAGTACTAGTGATCACCATATTCTTGGCTTCTTAAAGATCCAGTAGACAACTCATAATGACTATTAATACGAACTCCCGGCGGCAACTAGTCCGGCGTCCTTCTCCAGGCGAAGTATCCGATCGATCACCTCATGGAGGGAAGAGGCAACAACGTCCGCCTTGTCCTCTACCAGATCACTCTCCAGCAGGCGAGCCGTCTTGCATCCCGCGTTTCTCCCGGCTTCCACGTCAACCTCTGAATCTCCGATCATCCATGAGGCTGCAAGGTCCAACTGGTATTTCCGCGCCGCGTCCAACAGCATACCGGGGGCCGGCTTACGGCAATTGCATGCCGGCCACTTTTCGTGCGGACAATAATACACTCCATCGATAGTGGCGCCAGCGGCTGCCAGTTGCTCACACATCCGCCGATGCATCGATTCCAACTCGCCGGCTGTGACCAATCCCTTGGCCACACAGCGCTGGTTGCTAACCACAACCACGCGGAATTTCGATCGGTTGAGCAGTCTGATCGCCTCCACCACACCCGGGAGAACATCCATTTCCTCCCAGCGCGTCACGTACTCGCCTTCGGAGGGTTTTCGGATTATCACCCCGTCACGATCCAGAAACGCAGCTCTGTTCATTGAAAATCGTCCGTTCTACCAGGTCTGATAAGATGTGGCCGATCAGGATGTGGCACTCCTGGATGCGCGCGGTTTCGTTCGAAGGCACAAAGATGCAATGATCCACCGCCCTGGCGAGTTCCCCACCGTGGCACCCGGTGAATGCGATCGTCTGCAACCCGATCTTTTTTGCAGCCGACATGGCCTTAAACACATTGGGTGAATTTCCACTGGTCGAAATACCGATAGCAACATCCCCCATGCGGCCCACAGCCTCGACTTGCCTGGAAAAGACCGAATCAAATCCATAGTCATTTCCAATCGCCGTGAGGCTCGAGCTATTCTCCGACAACGCTAAGGCAGGCAAAGCCGGTCGATCAAGGGCAAAGCGTCCGACAAATTCCGCTGCGATGTGCTGCGCGTCCGCTGCGCTGCCTCCATTGCCGAACAAGAGAAGCTTGTTGCCCTGATTCAACGCATCGACCACGATCTCGCTGGCCTTCGCAACCATGGATATGATTTCGGCGCTGGCGAGCAGGCGTTGCTTTACGGCAATCGAGGCCTGGATCGACTGACTCACCCGCTCTTCGAAATCGAACCTTTCTTTCACTCTCTCCCCTTACTTCCCTCGCCTCGGGGCTGCACATTTTCGTGACTGGAGCCCGAAGGTCGCGCGCGAAGAGCGGCTTGGTTGAGGCGATCGCAAAGCGGCTGCGCGTGTGCGTAATCTTCCGGAGTTCCTATGTCAATGAACATGCCGTGTTGTTCCAGCGCAAACACTCCGCGATCGAGCAGTCGAGGAAACACATCTCTCTCCAGGCTTGCCGGCGCCTCCGGGATGTGTTCAAGAACAGCTCGACTGAAAACGTATACCCCACCGTTGATCAGGCCCGGGGAATCGTTGCCGGTCTTTTCCGCAAAGGCAGTCACCCGTCCACCCGCTCCCATCCGCACGGTTCCGTAGCGAGCCGCATTTCTTGCTCTCCATACGGCGATGCTGACCAGACCGCCGTGTCCACGATGAAAGCGGACAAATTCGTGGAAATCGACTTCCAGAAACGAGTCTCCATTCATCACCAGAAAGTCATTATTCTCCTGGAGGTGCTGCCCTGCAAGTTTTATAGCTCCCGCGGTGCCGAGCGCCTCCGGTTCTCGTGAGTATTCGATCACGACATCCCAGGCATGCCCGTCCCCGAATTCATTTTCGATTTGCTCAGCCAGGTGACCTGTACACATTATCATGTGTCGGATTCCCTGATGCCGGAGTTGCCGTACCAGTAAATCGAGAAAAGACTTGCTTCCAAGCGACGCCAACGTTTTAGGCGTCGCCGGCAAGACCGACCGCAAGCGCGTTCCCAGGCCGCCCACCAAGAGAACAGCTTTGGAATCTTGCATCATGCTTGCGCGTATGATCCTCTTATGCCAAGGGAAAAACGAGTCAGCTTAGCGGTTGGACCAAAGCTTATTTCACCCGGAGCCAATACTGCATCAAGCGGTCCTACCCGCCGGATTCCATGTAGAATCTGAATCACACTTTCGCCGAACTCGAAATCCACGAACCTGGGAAAAGGCATGAGACTGACAACACGGACCTGGATATCCCTGCTCGCGCTGGTATTTGTAGTCGCGTTCGCCGTTCGCGGATTAGCAATTAGACTGACTCCACGAGGAGATTACTACACTGACCTGGAGATTTACCGCGCCAGCGGCGACCTCATTCTTAACGGAGTCAACCCTTACGACTACTCGGACAAGGTTGCCACGCGAGCTGCACTTCGCCAGCAGGCACATAGCCCTTACGTCCGAGACGACCAGGCTCGCTGGAATTACTACACCAGTGGCAATCTACCGATGAATCTTCTTTTCTTTGCGGCGGTCAGCGGTATTTCTGACACTCCGCGGTTTCACCGCTACACGTACGCGTTCTTTGACAGTGTCCTGTCGGTCGTAGTCGTGTGGTTCGTAATCCGGCACTGGAATGAAAGACGCAGTGTGATCAGGGCGATGTTGGAGTCGTACGGGGTTTCATCTAATCGAGCTTTGCTGGCGGAGCGCCTTACAGCTGGCCTCTTGCTTGCCGGCTTCTCTCCCGTACTTCTGAAAGCAGGAGTGGCATACCCAGAGGACAAAGGAATTGAAGTGTTACTCGTCTTGACGGTGATCGCCTGCTGGGTGTCTCACAACTATCGTCGGTGGTACTGGGGAGGCGCAGTATTTCTGGGTCTTTCGATTGCTTTCAAAGGTCTCGGAATTTTCTTGGCGCCATTGTTTGTGCGCCCATTGCTTGCTTCTCAATCCAAGGCATGGTTGAAGACTCTGGGCTTCGCGTTGATTGTAACTTTCGTAGCCGCCGTTTGGATTCCGCCCTTCTGGCCGGGCGTCGCCAACATGGTGCAGCATCGTTTGGTGTTGGCGAGCGCTGAGTCCCCCCAGCACGCATCACTTTGGGTCCTTCCCAGCCTATACCTCCCGTCGCTTTGGAATTCTATGCGTTTCGTTACCGTCTTCCTCGTAGCGGGGGTCGCACTTTGGGGCTACTTGAGGAACCGGATCGGTATTGATCTGCTGTGCACCACGCTGTTGCTCGACTTCGTCGTAGTTTGGCTGATCAATGGAGGCATGGATCGTCAGAGTATCGGAGTCATTCCCGCTCTTCTGGTGTTGGGTAGTGTGAGCGTCAATGCCGCGATACTCTGCATGGCGCCATATCTCATAATTGCAGGGTTTGGTGGCTTATTAACACGAGGTGTGTCCGGCCAAACCTTGGCGGGGTTCGGCATGCTGGTCTTCCTGCTGACGTACCTCGCCGTTCTTGGCTGGCTGTCTTTCGGAGCCCATAGCCGGAAACGTGAGGAACCGGCCAAAGATTCCTCTGGTTGAGTATGCCACTTCGGTTTCGACTTTGGAATCGAAACTCCCTATTTTCTCGCGATAACCAAGAACTGTTTGCCAAGGATCCGCCAGACAAAGGGCAGAGCCAAATAGATGCGAAGAAGGGTCAGCGGATACGCGGGAGCGTTCACCATCGTATAAGGCAAGAAGCGTTCGCGCACCGATTCGATCTGTAAACCAGCGGCTTCAAAGGCCTCTTTCAGCGACAGCTCGGTGAGGGCGAGGTGATGGTCGTAAAAGTCCCAATAAGCTCCGCCGACACACTTGATATTCGGCCCCATTGCGATCAACTGCCCCCCGACCTTCAAGCAACGCACTGCCTGAGCGATCGTCCTCGTGAGATCCGATTTTGAAAGCAGATGCTCAAAGAAGTTGCTCGTGAACACTACATCCAAGGTCTGATCGGAGAGCTCCCATATATCGGAACAATCCTGGGCAAGAAACGTCACTTCCGGGTCGAGCTTTTTCCTGGTGGAAGGATTCAAGTCCATTCCATACCTGCGCGCACATTGGATGTTGTTGATGAATTCCCCGTATCCACAGCCGAGATCCAGAACCGTTGCCTGTGCCGGAACATAAGCTTGAAACCAATGAATGATGAGGGTCTTCCAAACCTCAGTGCGATAGACTTCCATCGTGCTGAAACGGTTCCCGTAGATCACTTCCAACTCGGATTGAAGTTCGACGCGCTCTTCGCCCATCGTCAACTTACGCGCTTGGCGCCTCCTTGACCGTGTTCGTCGGTCGAGGCCAATGCGGTGACAACGCCGTTGCGCCCCTCCCTTGAGTCGCGTGCCGGTCGCAGTTCGACGGCGTCGTCTGGTCCAAGTTGTTTCCAGTAGTCACCCCGGCTGAAATGCTTTTCCAGCCAGCAATAGAGCGTGATGAACAAGTACCGGCTGCCCATCTCTTTAATCTTGAGTTTGGAGATGCCAGAGCGCCGGTTTCGCCATGTGATGGGCGTCGTGGTCCATGAGTACCCGCGGACAATGGTTTTTAGGGGAAGCTCAACGGTAAGGTTGAAATGCGGCGAGAGGAACGGCCGGCATCCCTCTATCACTTTCCGCCGATATGCTTTAAACGCATTTGTGAAGTCATTCAAGGGCACATGAAACAACAGCCGCAAGAAGGTGTTTGCCAGACGGTTTAACACGAGCTTCGTCCAGGGATAATCGATTACTCCACCACCGCGAAGAAACCGCGAGCCGAAGACCGCATCCCAACCTTCGTTCAATAGCTGCCAGTACCGCACGACCTCACGACAATCATCAGATTCGTCGGCCATCATTATTACCACGGCATCACCCAGAATATGATCAAAGCCCAGGGTGATGGCACTTCCGAAGCCGTGGACACCTGTGTTCTGCAGGGCATGCACCGTCGGGATACGCGTCATCGCTTGCTGAAGGACCTGCCATGTGGAGTCCGTACTGCCGTCGTCAACGACAACGATCTCGTGTTCAACCCTGTGTAGGCGCAGCTCAAGATGGAGGTGTTCAACCGTTGACGCGATACAACCCTCCTCGTTGCGCGCCGGGATAACGACAGATAGCAAACGCAGGGGTTCCTGTGATTCAGGCACGGGACGTCGCTTCAAAGACCGCTCCTTTCCAGCCAGTCCGGGTTGCGTTCGGCATGGTTCCTGATCTGCTCCAGGATACTCTCGATCGGCATCGCCACCTGCCATCCGAAATCGCTCTCCGCTTCGCTATTGTCCATAACCATCCATGGGATATCGTATGGCCGGTGTTTAGAGTCAGGCTCTGGCACATTTGTTCCGAAATGAGCATCGCACCACCTCGTAAGCGAAGCCAGCGATATGGAGTTCTTGGGTCCCCCTCCGGCGGTGTAGATTCGCTGTCCGTCAATCCGCGATGTGTTCATTTGCAGATCGATCAGGGTTGCCAGGTCGGAAGGATGGAACGCGTCGCGTACCTGTTTTCCATTTCCGTTGAAGCCAATGTATCGCAGAGTGTGCCGGCGCAGATGAGCATTAATCCAATAAGAAAATATTCCCTGGTCGGGGGTTCCGAACTGGCCGGATCCCGCCAACACCCCGCAGCGGTTTACCCAAACAGGAAAACCAAACGCTGCTCCGTATTCGAGGGCTACGACTTCGGCGGCGAGTTTTGTGCTGCCATAGAGCGAAATTGGCGCGCTCGTGCTAAACCCGGGGCCGATTCCGTTTCTCGAAACTCCAGCGGGCAATGGCAAAGAATCATCCAGGAAAAACGAATTGTCGTCCTCTTTGAGTGGGATCGCGGTGAGTGCAGGGATAGAATAAACCCGGCTGGTACTGAGCAATACCAATCCTGCATTCCGAGCTTTGCAGTACTCCAACACGTTGATGACGCTCGCGAGGTTGTGCTCTAAAAGCTGCCGACTGCTAAACTTTCCCTGAATTCCTGCCAGCACGCTCGGATTGGCCGCGGCGTCGATTACCCAGTCAGCGCTGCACAACCCTTCAAAATCGCTGGTTGCGCGAATGTCACCGTGCACGAAATTCACCCCAAGCTTTCGAAGCCGCCTACGATTGGTCTCCGAGCCCGGACGCATCAGATTGTCCATACCGCAGATGGAAAGATCCCCGTGCCTCTGCAGCAGGGTTTCCGCCAACGAACTGCCAACGAAGCCGCAGATTCCAGTGATCAGAATCTTCATTTTCCGACCCTGGTTGTCAGCGGCTGGGCCAGACGCTGGGTCCAAGCATCAACAATCTCCTCGAAGATGTCATTCAAATTCCTGGTGACACTCCACGAAGGATAATGCGACTTCATCTTGCGCAGGTCGCTGTAATAGCAGATGTGATCACCAATGCGGTTCTCGTCCACGTACCGCCACGCCATTTGCTGACCAGTCTTGTTCTCGGCCAATTGAAATGCTTCGAGAATCGAGCAGGCGTTACCTTTGCCCCCGCCGAGGTTGTACACCTCCGCAACCCGTGGCTTTTTCCAGAATTCGAGCATGAAATTAGCGACGTCTGCTGAATGAATATTGTCGCGAACCTGTTTCCCTTTGTACCCGTACACTTTGTACTCACGGCCCTCGAGATTGCATTTGATCAGGTAACTGAGGAATCCGTGCAATTCGACCCCGGAGTGATTTGGGCCGGTCAGGCAACCGCCGCGCAGGCAACACGTAGGCATGTTGAAATAGCGGCCGTACTCCTGAACCATTACGTCGCCCGCAAGTTTCGACGCTCCGAAGAGGGAGTGTTTGCTTTGATCGATCGAAAAGCTTTCGGGGATACCATGCTCGTAAGCCGCATCGTTGTAGTCCCAGCGGGTTTCCAACTCCTTCAGTGAGATCGTGTTCGGGAGATCGCCGTACACCTTATTGGTAGACATGTGAATGAAGGGCGTCTCCGGGCAATGTCGCCGTGCTGCTTCGAGCAGGTGTAATGTCCCCAGCGCGTTGGTCTCGAAGTCGAGAAATGGAATTGCGGCGGCCCGATCATGCGAGGGCTGTGCGGCCGTATGGATGATCAGGTCTGGCTTGACCTCTCCGACAAACGCGAGCAGTTCGTCGCGGTTGCGAATATCCAGAGCGGCATGCCGGTAGCTCGGGATCTGTTCCCTAAGGCGAGAAAGCACCCAACTCGTGTCTCCTTCCGGGCCGAAGAACACAGCGCGGTGATTGTCATCAATTCCGGTGACACAAAACCCTTGTTGCGCGAAGAAAATGCTCACTTCCGATCCAATCAACCCGCAGGATCCCGTAACTAGTAATTTTCTCGGTTTCATTTCTGTTTTGTCTGTTTGGGCAAGCAAGGCAGCAACAGCAAGACTCGAAAGTGCGCTTGCGGGATTAACGCTGTTTAGGAGTCCCCGCGGGCGGCCTCGAACCTGCCCGCAGTTTGGGCAGAACCCGGGAAAGGAAGGTCCCTGAGCTCGATGTCCGCGCTATACTTAGCTGTGAGAAGCGGGATATCCGACTGCCTGAGAATCCCGAACAGTTTGGTATTCGATCGCGGCGAAAAATGTCGATAGCGAACCAGTTCGGAAAATGTCTGCCGGGACCGCTAAGAACCGGAGCCAAGAAAGTCCGGGATAATGTGCGTTTTCGCAATATCGGCCTCATGATCTCGCGCTACGATGGCCCGCTGGAGTTCTTGGGAACCGCGTACGGCGGATACACGTTGCCCAGCCGAGAAATCCGGAAAGGTCTAACTTGCTACTCGTTTGGCGCCGGTGAGGACATCAGCTTCGAGAGCGAACTGGCGGCCGCGTTTCCCGTCCAAGTGCACATTTTTGATCCGACGCCGCGGGCAATCACTTACGTGTCTGACTTTATAAAGAAAACTTCCGTTGTTCGTAATGGCGCAGGTCAACGACTTCATTTCCATCCCTGGGGGGTGTGGTCGACCGATCAGCAAATGCAATTCTACGCACCTAAGGACCCGACGCACGTTTCGCATTCCCTTGTGAACATGCAACACACCACGGATTACTTCACCGCCGATTGCCGTCGTCCCCGGTCCATCATGAACGCTCTCGGCCATAAATCCGTCGATCTGCTGAAGCTGAATATTGAGGGAGCCGAATACGAAGTGATGCGCGCTCTGTTTGAGGACCAGATACGGCCCTCAATAATCTGCATCAATTTTGACGAACTCCACACTCGTATAGATGACAGCGCGCGCGCGCGCCTGCGTGGTCTGGTAAGGCAGTTCGCCGACCAAGGGTATGTTGCCGTCTCCGCTGAAGTCTGCCGCGCAACATTTTTGTTGCGCTGAACACGATCACTCGTGGGCTCCGTACTCGCAACTAAAGCTAAAAGGCATCAGGGGTTGCGACTCTCATCGTTCGCGAGACGCAATCGTCTCTTCGGTTACGCCGTCCTGAGCTGCATCATCCTTGCTGGCCAGCGTCGGTCGATCGGTGGGCAAGCTGACTGGCATTCCCAGGTTAAGCGACTCAAGCACGGCAAAGCTGGCCGCCGTCGCTTCTGCGATCTCTTCGAACACAATGGGTGCAGGTTGGTCTTCGCGCATCGCGTCGACCGTGAGCTCGAGTTCTCTCTTGTGTCCCTTGTCGCGATCGCATTTGATGTGCTGGCGTTTGCCGCCGCGGAACAGCTCAAGGGAACGATAATCGTCAAGCCGGGCCACGGCGCCTTCGCAGAACACTTCGTAATATTCCTTCGACAAAGACTTGTCGCCATTGGCCAGATAGAGAATGTTGCCGACAGAACCATCGGCGAAGGAAACTACAATGACAACGTTATCGCGGTTGTAGAGTGCTCCATCAGGAATGGCCTTGGCATAGACACTGACAATGTTCTTGCCCACGATGTATCGCATCCAGTCAAGGAAGTGGCACGCTTCTCCGATGATCCGGCCACCGTTGACAGAGTTCTGTGTCCAGTGCTCTCGCGGCAGGTAGCCGGCATTCACCCGAATGTGGATTACCATGGGCTCGCGGCGACCGGAGAAGAAGCGGTGGATCTCAAGCGCCGCGGGCGAGAAGCGTCGATTGAAACCGACCATGACAAAGGGTCGCCGACCGTGATCGAATTCCGCACGATATGCCGTATGAATGGACTCGAGTTCTTCCGGGCTCACGGCAAGAGGTTTTTCGACGAAAACTGCTTTCCTCTGTGACAACGCCGAGAGAACGTGGGCGGCATGACTGTCGTGGTGGGAGAGGACGAAAACCGCGTCAACGTTTGGGTCGAATAGAATTTCGCCCGGCGATTGCGCACGGCGAAAGCCAAAAGATTTCTGCGCGGAGAATGCAGACGCCCCGGAAGCCGTGCCTACCGCTTCAAGCTGCGCGTTCTTTAGCGCCTGCAGTTGGGGGAAAATCACGCTGCGGGCAAACGACCCGGCCCCTATGCATCCCACTCGCAATACTTCCGTTTTTTCCCGAACCACGGCTACACTGCCTCTTTCGCCCTGGTCGGCAGAACGATCAGAATCGTACTTTAGAATCGCTGTGTAGGCACCGGATTTCTGAATCTCAGCGTACGCTCGGCCGCCGTCTTCAATCGGGTATTGAAGGCGGAGAAGCGGATCGACTCTTCCCACTTCAGTCGCAAGAAAACCCAGAAAGGCTTCCATGTTTCGTTGCTCAGTCCAGCGAACATAGCCGACCGGATAGTCGTTTCCAGATTCCTCATAGTTCGAATCGTAACGGCCAGGTCCGTAAGAGCGCGAAAGCGTCAGCGACAGTTCCTTCCGGTACATCAGTTCGCGAGAGACTCCAAGCGGGACAGCGCCGAGAACCACAATTCGTCCCCGATCCCGCAAGAGCTGGGCACTTAACTCGACCGGCTCCGTCGAAGTCGAACTGGCAGTAACAATGGCAGCATCGGCGCCGTACTTAGTGAACCCGATGATCTTCGAGGACAGCGAAGGCTCTGAAGCGCTCAAGCCCAGACTCGCGCCAAACTCCACCGCCTGCTTCGCCCGTGACGGATTGACGTCAATCGCGATCACACGGCACCCCGCCGCCCGTGCCAGCAGAACGGTGAGTACGCCCACCAGTCCCGCGCCTACGACCACAACGTTCTCACCGAGCGATACATTGGCCTGACGAAGCCCTTGCATCGCGATTGCACCGATAGTCGTCAGGGACGCCGCCTCGAGAGAAACCGACTCGGGGATCTTAGCGGCGAGATTGCGAGGAACAAAGTTAATTTCGCTGTGCGAGGCGTATCCAACCCCGGCGCAGGCGACGCGATCGCCGGGCTGGAATTCCGTCACGCCTTCGCCGACGGCAAGCACAATGCCAGAACAGCTGTAACCTAAACCGGAGACCATATCAAGCCGGGTCTGCACTTTTTGGTAGGCCGCTCTTATGCCGTTGGTCTTGGCGAAATCTACTACTTGCTTCACGAGGTCGGGGCGGGCATGAGCTTTGCCCAGCAGCGACTTCTTTCCGGTTTCAATGGTGTTGATCTCTGTGCCAGCGCTGATTGCGGAAAATGCAGTGCGCACCAGTATCCCGCCAGCCCGCAGCTCAGGCGCGGGAACCTCAAAGGTTCCGACTTCACCGGTCTTCATATTGGCGAGGATAGCGAGCATTGACAGGACCTTACGGCTTAACGCGGAATTGCAGATTGCTTTTGAGAGTCTCTGAAGGTGTCTTCACTTTCACAAAGCCGTCGCTCGCACCTGCGGGGACGGTGGTGGTGATTAAGGAACGCGAGACCACTTTGAAGGCCGCCGCCTTGCCGTTAAATGTGACACTGGTCGCACCCTTTAGATCGGTTCCCAGAATCCTGACGAGGGTTCTCGCCTTGCCGGAGGTGGGCTGCGTTTCCCCAAACGGGCGTAGCCCCACAGATAAGCTGAACAGTGTGCCACAGTTGCCCCCAAAACACATGTTGGTCCCGCCCATGTCCGTTCCACCGTAGAACTTCCCATTGGTGTCCTGGAGAAGCGCACCGGGACCGATGCCGTCAGTGCAACCACTCTGCGCGCAAAAGTTGTAAATCGTTTTCAGCGTGCCACTCGGAGTGATTTTGAAGATCGTCCCATCGCCGTTGGCCCCGCCAGACTCCGCTGTTCCATAAAAGTTTCCATCGGTGGCTCGGACCAGAGCGTCGGGTCCACTGCCGTCTCCCCCGGAGAAGCTGTGCAGCGTAGTCAGTTTGCCGCTGGCCGCTAGCTTGAAGATCGTCCCTGCATTGTTGGCGCCACCAAAAAAAGTTGTGCCGTAGAAGGTTCCATTCGCGCCCTGAACCATAGGCGCCTCGGGGTCTGCACCGTCCGCGTTGTCGAAGTCGTGCAGTGTTGTCAGGCTGCCATTGGCGGTGATTTTGAAGATCGTCCAACAGCCGCCGCTACAGGCACTGCCGGTCCCACCGGCGGAGGTTGTCCCGTAGAGGTTCCCATCCACGCCCTGGACGAGGCCTGCGAAGCCAGGGTAGGCGCCATCGGCGAGATCGAAGCTGTGCAGCGTGGTCAGCGTGCCCCCCGGATTGATTCTGAAGACCGTGCCACAGCCGGAGTTGCAGTTGTTGCTACTCCCGCCTCCGATGGTTGTCCCATAGATGTTCCCGTCGCCATCCTAGACCATTACACCTTCAGGTACGCTGCCGTCTGCCCCGGAGAAGTTGTGCAGCGTAGTAAGTGTGCCACTCGGGGTAATCTTGAAGACTGTCCCATCGTAAAGGTTGGTCCCGCCAGACTGCGTTGATCCGTAAAAGTTCCCATCCGTGGCCTGCATCAGTGGTCCGGGGACATCGCCGTCAGCGCAACCGTCCAGAGTACAAAAGGTGTAAAGCAAAGTCAGGGTTCCGGATCGGGTGATCTTGAAGAGCGTGCCACAGAAGGTGTTGCAGCTGGAAGTATCGCTGCCAAAGTACGCTGATCCGTACAATTTTCCATCGGTGGCCTGGATCAGCGAGCCGGGGTTAGCACCGTCCGCGTTGTCGAAGTTGTGGATTGTGGCGAAAGTCTGCGCAGAGGGGATCCCTGTCGTTAAGCACAGGAGAAATAAAGCGCAAGCCTCGTTTCCAAGATGGAGTTTACGAAAGTATAAGCGAAGGAACTGCATGTGATACTTCTCCGGCTAACAAACTAATCAGCGCGGTCCGTACGAATTGTGCCGCTGAAGAGTTAGACCGTCAACAGCACATCCAGCAGAGGAAGGACTCTGACACTTCCAGCGCGCAAGAAACGCCTCATGGATTAATGGGAGTTCCTATCTTTGGTTGCGAAAGCGGCAGTTTGTCACCGAGCGAGCTGACGAGACCAACGTTACTTTCCGCTCGTGCCGTTAAAACCCGGCCAACTGGCTTGAGCTGCTCGATAATTCTCCAGGGTTCCGATATCAAGAACGTAATCAGAAATGGGATAAGCCAGCATTCGGCCTGTCAATCGCGGCAAAACTTCGAATCCCAAATCAGCAGGCTGGTGGGACGGAATCTGGTCCAGGAGTTCGGGAGTCCCAATCATGATTCCAGAAAATGCCCACCGACTTTTCGGAGCGGCAGGTTTTTCCAGAAAATCGCGGATGATCATCTGCTCATCGAATGACACCACTCCGCAGCGAGATGGATCCGGGACCTGATATAAGCCAAGGGTCGCGGCTGGTCGCCGTGCCAGATGGAACTCAAGCATGGGCTTCAGCTTGGCGTTGGTGAGCACGTCGGCATACAGAATCCAGAAGCAAGATTCGGAAGCGACCCAATCGCGGCTGGCCAGCACTGTGCCCGCCGAGCCCAGCAATGTCGGCTCTTCCGCCAGGCGCACGCGGATGCCGTTCCGGTTGCTCTCCACCCAACTTCGCACAGTATCGGCGTGAGAGTGAAGATTGATCATGACTTCGTCGATTCCCGCCTTGCGGCAAATGTCCATCCAGATCTGCAGCATAGGTATGCCACGGATGGGAACCAGACACTTGGGAACTTGGTCGGTAATCGGTCGCAGTCGCGTACCTTGGCCCGCAGCCAACAGAAAGGCCTTCATCCATTCACCCTTGTAATGTTTGAGTGCTTAGGCGGACTTGCAAGAAGCGTCAACCTGCTGAAGCAAAAGGCGTGAAGACCCAACGGGAGCCCGCGCGCTCGTCGCCGTCAATGAACGGATCGTTCACAATCACTTGAGCCCCGTTGGTGTCGAGGGCAAAGGCCATTTCCTGGATGCTTTCGGCGCGAAGCGCCGCGCGGACCGCTTCCCTTTGTTCATGCTCGCAGTAGAGAAGAAGGAAACCACCTCCACCAGCCCCGGTAATCTTCCCGCCCAACGCGCCGTTGCGGCGGGCCAACTCGTAGAGGTGATCAATTCTGGAATTCGAAATCCTGCCGGAAATGCGTTTCTTAGCCTGCCATCCCTCGTCCAGCAACGATCCGAAAAGATTGAGGTCTCCCGCTCGAAGCGCACTGAGCATGCGGTCCGCCAGCTCGCGCACATGGTGAAGCGCCTCAACAGCGGGTCCCTTGGGGCTGCGCGTCGACTTCTCCTGTTCCTGCAAGATCGTCCAGGAATTATGGGCGGATCCGGTGAAGAACAGCATCAAGTTCGATTGCAGTTCGCGCAGCAGCGCGGGGTCAAGATCCACTGGTTGCACTTCGGTAAAACCGTCGGTACGAAAGGTAATGAAATTCAAACCGCCGAATGCAGCCGCAAATTCGTCCTGCCTGCCGACGTGGCGTCCCAGTACGTTACGAGCGACGTGGAACGCACGATCTGCGAGATCATATTTCGAAAGCGGACGATTCAAATATGTTGTGAGAGTCTTCAGAATATTCACGCAAACGCTGGCAGAAGAACCCAGTCCCGTGCCCGGGGGAATTTCCGAGGAAAGAAAAAGATCCACCGAAATATCGGATGCCATATCCTTGAGGATGGCCAGGGGAATCTCGAGACCGCTACCCCGGGCATCCATGTTGGCAATGTCATGCCATGTCTCGAAAACGCGCAAGTCCGACGAAATGACTTGAACTCGCCCATCATTGCGTTTGCACAGGATGGTGTAGAAGTACTTGTTAATCGCGGTGCTGAGAACAGCGCCGCCGAATTGCTCATAATAGGCCGGGAGGTCGGTCCCACCTCCGGCGAAACTAATACGCACTGGGCTACGAACGATGAGCATCCTGCATTATCTCACGGCTGAAATCTGATCCCGCAAATGAGTTCTCCGTCTCCGCCAACCCAGAGGCGGCCTTTCCGCGATTGGAACGGCGGAAAGTCAACGTCCAAACCGTCTGCAGCAAAAGCGACACATCTGTCCAAGGGGAGGGATTCAACAGATATTGCAGATCAAATCGTGTCTTCTCCTCAGAGGAGTGGTGTTCGCGTAAACCGTGGACTTGTGCCAATCCGGTTATGCCGGGCTTAACAATCAAGCGTTGTCGCTGCCAGTCGGAATAACGACAAACGCGGTCCGGAGCCTCGGGCCGTGGCCCAACCAGACTCATGTCGCCGCGCAGCACATTCCATAACTGGGGTGCTTCCGTGAGACTGAGTTCGCCAAGAAGGCGTTCGAACCAGGATCCGCCGCAAGCCGCGCGATCAACGTTCAGCCGGAGCATTTCGAATGTTGCTCCCTGATAACCACAGCGCACGTCCCAGCGAAATGCCTTCCCCTTGGTGAAGAGAAGTACGAGCGCCGTGGGCAGGATGATCGGAAGCGCAACCAGAGAAAGAACGCTTCCCAACGTAAGATCAAGCGCGCGCTTCCATGCTGAGGCACCGGCGATCCTGGGTTGACCCAACTGGACAACCGGGAGACCGTCGAGATCAATCAGACTCGGACGCGACAGATAGAGTTCGTATAGCTGGGGTACGAGACTGACGGCAATGCCACGCTCGCGACATTGCGCTGCTAGGTTAACCAACTCAGGCGAAGCGCAATCGGGTAACGCCAGAATTAATTCGTCAACCCGATGCGTGCTAAGCAAGTCCACAATACTGACTGACGCGATATTCACCATCGCGGACGGACCCGAACAGAACCCGGAGTCTGCGTTGCCATCATCAGGGGACAGAAAACCCACCACCCGGCAAAGCATCTCGGGATGGCGGCCAATCTTTCCCGCCAACTCTCGCACCAGGGGTCCACGCCCAGCAATCACGATACGGCGGGCAGCTCCGTTTTCCGAACCTGCTCGAAGCAATAGATAGGCTCCAACCCGGATGAAGACAAATCCTACAAAAAGCAACAGACCGAAATTCACCAGAACCAGGCGGGATACATAACTGGCTAAAAGATACCCTCCGGCCAGGAGAACCACCATCAAACCACCGACAGCTAGCAGCAACTGCGAAACAACGGCAGAGAGCCGCCAACCACCCTCAAACCCATCGAGTGCCAGAAACAGAGACAGCAGAGTCCAGATAATCCAAGCTGCGACAAGGAACGACGCTTGGGCTGCCAAGATGCGGAATCCGGCGTCGCCCAGTCCCACTCCATAACGGAAGACAAGGGCCCCCAGCATGGCCAAGACCGACCATATGAGATCGCTGATAAGAATTCCGGAAGATAAGTTGCGCGGGTTCATGGTGGCGTGTGCGAGGTGCTTCCGTTTGAGTCTTTATGCTATCGCTGCAGTATTCTGTTGGCAGATATTCGCCCGAAGGGCCGTGTAAACCGCGTGAGTCACGCTGAGATGGAGGTCTTCGATGATTTGCATGTTGTCCGAGGGGATAATGAGACATAAATCGCACAACCCCTTCATGTCCCCTCCTTGAAAACCAGTTAAGCCTAAGGTGAAGGCGCCTGCGTCTCGCGCAACCTTTAGCGCCTTAATCACATTCGGGGACTTTCCACTTGCACTGATTGCGAATGCGATATCGTCGGGCCGAACGAAGTTAATCAACTGTTCCGCGAAAATGTCTTCGTAGCGCGCATCATTGGCCCAGGCCGTCATCATCGGTACGTTGTCAGTCAGAGCCAGTGCCTGAAAGCGCTTTCCCGAACCGTTGGCCGCGCCCTTTCCGAGATCACAGGCGAAGTGCGATGCAAGCGCGGCGCTTCCGCCGTTGCCAAACAGATAAACCCTTCGGCTCGACGCGTACGCTTGCATAAGTACATCCACGATTTCATCGACGGTGGTCAGAGGTATGTTCTCGATTGTTCGGATCACATCGTCAAAATAGTGGTTCGGGATTGTTTGCATGCTCATTCCATTCACGATCTGGTGTCTGCCCGCACAATATTAATACGACCGATTGGTGTTCGGGGAGCAGTTGGCCCCTCTCCAAAAATGTGCGAAGCCTAGATTTAGTATCCTAGTCATGTCTATCCGGGGATGTTTCCGTTCTTAGGCGCATCCAACCACCGGATGCAATCGAGCAACCGGAATATATGTTAACCCTCACCCAACCGACTAGTTGCTGCGTTGAGTCTGAGGTATCTAGGGCGCCAACTCTCCCGGAATACGTTCAGCTATTCTTGCCAAGAATCACATACGGGAGCGCGCGAAGCAGAATCTCCAAGTCCAGCCACATCGACCAATTATAAGTGTAGTAGAGATCGAGTCGGACCATCTCGTCGAAATCCTTAGTCTTGCCCGATACGATCCATAATGACACTAGTCCCGGTTTCATCTGAACCCTCTGCTTCTGCCATTCTGTGAGTTGCCGGTGCTCGAAAACCTGGGACGGACGGGGGCCCACCAGACTCATGTGCCCAACCAGAACACTCCAAAGCTGCGGCAGTTCGTCTAAACTGAACCGTCTGAGCACCTGTCCAACTGAGGTTACTCGGGGGTCGTTTTTCATCTTGAAAAACACTCCCGACATCTCGTTCTGATCCCGGAGCTGTTCTCTTGCCCGGTCCGCACCCTCATGCATCGAGCGGAACTTATACCCCACGAAAGGCTTACCTGCATTTCCCACTACGTGCCAACGGAAAAAGACCGGCCCTGGGGAGGTCAAGCGAACCAGAATTGCTATGAGGACAAACAGCGGCGAAAAAATCACGAGGGCCAGTGCGGAACCTACCATGTCCAACCCGCGTTTCGCGGCCATCTGCCACGCTGGAGCCTGGGGTGGCGTAGAAGCAAATTGCGCGTCGTTCACATCCTCAGTTTTCAGCAACATTGCGCATACCAAACCAGCGGGGTAGAACGCCCTTCACCAGCACAGTTCGAACAAACCAAGGTAGAGCCGAAGCGTACCGCTTGAGTTTACCGCGCGGCTCTTCGACAATCCGGAAGATCCATTCCAGGCCAAGTTTTCTAATCCAGGACGGGCAGTCAAGTTTGATTCCAGCCAGGACGTCCAGAGTGCCCCCCACACCGATGACCACCGGCACACCCAAAGAACGGCCGTAGGTCTCCATCCAATATTCTTGTTTCGGCGTACCCATACCCACGAATAGTACCTGAGGTTGGCAAGCGCGGATTTCCGCAGCAACTTGCTCGGCTTCCTTCTCGGTGAAGTAACCGTGATGCGACCCGGCGATGACGATACCAGGATATTGCTGGCGCAACCGATCCAACATGTCACTGAGACTCGATGGGCGCGTTCCCAGAAAGAAAAGGCGGATGCCTTGTTTGGCGGCCAAAGGTAAGAAAGATTGTGTGAGTCGGTCATTGCCGATGTACGCCTTGAGCGGATTACCGCACCAACGAGATGCCAGGGTGATCACCTGTTCCGGGAGAATCAGATCAGCGCCTTCAACAATGTCTCTCAAGCGAGAGTCTCCTTGCATCCGCCAGAGCTTTGGCACGTTGAAGGCGACGACTAGATGAGGGGTTCGCGATTCAATAAACTCCTGCAAACGGACAAGCGCCTCGTCCATTGAGAGACTGTCAACTGGCGAACCCAGAAAGGATGGACGCGATGGCCCCGCCTTTTCGGGAAGCGCTTCAATGCTCGTTTCAATCATGATGACTGTATACCAACTCGGTAAGGGCTCGCTGCATCCAGGCTTGCGCCCAGCGAATGTATGGAATCCGGATAGTGTAGCCCCGACAACTCTGATAATAGAAATAACCGGTTGAATCCTGAAGATTCTCAATGCCCCAACGCGCCACTCGCACCGCGTGTTCTAGCCCCTCTTCGTCTTCTTGCCGAAACTCGAGAAAGGTCAGAATTGCCTGAGCTACAGAGTGGACGTCGACGGGGTGAGTGCGGTCGGGGTAGTACTTCGCAGTGCCGTCTGGGAGAAACATGCGCTCCTTCCAAAAGCGATAACCTCGGAGCACAGATTTGTCGAATTCATCGGTCTGCAGGTAGTCTCCAACTCGTTTCAATGCTACCAGTACGAAACCCGTGTGGAAGTTATCCACCCAACATTCATTGGCGGCGATTCCATAGGACCAAGCTCCGTCCGGCAGTTGACGCCGCGCTGTGAAGCGGGCGGCCACGAGTGCCGCCTCACGCAGATGCGGCTCACCGGTCTGCTTGAACACGGAAGCCAGCAACCAGGCCCCCATCATGCTGGCGTTATGAACAAACCTGCGATCCAGAGGCGTGTATGAGAAGCAGTGCTCATCCCCGGCTGGAGCCAGCACATTCAGATCCCGGAGAACGAAATCACAGCTGCTGCGGGCGACGTCCAGTGCCGAAGAACTCGAATGCTGCTCACCTCCCGGCACCTCAGCGCCGTCAATGATGCTGGACCACTCCAGTTCGTTTCCAAGCAGCAGATGCATATCCAAGAATGCCAGCCCAATGAACGCGGTATTTACTACGGTGGGAGTCCCCGCAGGAGCGAAGAACGCGCGGTTCGGCCAATCGAAGTTATAACCCCAACCCATGCCAGTGTATCCGGGTACCCTATTTCTGATCAGCCATTGGGCGAAAAATCTGATGTACTCCAAGTGCCGCGGCTCATGCGTGACGGCATATTTATGGGCATAGCTAGCCAGGAAGAGGCCCATCCCTTTGGCGTTGTAGTCCTTCGGGATCGCAAGCAGAGGGCGAAGATTCAGAGGGCTCCGTCTCAGAAGCTGTAACCAGAATATCGCCGCGTACCGATTGTGTAGAGTCAGCCGCCGAAGCAACGGGCTATTCAACGCGTCGTGAGGATCCCATCCACGAAAACCCTGACCTTCGATCCAGGAATCGAGGCTTTGAAGAGCCGCGGTTATTTCGCTCGGCAGTTGCCGCCCGGCATTCGCACTGGTGGCCTGAAGAATCGGATTCGACGACATTCCATACGTAGGTGCTGCACCCATGATTTGAAACAGCTTTCCCGATCGAACAGGTTCAAAACTCTTGAAAGTTACCGAGCGCACGGCGCCAGATCCTTGAATGGAATCGGCGGTGGGCAACGCTGGATTGTATACCGAAAGAAGGAGCCAACCGGGCACCCGGCGGCACGAACTCTTTCCGAGATCGGACTCATGACTGGTTGGCTCCGGCGAAAACTCCGCCGACTGGGCTGCGTTCATGGGTTAACTGAGATTTATTGATCGATGAGATAACGAAGCGAGCTTTTCCATTCGAAGTGCGCTCGAGGGCTTGCACATATTCAAACCGCAATTTAATTTCCGGCCCTAATCGAAGGCGAGCCTCCGAGACAATAGACGACTCATCCTGGACCGTATATTCCGGCCTTGGCACGATGCGGATGACTAGCTCCGACGGGTCGGCCTGAAATAACTGCGCCTCGATCACGTGAATTGCGTCCTTGAAGAGGTGATCGAGCCGGCCTACGAGCCGATCATCGGGTGTTACAATATAGTCCTCCACCCTTCCGATCACCGATTCAAACAGAATGCCGCCACGGCCACAACCACAAATCTGGTCGTCCGATAGTTTCACAACGTCGCCGGTATTGTACCGTATCAAGGGAAAGGCAGAATTGCCGAAACCCGTACAGACCAACGTTCCCTCGCGCGCAGGGTACCCTCTTTCATCGAGCACTTCCATGAAGCTATGCTCCAAACGACCATGCAAGACACCTTGCTCACACTGCGCAATATGACCGCACATCTCCGTGTTGCCGTACCACACGAAAACCTTGCAACCGAAGGCTGACTCGATTAACTTTCGCTGATATTCCAGGAGAGTTTCCGAAGCCGTGTACACTGCCTTGACATTCAACCGGCCTGATCCCCATTTCTTCTGTGCCGCCGCCAACAAAGCAATTGAGGATGGATATCCTCCGATGAGGACCGGCGAAAATTTCTCTAGTTCGGCAATGTACGCAGGCAGATTTCTCTGGCTCAGGTGGTATGAAGAGAAAAGCAGCCAGTTATTCGCGATGTCATACGTCCAAAATGGAGGCTTACGGGATGCCGGGTCGGTCACGGGATGACCCGCCACAAAGGCTTTCGGCTGCCTTCGCACCAGATCGATGTTTGCCCATGAGTAGTGGTGCGCGCGGAAAGCGTACTCCCGCTGGAAACAAAATGAAGAGAGCGGAAACTGTAACGCTTTCCCGGTGGTACCGCTGGTATGCACCCAGCGAGGAGAATAACTGGAAAGCTTCTTGCTGATCAGATCCGTCATCTGTTGACGCACGGTTTCTTTATCGAGGATCGGAAGTGCAGACAATTGATCTCTGTGCTTGAAGCGGTCAGGAGAAAAACCGTTGCGCGCAAACACCTCTCTGTAATACCCCACCTCGTCAGCAGCCTTACTCAAAAACCGATTCAATCGTTCGAACTGGTACGCGAGCAAGCTTTCGTTCGGGGCTCGTTCCAACCCCTTAAGCTGGTTCAGCGTCGACCAGAACGCATCGCCGTAGCGATGTCGACGTTCCCGCCATCCGTACAACGAGGAAACAACACACCTTCCCCAAGGTGGGGACAGGTAGTAAGCCTTCTTTTGCCAATTAGAGCCGTAGGCCATAGTCAGCGTTTCAGGTGGACACAACCGCAGGTTGCATCTTGGGATCGAGTTCCACTCTACCAGTCCATCCGAAGTGAGGCTTGAAAGCAAGAGTATCTTCGAAACTAATTTCATCCAGTCGACGGTTGAACGAAGCCGAGTTCGATAAAACCTGAGTATCCGCGGGATCCCCTTGTGCAATGGAGAAGCGGCGGGGGTCGAAGCTTCGGTGGAGAAGAGGTAGCTTGCGGTAATCAAAGCCGATGATAGTGGCTGTCACGACGTCAACCGCAGCGGCATTCTCTCCGGCCAGGAGCAAACCCGCGGGCCTTGGCGTCCCCGCAACCGGCCCATTTCCTTCCATCCCGATGATGCCATCTACGACTGAGAAATAGCGCTTGGAGGCGGAGCGAAAAGATCCGCCGGGGTCGCCGTACAGGAGCAATTGGTTGAGGTCGAGAGTCATTCTCCAACAGGTATCGTTTCCCCACCAATTCCCCGCCCGAACTATCTCATCAGTGCCGCCGAATACCCTGTACAGCAAGGGTTTAGTCTTTCGACTGACGTAGACGGCTAGCGGGATGCCTCTTGCCAGAAATCTCTTAGCCTTCCCGACCATGGCATTCTCAAGAACGGTGGCAGCTTTACGTACGGGGAATTGATCGCCGTTTTCCTCAGGCGAACCGAGAGCGTAATGGGGAAGGTAATTCTTATCGCCCGTGATTCCGACTAACCCCTTGAGGTTAAGGGTGACGCCAACTTTCTTGTGGGTTTTCATTTTCGGCACGCTGATGAATACGTCGGCGGCCAGCGGTGAACGAGCCATAAGATACTCGTGGACTCCGTTGCCGTGATGCCGGTTAGTTTCCTCGACATCATAGAATGCGCCGTAATATCGTCGGCGCAGACCATCGACTTCAGCAAAATAGCTCGCATCCCCCAAGTCGAAGCGCACCGTCCCCAGCGGATCGCCGTCAAGTTTGTGCTTTTTCGTAACGATCCCGTCTTTCGATTCCCAGTATTCTTCCCGCAGGTCAATAAACTCGATTTCAAAACCAAGTTTCTCGCGGTAGAACTCCTGAATCGCATCAATTCCTATTTTCTTGCGCAAGACCGTGATGTTCGAATCAGTCTGTGGGGCGTCGCCGACCTGAATCCGTCCCTTGCCTTGCATAGCTAGAAAGACGTAATCGATCAGTGCTCTCATCACAGCGCCGTGGGTTATAAGATCGATCCATTCTTCGCTGTTGGCGTGACGTTCTGCGATCAGGTTGGGCTTGACGAAAACGGTATCCCCCGGTTTTATCAGCCAAGCCAGGGGATTCCACTTGGCACTGCCGTGATGCGCCGAGTCATAGTCAAGCAAAGAAAACAGACCCCGGACGGAAGCATAGACTTCATTCGAGCGATCCAGCGTAACACCCTCGCAAAACGCAAGCTCCGGATAGAGTGCGGGCGGATGATAGGGCGGAACGGAAGAATAACTGCCCGCCGCCTGTCGCCAAACGCCAACCCGATACGATTGTTTTTGCGGAGTTCCCACGAAATTCCGTCAGTTGGCTCGGATCCAGAGTAATATCGCTGGCTGGAAATCGTCGCCTAGTGTTTCCCGCATGCGGCGCATGAGGAAAACGGGCTAGCTATTTAGCATCCCCCAACGTAGACGGCACGGGGAAGGGCCCTTGCGTATATCCCACATGCCACGCCAAATCAGCAGCGTTCTGCGCCGAGTACCAGACACGAATGATCTCATTGACTGGATCATAAATAAGCGATGAGCGGTAGATTTCCACGTCGTCCCAACCACTGTGACTCGGACCCAGCAGTGTCTGTGGATAGGTTTGCCAATTGATTCCGTCGTAACTGTTGGCGAAGAACAGACTGGTGTGTCCGCAATTGCTTCCGTTGGGGTACGCCGCCAGGAGAGACATTAACTGGTTTCTAGCCGGCACGGGGATGGTATTCAGGTGCCAGATTACATAACCCGGTTGATTGATGTTGAGTGTTTGTGGCGCCGACCAGTTTATCCCGTCGGAGGAAGTACGCTGGTTCACCGTGCCGGTTCTCGTACTGCAACCCGTACCGGTATCGACTACCCACAGAATAAATTTGTTCCCTACCTTCCCTACCGATGGCGAGTTCAAGATGGTGTTGAGTCCTGAGATCACGACTTGCGGCGTGGACCAATGGATTCCATCCGCCGATGTGGTACGCATAAGAGATCCACGATACGGCCCGTCGGAGGAACCCTGGTGCATGTCATGCAGGTAATAAACCCATAACTGATTTGACGCGTCGTCGTAAACCACGGTTGCGTCAGCGAGTGTGGTGCGTTGGGTTGGTGACGCAATAGGATTTGTGAGGCCCGGAGGCACGCTCCAATCCTGTCCGTCATGGGAGACCAGAATCGACGGGTTCTCAAATAGTTCGTCCTCATATGGGTAAGGGGATGCTGCCATCCAGTATTCATACCCCTGCCACCCGTTCGGGAAGTAGAGCACCGTCGGTTCCACCATTTGGCCGGAGCCGTCATATGTCGGAGTGACCAACGGTGTCGGAGCATTCTTCAGCGGCGCGGGCGAAGTCAACGGCAGCAAGGACGGAGACGAACCATCGCCGCAAGCCATCATAGCCAATGTAAGGAACAAACACGCGCTCAGGCAGCGGTATCGACGACTCATGCTTTCAGTCAAATCTACCGTGACGTGCCTGAGCTCGATGTGTCCCACCGGAGTAACGTTCTCCGGCTAGCTTTCTCTTGCCCTTCCAGCAGGATTACTTCCAAGCCAGAAGATTGGTGCTTGACCCGGCTTCGCTTGGAGTCGAGCATCAACCCTGAAACAGCGCTTCTTTGAAAACCTGACCGATATCACCGGCAAACCTGTCAAATCGATAATTCTCGATAAATCGGCGTCGGCTCGCGTCTCCCATCTTCTTCCTCAATGGCTCGTCGTCTAACAGCAAGACTACCTTGTCCACAAAATCTTCATTGGTTCCTGGCTTAAGAATGAACCCGTTTTCCCCGTCAATCACTGTCTCGGGAATGCAGCCCACGCCCGACGAGATCACAGGCAAACCAGCGGCCATGGCTTCGAGAACGGCATAGGGTTGGCCCTCATTGTAGCTCGGCAGCACAAAAACGTCCGCTTGAGATAACAGCTCATATTTGGAGGGAGGCGATACCGTGCCGACAAACTTAACGTGGCTAGCAAGTCCCAGCCTGTTAATAGTCTCCAGCGCCGTACTTCGATCCTCCAACCGATACCACTCGCCGGCAAATATCACTTGCACATCCGGAATCCGCTTTGTGATTGAGGGCAGCGAAGCAATCACATCCAGGGTTCCCTTTTCCCGCATCAGGGTGCTAAGAAAAAGCACGGTTCGCCGATGCCCATTGCCAGCACAGCCCCGCTGGTCGTCGAAGTAATCCGGAATCCCATTGGGAATAATCCGAATGCGTTCCACGGGCAAGATTCCTTCAAACATGCCGCTGAGGCTCGTTCCAAGAACAATTGCCCTGGCGCTCTTTCCCAGACAATAGCGGATAAGACGTTGCGTCGATGCGGAAGCCGATCGGTAAAAGATGGCGAAGTGCCCCCCGTGCAAATGTACAATCACCTTCTTGCCTAATAGTCGCGCCGGTATCAGGAACAAGCTATCTCGCAAGAATGCCAATCGGTCCTGAGCGATGGGGACATAAACAATCTTCGGATTCTTCCGCAACAATAACCACAAGCATTTGAGCCCGTGATATGCGGCCAGAACCACATTCCGAAGATCGATTCGACCAATATTGGAAAGATCACGACGGTCGGCCGTATCCAGGTGTATCACGCAAAACTTATCTTCCAAGGCATTGAGCACGAGTTCCGTAGCCACGCTCATACCGTTGTAGGGCGGCGGGGTCGAGCCGATGATCAGAACCTTGGGCTTGCTCGCAAGCCTGACAACCCCGGCGAAGGAATCGGCCTGGCTGATCATTCGGATGGTTTGGCACAAAGAATCGAGCAGTGATAGGTAAACAACGAGGCAGCGACGCGAGTGGAGGCACGAAGCATAAGATCCTTGACGGCGTATTTCACGACGCCGCCTCGGCCAGAAGTATAGTCATAGACCGCGCGCGAAGGATTAGTGACCGTTTGCGACAAAACCTTCAGGTCGCACGTTTGAATCAGCCTTCGGATGGTCTTCCGGGAATAAAAGTTGATGTGGCCCACCCGGTTAAAAACAAAATCCTGCCCCAGCCTGATTGTGTCCTCCAGTGGGACTTCCACGAAGACACGCGTCGCAACTCTGGCTGCTTCACGCAACAACTTGCGCGGGTACTCCACGTGCTCAAGAACGTGGCTGATGATGGCGAGATCGAATCGCTGGTCTTCATACGGTATGTGGTATCCATCGAAGAGCTGGCATTCTCGAAGTCGTGGGATTTCTCTCTGCAGAATCGTTGCCACGGCGCTTTGTGAGATCTCGACCGAGTACAGATTCTGTCCAAAGTTTAGGTCCGACAGCCGCTTTAGCAGCGATCCCTCACCCGAACCGATATCCAGGACCGTAGTATGAGGAACATCGTTACAGAGGTTTTGTACGTTCCTGACTTTGTCGATGGCACCCAAGGTACGCCACTCCGACTCTCCATCATAGTACGAGTCGTAGTTCTCCTTAAGCCTTCTTTCGACTGCTAGATTGCCCATTGAAGTATGAATCGGGGTCGGCACACGTGTCTTGACTCAAGTTCTAGGCCTGCACTTGGTGGAATTGGCGGAGTCCTTCCGCCAAGAGGTCAGGGAGTTTTGTTTTCGAGGAGAATCGGCCTTATCCCAATTTCCGTACTGGTCTCTTTTCTCAGGTCATGAGTATTGCTGTCAATGTCTCGTTGCAATACCACCTTCCACGCCGCAGGAATGGAAAACTTCGTTTGCCCCTCTGGATCCCAGACAATGTAGCCGTGATATCCGCCGTCGCGGGTGATTTGGCACGTCCACATACTTGGAGAATCAGAGTCGCAACCCAACATCCGCGCCCCGACCAGCCACTTCTGGACTTCAACAAAGGAAAAACCTGCCGAAGTACGGGTCTTGCCATTGTCTTTCGCCAAGCCTTCGGTGTTGCTGTCCCAGTCGTACCAATAAAAGCGAGTTACGCCCGAGGCCCAGCTTAGGATGTATGCTCGCGGGACGTAACCTTCAGCCTGTAAAGTAGTCAATTTGCCTTGAAGTCCCCAGCCGGTTTCCGTATTCCAGAGGGGTTTGTCTCCTACGCCATTCTCATTCATGACCTCATGGATCTTTTCAACCAGAGGCACTATGTCCTCAGGTTTATCTACGTACATGTGGTAACCGATAATGTCTGCATACTTTCCTCCGCCGGCTCGCAAGTAGTTGTTTAGCCACGGAACCCCTTTCAAACCATAGGTAGGCGGCGGCGATGAGACCATGTTTGAAGGATCCACTTCCTTGAGGGTTTCATACGCCACCTTCGATATCTGAACCAGATTGGGGATGGTTCCGGTATAAAACGCTCCATCGTTGGGCTCGTTCCACACTTCCCAATAGTGGATGCGGCCCTTGTAGCGCGTGGCCAAAGTCTGAACGAAATCGCGCCAGTCTTGCATGTTCCTTGGCTCCGAGACGCTTCCGGGCCGGAATTTGGCAGAATCGTTGGGTCGTGAGGCCGCCCACGTCGCTGTCATGCCAAGGGTCATGAAAGGCTCGACTTGATGGCTCTCTGCCAGAGAAATGGTCTTGTCCAGGAGCCTGAACTCATATTTAGTCTTGTCAATGCGCTGCACGTCCCACCAGGTTACGCCGGCGTCCCATAGGCGCAGGCTCCCGAAGGGAGCATCCGGCCACGGCGTGGTCAAAGCGACGCGATGAATATGGAGTCCAAACAAAGTCCGCGGTATCACTTCATCCGGCGCGCGGAGATGGTATTGCTGCGCAGCACATGGGGCAACCAGCAAAATTCCAGCAACCAGCCATCCAAGCATCGTGACGGCACGGGGGCAGTTATTCATATTTCCTCCACACTTTCGTAGCGTATTTGGACGTCGAATATCCCGGTGGCAAACCGGTTAGTTGTTAAAGTTGGTGGTCCTCAGGCAGGCATGGATTCCCTCGCGAAAGCTCCCGACCATTGCGTCAATTGAATATGTGCGTCCCGCATGCAGAGCTGCCTGGCTTACCTCGCGTTTGAGCGAGGCACTTGAGAAAAGCGTTACAACTTGCGAAGCGTACGCCGAGGCATCATTCTCCGCAACAAGACCATTCTTGCCATTCGCGAGATATTCCATCTCGGGCCCGTGGTAGGGGACATCAACGGTGATCAGCGGTAATCCAGCGGCAAATGCATCCAGGACTACCAACCCTACACGGCCGGGCAAGAGAAGTGCGTCCGCCATTTTGAAAAAAATAGCTTTCTCCCGGCCAAACTTTGGGCCGACGAAGTGTATCCATGGAAATTTGTTGGCTGCGGTCAGGACCATTTGTTCCTCTGGTCCACCACCCACGATGAAGAGGTGAAAATTGGATAAGCTTCCCTTGATAAGGTTGGCCGACTCCAGCAGCATATCAAGTCCCTTATCTGGAAGCAGTGCTCCCACGAATACCCCTACCGGATCATGCTCCTGAATCTCAAACTGCTGTCTTGCGGTTGCGATTTCGCGTTCGTCAATCGTAGCGAGAAGGTGAGAAAACTCCCGGGTGTCAACAGCATTGGTTACGACCGTGATTCTCCGTTCCGAAACGCCGTGTGATGTTAGATACGCTTTGGTTCCCATGGTGTAAGCGAACCACCAATCCACTTTTTTCACTACTCGGCGTCGCATCCACTCCGAGAACTCTGACCTGCCCTCGTCCTTGTTTTCGCCGAGACCCCAGAATGCGACGCGCTTCCAACCAAGAACGGAGAGGATCACCAGCAGATAATTCAGCAGATACTTGTTGGCCTGGCCTGCGATCACTAAATCAGCCGCAACCGCGGCCCGAAGCAAAGGCTGGTACAGGAACCGCTGCGAGAACAATCTATAGGAATCGACCTTCAACCCCAGTTCCGGCGGCAACTCTGCCTCATCGTGCTTCCCATCTCTCCCGCCAAGGTCGCTGTAAGCGACTCGAAGAGAGATGCCATCATCGCGCAGCGCATCGTGCAGCCGCGTAAAAAAAGGCACGCGGTAGTGCTTCATCTGCTCCTGGATAATCAGTACCGTTTTGTCTCGATGGCGGACGACGCGAGGCATGGAATCTAATCAGAGTAGCGGTGCGCGATCCGTCATAGCGAAAAATCTCTCTTTGATTTGACTGGCATCGCCTACGTTCGCTTACGCAGACAGAAAGTGACATAGGTGAAATCCAGGCCTACTCTTTCCCACCGCACTGCTTTTTCTTTCGCACTCAGGTCCACAGGGCCCGTAAGTTCAAACCCATGACGCCCAGATAATTCCAAGGCTGAACGAATCTCTGCTTCAGTAAAGATCTTCACAGGGCAGCCGTACACGGTGGCGGAACCGGTTGAGAGTGGCTCCGGCCAATAATCTGTCGACGTAACCAAAATGCCGCGGGGCTTCAAGATGCGCGCCATCTCGCGAAAATAACCGTCTAGATCGACGCCATGCTCGATGACACTTAAGCAGGTAATCGCATCGAAGGTTCTCGGCTCGAACCGCGTGTTGGTGAGATCTCCCGGTTCATAGCGAATCGGGCCGCGATGAACCACTTTATGAAATGCCAGGTTGATGCCGACGAGGTTCTGATAGCCATAGAGAGAGAGGCTCGGCAGCAGTGGAGAATAATACTCTGCGCCAGCATCCAGCACAGCTGAGGTCGAATTAGTGTGATTGAGTACGACGGCTAGTGCCGCCAGGGCGTCCCAGTTTTTCGGCAAATCCCCGTGATCGACTATTCCCAACTTCCTGACCTGTGCCACCGCCTCCTCTACGTCCGGGCGGGACTTGAGAGTTGTATTCTGCCAAGGTGCCGTGGGAAGGCCCTTGGGCGTACCCGCTCCATGTTTGAGTCGAAGATAGGCGCGATAACCTGGCCGCGTCCGGCATACAAAGTTCTCCAGCCCCAATTTCAACGCCCTTCGGCGGGTTCGCAACGATTCTCTCACCCTGTGGTTAGTCCTCAGAACGGCAAGCCGGCAAGAAACTACACCAGTTCCGAAAAGTGCTTTAATAGCGCCTTCTAGAATCAGATGCAAGCGTCTGATTCGCTGAAGTAGAATCGAGGCTTTTAGCTGCACCTTTACCGATGACGCTGGTGGAAGATGGCAGGACAAAATTGGCCAAAGCCACGTACGCACCACGCGTGGACACATGTCCAGCGTCCATATAAAGAGAATCCTTCCCCACCCGGTACAGGCAGCCTGCCTCTGCCTCATCACATAAGGACTGCTTCAGGTTGAATGTTTCTATGCCTTGACTGCTGGCGACGTCGCGAAGCACACGAGTTACTTGATAATCGATAGCTTTACGGGTCATGGGCATGCGTCCCGGATCGATGTCGGTCGAATGACTCAAAGCGGCAGCCAGTTTGCGACGCAGGAAGATCTCCCGCGTCCGCATCTCCCACAGCGGGTCTGAATTCAAGATGGGAAAATCCTCGAGGATAATAACTTGCTTCCCCCTATCCCGAAGAGTTTGCACATTCTTTTGCAATAAGCTGGAGATAATGTTCAGGGACTGTGCCTGGTTCGGCTTTTGACCTTTATCTGCGGAAAATGTGACTACCCAGCCATCCTCATTTTCCAAGTAGGCGGACCACGCTGCGCTAAGAATAACGATCTTAGTTCGCGGATCACGCGAGATCAGGTCGAGTACCTGATGGTTGAAACGCTGGCACAGATCCTGATACTCAGGATTCTTGCGCGACAGAAAAAACACACCGGGGAGCGGGGGACAACTTGCCATGTTCACTTCTCTAAATCCGTAGCCATACTTATATGCGATGGAACGAACGGCAGGCGCGACGGCCGCCGCGTGACTATCGCCCCACAACGCTACAAATTGGTCATGCTCTGTCTGCTGGTAACACCGCTCGCTCAGGTTGGGCCTTGACGAAACATTTCTGATAATGCAAGGGTCGCTCAGAATATCCGAGACCGCAGCCGATTCACGCGCAGCCAGTGCCGGGTATCGCAGGGGGACGCCACCACTGCCCCAAATGGCTCCGCCGAGGCAAAGCATCACGACACCCGCAAGGCCATAGCGCAACAAGAGTTGCGCAGGAGATCTAGCAGTATGACGCAGTGGTTGTTCTATAAGAAAGTATGACGGGATAGCTAATGCGAAAGCGAATGTAACCGCCAGACCCCCTTCGACCGAAGACAAAGGCCTGCCGAGAATTACGCGAAGAAAAGCAAGAACGGGCCAGTGCCACAGATACCAAGAGTAGGAAACACGTCCTGTAAATACTAGAGGCCGAAGAGCAAGGAGATGGCGATTGATCCAACTCCCTCGGCTGGCGATGAGAAAGACCGCTCCAGCCACTGAGGGGAGCGCCGCCGGACCTGGGAACGGAGTCTGACGCGACAGCCAAGCCATGGGGACGAGAACCATCAATAATCCGACGATACTTATCCATTGCAAGGCTTTCGAATGTTTTTCCTTTGCGCCATCAAAGTTGGGGGAAAGAACCGCCAGAAGCACGCCCGCGCCAATTTCCCATGCCCGGGATTGAATGAGGTAGAACACGGCCGAGGGATGGGTCGGCAGTTGAACCCAGGCATAGACGAAAGAGGCCACGCAGATGAGGCCGAGAAACGGGACCAACAGATTCTTTCTGGCACGCGTGAGCAGAACCATCAGAATCGGAATGATCATGTAGAACTGCTCTTCGACGCCAAGAGACCAGGTCATCAAGAGAGGATTTAATTCTGATGAGGGCGCGAAGTATCCGGCCTTTTTCCAAAACATTATATTCGACACAGACAGGGTCGCGGCAAAAGTGTCCCGTCCCACCAAAACGCTCTCCGCCGGTGAGAGCAGCAACATGCTGACTGCTTGGATAGCTATGAGAACAGTGAAAAGGGCAGGAAGAATCCTCTTGGCACGACGATAATAAAAGCGCAAGAAACTGAATTTGCCGTCACGCAACTCCGCATAGATATGTCCGCCAATCAAGAATCCGGAGATGGTAAAAAACAGGTCAACTCCTGAAAACCCTCCCGGACAAACCCCGCTATGAAAAAGAGCGACACTTATGATCGCAATGGCTCTAAGACCATCAATGTCAGGACGATACGTTTTCTCGGCCGGACCCGTGACGGCGAGCCTGAGAGCCTCTGGATTTGTCTGCGGATTCAAATGTCAATCACCCTCGCCACCCTGAGACAAATGGCAGTATGTTCAAGTCTCGCCAGGCATCCGGCACCGGACACGTATGCCCTTCTACCTCGTCTTGGGACGTTGTTCGCTGCTGCATCAAAGGGCGGTTACAGGGCGGCAGTAGCTGCGATCGCCACCAACTCCGGCTGTAACCCCTTTTTCTCCAGCCACGGATCGATCACCAGCGCGAGCGGATAATAGATCGCCTCGCTCGCTGTCATGGCCGCGTTTGCCCGCCATCCATCCGACAACCGCCTATGGCCATTCGTGCCCGAGACTCCGTTCTTGCTCGAGGCCACGCGTCTTCTTGACGCAACATACCTTCCGAACGCCCACACGAGTTGAAAAAGATTGTTGTGCGCGTCTCCGCGCCGTGACCAAATCTTCTGCACCTCGAATCCGCTCCTCTGCAGCGCCAGATCCAGAGTCCCCGATGAGAACAGGTGGATGTGGGCAGGCGGGCACAACCACTCCCAATATGCTCCCGTCCTCTTCGCTATCCAACTCGCCACATTGGGCGTCTTTAGGATCAGCACGCCTCCCTCTCGAAGCAACTTCCGGCAACTCCTTAAGAATTCAATTGGATCCCGCAAGTGCTCAATCACGTGAAAGCTCACAATCGCATCGTAGGGCGGTTCCAGACGCTGCATTTCGCTTTCTAAGGTCCCTGCTAGAACCTCCAGAAGCAGCTTCTCCCGCCCATACTTTACCGCTCTGTCATCCAGTTCGATTCCGGTTGTTCCCCACCCGTCTTTCTGTGCCGCGTCGAGAAAAAATCCATAAGAACACCCGATCTCGAGCAACTTCCCCCTCCGTGGTAATCGCTCCCCCAATTCCCTCAGAATGGGCGGCGCATGCTCGGCCACTCGCCGGGCATACGCTTCGGGCGGCACAGTGTACGTTTGGTTGTAGTAGTATCCCAGCGCTTCTCCATCCGGCATCGGGTTCAGCGACCATGTACCGCAGTTCCCGCATTGTGCGTAACTCCATCCTTCGGGCCGGGCCTCGATTCTCCGCTCGATGCCTGCCGATGTCCCGCACACCCGGCAAAAGTTCTCGGCCGGTTCGTGTGTCACATCTGCCTCGGATTCGCCCCGGTAGCTGACGGCCCCATTAAGCGTTTCATAAAAAGGACTCGGTTCTGCCTGAGAGCAGAAGCGCACCCCACAAATGTGGAGATCTACGACGCAGATCCCCGATCGGGCCGCATCAAAGCGGGAACCGAATCTTTTAGCCGGTCCTGCATGGCTTAAGCAGCCGCCCGATTCCTCGGTGACAACGTTACGGCGGATGGCCTGGCGCATGCGCGGGAAGAGACTTGTACAACCACCGCCGTGAACAGAATCCACGACAATCCGTTTCTTTGCAGGACGACACTCTCAACCAACCCGTAGGCCGCCAGAAAAAGTAGAAATACCAAGGGCCACAACCACTCGAAGGTTTTCGTATCTCTAACAACCACCACGGCGCGCCACAAAGATTTGAAATATTGCAGAATAAAAACCACCACGCCCATCAGCCCAAGGTCCAACCATAGGTTCAAGACGGCATTATGGGCATGTGACATCCCGGGGAGGCCCGTGAGACGCGCGACAATATCGCTGCCATAACTTGGCCAAGCCTCGTTGTAGCCATAACCGATCCAAGGATGGCGCGCAATCATTGCAACGCTGACGAGCCAAACGGTCGTCCGTCCGGTGAACGATGAATCTCGGCTTACCATCGACAGCACGAACGCCATGTGATTGATAGCCCACAATACGACACCGGTGGCGAGCAGCCCCACGCCGAGAAAGAAGAGCACAGCTTTCCTGAACGTCCAGCGCAGGGCAGGAGAGAAGATAAGCGCTGACACAGTAAACGCGCACGCAACCAAACCCGTCGAAGAATGAGACATCCAGAGGAGGAAGAGGGCGAGTCCAACGGCACCCCACCACCTCAATGACTTTTGTCGATCCGAAACTGCTCGGAAAATGAATACGACTACGCCTAAAGCCATGGCAGCCCCCAAACCATTCTTATGGCCGTAAATGCCTTGCCAGGCGTAGCCAAACATCGGATCTGCCAGACCGTAATGGGGCAGGATCGCCACAAAAACAGGGCTCAGGATGGCGGCACTGAGAAAAACATGGCTCAGTAGCCTAAGTTGATCCGACAGGCTGTATCTGCGCGCGAAGTACACTCCGAATAATGTAGTGCCCATGAGCGCAACGCTGCGCCGGAAAGTAAAAGCCGGGTCATCCGACCAGGAGACTGAAACCATGGTAAGAGCCACAAGGAGAAACAACAATTTGTCCCTGCGCACTACGCCGAGGAACCCTTTGGGACAGCCCCGCTGCATCAGAACCCACGCAGTGAGGTAGATTGCTGACCACAGCGACTGCATGATGAAGGCCAGGGCGCCCGTGCCGGGAGCGCTATCTTCGCTACCCATCAAGTTTGTGAAAGCGGTGGTCGACAGCAACAACACGAACACCGTGAAAAAGCGCTCACCCCCACCAGGCGCTCTGATCAGCTTGCGGCGAGGTCGGGGTATGCTGGGTATGTCCATGAAGAGCCGAGTCCACCTAGCGGCCCAATCGCGCCGGCACTGAGCTTAGGTTGTACTCTCCGACGGAAATGCGCTGGGCTGTGCGTGAGCCGCTGTTCTTGCGGTCAGGATCAAGGTCGCGGCCCACGTGCTCAGCACAAGAATTCCATCCGAAGCTAGGCTTGCCCAGGCGGCCCCTCTCCATGAATGGGCGGGAATCAGCCACAAGTTCAGGGCCAGGTTCAGCACCGCCACCCCGGCCTGAATACAACTCCGGAGCCCTTGAAAGTCGGCTCCCGTCATGGCATTCGAGTAGCAATAGTGGACCGCGCGAAGAAATACCAGCGGCGAGAGCCATCGCAATACTTCTACCGAAGGGCCGAACTGTCGCCCGAATATGTAGGGGAACAGAGGTGCTCCGAAGAAAATCGCACAACCAGCAAGAATCCCATATCCGGCGCCAATCGACAGTAGCCGTTTGGCATAGCGAACACTGTGGCTGATCCCCTCTGATCCATGTTGAAAGAACTTCGAAAATGCCGAAGCCTGCAGAGCGCCTACGGGTTGAAAAGCCAGGTCGAGGACCCGGTAGGCGATTGAATAGAAACCTGCGGCGCTGAGGGTTCCCAGCCGGACCAGCAAGGTTTTGTCGATGTTGTTGTAGACCGCCGCGGATGAAGCTCCGACTGAAAACGAAAAGCCCTCTACCATCTCCGATCGCAAGCGAGCTAGGGCTAGTCTCGGATAGCCCCAACGACGGATCACAACCGTAAGCGCATAGGCCGCGGCAAGGCTGGAAGTTCCAAGATAAAGCATTGCCCACGAAACAGCGCTGGGACGTGAAAAGGAAACCAACATTACCAGCGCTCCAGCCGCTCGAAGACCGCTTTGGATCGCGGTGAGCTGAGCCGTCTTGCCGAGCATCTCAAACGCTTGGAATGCAAGGCCAGCTAAGCTCACCAGCCCTCCCAAAATCAAATCCGAAACGCCAACCAAAAACACCAGCGCGAGGGGCACTTTGGCGGACAAAATCAAAGGAGACGCCGAGCAAACAAGAATAAGCACGATGAAGCCCAATCCACTGGCGGTAAGAATTGCATTGCCCAACGACTCGCGAAAACATGCCGGATCGCGCGACACCTTCTTGACCAGCACGCCACCGACACCTACCGCCGTAAAAGGAGAGAGCGCCGCAATCAGAGCGGCCACACCCACAAAGGCACCGTACTGCGCGGGTCCGAGTGACCGCGCGATCATCACAAAGTACGCGGCCTGCAGCCCCATCGTTACCGCGCCCCCAGCCAACATGGAGACGGTATTCCGCGCAAGCTTGCTCCTCTTTAAGCTGGATAACGAAATTGGTTTCCAGTTCGGCATCTTACGGGGCGGAGGGGTAATTACTTGCGATGGGGATTCTTAGATACTAAGCCGACGACCCCGGAAAGGAGTCATCTTCGCGGGTCCCGGCCCCTCGCGAGGAAGAGACCTTGCTCACCACGGTTCGTGCTACGCCGCGAATGGCAACGGCTAGGCGCGAGTCCCAGGTGCGCGACTTCGCTCTCAGGAAGACCTCTCGGGCAAACACTTTCCACGGTTCTTGCGGGTCGATCCGGTCCCAGTAGGCGCCCCCGATGAGCCACGAGGCACCTGCGAAAAAGGTGAAGGACATCCCGATAATCATGATCAAAAGACGGCGAGGGCTGGTCTTTTTCTGTGGAACCGCGGCGGGATCGAGGACTTGCACGCTGGGAACATCCCGAGCTTCCTCGACTCGTGCAATCTCGCCCTGTTTAGTCAAAAATTCGAAGACCGCTTCGTTGATCTTGTTGCGACGATATAGATCCAGGTACTTGACACCGAGCAAGGGCAATTGGCGAACTGACGGATACAGTTCGCTCTTTGGGAGTGAAGTCCCGCCGGCCGGTATGACATCCCTACCGCCGAATTGGTTAATCTGCTTTTGCAGTTCAGCCACCGACGCTTCCATCTGCCGGACGTTGACGTTGCTGTCCGTGTAGATCTGCCTCAGACCACCGAGCATGGACTGCGCCGCTATCAGCTTAGCTTCCAAATCAGCGGCAGCACCCACCATCGCCTTGGCCTGCTCGGGTATGTTTATGGCGGAATTCGCGCTCGCAAATTCCGCGAACTCCTTTGCCGAGGCGTCCAAGTCCTTTTTCACTTCAAGCAGTCGCTGATCGATGAACAGACGTTCGCGATGCGCGGAAGAAGCGTTTACGCCAGCCAAAACGTGATTCAAGTTCTCAACATAGGCCTGCGCTATTGCGGCGGCGCGGCGGGGATCTTTGTCCTCAAAAGACAAAGAAATAATCCCAGTTTTCGTGTCCTCCTTGATTTCTGTTGTACTTTCCAATATCTTTCGCGCATCTTCGGGGTATTTCGTCCGGTAAAGATTCATAAGGCCGAACTGAGCAATGATGTTATCTTCAACGGTGCGGCTTTGCGCCACACCGGCGATGAGACTTCCGGAGGTGCTCAGCCCGAGCAATTTGCTGGCAAAGCCCATTACCGATCCAACCCCTACACTACCTCCTCCACCTCCGACTCCCCCACCCCCGCCGCTACCTTCCTCATCACCACCCCCCGAAAGACTTGGCATACTCATTGCCAATTGGGAACTCGCACTGTAGTCCGGCGGCATGAGGTGTACGACGGCGGTATAGTGCTTCGGCAGAAGAAAAGCAATTATCGTGAACAGCACCAGGCCGCAGGCAGTCAATCGAACAAGGAACCGTCGCTTACTCCAAAGGAGCCAGGCGACTTCAATTAACCGTAAAGTCGGACCCTCCGTGGTAGTTGAGGTCGGCTGCGAGTCAAGATACTCGTACCCTACGCCCTGTTCGCTATCCTGCGAACGCTCAACTGGCGGCGCTAATACTTCGCTGTTAACGCGATCCACTCGACCTCGAATCGGAACTGCACCCCGGCCAAAGGGTAACCGCGCATAGTTCCATTCGTCTATTTCTCATCGCCGACTGCGCCCCCAAACATTAAACTCACCAACAAGAATAGCGGATTTTCTTCCAAAATTCTCATTTTCGAATCTGCCAATGCGGCCAAAAAGTTAATTGAACTGAGGCGGTAACGTCCGATTGGCGACCAGTCGCGAGGATTGGAAAACTCCATTGCTCGTATTGCACGGTGCTGGCGAGAGAAACCGCGCGCGACAACATAAGATTGGTGCTGGCCGAGTAATCCACCAGACGACCACCCCCGGTAAAGGCAGGAGACACTCCTTGAAGCCGATACCCCAACTGAACGTCTGTACGCGGTGAAAACCAATATGTCAGCCAGCCCTGCCCGCCTCGCCCAGCACGCCCGATCCAACTGCCTAGCAGCGACCCTGCGTTGGTATAACCGGAAAGATAGCGATCACCGTCGAAATAAACGAAGCCCGGCAAGAATTCCTTTGTTCGAGTTTCGTTAATTCCTTCTGCGCGGAACTCCAGCTTCGGGATTTTCGGTATTCGAGGCATGTAGATGCCGGGGTTCACGTTAGCGCGGGCAGATCCGATGGGCGAGACCTCATCTACGACTAATGAATCGAAGTAAAACGTCAACCAATCCCGCAAACCGGGAATTCGATAGGTGAGGTCGGCCGCCGAGATTCGCTTGCCGGGGTTCTTGGCCAGATTCGGTGTGTGCACATAGTAGGTGTCAAAGAAAGTGCCGAACGTGACTGGCAGACCAGGCCCGCCGAACATGGCCGTGACTCCCATTCCGAATTCAAGATTCGGAGTGGGTTGAAAGCTGATCTTTTCCCCGTGGATGAAAGGCTGCGGTGAAATATTCGGGCCAACCACGCCGGGATATCCGGGATACGATTGGCATGTCGGGACAATACAGTGCTCCCATTGCTGACCCGACAGCTGCCCAATGAAGAATTCTGTACGAAAAGGGCCGAGAACTTTTGAAAGTCCGGGGATGTTGTGCGGTGCTACGTCGTCGATCTTGAACGTCGGGAATGGGGCGGCGTTGTTGCTCATGAGCAACGGACCCGCTTCGCCGGGACCAAGCCACTCACTCTGCTCACCAAAGGAGAACTGCACGTTATTGATGTTGAACAAAACCGCGCTGTTCAAGAGCTGGAATTGATTGACCGTAGCGGTTCCATTGGGTAGCGGTGGACTCAGGTTGGCCGCACCTATTGCGGCGAGAACCTGCGGGGGATCAGAAGGCATTGCGGGTGCGTGCTGGTATTCGCCCTGGAACGAAAATGCCACCGGTCCGACTTCAGCGTCGGCAGCTACTCCGGTTACATTATTGAAGCCCTTCCAGTAGGGCCGCCCGTAGTCATTGATGATGGTCTGGCCGAAGTTGTAGCCGTCTCGAAGTGGAGTACCCGAAATCCCCGTGACCCGCGTGTAAACGGAGTCGACACGTGCACCCACATTTGGCGCTCCGTCCAGGCGCCTGATCTCGGTGGCGAACTCATTGGCTAAGGTTCGGTAGATCTTCCCCGCGTCGCCTCCTTCGTCATTCTCAAGTTTGTCTCCAGCATCTTCTACCATCTGCGCGCAAGCCATGCGGGTCCAGGGGCGCATCCCGAGCATGTTCGACTGCATATAGCCCAAAGCGATCAAGCGCTGTAGCGCCGGGTAAATCCAACTGTCGACGGGGACATATGGCGAGGCCATGTAATTCGGGTTGCGGGGCTTTTCGCCAGTATTCTCGGGCAACAGGCTGCCCCACGGCGAACCACCTAACTCCGGATCATGGTGAGCGCGATAGACCTGGCTGCCGAAATACCAGCCTAGTGCGCTGCCAACGATGACATCGGATGGGAAGTGTTGCTTCGCAGTTACGCGCGTAACCGTGATCGTAGAAGCCAAGCCATAGGCCGCAATTTGGCTGAGCCAGCCGGGATACTCATGCGCCCAAACGCTCGCGATTGACCAGGCGATGGCTGAGTGCTCGGAGGGAAATGACGAGCCTCCTTTAAAAAAGTCTCCGTTTCCGTTGTCCTGGTAAGGGCGTTGTCGTTGCGTCATTTCCTTGAACAGGTAGGCCACGCCGGTGGCGTTGATTGCAGCCTCTCCACTCAGAAGTCCGGCTTCCTCGAGGTGATCATTACGGGTTATGTGACCGAAAAGGAAAGAGGCGCCCCCCAGGCCGATGAGGGAGTATGTGCCGTAATCCGAAATATGCAGGCTGGTTTGCATGTGAGCCGGGTTCACCTGCTTCGACCACCAACTGTCACTTGCAATGAAAGCTGCCGTAATCCCAGCCGCCGGTAGGATCCACTTGAGATCTTTTGTGCGAAAGCGCGCGGGAGTGGTCCAGAACTGCTTTTGATCGCCTGCTAGGTGCTTGAGGAACGGCGAAACCAAGCGGTTATCGGGATCCTCTCCAGGTTGCAGCTCGAACGGACCATCAACCGCGTTGGTCTTCCCCGACTGTACGGAACGGTCGTCCACAGCGCGACCATCGGACTTCTGGCTGGAAGCGGAGGGCGCGTTGGATGTAGTCGTTTGCGCGACAGCAGAAGCCATGGCGAGTAACAGTATTAAGAGCTGAAAAATAACAGCCTTGGCTCGCGAAAAAATCAAACGATGCCCTACTCCCTAGAAGTTTTTCGCGTACGTCGCGCTAAGAGCAATGGCTGTGATAATCTGGGCGGCTGTCGCGGTATTTTGCCACGCCCGACTGACAGTGAAAACCTTCTCTGGCACCACTACCATATCTCCGGGCCGCATCCCCGCGCTCTCCGCTCCTCCTCCGAACAGGCCACCAGGACCGCCAGCGACCGAACCATCGGCCCGGATCACAAATACACCCTTCTTGTTCGCCGTGCCGGTAGGACCGCCAGCTTGGCTGAGATACCACCCCGCGCTCTTGCCGGACTTGAAGGTAATTCCGGTGGGGTTGTAAACCGCTCCGTCCACCAGTACGACACTAGGCTTCTTCGGGATATAAATCGTGTCGCCAGCTCGCACCTGCACGTCAGCCGAGGTGTTCATCCAATGTTTCAGATTGCTGGAGATGTGCACCACCATGCGCCCTTGGGGAGGAGCACTCTTCAGCTTCTGCAGCGTGGCTTCAAACTGCTCGACCGCTGCTTGCTTGGCCAAAATGTCTTGCTGATTCTGCTCGGGAATGCCTTTGATGTTGGCAGCTTCGCCCTGTACACGGTCGATCAAGTCGGCGCGATTCTTTTCCTCTAGCACCCGGATTTGCTCTCGCTCGAAAACCGCTCCGTACGGATAAGCGTCCGCACGGAATCCGCCGGCCCTCTGAATGATGGAACTCAGAGTCTCACCTTCCTGAATTCCGAACGTACCCGGATGAACGACTTCTCCGCTGACCTTGATCGTCGCTCCCAGATCTTTCCATCCCGTGATCTGGCGAATCGCGAGTACGTCTCCGTCGCGCAAGCGGACATCGGCATCGGGTTCGCCTTCCATCGCCGCGCCAATGGGCACATCAACATGGTCACTGACCACTTTTGTGCCTTGCTCAACCTCGTACCGGGTAAGATCTGCTTCCTGGGTGTAAGCTCCACGCTTGAACCCTCCTGCGAGGCGAACCAGGCTGGCGGCTGTCATGCCCTCTCCCAACGGATACTTGCCCGAGCGCCCAACTTCTCCCTCAATTGTCACCGTTGCAGGATCGACTTTATTGAGGTCCCGCTGAATAAAGACACGGTCTTTAGCTTCAAGAAGGATGTTGTCCTTCTGATCGCCTTGCAACGCATTTTCAAGATTGACGTTGATCACCTTCAACTGGCCGTCGCGGGTTTTGCGGAAGACTTGGGCGTCGCCGAGAAGAGCGTCAGGCGTCGTTCCGCCGGCCAAGTAGACGGCATCCCGCAGGTGTGGCGCGCCGTTGGTCAGATGATCGCCTGGGTCGCGAACCTCTCCGGTGACAGTAATTATGGGCAGATCCTCGAAATCGTACTTGCTGAAGACGCGGACAGTATCGAAGGGCTTCAGGATCAAATCCTGATCCTTGCCGGAAAGCGCATCGCCGAGATTGAAGGCGAGCACGGTCGGGGTGAAGTCTGGTTGGCTCAAGCGGATGATTTCCGCGTGCGTCGTCGAAGGCTCCGGCAGCAGATCCTTGTATGACCGAATTAGATCGGTCACCTTCATACCCTCCCGGTAGGCGAACTTACCAGGCCGCGAGACGTAACCATCGAGATAGACCGTCTTATCCGCATAGGGCAGAATCGGAGTGATCTTCACCTTGTCGCCGTCCTGGATTTTGAAATCCTCGAGAGCTTGCGTCACCTGTGCCTGGTCGTCGATCTCCGGAATGTCGAGTCGCAACATCGTCCGGCTTGTGTGGTCCTCCACGCGCTCAACGTCCACGTGACGTAAGGTGCCGCTGGGCATTACGCCGCCCGCCAGTTCCAGAACCTCAGCCAGATTCTTCTCCTTATTCAGCTCATATATGGCCGGCCTTCTCACCATACCTTGAAGGGTCACTTGAGCACCCATCGGTGGAACTTGAATGGTGTCCCCGGGCTGCAGTCCGCGCATGTCGCCATGGACGCCGTGCAGCAACAGATCATAGACGTCAACTTCCTGCACGAGTTGGTTGCTCCGGTAATGGCGCAGGAGACGGAGTGAACCCACGGAAGTAGGACCGCCAGCCTGGTACAGCGCGTTCAGCGGGGTGGAGAGCGCGCTGACGTCGTACGCTCCCGGACGTTCCACGTCCCCAACTACGTAGACACGGACAGATCGCAGACGCGAGAGCGAGACATCTGCACTGACATCGCGGAATTGTCCGCGCAAGGCGGCCTGCACGGTGTGTTGCACATCACCAAGGTTTTTTCCTGCGACTTCCACCGTCCCAACCTCGGGCAAATCGACGCGTCCAGTTCGGTCGACCACGCGTTGCAGCCTCTGTGCAATCCCTCCCCAGATATCAATGCTTAGACCGTCGCCGGGGCCCACGACGTATTCGGGCCCGACCGGCAGGTCCATGGGCAAATCATCGAAGTTTCCCGTGCCATTGCGGAATACATCCTGCCCGAAGCGCTGCAGTGGCATCGGTGGATGCTTGGAATACTGCGCATACAAGTCGTAGAGAGAGGGAACATCCGCGTAAGGATTGGGGCGATGACGTAGCATGGGCTGCATCGGCGGCGTCGGTGGGTAGGGCGGAAGCTGGGGCTGCATCATCGGGTTCTGCAGGCTCGCTTGCTGAGGAAAGTTCTGGCTCCCACCCATTCCTCCTTGGGATCCCAAGAGAGAACTCAGAGAATTCAGAGAACCGAGCGAGCCAAGCGATTGGGTATTCATGCCAGAAAGAGCCGAGCTTGTGTCGTTCGAATTTCCAAGAGCCTTCTCGGCAATCGATGACATTCCTCCAACCTGACTGGCATTTAATAGGCTCGACGTGGCGCCGAGCGGTATCTGCGCCGTATTGTTTTGGTCGCTCTCTCCATTCTCGAAGTAGTTTCCAAACGGAGACTGCATCTGGGTCATCTGCAACTGACGCATGGGATTGGGGAACTGATTCTGTGGGTACGGTTGTGAAGGCTGGTTCTGCTGAGGATACTGCTGTTGTGGGTATTGCTGTTGCGGAGAGGTCTGCTGCAGGTTCGGCTGCTGAGGATATTGCGAAAACGGGTTCTGCCCATAGGGCGTTTGCGCATTCTGAAGCTGGCGTGACAGAGATTGTAGCAAGTCATATGGAGCATTCTGCAGCGAGTAACAGTCCAGGTCAGCTTCGTGCTTGTCCCAGTAGAGTTGTTCCTGGCTGGGGGGCTGCTGTCCAAGGTCCAACTGGCTGCCGTTCTGCTGGGTTGGCGTTTGTGCCTTCGTCGGAAGGGTCTGGTCGGGAGCAGACGACTGCCGGCACGGAATGCTCATGATCAACTCTTCACGCGTAGGTCGGGCTCGAACGTAGTAGCGATTCTCAATTTCGCGGGTCGCCAGAACCCGGATGCTGTCGTCCTCCCGGACAAGAGTAAACAACCCGTCATCTGTGATCTCAGCTGGATCGATCACCCTTCCCTGCTCGAAGGCTCTTCTGACAACCGCCTTCTTGACTTGAAGCAACAGTCCCGTTTCCTGACGAAGCAAGGAGATTATCTTGTCGGCGGACAGCGAAACCAACTGGTCAGCCTCCTGCTGGGCGCGAGAGTCAGCCTTATCAAGAGCGGAACTGGGACTGTACGATAGCCTCTGCTGACTCCAGGCAACAGCGGAACACGCTCCCACGATACAGATCAAAAGAACTGCAAACGTTGCACGGTAACGGAACACACGGGACAGTTTACTCATAAGACCTCTGTGAATCTGAAAGCAGCCAGAATTTCTCGATGGTAAGAGCAAGCCGACAGCAAAAATCTAACGGGGGCCGAACCCACACTGGTTCGACCCAAGCTAACAAGGTTCGATATCTGCCTCGTCGACTTCCACCGCGACCGAACGCATGATGAGATCGATGGAAAGCACAACGCGAAACTTGTCTTTTCTTCGCACCAGGATGCCTTGGGTGCCCGCCAACGGCCCGTATTTTACGCGCACTCGATGTCCCACCTTCAAATACGGGTGGGGTTCGGCGCGAACTCCCTTGGCGAGCCCGTTAATCAAAGACTCGATCTCAACCTGTGGCAGTGGCGCGGGGTGACCGTTGAAACTCACAAAGCGAACCACGCTGGGTACCTGCAAAACCCGCAAGCGATCTTTCAAATCGAGATGGACGAAGACATAACCTGGGAACAGTACCAGGTCCAATTCTTTGCGCCGGTCCTTCCATCGGCGAACGCTCCGATAAACGGGCAAGAAGCAACTTACGCGACGCTCTTCCAATTGCCGCGCGACTTGTTTCTCATGACGAGAACACACGTGCGCGGCGTACCAGTGAGACTGTAGCGACGATGCCGAACCCGCATCTGGCTGTAAAGATTTCGCGTCGACGATGAGATTAGAACTTTCCGTCAAACTCGGCGAACCTCTGAGAACCTAGCTACAGCTTCGCCCCCTCACTTACAGGGTATCTGTGAGCTAACCCGTATTCAGTCTGGTTTACTCGTCCTGCGCGCGACGCGACGCTGTTACCCATTGCGCTCAGCCGAATCCCTAACCGCAACCAACGTGGTATCCAAACCCCTCTCAAGGCACGAAGTCGCGGAGAGGTCGGCGCAAGCGGCTGACGACTCCGCGACCCGGAGAATCCCCCATACGAAGGCACACCTCTTCGGTGATCGCCTTGCGTTCTAAACTCGTCTTTTTTGCAATCCGCATCCGCGCGTCTAAATTCCAACCAACTCCGACTTGCTTCGCAAAACACCTAAGATGCCCTGCTCGGATGACTCAACAGGCATGGAACGGATATCCACAAAGGCCCAATAAAAGATGCCGCTATTCCGTTCTGCGGCCAGCGCCAAGATCTTCATTTCCGGATAACGGCCCAGCAGAAACCCGCTCAAACCCGGCCGGACCTCGGGGTTTTCCAATGCTATGATTAAATAATCAGGACGAGTGCGTTCGACCAGTTCTGTGATTTCCGCTTCGTCCTGGGTTTCGCCGACCACTTCGATATCGGGTTGATCCCCAATCGTCGCAAGGACCAAATCCTTCATCAAGCGCGGCCGATTTGCGACCAACACTCTGATTTTTTGCACGATCCTCTCCGTGCTCGGCAGTATCTCCTGTTCCTTCCAAAAAAGTAAGGCTCAAATCAGACTCAGGGATTCAAGATAGGTAGTACCAAGAAGGTCCAAGGAATCGCAGTAATCGACTGCGCTTTCATAACGGACCAGTACCGGAAAAGTACCAATGCCAACCGACAGCATTGATCATGCGACAGCTCCGGGCATTCGGCAAAGCTCTACCGCACCGAGCCGGTCTGACGCCCCAAGCTTGCGCAACATCCGATGAATGTGATTCTTGACGGTCTGTTCCGAGAGGTTCAACTGCGAGGCTATTTCCTTGTTGGTGAGTCCACGACTAATCATTTGAACAAGTTGCTGCTCCCGGCGCGTGAGCCCGAGACTGTGTCTGACGACAAAGCTAGAAGAATGAACGCCGTGATTCTGATTCGCCACGCGCTCGAATAGCGCCATGCAAAGGCTGGGCGGACAAACGGCTTCGTGGTTCGCCACGGAACGAACCGCAGCCGCGACTTCCATCGCCGAAGCATCCTTTAGCATGAAGCCCACGATCCCATCCTGTACTGCCCGCAAAAACGTTTCCCGGTCAGCGTCCATTCCGATCATTACCACTTTGAGTCCGGGGATAGCCGCCCGCACTTCTGAAATTAGGCGCAGGTCCGAGAGTGCAACTGCGGCAGAGTCGGATAGCAAAACATCCGGACTGGCACTACAGATCTGCGCCACAACGTCAGGCGAGAAAGCAGAGGCCCCAACAACCCGGATGTCGCTTTTCTTGCTCAAGATGCGTGTGAGGGCTTCACGCAAGAGCCGGTTCTCAGCCAATATGAAAACTTGTACATTCTCTGAATCAGACATAACGACCTCTGCCCCTTCGCATGCGCCCCCTCACGCGATGGTTGTGGTGCTCTCTGAAAGAACAAGCTCTTTATTTTCACCCAAGGATATATGGTTTCCGCGCAAAATGCGAGAAGGATAGCAGTTAATATCTGCATCCCTCTATTCCATAAATGTGGGATCGCCAACTCTGGGACCCGGGACGACAATCGCCTCGCTTATAAGGAACTGAATGATTCTATCAATTTTGGGACCCTATCGGTCAACGCCGAGCCTGATCGTTCTGTACCGAGGGTCGTATGATTACCGGCGCAAGATTGTTTCTAAAGACTCGGAGGCTCGGACAACTAAAATCGCACCGCGATCCCGGAGGAGAGGCGAAGGTTGTGCCGCTCAAAATCAGGCGACCCGGTTTTGATCTCATCAGCCTGAAAGCGCCAACCAAGCAATCGCATCAAGCGAAAGTCGGCTCCCACACCTAGACCTTCAGCAAAAGAGGTATCAGACTTTGGCGCTGCGATGCCGTGTCCCTGGGCATATACAGCTCCGAAGAGGGCCTCTGCAAACGGCCGCAACCTTCCAATCGAGGCTCCTCCTCGCAAACCGAACAGGAAATTACTCTGGCTGGCTCCGCCGTACTGTCCACTGAAATCAGCAACCGCCCCAAAATAGCGAAGGTATTTTTTCTCTACAGATAAGTTCCAGCCGCTGAGGTTTGAGCTCTTGGCCGAGAGCGGATCACAGACAATCGCGGCGCCGGAGATCGGCACTTCGCAGTGCGACCCTCCCATGTGGGAGTATCCGAAAAATACATCCCCACGGTCGGGCACTTGCGTCTTGGAAGTGTCATGCGCCGAGACGACTTTTGTCCCGTCACTCACCAGGCTCATTCCTTGCGGATCGCGGGAAGTGCGGTACCAGAGAGACTTACCATGAAGAACGTTGGCTCCTCCGCGTATGGGATTGAGAGCAACACGGACCGTGTCAATCAGCACACGGTTCTGGGTGTCAGCCTCTACGCGTCGCACCACCTCCTTGTCCAAGAAGTCTTCCCCTATCAGCCACCCCGTGCCGCCAAGCGGCGTCATAACAATGTCGATTTGGCCGACGCCGGTTAAACAGTGATGCGTACAGGGGTATGAGCCGTTGTAGTTCCATGGTCCTCGATCTTTCGTGCCATATTTCTCTACCGTGACCTCACTTAACGGTCCAAGATTCCATTGCGTACTGTAGGCGGCGTTCCACAATCCGGCCTTCAGGCGGCTCCACCAATAGGCCTTAGTCTTGGAAAATTCCAGCTTCTCCCCTTGCGGATCATTTTGGATTTGAATGAAGCCGGTCAATGCCCCCTGAATCGGATGACCCACGTAGCCGAACCAATTAGGATCGCCGTCGTTCCACCCGGAATGCGCCCATGTGTCCAGCGATTGCATGTAGTCGCGCCAATAGTGATTAAACGGTATTCCGTTTTCAGACACGACCCAATTGAAGTCGGTATGCATAACATAGGCCTGCTCGATCACAAGAAAGGTGGCTGATTCCGTCAGAGCTCTGCGCCAATGAAAGCCCTCCGGCCTCAAGGACTGGGGAGCTATCGTGGTCTCCCCGGAGTCGGACGCTCCGTCTGTGGCCTCGGTGTTTTCAGCCAGCGACGCGCGAGGATCGACAGCATTTGCTTCAGGTGGGAAGACTTGGTTTCGGGTTTCGGTCTGCGTCAGGTAGATACAATCCTTAAGCGCGCTTCCGGTTGAATTGCAACGCGATGACGGCAAGTGGCTAAAGCAGACAGGCGACCACAGCAGCACGAGGAAAACGGAACTGCTTAGGCTGACTCTCATCGTTCGAGAACCGGTCATGATATCAAAGCATTGCCTTCCCCGCACAGCAGGCCAGCCTATACTGGAACACAATCAGCACCGAAAGGTTTCTCACGTTCAGGGAGAAATTCGGTGCCGGAGTAAGCTCTGGGATGGTTTTCTTTTGACCGCGCTGGGCGGCGGTTTACAATCGGTTGGTACCTGATATGCCACTTCTGACATCGGCCGTCGTGGCCGCGCTCGTTTTTCTGCTGGTTGGCTCGTGGATTTATTGCGTGCTCACGAGTGTCGCGGCGCGCCGTTATCTAGGCATTTCTCCTCCCGCGCTCAAAGAATTGCCGCCCATCAGCGTCCTCAAACCTCTTTGTGGAGAAGACGATCTCCTCGAAGAGAATCTTCGCAGCTTTTTCATGCAGGATTACTCCTACTACGAAATTCTATTCGCCGTCGATGGCATGGACGACCCCGCGGTCGCAATTGTGGACAAAGTACGCCATGAGTTTCCGCACGGGCCGCGAGTTCATGTGCTCGAAACCGGGGATCCGACCGTCCCCAACCGGAAAGCACACAGCCTGGGGCGTCTAATACCACAAGCTCGCTACAACATCCTGGTCATGAGTGACAGCGACGTCTGGGTCCCGCCCGATTTGCTGCGGCGCATCGCAGCCGAGTTCCAAGACTCGGCGGTTGGAGTGGTCACCTGTCCTTACCGCGCTGAGCCTGGAAAGGGCTTTTGGTCGCGGCTTGAGGCTATTGGGATGAACACCGAGTTTCTGGCGGGCGTGCTGGTCGCGTGGCTAGTCGGTGAGATGAACTTTGGCCTTGGCCCAACCCTTGCCGCGCGTCGTGAAGTCATCGAAGACATGGGTGGTTTCGCCGATCTTGGAAATTACCTCGCTGAAGATTTTGAAATCGGCAACCGCGCACCCCGGCTCGGATACCGCGTCGTTCTTTCTTCCTGCGTAATTGAACACCGCATCGGAAGCCAGACGCTAAAAGGCAATCTGCATCATCGCTTGCGCTGGGCGCGAAGCACGCGGCGCTCGCGTCCCATCGGCTACTGGGGACAGATTTTCACCAATCCTCTTCCGCTCGCGCTGCTGCTTTGGCTAACCGTGCCGAAGCTGTGGCCATTGGCAGCAGTGACGGTCCTCTTCCGCGCACTGGCCGCGTGGAGTACGGCGGGTTGGGTTCTGCACGATCCGCTCACCCGCCGCCGATGGTGGCTCGTTCCAATACAGGATCTGCTGAGCGCGTTGGTTTGGTTCGTAGGATTCTTCGGCAACACCATCAATTGGCGCGGACGCCGATACCGACTTTTGCGCGATGGGCGTTTCCAATTCGTGGGAAGTAGATCGGAGACATCCCGAGACAGCCGACAATCTCATCAAGAATCCGTAATGCCATTTCATCCCGCCGACGTCAGTCCTCACGGGCCAGACGCTAAAGTCCTTTGACAGTAAAAGCTCCAGACTTATGTCTGGAGGTTTTCATTGGCAAACCGCAGAATTCGAACTTAGCTGTCACCGCCAGGTTTGATACCCTTGTTGATCTGGACCAATCGATGGAACCTGTAGCCGCCGCGAGAACAGATCAGCATGCCAAGCCCGCTTTTCGAATCTTTCGGCCCGATTGGATCGTTTTAGCCGCCGCCAGCCTCGTTTTCCTCCTGAGTATCGCCAGCCCCCCGCATCTGATGGACGACGTCGATGCGGTTCAGGCGCAGGCCGCCCGCAACATGCTGGCGTCCGGAGACTGGGTGACCGCGCGGCTCGACGGCGTCGCCTATCTCGAAAAGGCGCCGCTCAACTACTGGATGATCGCGGTCGCATATCGCATCTTCGGCGTTCACGACTGGGCTGCTCGACTTCCTCACGCTCTCGCGGTGTTGCTCTTGTGCTGGCTCACGTACCGCTTCGGGCGCTGGGCTTTTGGTGAGGCTGCCGGGCTGTACGCTGGCATCGCTCTGAGCACTTGCGTTGGCCTCTTCCTGTTCACGCGGATACTCATACCCGACGCCACTCTTACCCTCGCCATCACTGGCGCCATCTGGGCGTGGCTGCGTCTGCTCGAAACCAACGAGGAATCTCCGCTACGCTGGTCGTTCCTGCTGGGACTTTGCCTGGGCGCGGGTCTGCTGCTGAAAGGCCTGATCGCCGCTGTCTTCCCTGTAATGGCCGCCCTCGCTTACATGGCTCTTACGCGCCGCCTTTTCTCCTGGACCGCGTGGCGTCGTCTCCATCTCGGGCTCGCAATTGCGGTTGTCTTAGCAATCGCAGTGCCTTGGTATGCATTGGCGACTCTACGCAATCCGCCTTATTTTGTGTTTACCCTGCATAGCGGCCCCGGTGAATATCACGGATTCTTTTGGTTCTACTTCTTCAACGAACATCTTTTGCGGTTTCTGGGCTTGCGGTACCCGCGAGATTACGACACGGTTCCCAGACTTTGGTTCTGGATTCTGAATTTAGTTTGGATTTTTCCCTGGTCTTTTTATTTACTCTCCGCGCCCAGTCTCGACTACAAACCGGCCTCGCGGGCTGGCAGAACCAGGCTGATGGCACTCTGCTGGATTGGCGTCGTGATGTTGTTTTTCAGCTTCTCGACCACGCAGGAATATTATTCGATGCCAATCTATCCGGCGATGGCACTGCTGGTGGGATCGGTGCTCAGCCGTGGCGATCGCTGGGTGCGCGTGGGGACGTATGCTCTTCTGACTATGTGCACAGTCCTCTTTGGGGTGCTCGTTGCCTTGCTTCTGTCAGTGTGGCGCGTTCCATCGCCCGGTGACATCTCGCAAGCTTTGACGCAACATCCTGACCTGTACACCCATTCCCTCGGCCACCTCTGGGATCTGACGCTCAATGCGTTCGCCTACCTGAAGTTGCCGCTGGGACTTGCCGCCTTTGCTTTCGGGGGATGCGCGATAGCCCTGGCCTTCTCGCGAAACAATATCCGAAGAACAGTTCTCGTCGTCGCCGCCAGCATGATCGTCTTTTTCCAGGCGGCCCGGATCGCGCTCATCCGCTTCGACAACTATCTGGGATCGTATCGGCTCGCGGAGCGCCTGCAGCAGAGTCCGCCGGGCCAGTTGATCGAAGCCGATGCTTACTATGCTTTCTCTTCTGTCTTTTTCTACGCCAATCGGACTGCGCTGTTGCTCAATGGCCGCATCAATAATCTGGAATATGGATCGTACGCACCTGACGCGCCCGACGTTTTTATTGATGACAACAAATTCGTATCGCTGTGGCAGGAAGAATCCCGCTGGTATCTCCTGGCTTACGGAACAGATATGCCGCATCTGGAGCAACTCGTCGGGCGGGCAAATTTGCATGTCGTGGCCGAGAATGGCGGAAATTATTTGCTCACGAATCGTTCATTGCCGTGAAGACTTTCTGATTAAATTGCGAACGGCAGTGTTCCACGAAATCCTTTGTGGACCTTCGTGTCCTTTGTGGTTGATAAAGTAGAAATGCATGAACCACGAAGGACACGAACGTGCACAAAGGCAGATGCAGCGACAGTTGCTAAACGATGCTCGCGCGTATAGTGAGCCGCTCAAAATCCACCCGCGGCGAACTGATATATTGGCTTCGAAGCTTCCCTGCCCGCCCGGGTGGCGAAACTGGCAGACGCACGGGACTTAAAATCCCGGGTCTCGAAAGAGACGTACCGGTTCAATTCCGGTCCCGGGCACCAAAAACACTTCTGAAATGTCGAGGGACCTCTATTCGTGTGAAAACCTCTAGACGGAAGCTGCAGCGCCGGCTGCTTGGGGATGTGAATTTCTCTGCTTGCGAAGTTCGCTCTGGAAGCTTTCGGCAGTAAAGTCGGTGTTACGCTGAAAAAGTTCGAGTAAGGGGTCGTCAATCTCATCCAGCGCCGATGCCGTAGAGTTCACCGGTTCGGCTTCGTTCATACCTTCCGGTTCGACCACTAGCTCAGGCTGCGCGCCTTTGTGATTTTTGAGCGCATGGATGAATTCTTCCAAATGCTTACGCTGCGGGTTGGTCGTCCGCGCAAATTCCACTCCCATCCCGACTTCAGGATGCATCACCCGCACCACACCTTCGACGCGACTCTCGAGCTTGGCGAGACGCATGATCAGAATCACCCGCGTATTCATGGGAAACGGCGAAGCCATCTCCAGGTAGCACCCACCTGAACTGAGATCGGTGAGCTTGCACGGAGCCGGTGGGTCCTCGAGTTCCATCTCTGGAGCATGCTGGGCCAACCACACCTTGAGGCGATCCCGTTGTTCCGAAGCCAGATTCGCAAAGCGAATACCGGCCTGTGAGCCGTCACCTTCCCACGCCACTTCCGCGGCACATTCGATGTCGTGGTCGGTTCCGGGCAGAGTAAATTTGATGCGCATGGGACCGGAATCCTGGGCCCGACGCGAGAGTTTGAGCGACATACCACCTTGACTAATGTCGGAAGTAAGCGCCTTTCTCTGCCGCGCCCCTTTCTCGGTAACCAAAGCTACGGGAATCTGCATCGGCACGCGCGTATTGCGGCGGCGTTCGCACTTCATCAGAGCCCGGGCCGCGCGAAAGCTGGTTCGGGCGCGCTCCGCAGAAATTGGTTTGTAGAGAACAAAGTGCGCGCCCAAGGCAAAGGCGCTACGCACTGCGGTTTGACCGTCGATCAGGGCGACGGCGATGGAGCGCTTATTGCAAGGGGCGGAGCGGACACTCTTGAAGGCTTGGGCGGCCATGTCCTCGTCGTTGCAATCGACGACTACCGCTTCGAATCTCCGGCGCGTGAGCTTGCGGACAGCCGAATCAGCATCGCTGCAAAACTCAACGGCAATTTCCAGATCGCTGAGGATCCGCCGCAGGACCCTTGAGGTCTTGTCGTTGGAACATAGAACCAGAGCTTGCAAACTCATCGCGGACGAACTCCGTTAAACCCAATCAGCCGCCGATTGCGGCTCCTTCCCCGTGGGCTTCTTCTTCGTTTAGTAAATGGGCAACACTCCGAAGCTGCTCCGCGGCGGTCTGCAAGGCTTCGATCTGTTTCCCCAGCTGTGCTTGTTCGGCTTGCTTCTTTCGGAGCACTTCGTAAATATCCTTCACGATTACTGCCTCCTTCCTGCAATGTAGGTCGGTGCGCCTTGGTGGTCAATGAACCGGACCTCTGGCTGGGTTACGGCAGTAATCTGGCTGTGATTCGATCGGGGGAGGCGAACAGCTGACGGAAACCGCGATCCATTGGTCGTGAGATGCCCTCTGACCCCTCTCTGTACGCGGAACACCCATACCTATCATCTATTTAGACGGACATGGTTCAACCCATGCCTACGATTTTTGTTGACTTTTATGAAAAATACCTATAGAATCAATGTCTTCCGGTTAGTCAAACGGGGCCGTCTGTACGGGTCTTGAATCGATCTGTTAGCTGCCAGCGGAGGTCTGAATCCCTCTCCGCGACCGACGAATCTAACTTTTTACTGGTGTAAGTTTATCTCACGTACGAGGCGTTATATTTATGGCAAAGCGACGCGGAAATCCTAACTGGGGCAAGCCGGAACCTATTGGGCCCATTACCCCTACCATTACCGAATTCGAGCAGGTAGTCCGCGAGTACAAGCTTTCTCCGGACCAGTACCTGCGCTCCACGCGGCTGCGCGAGTGGGCTCGGCGCAATAAGAATTCGAAATACATCCCGGAGCCCCTGCTTGAGGCTTGGGGATTTGAGATCGAATCCACGCTCTAACAAAACAGTAATAACAATCCAGAGGGTCGCCCGCGCGGCGACCCTCTGTTTTTCTCCCAGCTTCACCAAGGCCAAATAGACCAATGCAGTGACCTGATTCGCAATCAATTCCCAAAGCCGCGCACGCCGGAGGATAATTGTCGTTACTCGGGGGAAATGAAGATGTCTCGGCGGGCTTTTTGGCATTCGATGGTCGCGCTGCTTTTGCTCCACGCCATGGCGGCGGGGCAAAGCTCTTGGGAGGAGAAGAATCGGGCTGGCGAGAAAGCGTTTCAGGAAGGGCACCTTGCGGAAGCAAGCGGACTCTTCAGCGAAGCTTTGAGAGACGCGCAAAAGTTCGGCCCCAACGACGTGCGACTGGCACCAATTTACAACAATCTCGCGTTGATTGCCTTCGTTCAAAACAATTTCATTACCGCAGAAATCCTTTACCAGCGAGCAATTGCAATAATGGAGGCGCAAGGGCAGGAGAATCCACTTCTTTTGCCGGTTCTGGACAACCTGACGAGCCTTTACGTCAAGCAATGGGCGTTTGGGAAGGCAATCCAAACCTCGTGGCGCGCTTACCATATCCGGGAGAAGAAATTTGGTCCGGCAAGCCTGGAAACTGCGGCTGGGTTGGACAAACTCGCCACCCTCTACCTGGATTGTGTGCGACTACTTCCGCAGTCGTCATCGGACAAACTACCTGCGCCCGAGACCGCGAACCGCAACCCATTCCCGGCAAATTCCACTACCGAGTTGAAGGATTTGAGCGCTTCTTACGAGAACGCGCTGGCGCTCGATGACGCGACAAAACTGTCGATCGCGGAAGCACTCTTTAGCAAGGTCCTGGAGGCGCAAGAGAAAGCGTACGGCAAGGAGAACACCCGGCTTATCGATGTCCTCGAGAATCTGGGCGAAGTCCTTCACGCAGAGGGAAAACTCGGACCGGCCGAGGAAGCGTATACCAGAGCAGTTGTCATCGTGGAAAAGAGTTTTGGTCCGGACGATCCGAAACTCGCGATGCCGGTCCAACAATTGGCCGAGTTGAAGACGGAAGACGGAAAATATGCGGACGCAGAGAAGCTTTACAAGCGAGCATTGCAGATCGATGAGAGCAACACGGGCGCGACCGATCCTGCACTACGTGACGTGCTGACGGGATACGCTACTCTGCTAGAGAAGATGAATCGATCGGCGGAAGCAGCAACTCTGACGCTCCGAGCCCGCTCTCTCGCCGCGCCTCAGACGCTCAAAAACGTAGCAGCCAACCCTGCCGGTTCTGTCCCCTACGTTTTGAGGTTTGAACGGTCGGTTTATGACCGGTACGCTGGAGTCCAAAGAAGCTGCATGCTGATCCGCGCCGATGGGCGATTCCGGGTCGAAGAGCAGCCGCAGGAGCGAACCGAAAGTCCGATAACTGGTTCAGTGCAGAGGTCGCCGGATGGCATGCCCGACCTGAATGGCCTGCCGCAGGAAACCCTCGCAAATCATTCTGTTTCCGGCTCCCACGGTACCAAAGTATTCGAGAGTTCGCTCGACGGCGACGCTCTGCAGCAGTTGAGAGCAATCCTCTCTGCCAAGGACATTCGCGACATCCAGGGAAGTTACCCACCGCGCGGCGAAGCAAGTCTCTACTACAGCACCGAAAAAATTGCCGTTTCCATCCTGCGAGACGACGGTGTGCAGAATTTCGCGTTTCCGGATACCGCCGCACGCCAGCCCTACGAACGCGACCTTAAACCACTCTTCAGGTGGCTGAGCACAGCCGAAAAGCACAAGGGATCTGTGGTCAAAGAAGTGGCGGCTGACAACTGTTTGCCAGATACACCAACAGAGGTGCCCATGCAATTTAGCGCATCAAAGCCGACGCCACATACTGAGACGACGCTGGCGAGCGACAAGGTGGCTTATCAAGGTCCTCATGATGTAAGCCAGGACAAAGCGTCCACCATGAAGGTGCAGGTGAACTTGGTTCTGGTCCGCGTCGTGGCCCGCGATTCACAGGGGCATGCTATCGGAACTCTGCGACAAGAGGATTTTCGGCTCCTGGACAACGGGAAACCGCAGCTAATAACCAAGTTCTCTGTCGAACAACCGAGTTCGGGAGTGGGCATCGAACCGAAGGCGGCGAATGTCGCCGGTGGCGAAAACGGCGGAACGCCCTCAGCGATTGAGCGCAGCGTGGCGTACCTTTTTGACGACATTCACTTGGATGCGGCCGACTTGAACCAGGTGCGCGCCGCCGCGGACCGTCAACTGTCTTCGCTACAAGCAGCAGTGCAGGCGGCAATCTTCACAACTTCGGGTCAGACTACCCTGGACTTCACTCAGGACCGTAGCAAACTTCACGAGACTTTATTCCACATTCAGCCGCGCCAGGTCGCAAGCTCCGCGGGGAACGATTGCCCTTCCATCGATACTTACTTGGCCGACTTGATCTCGAACAAACACGATCAGGATGCTCTCGATGCGGCTGCAGCCGATGCTTTGATTTGTGCCTACGGGGATGACGCACGGTTCGCGAGAGCTGCGGAGAACATGGCCAAAGCAACGGCCCGCGAGCAAATCGGCTCCGCCGAGGCGCAGGGAAGGATTATTTTGGGAGCGCTCCAGACCGCGCTGCGCCGACTCGCCGCCACGCCCGGGCAGCGTACGCTAGTTCTGGTTTCCTCCGGATTCTTGGTTCCAGGTTATGAGCAGCAGTTCGGTCAACTCATCGACTACGCGCTGCATTCTGACATCGTGATCAACGCTCTGGATGCGCGCGGCCTTTACCAGATCGACTCCGTCGCGCAAAGAATGACGACGCTGCAATATCGCCAGGAAAGCGCTTCGGCAAACGACGAAAACTTGGCGAGTTTCGCAAACGCGACCGGCGGTAGTCTGTTTAAGAACAGCAACGACCTTGCGGCGGGATTCAGTCGCATGGCCGGGGCCCCCGAATATTCCTACATGCTTGGTTTCTCGCCGCGCGATCAAGAGTTGGATGGGCGTTTTCACAATCTATCGGTATCCTTGAACGGTGGAGTGAAGCTTATGTTGCAGGCACGGAAGGGCTACTACGCCCGCAAACAATAGTTCCCAGCTAAGCTCTGCGAAAACTTCTTGTGACCGCTGCCCTGACCATTACGAGCATCCCGGCGAGTGAACTGGTGGCTTTACTCGTAGCCACCAGCTTCGCAGCCGGACTCAACCTTTACGCCACGCTTGCCACACTTGGATTATTGGCGCACGCCGGAGTGCTGCCCCTGCCGCCGGCGCTCCAACTGCTTTCGAATTGGTGGGTAATTACCGCCAGCGGGGTGCTGTTTGCGATCGAGTTCTTTGCCGACAAGATTCCAGCCTTTGACTTGATCTGGAATGCTCTGCATACATTCATTCGTGTCCCGGTGGCGGCGCTGCTTGCCTACCGCGCGACTGCGACGCTTTCGCCCTGGGAGCAACTGGCGGCCACCGTCGGTGGAGGCGCCATCGCTCTCGCTGCGCATGGAGGCAAGACCGCCGTGCGGGCAGCCGTCACTCCCTCGCCCGAACCGATTTCGAATTGGACCTTAAGTCTCGGAGAAGATGGACTCGCTATTTTTCTCACCTGGTTTGCCACTCAACATCCATATGTAGCGATTGCGATTGTCAGCGCGTTCCTCATCGTCATTATCGTGCTGATGCGCTGGGTGGTGCGCTCACTGCGAGCTCTCTTCCGGGGGGCTGAGCAAGAATTAGCGAAGTAGAAGAATCAATCGGGTGTTCTCCGCGCGCTGTAGGCTGAGGAATTACCGCTTCCTGCAAGCGCTTTTGCTACAATCATCTTGGAATGACGCCCCAATCGGCATTCACGGATGTCCCCACCGCCATCGAGGAAATTCGCTCCGGCCGCATGGTCGTGGTGGTCGACGACGAGGATCGCGAGAACGAAGGCGATCTGACCCTCGCCGCCGAAAAGGTCACTCCCGAGTCGATCAACTTCATGGCGAAATATGGCCGTGGATTGGTCTGCCTGGCCATGACCGAAGAGCGGCTGGACCATTTGCGAATCGGCCCCATGAGCACCGAGAACACTTCGAACTACGGTACCGCTTTTTGCGAAGCGATTGATGCTCGCGACGGAGTGACCACGGGAATTTCAGCCTACGATCGCGCCCGAACGATCAAAGTTGCAATCGATCCCGCTACGCGTCCGGCCGATCTGGCGCGTCCTGGACACATCTTCCCGTTGCAGGCCCGCAAAGGCGGCGTGCTGGTCCGCGCCGGCCAGACCGAAGCTTCGGTCGATCTCGCCCGCATGGCCGGAATGGTTCCAGCAGGAGTGATCTGCGAGATCATGCGCGACGACGGAACCATGGCGCGCATTCCCGATCTCATCGAGTTTTGCAAAACGCACGACATGAAGATGCTCACCGTCGCCGAACTCATCCGCTACCGCATGCAGCATGAGCGCTATGTGCATCGTGTGGGCGAGGCGCTGATTGGCACGCGTTACGGCGAGTTCCGCCTGATTGCCTATGAAAGCGAAGTGGACGGCGGCGAATCGCATGTCGCGCTGGTGCGCGGTGCAATTGAAAATGGCAGCGAGCCGGTGCTGGTGCGCATGCATTCGCATTGCGTGATGGGCGACGTTTTCGGATCGACCGCTTGCGATTGCCACGCGACCATTGAAGGCTCCATGCAGGCCATCGCCCGCGAAGGCCGGGGCGCGCTGATTTATTTGCATCAAACCTCGAAGGGGTTTTCGGTCGAGAGCATCGGAGAGCGAAAGATGCTCACCTTCCATCGCGACAAGCGTCTCCCGTCGCTGCCGGAAAGCGAGCGCAAAACCCAGCGCGAGATCGGCATCGGAGCACAGATTCTTTCGGATTTGAATCTGCGGCGCATTCGTCTGCTGACCAACCATCCCCGAAAAGTGCCGGCCCTAGAAGGCTTCGACATCGAGATCGTCGAACAGGTCCCCGTGCTGCTGGAGAAAGTCAAAACTCATTCCTGAAGCGGCAGTAAGATTCCGCCGCCGGGTGCCTGACACGGGTGCCCCATCCTAACGTCGCGGAAATAGTCCGATCCCATCCTCACTCTTGTTCTGCGACGTTAGGGTGGGGATTTTGACCTTCCCCGTTTAGTTTGTGACTGTGGCCGGCCCACCTTTGCGATTTCGCAAAGGTGGGGACTGATGCAGCCTGCCTCGCGATTTTCCAACCGTGACCGCCGACCTCATCGTTCCCACCTCTACAAGGAACGTAAAGGTGGCCAGCCCCCGAATCCTGTTATTGGTGGCAGTGGCCGAGGAGGAATCTCGGCAAATGCTGTTCGCCAGCATTCACGGGCACATTGGATTTCGGGCGCGTAGGTGCGACGTCTGCAACCGTCTTGCCTATGCTTCCGTTTACAGGGGTTGCCAGAAAGGCGTGGAGGGCGCCCGCCTCCGGCCCGCTGAGTACAATTGCCATGCCCCCGATTTGTCCGCGCTCGTTGATCTTGGCAGCAAAAACTGCGAAGAGGTTGGCACTCGCAGGAAACAGGGTGTTGAGGTCAGTCATCACGCCGTTCTGCCAGATGAAGCCATGGGACCAGTTGAAGTTGGCGTCGAAGTTTTCTCCCACCACTTGGCCCTTGTCGTTGATGCCGCTGGCTATTCCGCCAAAATCTCCTGGCAGAAGGGTCAGGGGTGTGAGGACGCCGTTCTGCCAAAGCGCGCTATATTGGGTTGTGTTGTCAGCACTGCCGACTGTCCCAACAATTTGCCCCCGGTTGTTAATGCCCTGGGCGATAGAGCCAGTTCCGAAGTCAGGAAGCACGGAGGCGTTGCCGTTTTTCCACGATACGGCATGAATAATCGTTCCGGTGCAGTTTCCCGAGTCGCCTACCGCCTGGCCTTGATCGTTGATCCAAAATGCGTCCCCGTCTGGATCGCCCTCCACTGTAGGAAGAGCTTGGGCTTGAGCTTTGCCGTTTTTCCACAACACCGGCAACTGGATCCGATTACGCGGGTAAGGGGGAGCCGGGCATGTGGAGTCCGCGCTACCGTTTTCCGCAAATCCTACGATTTGTCCACGGTTATTGATCGCGCTCGCCTGCCCGTTATTTCCGCCGAGCGTCGGGAGAGCGCTCATGTGGAAGGGTTGCCAAAGAAACGGAAGACACGTAAGGTGTGTGCCGAAGCCGCAAATGTCTTCGCCGTTCGGGTCTGGGACAGCCGTTTCGGAATCACCCACTACCTGCCCCCAATCGTTGATCTCGCCCAAGTTCATCCAACTGTCCGGTCCTCCGAGCGTGCCGAGGTCGAGCTTGAATCCGTCGACGTCGATCAGTGCGCGTCCGTTTAGAAGTGTCCCGAATATGCTATCCTGCTGCCCCGGTGGCATGTGCGCAACCATGATCTCTGTCCAGCCTTCACCGTTGACGGACATGACCATAGCCATATTGTCAGTCCCCTGAGTGCCCAAATCGGTAACTCTGTAGCTCGCTTGAGCGACTGCATTGCTCAAGCAAGCCAGAACCATCGTCGTAACCCACAGTATCCAGGAATTCCGCAACCGTCTTACTGCGCTCATGTCTTCTCCTTTTCGTCCGTGCAAAGTCTCCGTGCCGAGATGAGTGGCGATCCTCGTCGCGTACTTACTCGGCGCGGTCTTAATGGTTGGTCTAATAGCTAACGTGCAATTCAGAGAGGAAGCATGTGGTGTTCCGCTGGTTTTCCACCGGGTTCCACCTGCGGAACAATTACCTGAAACGACGGGCCAGACATTTCGGACTGAAGCGATGGAGGGACGAACTGACAAATTCCTGGGACGACCCCAAAACAGCTGAAGCGACTATTTCTCCAACTTTCCATACACACACTGGCGAGAGGTTATGGAATTCGAGAACGCTGACCAGCCAAGAGTCGGTCCGATCAATTTCGGTTGACCTTCGAATGGTTAACATACATACTGGTCGGTATGCTAGCCGTGGCTCGCCGAAGCCCACTTTTGGCTTGGCTGGGGATGTTAAGATCTCCCCAACGCTGTCATCCCGACCGGGACAGGTCATCGCAAAGCTATGATCTGTGAAGTGGAGGGACCTTGCGTTTAATGTGTGCATCGGAGGGCGGCGGGCCTACCTTTGCGGTTTTGCAAAGGCGGGGACCAACGCAGCCTGCATCTCGATTTTCCACCCGTGACCGCCGACCTCATCGTTTCCACGTTATAAGGAACGTAAAGGTGGGCCACCCCAACGGCACATCGCTTCACCGTGCGAGACGAGATTTCACGTCCTGAGAACTATTCAGTGCCGTCCAGGCAGCTAAAGAGTCCATATAGTCTCTCCAATGGACGATTTTTCCATTTTCAATTGTGACCACCGAGATCAGCCTGTTGTCATAGGGCGCACCGCTCGAAAGAATCTTGCCATGCACTTCATATTCGAGGATCACAACGCGACTATCCTCAGAGCGATGAACAACGAGCGCATCGCCAGAGTAAAGCTTGATCGTCTTCCCATATCCGGAGAGGCTGGCCATCAGATTGGCTCGCCCTTGAATCCTGACCGGCCAGCCCGGGAACTGATAGCGGGACTCAAAGATTGCGTCTTCGGCGAACGCATCGAAATAATGTTTCCCATCAACCAGCCCACTCAGACCTCTTAGGACAACTTTGAAGAATGGATTCAGGGCTTCAAAAACTTCGTAGTCCGCCTTCTTTTTCATAAAAGCAACTCCTGAACAGGTGGCTGGCCCACCTTTGCGGGTTTTGCAAAGGTGGGGACTAATGCAGCCTGCGTCCCGATTTTCCGCCGGGACCGCCGACCTCACCGTTCGCATCTTTACAAATGGCGCAAGCAGCGGGGCACCCGGCAGAGGTGAACCATGCAGGAACTACGGGCTGGTCTTGTGAAACAGTTTGCGGCGAATGTCCGGCCAGAATTCCTTTAATTCGTTGGACAAGCCATCGTAGAAAATCAGAAGGCCGAAGGTCGTGGCATTTCGGGCGGCGGTACGATCGTCGGCGGGGTGGTAAATATTGGAAATTGCCGCCGCCGCTGCATTGCCGACGGATTCTGAGTAGTTGAACCGCGTGGAGCCTGAGTCGGTGCGGGTCACAAAAAGTCGACTCCATCCGTACATAAAGCGGCGGGAAAAACCTCCCTTCCCCATCTGGAAGTAGCGCGGATCTTCGTGAAGTAAGCTCGGAAAGATGGCGGTCGTCATGTATGTGCCGATGCTGTTGTCGGCAAAATTAGCACCATAGCGTTTGCCATAGGCGTCCCATCCCTGTCCCCAAGCTGATGGATCGTTCCTCGCCTGGCCAATTGCCGAAAGAACGCCGTTGAAGCCAAATGACCCCCAATCGAATACGCTCGCCGTTGCCAGACGGAATTTCTGCCCACTGGTGAGCGGCTGCAAAACCTTGGTCGTTTCGACCGTTCCATAGTTCGGCAACACTGCGAAGATGCGATCATGTCCGTAGCAAGTTAAAATGTCCGGTTTTAGTAGCAAGTGAAATGTCCGGTTTCAAAGTTGTGCCCTCGCCGGTTGGGTCGGGTTGGTTTTGGGGATGGGGTGCAGGGGAAGGGGGCAGTTTCCCCTTCCCCTGCTTAGTTCTGTACTAGCCTTCCCCGGCAGCGGCCGGCCATCTGCGTCATAGCGACCGAGACAATGCGGTCCGTGGGTGAGACTCAAGGTTCCATTCAGGTGTTGGTGCACCACCACCTGGCAGCCCGCCAACGTCGCTCGCCAGCGCACCCGCTCGATCTGCAAGCTCAGATTCTGAAAGCTCACCGTGTTGTCGCGGTTCACGCTGCGTTCAAACTGCAGCGAGAATATCCGCTCCAGGTCACGACTCCGGCAGGGCACAAAAGCATTCCCCCGCTGCCGGGGCGCGACCTGAAAACGGCGGTTGAACTCGGCGATGTACTTTTCCCGCAGAAACCGGTTCGCCGCCCCCAGCGTTCCCAGTTGGCGCAGCCGCAACTCCTGCGGCAAGCGGCCCTGCCAGGTCGAGAAGTTGCGCTCGCTGCGTCCACGCGCTTGCGGCGAGTAGGCCGGAATCATCTGCACTCCCAGCTCGTGCAACGCCCGCCCCACCTGCGTGCGGCGATGGTAGTCCACCTTGCCGCCCAGCTTCGGCGTCAACCAGAAATGGCTCCCCCGATCGCTGTACAGCGCGCAGAATACGCCTTTGCGCTCGATCACTTCCCTCAGTCCTGCCATCACCGTCGCCGTCGATTCCTCTTCCACCAGTTGGGCGTAGTAAATCTCGCTGGTCGCATCGTCCAGAATCACGAGCAGGTCGTACCAGCGTTCGTCCTGAAACCACTGATGGCGGCTGCCGTCGATGTGCAGCAACATGCCCGGCAACGGCCGCCGCTCGCGCCGTTTGCGATGCGCTCCGCGCTTGCGTCCGCGCGCCACCAGACCCGCTCCCTGCAGCGCCTGCTTCACCCAGGTGTAACTCAGTTCGATCCCGTGCTCGGCCTGCAACTTCTCGTGAAAATGCTGCACGTTCAGATCGAAATACTTTTCCCGGTACAGCGCGAACACTTTCTCCACCGTCGCCAAAGCAACCCGCCGACGCGAGGGCTTGCCTCGCCGCCGGTCCAGCAGCCCGTTGTAGCCCTCTTCGACGTAGCGCTCCCGCCATCGCCGCATGTGTCGGTCGCTGATGCCCAGTATCTCTGCCGCCTGCCACCATGTGATCTTCTTCGCCATCGCCTGCAACATCACGTCCTGTACTTTCATCGCCCGCTCCATCGCGGCCCTCGGATAAGCTTCCATGCTCTGCATGGTCTCCTATCCTCACCGCCCGCAAAGCGGACATTTCACGTGCTATCTCAACCGGACATATCATGTGCTACCGACATACAATTCGGACGCCCTTGACATTGAGATGGGAGAGTGATAAATTCGCTGCCGCAAACTGGTTCGGTCATCGGACCAGTTTAGCACATTCTTGGCAATCGGATTACTTGCTGGTTAGCGTATGTTCGCGAAGAGTGCTGGCTCCCGGCATGATTCCGTTCAGAAGAAAAGTGCAGCCCGACGCCGCGCCATTGAGTTCGAGCAGGTTGGCGCGAACCTCAGAATCCGGGACTCTGCGGAACAGAGTTGCGGGCAAAATTGGGGCTGACGGTTTTTGGCAGGATGGTTTAAAGTCTAGCGCGCTGTCACGGAGGTATACCTAAATGGCTGCATCTCCAGCCTCGCTGATTCACCCCTCTCGTATTCCCAACCGCTGGGTCCAGTTAACCGCCGGCATCGTCGCGATGATGGCGATCGCGAACCTGCAGTACGCCTGGACCCTTTTCACTACGCCAATCCAGGCGCATCTGCACATCTCGTTAAAGGCGGTGCAGTGGACCTTTGCATTGTTTGTAGCGCTCGAAACCTGGCTGGTGCCCTTTGAAGGTTACCTGGTCGATAAGATTGGACCCCGGTTCATGCTGGGGATGGGCTCGATCATGGTCGGACTGGGCTGGATTGGATCGGGCTATGCTGAGAGTGTAAGCAGCTTGTACTTCTGGTATGGCGTGGGCGGAATCGGCGCCGGCGTCGTCTATGGAGGCGCGATTGGAAATGCGCTGAAATGGTTCCCCGATCATCGCGGTCTATGCGTCGGTTTGACCGCGGGAGCTTTCGGCATCGGCACGGCAACAACTATTGCTCCAATCGCCAAAATGATTAGCAGTTCGGGCTACCAGCACACGTTCATTGTGTGGGGATTCGTCCAGGGAATCACGGTATTGGCCTGTTCGCTTTTTCTGGCCAGGCCGCCGGTGGGCTGGACTCCGCCCAACTGGAAAGAGAAGGAATTAAAGATCAGAGCGAAGGTTAACACCTCTGCGGTCGATTTGACGCCGCTTGAAATGCTCCGCCAGCCCTCTTTCTACATCATCTACGTGATGATGGTGATGTTAGCGTTCGGAGGTCTGGTGGTCACTGCGCAGCTCAAGCCAATGGCCGTCTCCTACCATGTGGATAAGATCATTGTGCTTTTCGGGATGAGCGCATTGGTTCTGGCCATCGAGGTTGACCGGATTCTCAACGGGTTGACGCGTCCTTTTTGGGGATGGGTTTCCGATCACATTGGCCGGGAGAACGCCATCTTTTATTCGTTCGTTCTCGAAGCCATTGCGGTATTTGCTCTGCTGCAACTCATCAGTCATCCGCTCTGGTTCATTGCGCTCTCCGGACTATGCTTCTTCGCATGGGGCAACATTTTTTCGCTGTTCCCATCGATCACCGGTGACCTCTACGGCAACAAATGGGCGACAACGAACTATGGAGTTGTCTACACCGCAAAGGGCGTAGCGGCGGCCTTCGCCGGCCCCGGCGCCGCGTGGTTGTTCGCGAAGACAGGTTCGTGGAGTAAGGTCTTCTGGGCAATGATTGCGTGCGATCTGATTGCCGCTTTTATGGCTTTGCTCTGGCTGAAACCTCTGGCACGCCGTGCTGTCAAAGCCTCGGAGCAAGCAGCTGCGGGAACTGGCGTAACTGCGGGTTCACCGATAAAAACGCGAGTCGTGGCGTAATTTGCTTTCACGATGTAAACGCTAGGGGCTCTCTTTCGAAAGAGAGCCTCTACAGCCTTATCACCCGGATGCGTGAGCAGCCATACGTTTGCCACCGAGTTGTGCCTCCCCCGTGGCTGCTACGGAACTAGCCGCATCCGCGTCGATTTTGAACTGTCCCACCAGGCTGCGCAGCTGGGTCGACATTTCTACCAATCGCTGGGCTGCCTTCTGAGTATCGGTGGCACCGTGCGTGGCGGCCTGTGCCGCCTCCGCAACTCCAGCAATGTTGCTGGTGATTTCCCCGCTGCCTTGCGCGGCTTCGTTCACGTTGCGCGACATCTCGTTGGTGGTGGCGTTCTGCTCCTCGACCGCGGTGGCAATGGTGCTCGAAATATCGTTGACCTGGTTGATGACCCCACTGATCATCGCGATGGCCTCTACCGCGGCTTTGGTGTCAGTCTGAATAGCTTCGATCTTTCGGCTAATGTCTTCAGTGGCCCGGGCCGTCTCTTTCGCCAGTTCTTTTACTTCGTTGGCCACGACGGCAAAACCCTTGCCTGCCTCGCCGGCGCGGGCCGCTTCAATGGTTGCGTTTAAGGCAAGCAGGTTGGTCTGCTGGGCGATGGAAGTGATGACTTTGATGACTTGCCCAATCTCGTTCGAGGACTCGCCCAGCTTGGATACGGTTGCGGTAGTGGTTTCCGCGACCTTCACCGCTGAGGTTGCGACCTTCGCGGCCTCCGTAGCGTTCTTGGCAATCTCCTTGATACTGCCTTCCATCTCTTCCGCCCCGGTGGCGACGGTCTGAAGGTTCTGGCTGACCGCCAGCGCCGATTTCGAAACTACATCAGCCTGAGCCGAAGTTTCCTCGGAACTGGCGGTGATCTGTTGGCTGGTGACGTTCAATGCTTCGCTGGCACCAGCTACCTGTTCGGCGGTTCCAGACACCTGGGAAACAATGTGGTGGATCTGGTCGAGAAAGGTGTTGAACCACTTCGATAATTCACCCAGTTCATCGTGGCTTACAATCTCCAGCCGCTTGGTCAGGTCTCCTTCACCCTCCGCCACATCCTTAACCATGCGGATCATGCTGTGGAGAGCCTGGGAAACGCTGCGCACCAAGGTCAGGCCCCAGACGATCAGCAGGAGAATTCCGACAACGACCGAGGCAAAGATGGTAACCTCAAGTCGCGCAGAACGGGTTCTTGCTGCGGCAGCATCGTCGCCCAGTTTCTTGGCCACCTGATTCTCGTCGCTGTTAATGGCCCTCAGCAACGCCTCAAAAGCGGGGTTCGACTTCTCGATAATGGCCTGATGGGACTCGGCATTGCGAGCCTGAAGCACCAGATTGATGACTGACTGGTTGGCCTGTACCAGCGCCAGATAAGCCGCCTTTACGCCGCTCCCTCCTTCGGTGCTGTCCTGCTCAACTTTCGCATCGGCCTCCTTGACCAGCGATTGGTTTTCCTGAATCAGCCCTTCCATGACGTCAGGGTCGGTGGACTGCACCAGTTTCTGCGTAGTCCCTTGGAATCGCACCGCCAAGTCCAAAAGCTCGAAGGAACGTTGGGTCTGTTCGCGAGCTGCGGCAGCCACGCGGCGTGCGGAACCGGCGGAAGCCTGGAGCAGGTAAGCCAATCCGAGAACGGCAGCCACAGTGATGGCAACGGATGCCGCCACCATGAAGGTCATGCGGCCAGCGATGTTCTGATTTCTCATCATTGAAATTCTTCGCTCATGTGTCGCGGCTACCGAAGCTTGTCAACCCGCAATCCAAATACGATCGATCGGATAGGCTTTCCATCATCCAGCACGGGGAGCGCCGCCTGGATGAGTTGCTGGCCCGTGGAGTCATCCACCTTGACCGAACCAATCCAGGTCTTCCCGCTCATCGGCACTTCGTGTTTGGGCATGCCTTTATGCGTCCAATGTTCGGTCTTGGCGTCGAATCCAACCTTGGAGCCGTCGGCTCCCGAGACAAAGATTTTCGCGATAGTGTCGTCAGCGTTCTTTTTCATTTTCAGATATTCGGACAGAGGAGTCTTCGCGGTGGCGCGGACAAAAGGATCCAGCACGGTAAGGCTGTGCCACCTCTCATTGGTCATGGCCGCAGCCTCGGGGCTGGCAGGAGCCGCGTTGTGAGCCCGCACTTCCTTCACAATCTCCGGGTCGGTACTGAAGGCTGCTAATTGCTTGATCTTGGCATCCAGTTTTATCTTGATCTCGGGGGGAGCTTGCCCCGATCCCCCGACCGCGCAGATCAAAACCATCCCTGCTGCCGTAAGCGCATTCTTCCATGTGGCCATCATCAATCCTCCTCTAGCAGAGCGTCATCGACGCTTTCCCGGACCCTCGACGTACCTGACCGTCGAACCGCTCTGTAATCTCGATGAAGCATTGTTCGTGATGAAATGGTTATCGGCGCAAACTCAGACCGGCTTTAGAGGAGACAGTTGGAATCGCAAGACCGAAGGACGTGGGTGGTTGCGGTGAGTTACGCCGGCAAGGGCTTGCCGCGTGTTTCCGCGGCGAATGGAATCAGGAGCAGGCCGAGCGCGAAGGCCAGGGAAGTCATCGCTACGGGAGTTCCGAGCGAGCCGAAATGCCGGACGCCTGTACCCACCAGGAAAGTGATTCCGGCTCCGCCGAATCGGGCAAACGACGTGGAAAATGCGAAAGCGCTGGCACGGCATTCCGTCGGATATTGCTCGGGTAGCCAGAGAGTGTAGACAGCGAAGTTGGCGCCGCCCAAGCCCAGAAAAAAGAGACAGACAAAAAACCAGGGCAGGGCTGCAGTTCCCAGATAGAAGACTTTGCCGAAGGTGAGTGCGATGAACACCATCATGAGCGTGAAGAAGACAGCGAGCGCGCCACGGCGCCCCACACGCTCGGCGAGCCACGGCATGGCGAGGCAACCGAGGATGGTCGCGAAGGACACCAGCATTATTCCCCAGGATGCGAGCTGCGCAACTTGCGGACCGCTGCGGCCGCCCGCCTCCGCCATCGAGGTGATGGCCGCGGGAACATACACCGTTCCTGCCCACAAGCCACAAATGGAAGCCAGCATGAGGAGGGAATTTACCACGGTGCGGCGGCGCCAAGCGGCTGAAAAGAGCGTTGCCAAAGGACGCCAAACCGCCCACGCGCGGACCACTTTTTCTTTCTTGGTCCAGGCCGCAGGTTCCGTAACCCCGTGCCGCACCCAGGCGAGGAGCAGCGCCGGCAGGCCTCCGACAATGAACATAGCCCGCCAGCCAAAACGGCTGCCGATAGCGTAGTTTGCCAGCGCGGCGAGAAATATGCCGACGTAATATCCCGTGTGCATCAAGCCCGCACCGGCGCGCCGTCGATTCTCCGGCCACTCTTCGGCTACGAACGTCCCGCCCATGGCCCATTCTCCGCCAATGCCTACGCCGGCAAGCAGGCGAAGAATCGCAAGTTGCCACACCCCGGTAACAAACGCACTTAAGAAAGTGAATGCCGAATACCACAAGATGGTGAGCATCAGCGTGCGCACCCGGCCGAATTTGTCGCCGATCGGCCCCCACAAGAACGCCAGTCCCCAGCCAATGAGGAACAGGGCGAAGAGCAGTCCGCCGTAGAGTCCTACGTTGCCTTTGGTGGCAGGAATGCCCGAGCGCGGGAGCAATTCGCGCAGCGAGGGAACTAGAACGAGGGCATAAACAAAGGAATCCATCCCGTCCAGCGTCCACCCACCCCACGATGCCCAAAAGCCGCGCACTTGATTCGAGGTGAGAGAGGGCGATAAGGCCGGCGTGGAATGGCTCACTTGGTTCGCGGCAGGACGGGGCATGACAGTCGGGACTATACCAAAAACGTTTTCGTTTGTCGGGAAAATATTCGCTATCGCCTGGGGATGGCAACACAGGGCTCCTGCGCCCAATCTTCGATGCACGGGCCAAGGCAACATCCCTAATCAAAACTTCGGAACGGACGATAAGTAAATAGGGAAGCTCCAACTGAAACGACCTTGTCCTTCATATGTGCGTCTTCCTTAAGGACGGCGTGCTCCGAGGCGATAGCAGTCTCCGCGATGGGACTTGTCGACTTAATAAAGCCTCCCAACCTGGAAAGAGACGGCTGCAATGAGTGACAGCGATATCGTCAAGGATTTCCTGGTCGAGAGTTACGAGAATCTGGACCGGCTGGACCGCGATCTGGTCGGCTTGGAGAAAAATCCCCAGGACCGCGACGCGCTGGCGGGCGTGTTTCGCACCATTCACACCATCAAAGGTACCTGCGGTTTTCTGGGATTCAATAAACTGGAAAAGGTGGCCCATGTGGGAGAGAACCTGCTGACCCGCTTGCGGGAAGGGCAGCTCACTCTGAACCAGGAAATTACCACCGCGTTGCTGGGCATGGTGGATGCGGTCCGGCAAATGCTGGGCAGCATCGAACTGTGCGGAAGTGAAGGAGACCGCGACGACGGCAAGCTGATCGCCACCCTGACCCGTCTGCAGCAGGCGCCCGAACCTTCGGCGAAAAGTCGGATCGCGTCCGGGTCAGACGCCGTCAGCACAAGCGCTCCCCCACCGTCTTCAATCGGCGACATTCTGATGCAACAGGCCGGAGTCACGCCAGCGGAGATCCTGCGCGCTACCGAGAAGCAAAACGAAGGCGACCCCCGCCGCTTGGGCGAAATTCTGGTGGAACAGGGCGCGGTCAAGCCCGCGGACATCGTGGATGCGTTACGCGTGCAATCTTCCCGAACGCACGCGGCTGCCTCGGATAGCACCATCCGGGTCGATGTTGGATTACTCGACAAAGTGATGAATCTGGTCGGGGAGCTGGTGCTGGCCCGGAACCAGGTGCTGCAATTTGCCAACCGGGCCAAGGACACGAGCTTTCTTGCCGCCTCCCAACGTCTGAACCTGATCACCACCGAACTGCAGGCGGGAGTCATGAAGACGCGGATGCAGCCCATCGGGAATATCTGGGGCCAGTTTCCGCGGACGGTGCGCGACGTGGCGCTGGGGTGCGGCAAAGAAGTGGGCATCGAGATGGAAGGCAAAGAGACGGAACTGGACAAGACCATCATCGAAGCGATCAAAGATCCTCTCACCCATCTGGTGCGGAATTCTGTCGACCACGGCATCGAACTGCCGGAAGTCCGAGTGAAGGCGGGGAAGGATCGAACTGGACGCCTCATTCTGCGAGCCTTTCATGAAGGCGGGCAAGTCAATATCGAAATC
>JBAVAQ010000052.1:0-6134 GCA_049585795.1 Terriglobales bacterium | reverse complement strand
AAGCGCACGGAGTACGCTCGTGCAGGCGTCCGCCGTACGTCGTGCCCCCTGAGGCTCGTTTTATTTTTCCGTCCCCGTCGCCCCAGAGTCCCGCCGTCGTCCTCTTCCTCAAAAACCTCGTGGGCTGGCCAGGCCAGGCCATGGTTGTCATGGTAGCACCTAGGCATAAAATAAATCACCACCGATCGTGGACAAGCACAAGGAAAGTGGCCGTAGTTAAATCAATGACTTACGTATTGACTCGCTTGTTCTCCGTGCCCAAAAGGCACCTTAATGGGGTACAAATGAGACTTCCCCAAATATAGGAACGGGCCAGTTGAATGCCGCATTCTCGTCCGCAGTATACGCCGCCGTGGCGTGCATCTGAGATCTCCAGCGACAGCCGCAGCCAACAAATTATCCCGATTGCCCCAGGCCAGCAACATTCACCAACCGTCTCCCTTATCCCCGTAATCAGCCCATAGCAAGTTTTGACTGAGGTCAAATGTTTACTCGGGCCTGGTAGCCGACATTTTCATGGAGTCATTTCAATTCACGCCTGATGCTGGGGGGTGAATCCAACCAACAAGCTCGGGAGATAAGGAGCCGAACAATGATCATTATACGAGTACATTTCCACCCGAGTTTCAGCAGATTACTTCGGTGGATACCGACACCGGAGTTCCAGGAGAAGCCGCTAGCGCATGCCGGGCGCGGAAAATTGAAAATGGCTCACCAGTCCGTCCCTTCAAGCTGGAAGGCGACCGACTATTCCCGACCAGTCTGGACAACTTCCGTTATGTAGCGCACCATGGCCGCCGAGAATGCGACTGCAGAACATTTAGCATTGCAAACGCGAATCGGCGCTATCCGCGTTCAGTACGAAAGAGCGCATCCCTCTTTCTTCCACACGAACGTAATCTTTTTCCGTTCAGGACGATTCAAATATCATTTCAACTAAGAAAATGTATGAGGGCGAATTTGTTCAATTCACGAGCCCGCAGCAGCCGCAGCTGTTTCAGAAGTGGGAAGAAAAATGGGACAACCGTGTCACATATGACGATGCTTCAAAATCTGATGAGCGGTCAACATCCGCTGGAGGGGTGATGCCGCGGGTCAACGAGCATTACAAAAAGTCGAAAGAATACTGGAGGGCGGAATTCGAATCGGCTACGACTCAAGAGCGCAAGGATTATTGTATGGTGCGCCTCGACAACATCGAGAGAGAGGAGCTTCGGCGCAAGAACAAATTGCTAGCCCACCGAAATGCCCGACTCCGAAAGGCAAAGGCATACAACCCCGCTGATGATCCAGAGCCTGAGCAGCCCGACGTATTGGGATTGTCGTTCAGGGAGAAAGGATCAGCGTACGCTAACTACAAAAACGAGTACGACGCATGGCTAGAGCGCAAGGCGAGATATCCAAAAGAATGGGCGAAGTTCGAAACCCAACTAGCAGCAGCACACAAACTATAAGGCCGATTCACCGCCGACTTCACACGAAGCCGATTTGTGCGCTGCAACCCCCGTCTGCGCCGGTACGATTGTTGGTGCGGCTTGCGCCGATCTCGCGCCCAAAAGGCGAACCGCGCACTCCTGACGAAGCATACTGGGATGGATTCAACGAATAATAATAATAAGGGTAGTTGAGGTGATGCCCACTCCGCGATTGTCGCCTTTGCCTTTGTCGGACTCTGAGGCGCACATCGTTGGTTTACAAACCCAACGATCCGTGTCGCAGCGGGGGCGACTCACGTGGTTTCCTGCTAGGATGCCATTGGGTCCAATCGTTAGAACCGGTCAGTCATCCTTCATATATTACGATTGAAAATCTGCAAGCCCAAAAAAAGCGGAAGAACCGAGTGCCTACCCAAACGCTCGAATCGCAGCCTGCTGAAAGCTAGATGGACCACACAATTTCCTGTATGCGTGGGAGCGGAGGCAGCTTAGCGGCCCTGCGGCGACCAGCGGTTTACCTAACGGTGCAGCGTGATTCCGCGTCCCAGAACGACAACGTAGACGAATGCCAGAACAGCCGCCACACCAATCCACACGTAGCTCCGGGCAAGTTGCCCCGGCATTCTCTTCGGCTCCGTGCCTCGCGGAATGTAGTATCGCAACCACAGCAATCCGCTCTGACCGACAGCGGTCGCTGGCAGTGCCGATTGCCAGAGCAGTTGCATTCCGAGCGGATTCAGCAGTCCTGCCGCGCTCGCAAGGAGCATAGCTGTCAAGTACGGCACGATGGTCAACTTCCGCAAGCGTTCCTGCTCGTGTCGTGGAATTCCTACGTTACGCACGAGTCCGACGCCAACAACCACCGCAGCGATGAAATACGAGGACGCTCCAACAAACACCAGCAGCATCCTCCACAGCCAATGCAGATGCAGCCCTGAAATCACAGCCGCCCAATCTCCGAAATTCGTTACGCCTGAAAAGAAAAAGTACCCGGTTCCAGTAAACAAATTGAATGCACAAGTGATGAGCAGGAAGTAGCGCATTCGAGAGACCATCGTCGTGATGACTCCTGATAAACGCGCAAGCATCCAGGATTTTGTCTCCAGCCTAGCCGACTTCCCGTTACCAATCTTGCCAACTTCCTCGAAGCTAGTTCCTCAGGAGCCCGTTTCTTGGATAACTTCCCAGTTGCCGACCATCCACCCAGAATCGTCGCATCCGCTGTAACGTGCTGCACAGTCTATAATTGCGCGCACGGACGGCTCTTACTCCTAGTACCAAACTCAGGCCGTACGAGATTCAGATTGCTGACGGCGTAGCAGCGACAAAATGATCGACCGCTCTTCTGAGGGAATAATGGCGACTCCTACAGCGTTACCGATCAATCGGCGCTTTTACACGCGGTTCGCCGTCTGCGCTTTCCTAATCATCTTTGCTGGGTTCGCCCATACCTATTACTTGAGACTCGTTTTCGAGGCCAAGGGGCTACCGCTTCTGCTTCACCTGCACGGGTTCCTGTTTACCACCTGGTTCGTCTTGTTTTTCATTCAAGTGCGGCTCATAGCCCGACATCGTGTCGATCTGCACCGCAAACTTGGCGTTGTGGGTGCGTTTTTGGCGCCGTTGTGCGCCTGTGTGGCCATCCGAGTCTCGTTCAATGCGGGTAGAAGATTATTTCTAGCTCACCCGACCTCTCTTACTAATTTGACACGCCCCTTCGCTATGGATTTCGGAACCAGTCTGATGTTCCTCGTGCTGGTCGCGATTGCACTCTATTTGAGGCGACGTCCTGAGATCCACAAGCGCGTCATGGTTCTGGCGTCCTGTAGCATCCTTTTGCCAGCAATCGGTCGCATCCCGTTCTTGTTTGACACAGTTGGGTTTTGGGGACTTGTCGCCATCACGGAAGTCCCTCCCCTTACGTGCATTCTCTACGATACGATCAAACACCAACGATTGCATTCGGCGTTCGGGTGGGGCGGTGCTGTGCTTCTGTCGTCTTTCCCGGCGTTCATGCTGGTCGGCAGCAGCAATTCTTGGCTCAAATTCCTCTCATGGCTGCTAAGCCGGTGAGGAAACCGGCAGAGCGACGGCAAAGTGCCCGGGTTCCTGACTCCGAAACCTGGACAGCAGAACGCTTCCTCGCTTGACTCAAAAATCGCCAGCACACTCAAGGTAAGAGTTGCCGACAATCCACTGCGAGACCCTCACATGGAATGACGACTCAGAAGAATCCGATGGCCTCGGCGATCATGTCTGGATCACGGGCAACTCTTCCCTAATCCGGTAAGGGAAGGTTTGCCGACAACACGCCCGGAACAATACCGGGGTAGTACGCAACAGTGGGCTGGATCTTGCTAACGAATGCCGACCTGTCCTCGCACGCTATCGATCAACTTCTTGGAATCGTAGCCGATCCCGGCCTTAAACACAGTCTCCACGTTCTCGATGTCCTCAATTCGCTTTGAGGGATCGCCTTTGATCAAAACGAGGTCTGCCTGTTTGCCAGATGCGAGGGTTCCGATTCGATCTTGCTGGCCGAGATAGAAGGCGCCATTTTCCGTGGCGATGTGAATGGCTTCCACTGGTGTGAAGCCAGCTTCCACGAGTAACTCTATCTCGCGCTGATCGCCGAAACCCGGCAATACGCCACCATTTCCAGTTGGATCAGGGCCGGCAAGGAGCAAGCCCCCCGCCTTGACGAATGCCACCTCAAAATCCATCTCTTTGCGCAGCAGCGCCGTCATCGGTGAATCCAAAGCCACTCTTGCACGAGCGGCGAGGTAGCTTTGCGCCGATTCTGCGGACATCGCATCCAACGTGCGCTGCTGCAATGCCGGCCGCCCCGGGGCACCGGCTTCAAACACCGGCAGCGTCGAAGTCACCGCGACATGATTTGACACGAGATTGCGGATCATCTCCTGCACCTGCGTTCCGTTCACGTCCTGTTTGGCCCAACTGCTGCTGCCACCGCCCGCTGGGCACACGTCCGGCTTCTTGTCAGCCACGAATTCGGTGTCGGTAAAGACCGGTCCGTGCTCCAAATCATCGATTCCGAGAGCTACAGCTTCCGGCCAGGTCACGGAGCAAAGATGCCCTGTCAATTTCAGCTTGTGTGCATGCGCCTGCTGGATCGCCACCCCCAGTTCTTCGCGCGTGATGTTCATGTACGCTTTGTACGACGTCATGCCTTCTGCCGCCCAGTACTCCACCATGCGTTTCGCATCGTCCGGTCCGGTCAGTTCATGCATCTGCGCGAATCGGGTCGGCGCACCTTCCAGGTACGGTGCCGTGGCGTCAATGTTGGGTCCCGGCATCAGGTTCGCGTCAATCCGACTCTTGACTTTCAAGTCGGTGTAAGGCTCCAGGCTCCCCGTCGTACGCATTGTGGTCACGCCAGCCGCCAGATAGAGCCGCGGTGCCGTGTAAGGGATCTCCGCAATGAATAATCCCGGCTCGCCAATCTTTCCGCCGACAACTTGCACCGTGTACGAATCGGTGTAGTACAGATGGTTGTGCATTCCAACGATACCGGGAATAACGGTATAGCCAGAACATTCAATTCGTTGCGCGCCATGAGGGATCTGGGCGGACGCCTCCGGGCCGATGAATTGTATTTTGGCGTTCGCGATCACGACTGCCTGATCCTCCTTCGCCGGCGTACCCGTACCATCGATGACTCGGACATGCTCAAGAACGAAGACTGGAGTATCGATGCTGATGAAGTCCGCTACGCCACTCGCCTTCTGTGTTTGCGCAACGGTGATCGCGGCAAGGAGCAATGAAGCAATTAGAAACAGGAGACGCATCGCAGACCTCGCAAGATTCCGCCATTGAGAATTTGCAGAAAGGCCCCAATTTTACACCAGCGTTTCCAGAACGTGATTAGCCGGGCTTGGCAGAGATGGCGTGGCCCTCAGTTTTGGATTACTTCCTGTTGGCCGACAAACCACCGCAATCCGCCCTCAACAGAGTAGCGCTTTGACTTTACTGCAGTCGGGCCCTAACATACGGCCACCTGAGGTTTCTGCGGCACATGATCGGCCAAACCATCTCGCATTACCGCGTTTTGGAAAAACTGGGCGGCGGCGGCATGGGCGTGGTCTATAAAGCTGAGGACACGCGACTGCACCGGTTCGTCGCGCTCAAGTTTTTACCGGACGAAGTGGCCGGAGATGCACAGTCGCTAGCACGATTTAGGCGAGAAGCCCAGGCTGCCTCCGCTCTCAATCATCCCAACATCTGCACGATCCACGACATTGGCGAAGAGAATGGCCATGCCTTCATCGCGATGGAGTTCCTCGAAGGGGTGACCCTCAAACACAGGATCGGCGGGCGGCCGATGGAAATCGACGAGATTCTAAGGCTGGGGATCGAAATTGCGGATGCACTCGATGCCGCGCATGCGGCAGGAATCGTGCACCGCGATATCAAGCCCGCCAACATGTTTATCACCAAGCGAGGTCATGCGAAGGTCCTCGACTTCGGCTTGGCGAAGGTGAAGGCGGATCAAGTCGGTTCTTCTCAACTCGCGGGACTGCAGGCTACCGTTGAAGGCACCGACCAGCACCTGACTAGCCCCGGCACCACGCTGGGCACGGTCGCTTATATGTCGCCCGAACAGGCGCTGGGAAAGGAATTGGACCATCGCACCGATCTTTTTTCGTTCGGCGCTGTGCTCTATGAAATGTCCACGGG
>JBAVAQ010000051.1:0-19966 GCA_049585795.1 Terriglobales bacterium | reverse complement strand
TAGCTGAACACATCCAACTGCTGCTCGTCTTGTCCACGCATACTTCCTTCTTATCAGGTTGTGCTGTGGAAACAAGAGAGGTTCGTGGTACTGCGCCCGCTTCAAATCGAGTTTTTCCGCAGCCTGCTATGGCCCATTTATAGGAGACTCGAAGCAGGACATTGCCAGGCTCTTTGCCGAGTATCAGTCAGGAAGATTTCCTCGCCTTAGCGAATTGAAAAAGCAGCAGGTCTGACTTTTCGGCGTTCCTCTGCTTCGCCAGCCTTATAGAGTAAGCCAGCTCACCTTGATAAATTTTTCTGGGTTGCCGGTGCCTCGGGCATTCGGACATGCCCGTAGCGGCGTGAGTACGCTTAATCGTGTCCTCGCTCGGCAGGAGAAGGAAATCATCGAAACCGCACTATAGGAATGTTATGGACAGCTCCCGTTTCCGTGTCGTAGTAGCGAACCTTGCGGCGGTGAGGGTGGAACCCTTCTCTCTGTTTGGCCGGCAGTGCGGATGCCGGTCAGTGTCAAAGCAAGCCGCGATGGCCAGCGTAGTTTTCGTCCACGTCCAGACCACGCTCCTTGATAACCTCGGCAGCAGCCGCCAGTGCTGTTGCGATGGCAGGATAGCCAACGTATGGCAGCGCCTGGATGAGAACTTCCTCGATTTCTTTCAATGTGAGGCCGTTATTGAGCCCGGCCCCCATGTGGATGGCGAATTCATGGGGCTGACGCATGGCAATCATGACGGACATCGAAACTAAGCTGCGGGAGCGCCTGTCCAGACCGGGACGAGTCCAGATATCCGCAAAGACCTGGTCGACCGCGTAGGCAGCGATCGGGGCACCGAAGGTGTTTGAGTCAGCGGAAGAGTTGAGTTTTGCGGCTGCCTGGTCGCCCATCATTTCGCGGACTACATTGATTCCGGCTTCTCTATTCGTCATGATTGAGTCCTCTTGTAAAGCTCAAGTGACCTCTCCACCCCAAGACTACCCGAACGGTTTGAGGACACATAAGTACCGTAAAACGCGCTTCTCGTGAGTGGCAGTTCCTGACGAGAAGCCGACTTTCGGGTACCAATCTGTACTCACTGCGCGCATTGGCAATAACGCGCTCGTTGAGAGCGCCCCTCGGAGTTGAACTACTCTGCTTTGAAGGAACGTGGACTCACCTTTCCTAGGTGCTTTATATTGAGGCTGTTGTTCGAACGGAGGGTGGGCATGGCTCGCAAGCAAAGACTTCCGAAGGCGCCATTGTCGACGCGTCCGGATCACGACCGGAAGTTTTACGGCGCCAACCTAGCCGAGGTTTTCCGGACGCCGCTCTATGATTGCTCCCTCAAGAATGTGTCTGGCGTGCCCGACTTCGCCCTCACTAGACTCAAGGGCGGGTCGATGGAGATGCAGCAGGCCCCGGCCTATCCTGAGGATCGCGCCATGCTCATCTGCGTGGCTTTAGCTCCCACTCCGGTTGACCGATGGCGCGCACGAATTGACGGGCAAGAAGTCAGCGTCTCTCATTCGATCGCATTCGCAACAACAGTAATCGATCTTATGAAGCCGATGGAGATGTGGGCGGCAGGTCCGTTCGACTATCTACATTATTATGTGTCGCGCGATCTGCTGGACAGAGTTGCAGCAGACAACAGGATTGCACCAGTTGATTCGTTTCGGATGGTCTTCTTTGAGAGGGACCTCGTCGTCGCTCAGTTGACCAAGACCATCCTCGGCCAGGTGCGCAACCGTGAACCGCTCAACATGCTTGCATTAGAAGATGTCTCACTTCTTGTGAGCACACATCTTCTGCAGCACTATGGAAACGGTAAGGGAATGCTCCGGGCGCAGCCGCGCCTAGAGAGCTGGCAAAAGATTCGTACCGAGGAGATGCTGCGTACACATCTCGAAGGCAACATCAGAATTACGGACCTTGCAACCGCCTGTCAGCTCTCCCCAAGTCACTTCTCTCGTTGCTTTCGCCAGGGCTTTGGCACTTCAGTCCACCAATGGCTCATCAGGCTTCGAATCGACATGGCGAAAGGCCTGCTTCGTGAACTTAAACTAAGCTTGGCCGAGGTGGGATTTCGGTCGGGATTCTGCGATCAGGCTGCCTTCACACGCGCGTTCACCAAGCTCGAAGGTATAACGCCGTTTCGCTGGCGCAAACTGAACGGTGATGGCGCGGTTGCTACTGACCACCTTGTCTCTGGTGAGCTGCGCCCTCGTTAATCGCTTCTATAGAAGCAATGATCCGCTTCACGGAGAACTGTGCCTTTTTGTCCGCGTCCGGGTCCCGAAGAGAATGGCTGGAAACGTGGTGACTCAGATAGATGCCGAGCAAGTCCCACGCCAGCTGGGCGACGTCGGTATCGTGCAATAAGTGTCGCTTGTCGATCGCATCACGGATCAACATAATAAGGGTCTGCCGCCAGACAGATTCCGCCGCTGCGGCAGCCTCTCGAACAGCTCCCGGCAGGAAGCTCAACTCAACAATGGCCTGGGCAATCGGACAACTGCCCGGCAGTCCTGCCCTCCTCGTCCATCCAATCCATACATTGAGGTAGCGAATCAGCGACGGCAACCCGCCTCCAACCCCAGTGTCGACTCCGAGGCAGGTACGGCTCCAAAGGTCCAATGCAACATCAAGAATGGATCGCTTCAGATCGCCCAAATGTGGAAAATGCGCGACAACGCCACCCTTCGACAGGCTCGCGCGTCTGGCAACCGAACCAAAGGTGATCGTGCAGAGCCCCTCTGCGCTTGCCAAATCAAGCCCCACCCGAAGGATGCGGGTTTTAGTTACTTGACCAGACACTGATCGTCCTCTACTTGTCCTCTACAAAAGCTCTTCTCATTACCGACGAGATAAGCTATGCCGCCAGGCGACTCCGAGAGGTATGGTACGCGGCACACCATCTTGGAGGATTGCCGATATCCGTCCTATTTGTCGATTCGGACTCAGTTTTCGTGTCCAAACGAAGCGCATTAATCAGTGAAAGGACCATAAATCCTGCTCAGCGCCAGCATTTCTGGGAGCTATCTCATTCAACCACGGTCATTTTGTACAAGAATGACCGTTCTTTTTGGCGCTACGCTACGGCAGTACTTTCGGAAGGTGCTTTCAACTCAGGAAAATGACGACCTCATCGAACTCAGCAAACGCTTACGGTGCGCAGATGGCGAAATATTTCACCATGAACCAACCGCCCCATGTTGCCATCGATTCGGCGGTTTCCGTCGTCCGGCCGCAAATGGCGATTACCCGGCTGATTGCACGGAGCGGCATCCCGGAGCGAACTGCGTCAATCCCATCTGAAAAGGCCTACGTTGTTTCGGTTCATCTCAATCATGCGAATTCGGGGGAATGGGAACTTTGGACAGATGGCAAGTACACAAAGACGGGGGCATGGCCAGTGGGCGGGGTTGCAATGTGCGATCTGGAATCAAATTCGAGTATTCGAAATCCCGGCCCGATCGACTGGATACACTACCACGTTCCGCGTGCAACCTTGGACGCCCTCACCGACGATGCCAGAATGTCCAGAGTTAAGCGTCTCCACTGCATTTATGGAACTCCCGACCCGGCCGTCTATCACCTGACGCAACTGATTCTGCCATGCCTAAATAGGCCGGAGATGTTCTCTCAGTTGTTCATGGATTCTCTCACCATGACGATTTGTTCACACCTTGTCGGGCAGTATGGTCAGACTCCTGAAGCTATTTCGCAGTTCAAAGGCGGTCTGGCACCGTGGCAAAGACGCCGCGTCGTGGAATTGTTCACGGAGCACCTGGACGGCGAGGTAAAATTGAAAACACTTGCCGAGGAATGTAGGCTTTCAGTCAGCCATTTTGCGCGATCGTTCAGGAGATCGTTTGGGACCTCCGCACATCGTTACCTGATTCTGCAGCGCGTTGAGATCGCGAAGGGTCTTTTATCGGAAACCAATAATTCGTTGGTGGAAATTGCCGCGCAGGCTGGATTTTCTGATCAAGCTGCCCTTACTCGGACGTTTGCAAACCTCGTTGGTGCGACTCCAGCAAAATGGAGGCGCGAACACTCAGGCCGCAGGATTTGTGTCGAAATATCTAAGGGTCAGTCCCTTTCAACTACAGGAATAGATCCCATCATCAAATCAATCGGCCGTTGATGTGCTCCTCTGAGTTTTCCTGTCGATGCGATATCGTCGCCGATTCGCCATGCGGCTGAAGTCTCCGTTTTGAACTCAAGTAGTCTCCTCGCCCGCTTTCAGTCCATTTTTGAGCAGGAATTCACAAAAGTGGTCTGAGCTTTCAATAGTGTCGTGGTGGTTTCCGGATATGGTGCGTTTGCGAGTTCGAGGCTTAAAGCACGATCCGCTGAAGCTCCACAAGGGAGGAGAATGATCATGAAGAAGACCTACTCGGTTGTAATCGTAGCTATGCTTATGGGCGCGGCTCTAAAGGCTGCTGCGGCAGGTCCCGCACCGACGGGCATCAAGAGCGTGGTTCTGGTGCATGGGGCATTCGCCGACGGCTCCGGCTGGGACGCCGTCGCCAAGATTCTTGAGAAGGATGGCTACACGGTATCGGTTGCACAACCTCCAGAGACGTCGTACGCCGACGACCAGAAATACACGAAGGCCGCAATCGACGCCATGGGCGGGCCCGTGGTTCTCGTTGGCCACAGCTACGGCGGATCGATCATCACCGAGGCTGGCAACGATCCAAATGTTGCGGCGCTGGTATACATCGCTGCATTTGCGCTCGATGAAGGGGAGAGCTGTGCGTCGATCGAAACGGCCGTGCCGCAAGCCTCCAAGGCATTCAAACCGGATAGCAATGGAAATTGGTGGATCGAACAGTACCATTTCGCGGCCGACTTCGCAGCCGATATTCCCCCGGCCCAGGCTCACTTCATGGCTATAGCGCAGGTGCCGATCTCCACCGATTCATTCACCCACAAGGTCACGAATCCCGCCTGGAAGAACAAGCCGACCTTTTACATGGTGGCCAGCTCAGACCGGTCGATCAATCCGATACAGGAACGCATGATGGCGAAGCGCGCCAACGCCAAGACGGTCGAAGTGAATGCCAGCCATGTCGCCTACATGTCTCACCCAAAGGAAGCAGCCAAGCTCATCGAAGAGGCGGCTGCCTCGGCACACGTCAACTAATAGCTAGCAAGTCTTTACGGTTAAGTGAGCGGCGCGTTCTGCGCACAGGTGGGGGCGGTTTGGTGCGAAGGCGTCCGACATCGACAATCAATCGGTCCGAGTGGATCTTTACTGCAAAGGAGAATGATCGTGAAACAGAATATTAAGAACGTGGTTCTAGTGCATGGAGCTTTCGCCGACGGCTCCGGCTGGGAAGCCGTCGCTAACATCCTCAAGAATGATGGATACAAGGTGTCGGTGGTGCAGCACCCCGAGACCTCTTACGCCGATGACCAGAAGTACACAAAGGCGGCCATCGACGCCATGGACGGACCAGTGGTTCTAGTGGGGCACAGTTATGGCGGGTCCGTCATCACCGAGGCTGGCAATCATCCAAAGGTTGCGGCACTCGTTTACATCGCTGCCTTTGCGCTCGATGAAGGTGAGAGCTGTGCGTCGATCGAGCAAGGGTTACCGCAAGCCTCCAAGGCGTTCAAGCCGGACGGCAACGGCAACTGGTGGATAGAACAGGAACATTTCGCAGCCGACTTCGCAGCGGACATTCCGAAGGATAAGGCGGCGTTCATGGCGGTGTCGCAGGTGCCGATTTCCACCGGCGCGTTCACCCACCAAGTCACGAAGCCCGCATGGAAGACCAAGCCCACCTGGTACATGGTGGCCACCGCAGACCGATCGATCAATCCGGACCAAGAGAGGATGATGGCGAAGCGCGCCAACGCCAAGACGGTCGAAGTGAATTCCAGCCATGTCGCCTACATGTCTCATCCGAAGGAATCAGCCACGCTCATCGAAGAGGCTGCTACCTCCGCGTCAGCCACGGCAGCAGCGTGAGATGCGTCGGTGCCTCCGCCGATTCAAACAAGACCGGCGGAGGCCCGGATGAACGTCGTCCCGTCGGGAGAGCACAATGAAAGATCAAATCACGATTGAAGGACGTGACGGCGCATTTGCCGCCTATATCGCAGGACCGAAGACCTCGCAGGCTTCGGCTGTTGTCGTTCTGCAGGGAACTGTTTGGGGTGAACGCCGACATTCGTAAGCAACGGGCTGAACGGCGGATACGAGATGGCAACCTTCCTTCAAGACGAGGAACGACCGCTTCTGTGCATCGCCACCGACCAAGTCGAAAACCACATCCGACCTTCTCTCGCAGAATCTTCTCGAACTGCGCCTCTCGATAGTCGATAACCCGGCTCGCTCCGATGGAGTTGAGGTACACCTCATCGTCGCCGCTTGCGGTCGCAATGACGGTGGCATCAGCATGCGATGCCAATTGCACCGCATAGGCGCCCACAGCGCCGGCGCCACCATGGATCAGGATCGTTTGTCCCTTTTCCAGGTGACCGTGGGTGAAGAGTCCCTGCCACGCAGTTTGGGAGGCCACCGGCACGGATGCCGCCTCCTCAAAGGTGAGGTTGGACGGTTTCTTTGCGATGAGCGCCGGTTTGACAGCTACGTACTTTGCGTATGCGCCGCCCGTCTCGTTGGCAGCGAACACGGCATCACCTGGCGCATATGCCGCAACGTCACTGCCAATCTGTTCGACGACCCCCGAGAACTCATGACCAGCCTGCCAGCGCCATCACTTCAGAGGAACTTTTGCAATGCCTCGGTGGTTTCCTTTGGTCGCTCCTCGAGCACCCAGTGCCCGGTGTCTTTCAGCACGACCACGGTTACGTTTGTCGCAACCAGCTTGGCCTGCTCCCCTAACGCTTCTCCTAGCGACTTCTCGCCGCCGACGGTGAGTACCGGCATGGTGAGTTTGGTCTGAGAGAGCTGAGCGAAATCCTTGGCGGCTTGCTGGAACGAGACGAAATACTCCCACCCGGCATGCATGCGTCCCGGCCGCGAGTAAGCCGCAATATAGGCTCGGCGATCCGCTTCTGGAACCGAGCGAGTTTTGTCGGCGGCGAGGTCATTCCAGAAATATTCGAAATAGATTCGCTCGCGGCCTTGAACCAGCGCTTCTGGGGTCGGTCCGTTGAAGCGGAAATGCCAAATGTCGGGGTTGTTGTAAATGGGCTCCCAGCCGGGCACGCCAGGAAGGAACGCATCCATCAGAACGAGTTTGGTGACTTCGGCCGGAAACTGCGCCGCGTAGGCATAGGCAACCATGAGGCCGATGTCGTGTCCGACGACCTCCGCTTTCTGGCCGCCGAGCGACTTGGCAAGATCATGAATGCGGATGGCTGCGCTTTTCATATCCAGACCGTCGCGGGGAATGTCCGAGTCTCCGATGCCGGGCAGATCGGGAGCGATAACGGTGAAGCGCTCAGCCAGCACTGGAATAATGGGTTTCCACATGAGCGACGTCTCGGCATAGCCGTGCAACAGAATCAGCGGCATGCCGTGGCCTGCAGTCAGGTAGTGTAGTTTGATGCCGTCGATGGCTGTGCTGCGCGAGGCGATAGTTTCCCCCGCATTCTGCGCATGGGCGATTAAGGAAGATGAGGTAGAGAGGACGAACGAGCCGAATACGATCAGGCTTAGCAGAAAATTCAAAACACGGTTCACGAGCAGCTCCTTACGAGAAGACGCGAATAAAGAACGCAACTCTCCGACTTAACTGCTTGGTCTGACGGAATTCCAGTGCAATTAAAGATACGCTCCGCGCAGACGAACTGCACGGAGCCGTTCTTAAGCGCCGCTTCAACGATGTTTGATGAATGCGCCGGTTTGCAATTCAGCCATGGCCTGCCGCAGCTGTTCTTGGGTATTCATCACGATCGGGCCGTACCAGGCCACCGGCTCTTCAATCGGCTTGCCCGATACCAGCAGGAAACGAATCCCCTCGTCCCCGGCCTGAACGGCGATCTCGTCGCCGCGGTCGAACAAAACCAATGAATGATTGCCCGCGTCATACACCGGCGGCGCATCGGGTTTCGCGACTTGTTCGGTCAGAACGGCGCGGGGATTCGAGGCATCGCGGAAGGTGCCCGAGCCCGCAAACACGTAGGCAAAGGCGTTGCGCGTAGTCTCGACTTTGAGCCGCTTGCGTTGGCCCGGAGCGACTGAGATGTCGAGATAGCTTGGATCCGCAGCCACCCCTTCCACGGGTCCGCGCTCGCCCCAGAACTCGCCGCAGATGACTCGCACGCGGGTGCCGTCATCATCGGTGACCTCGGGGATCGCAGTCGCCGGAATGTCCTGATAGCGCGGGTCGGTCATCTTCAGCGATGCGGGCAGATTAGCCCACAGTTGGAAGCCGTGCATGCGCCCGTGGGTGTCGCCTTTCGGCATCTCCTGGTGCAAGATGCCGCTGCCGGCGGTCATCCATTGCACGTCACCAGCGGTCATCTTTCCCTTGTTGCCCAGGCTGTCGCCGTGTTCGACGGAGCCAGCAAGCACGTAGGTGATAGTCTCGATCCCGCGGTGAGGATGCCAGGGAAAGCCGGCTTTGTAATCGTCCGGGTTATCGTTGCGGAAATCGTCCAGCAGCAAGAATGGATCGAATTCCTTGGTCTTGCCGAACCCGAAGGCGCGTTGCAGCTTAACGCCGGCGCCCTCAATGGTCGGTTTGGGTTGAATGATCTGTTTCACTGGTCGGAGTGACATAACTCTCTCCTTCTTTCTGTTGCGTTGCTTAGATCGCTAGGCTTCGGCACCGAATGCCGAATGGTTAGGCCTTAATAAACTCTACCTCCAAGGTGATGGTCACCTCGTCGCCGACGAGAATGCCGCCAGTTTCCAGCGTCGCATTCCAGGTCAGGCCAAAGTCCTTGCGGTTGATCTTCGTGGTCGCCGAGACAGCCACTCGCGTGTTTCCCCACGGATCCTTCGCGGGTGGAGTTGGCCCTTCAACCGTGAAGACGACCTTGCGCGTGATGCCGTGAATGGTGAGATCGCCTTCGACAGCCAGTTCACCGTCCCGTACCAGCGTGATGCCCGTAGACTTGAACGACAGAGTCGGAAACTTCTCCACGTCGAAGAAATCGGCGCTCTTCAGATGGGCATCGCGCTGCGGGTCACGGGTTTCGATCGAAGCCGCTTCGATTGATGCGGTGATTTGCGAGTCGGTGAGTTTCGATTCATCCAGGATCAGTGCACCGGTGACCTTGGGAAAATGTCCCTTTACGTTCGAGATCATCATGTGCTTGACTTTAAACTCGGCAACGGAGTGAGCCGGATCGATGTTCCAGGTGGTGGTCGAGGTTTGCGGTGCAGCCAGTGTGCTCATAGTGTTTATCCTTTCTGTTTCGATTAGATGCGTTTGGACGATAATCGTTGCAACATATATATTGCCGTAAAAAAACAATCAAGCCAGAGTGCGGCGCGCGGCGCGCAGCAGTTCCGTCAATGACCGAAGCTGCCCTCGTCCTAGATGGCTCAGTTGTTTACGGTGGGCGGCTTCCACTGGTTGATCGAGACGAGCCAGAAGCTTAAGCCCTTCGGGCGTGATCCGCACCATCACCATTCGGCGATCTTCGGTTTCGCGGCAGCGCGAAATCAGGTCCCGCTTTTCCAGGCGGTCGAGCAGACGGGTGATATCTGGGTCACGCGTAATCATGCGAGCGGCAATCTCGCCGCAGGGAAGGCCGTCCGGCGAACCCCTGAGGATGCGGAGCACGTTGTACTGATTGGCGGAGAGATTCTCATTCTTCAGAACCACGATCAATCGGCGGGTCAACATGTCGGTAGTGCGGAGCAGATCCAGGAATACGTTCTCCTCGAGGCATTCCGACCGCCGTTCGCCGCGGGATTGATCGCTCGGCTTCATTTGTTGTGATGCTAATCGTTGTAACGAATATTGTCAAGACGCCATTGTTAGCTACGGCGTTTGTGCCAAGCGATGGCTGCGGCTAATCGTTCTATTACACTTCAAGATAAAACCCCGATAACGGGCGCGTCCTGGGAATTCGTCGGGCGGCTTACCCTAACCTGCTATTCGCGCTCGCGTACGAGGGGCAGACGAGAATCCATTTCTTTCCAAGTAGAGCGAATCCAAACGTGGTCCGGATCCTCCGTAACCGCCAGCGACCGTGAACTTCCAGCGATGAAATTCAGGTAGTAGACTTCGTAGCCCGGTCCAGCCACGACCGGATGGTAGCCTTCACGAACTAAAACGGCGTCGCCGTCGCGAACCGTCAGCACCCGGCTGCGCGTTCCGTCCGCACTGTAAAGTTGCTGGTGCGCGAAGGCATTTTCTCGGTTCATGCGGTAGTAATAAATCTCGTCCAGATCAACCTCGGATGGAGGATTGTGGACATCGTGTTTGTGCGGAGGATAGCTCGACCAGTTGCCACCGGGGGTGTAAACCTCCACTACGATGAGGCGGTCCGCGGGAAACTCGGGACGCATAACGTCGACGATCTGCCGGGACGCATTCCCACCTCCGCGCAGTGAAACAGCAACGTCTTTGGGAGTAATCAGCCGGGAGGGAAAGTTCTGGAGTGAGGGGACGTGGCAGATGGCAAGTTCGCACACGGTTTCCGCTTCGAAGCGAACGGGCGCTCCAGCAGACAAATAAAGTGCATAGGGCAGGCCGTCGAAAACACTCGCACGCTGTCCGATCTTATGCTCGCGTCCATCCCAGGCCGCCGCGCACTTACCCGACAACAGGACGCAGGCAGTCTCCTCGCCGGCGTGCGCGAACTCCCATACTTCGCGAGGAGCCAGGCGCTCTACGGACAGTCCCATCCATTCCCAGCCGGCATCCTGCCGCGAAAAGCTCAATAGCTCTCCCGATTTGCCGTCTGGCAAATGGCGGGAGTGAACCACATCCTGGGACATCGGGTTCTCCTAACGTGTGAAGTAAATGGCCGCCGAAGATGACAGTCGGAGTTCAGACTGAGCGGTATGTTTCACCACCATTTTCGCATGTCCGGGTTGGAAGGAGAACGTGGCGGACATGCCCATGCGGGTCGCGACGCGGAGATCTGAAGAGGCAAAAGCTGCGCTAGTGCCTCTAGGCGCTCATCAAACGGGCCAGGTTGGGTCGGTAATCACCGCATAAATCTCCCGCTCTCCAATTGAAAACAGGAAGAAGCCCTTCGGACCTTAGTTTTGTGGAATAGATGGGCGCATCGTACGATTGAGCTGTGAACTGGCATCCATCGTGTTGTAGCGAATAACCACCGGGCGTGGTGGAACAGTTGAGCGTGAAGAGACAGCCGCCTCCTCGCGCTAGCTCTACGCACACGTCCCAGTTTTCTCGTGTGCTCACAAACGCGGCCGTGGTTGGCGAAAACATGTTGTGAAGAGCGACGGTCGCCAGAAACTCCTGGCGAGTCAGAGTATAAGGAGACTCTTGAATAATCGCCCCGGGAGCGAGCTTCAGGCGGGGAGTACCGAGAATGGTGGCGCCACCTCCATAGTGCTTTTGCAAATATTCTTCATGCAGCATCAGCATGGCCCAGTCTTTTCTCCAGTCTGCGAGACCCGAGAGCACTCCAACGCCGACGTGCTCAATCCCGGCGGCAAGCATGCGTTCGTAAGCATCCAGGCGATATTCAAAGTTCGCCTTTTTGGTCCCGCTGGGATGAAGCTCGGCGTAGCGAGTCTTGTCGTAAGTTTCTTGCCAGAGTACCGACCAGCAGAGTCCAGCGTCGACCAGGCGGCGGTAGTCGCGTTCTTCCAATGCCTGGGCACTGAGGCCGACCAGGCCGCCGCCATGACGGTGCAACACATTCCGCAACAGTTCAACATGACGGCACATCGCGTCGACGCGTATTCCTGGATCGCTCGCATAGACCAACTCAAGAACTCGGTGCCCTTTTTCCTCGACCAGATAATTCGCCTCCTGCTCGAGTTCGTCGTCCGTCAGCCGCCGGCGCTCGACTCCGATTCCTTTGTTTCCTCCCCGGAAATTGCAATAGAGGCATTGTTCCTCGCAGATGCTGCTTACGTAGATCGGAACGATTACAAAGACTCGTCCGCTGTAAAGGTCCGCTTTGATCTCGGCAGAACGGGCGATGATGGTTTGATCCAGTTCGCCTGCGATCCCGAATTCTTCGCCCCATAGAAAAGGTGCGTAATCGGATGCCACCGTGGGCTGAAGCGAGTCAATCGGTACCGGCCGCGAGCGGGAGAAGTCTGCGACCTGTTCGCAGGCGAGGGCGTAGCGATGAGAAAACATATACAATGTCCTTTTTTAGACGATACGAGCATTCGAACACGAGGCGCTGTGATCAAGCACACAGGGGCTGGTGACATGGCAATAGAAGCCCCTACCGTCCGGGCAGGCGCTCTGTCGATTTTTGCTGCCGCTGCCTCTGTGCGAAACGCTACCTCAAAAAAGAGCATCTAACCGCTGGTTCGCAAATGCGAAATGCGAGCCAGTAATTCTCAGGAGGAAATATGCCACGCTACGCCACGTTGGGAGATTATCGATTCTCGGATCTACAGGACGCCACCGACGACATCCGTGGTGCCAAAATTTACGATCCGAACGACGAAAAGCTGGGCGAGATCGACGATGTCATCTTTGACCGGGCTACCGGAGCCATCGCATATGTTGTGGTTGACACTGGAGGCTGGCTCTCCAGCCACAAGTTTCTCTTGCCACCGGGAAAGGTTCGCCCCTCCTTACGCCATCCGGATGATTTTCTGGTCGAGCTTACAAAGGAACAAATCAAAAGCCTGCCCCCTTATGACGGTGCAATCCTGAATTCCGAAGAGAAGTGGGGGGACTATGAGAAACGTTACCGTTCGACGTGGGTAGCGGACCCGGTACTTCATCGCGCGGGCACGGACCTCAACGTTACCCCCGGCGAGCAGCCGATTGGCGCAGGTTCAGGAGCGGTCCTGTCCGCGAACGAAGGGGACGATACGGAGCTGGACGAGGATGACTTTGAAGTCACTCCGATCACGACGGACGCCACAATGGACATTTCAGCGAGCGGGCCCTCGTTGCGCTGGACGACCTTCGAGGATAAACTGCGCCAGCGGCGCGAGGAAGTGCTGGAGTCTTCTATCAAGGAAGCCGAACGACGCAAGGCAAGTTAAGGAACGAAACGGAGTAAAGACTCGACGCCACAGGTCAAGTCAGCTGCAATGTCAATTGCGGCAGAGGAAGTCCTTCGACCTCAACTGTCCAACGATCGCCCCGGTCAGTCGGATTCCCGGCTGTGAGCGTTCCTGAGCTGACGAGTTCTCCTGCGCTCAACGGTTGGGCAGGGAAACGTCGCACGATGGCTGCGCCGAGTTCGGCCAGGCACGAGGCTGGATTCTTTAAGCTGTTCCTGCCGGATCCTTCCTCCACAAACTCCCCGTTGTTCAACATGCGCACCTTGAATCTTGCCAGCTCGTCCACAAGCGTGGAGATAGAGTCGGGCCGCACTGGCAGGCGCTCTCCGATTACAAGGGCAGCGTGCAGTCCGAACGATGCAACGAAATCGCTTGGCTGAAACTTCCATTCTGGAAAAGGGCAATCGATGATTTCAAATCCAATCGCTAGCCACTCTGTGGCGGCAAGCGCGGCGGGAGCATCGAGTCCTTCCGCAGTGATCGGCTGTTTCAGGGCGAAAATAATCTCGGGCTCGATCTTCAGCGAGCGCCGATGGGGAAGCGTCAGCGTGGCGGAGTTGTTCTGGCTGTAGTGGACGGTGTCGTCGTACATATGTCCCCAAACCAGGGTCTCCAGCTTGAGCACACGCCACATCGCCTTATTGGCATAACCAACCTTGCGGCCAACAGCTTGGTGTCCCGCAGCTTCGCGAAACCGCTGCAGTGCGCCTTCCACTTCATAAGCCATGTTGAGATCGAAACCGGGGCGCGCAGAGGGAAGGACATTAACCATCTGGTCCGTCTCTTGCGCGGAAAGCAGTTCCCGCGCCAGGCTTTCGGGGTCAAGGTGTGACATACGGTGATTCGTCCTTCGCAACTCTCTCCATTATTATTGCGAAATTATTGCGAAACAGTAGTCGTGAAACCGCGCTCGCACAACCGCGGCCCGGTTTGGCATCGGGGACGGTGCCGACGCTCTGCATCTTAGCACTAGCCAATGGTGAGCATCGCACGCGAGAGCGACAAGTGCAAAGTTAGAAAGAGCAGAACGCCTTTCAGGTTTCTCCCGCGTCATTCTGGTTGCGAAGCGATGGCCGTTCCTAGTCTGACAACAGCTCTTGATTATGCGACCCTCGGGTCAACTTCAAAACGATGGTAACTTTATCATCGTCAATTGCGTGAATGGCGTTTCGCTATGGAGGAACTATGCGAGATTTCTTAGTCTTCGCCTGCATCGTGGGACTGACGACTGCGGCTCTGGCGCAGCAACCCGCAGCGCCCCCTAAGGCAGGCGGAAACCGCCCATCTGCCAGCGCTTCCGATGACTCCAGCCTAAAGGAGTTCGAAGCAAAGATAAAGGCCGAGTGGGAGGCGATAAAGAATAAGGACAAGAAAGCCTACGCAGAATTGTTGGCCGATGACTATCAAGGTGTCGAGGTTGACGGGCAGGGTGAGCGCACGAAGATCCAAGCTCTCAACGAACTGGCAAATGGGAATGTTTCCAACTACACCTTGTGGGGCTTCAAATTCATTCCGTTGTGCTCAGATGCATCATTCGTTATCTATGAAGTCACGCAACAGTTTCCACCCAGATCGGTCGTACGTTTTTCGCGGGTTTATATCACGGAACTCTGGGTGAAACGGGACGGGCAATGGAAGGTGCTTCATTATCAGGAAACTCACGTCAAGTAAGCCGCTGCCATTGAAGACCTAGCCAACCTTTGCAATCATGCTGCCATCCGATGCTCCGGGAGAGGAGACAGTCAATGGTAAAACTGTGGTTCGTTCTGTTGCTATTTTCGGGCAGCTTTCTTCTGGCGCAAAACGGCAATTCCAGCGCAATGAGCCAGGACAATGCTAAAGACGCCAAGGGACAAATAACCGTGCAGGGGTGCGTCAGCAGATCGAGTGGAGACTATGTCTTGATCAAGCAGGATCCCGCGATGACTTACGAGCTTCACGCCAGTGACAAAACAAAGCTACACCACTACCTGGGGCAACGAGTGGAAGTAACCGGGACGCAATCGCCGTCGTTAAGCACAAGCTCCGATGCGATGGCCAAGATGGGTTCGCCCGCTTCAACCACGTTGACGATCAGCTCGATCAGGACGATTGACAAGGAGTGCCCGGAAGCCCCAGCCAAATAAGAAGGACGCGGCTAATCGCACTCGGGCGGCATGGATTCGATCTCCGATTCGGAGTCACATGGCTTCTTAGTCTTAGCCGGCTCCAGCAAGGCTGGCCGGTTGTAACGCAAAACCCACAAGCCTTCGTTGTTGGTAAGGTAGATCAAGCCGTGGTTGCCATCGGGCAGCAGACTGGTTACGCCGTTGAATTCCTGAAGCGTCTTGGGATTATGGGGATCGCTCAAATCCAACACCCGGACGGTCTCCGTCGGATGGCTGCTGCTGGTGAGAGTGGTCGGTTTTTTGTCCGGCGCTTGCGAGATGCCAACGCTGGGGCTGACCATCTCCAGATTTCCTGGGGCGACCGGACTTTCCACGGTTCGCTTCAGTAGGTTCGGTCTCTCTGGCTTGCTGACGTCCACGATCATGAAGCCCTGCTTGGAAGCCTGCTGCACGTAGAGGTAATTCTTCCCGTTCTCCCGCTGCAGCAACATTTGATTTCCCGTCGCTTGGGGGAGCGGCAAGTGGGCAATTACCCTCGCCGGAACATCCGTCGGTTTTGGCGCAGGCCGGTCGCTTGCGCTGGCCAATGTAAAATTCAACAGCTGACACGCGAACGCGACGGCAACAAAGCGCGGAACACTCCCAGAGAGCTTCATAAAATCACTTCACAATTCCCTGCGCGAAACCTTGCTTCCGTTTCGCGCTAAACGCAACTATACCACTGAATGGGCACTCTGCCTCATTGTCGAGCGACCACCCCGACGCAACCATAGGTAGTCAGCGGAGCACAGATTCCGCCCGACTGAAAAGGCACAAAAACATGATTGGTGTTGGGGTCGACCGAGATGCTGTGTGCGTTGGATCCAGTTGGCATGTTCACCAGCCATTGGTTTGTTCCGGCATCGATGACACCCATCATCGCAGAGGGGAGCATATCGCGCGCTGCGAGATAGTACCTGTTATCCGTGGGGTTATACCAGGTCTCGTCCACGCCGCCCACTTGGTTGATGGTCGACAGGATTGCGCCCGTAGTTCCATTGATTATGTACTCGAGGGGAGGGAACGCTTCGCCATCGTGGTCCGCGCAACCTACCAGGAAGTTATCGCCCGGGCCCTGCACCATGCTGGTCGGCATGCAATTCAGCATCACAAAGCTGTTAACCACTATGGGGCCATCCGGGTTCCCAACTCTTGGATCGATTTCATCAACACTCCCAATGTTGGTGGTGGCAACGGAATTTTCGTTCGTCAGAAGTAAATGGCCAGTGCTGGGAACCCAAGCCATCCCTCCCAACCCGGCAGGGGCTATGGCACCGGCGCAACTGCCTGTAGGCGCGGTTTGGCTGCAAAATGTTCCCGTACTGTAGCTAAGAATGGGGCCGTGGTGGCAGGGGATCGTGTATAACGTGCCGGTTACTGGCGTCACGCCAATTCCCGGGACCAGCGAAGCGGCCGCCGATCCGGAGATCCCGCCGAACGTCTGTGGATTGGAGGGATCCGGGCAGGGGAATGTGCCGCCAACGTTGTCGACTGGAACGCCTGTAGTGAGTCCAAGTCCACCTGAAGCCGACCCGCCAGCGCCGTCATAATAAATCTGCCCAATCACGCAGGTTGGGGGATTGAAGGAAGCGCCGGTCGCTGGATTCACCGTGGTCTGCGAGAATCCTTGAGAAGGATAGGTGCCAGCGGTGTAACCAGCGAGGGTAAATCCGGCCGGGTAGGGGCCATAAGGGTACGCCGAGTCGATCGGCAAGCAATGCTGTTGCTGGAGCGTCCCGGTCTTGCTGATCACGTTGGTCACGTCGAAGAAAGTGACAAACGGCAGTCCCGGATCGCCGTTGATAATCGCAAGAACCTGATGGGTTGATCCATCGACTGCTTTAACAGCGCCTAACGCCATTTCGTCGCCGCGATCGTCTCCACAATCGGCGCTCGACCCGGCTTCGCCATTCCACGAGGCCACGCACGGCGCGATGCCCAGCGGACCGTCATAATCGGCGGATACCCCGGTAGGAACGTCGGCAACCACCACCGGAGGCGTGGGCGGATTCGTGGTTAAGTTCATGGTGGTCAGGTCGAAAACCACGAAGCTGGCGCTGCCGTTACCGACAAACAGGAATTTACCATCCGCTGTGGTGGTATTGCCGTCTGGCCCGGACATCGGATTCACACCGTTGGCGCGCGACGCGCAGCACTGCGCCCCTGGAAATCCGCCAAAATTACCATTGGCGCCGAAACCGGTATTGAGGTGAAAGGGTGCATTCCTGCAACCAAAGCGAGTGAAATTACCAAACACCGAGATGATCGGTGGAATGCTGGGATCGCATGGGCTGGCACCATTACCCGCGCCCGCGACAGCGTTGGATCCTTGAATCGAAAACACCGCCAGGTCCTGCGACGTGTCGATCACCTGCATGACAATGCCAATGCGGTCGGAAATATAATCGAGGTAGTGACCCGGGACCGCGGGGTTTGGCGCTATCGTGCTGATGTCGAAAGAGTTGAAGGGGCCGCCGGGCTCGCCCGTAGCATTGTGCTCGGGCACGGGAATGACGTTAATGACGGTGTATGAGCCATTGAGCGTGGTCCCGCACGTCGGGCAATTCGGCGTAGTGCCGCAGCCGGTCGCGATTACAAACAGCGCGGTGAGAAGAATAGCAAAAAGAATCCTCGGTCTCATTCGAATTCCCTCCTGCGATTTCCCTTCGGGACCACCCTCGGGCCAGCCCCGTGTCGATTAACTAGTTGACTTCTGCACAGCGTATGGCGTCCGCAACGGACATCCGCGCGGACCCGTTCTAGAACCGGAACTGCAACTGCTGATAAATCGTGTAGTAGTTCTGCGGCACTGCGCCGATGGTGCTGGGATCCTTCAGCTGATCAATACCCAGGTTGACCTGGTACTTGACCCAATAATTGGGATACCAAGTGAGACCCATGGTGAACTCGTCGGTGCGGAAGTTAAACGTAGGCACATACCCCGGCGTGTAATAGTCCAAGAAATCCGCACCCGGTTCCTTGGCCTTGATCGCCATGTATCGGAAGGCGACACCCCACGCTCCCCACCCTCTTCCCTGGCCGCCGGGAGTGTCGGGTCCGAAGAGTGGATGCTTAACGCGCGGCGTCCCGTTTTCCGGCTGCTTTTCACCCGTGAGCAAATAAGTCGTTTGGATGTTCCAAGCCTTGGCGATGATCGAAGGAAGACTCAGGAAGCCCAGTCCTCCAACCTGCTGGGAGCCGGTATTGTTGCGGGACATATTGAGTTGATCGAATTCGCCGCGCAGCGCAAACGCCGATTTCACATACGTGAACTCACCGTTATAGCGCTGAATCGGCCCGTTGATGGGGAACTGCGGGAAGAAGTCGTAAGCTCCGCCCGGCAGGGTACCGTTGAAGCTTTGATCCCCGGAAAGCCCTCGGGAGCGCGCACGGTCAATGGCACCGCCAACGGCAAGTCCCTTGAACCAGTCGCTCTTAGACTTGCGTCCCGGGTAGAGGCGAAGCCTCCCAACGAATTCCGGTTGATTGGTGGTGTTGACTAAAGCGTATCCCTTACCGTTAAACGCGCCGACCCAGTACTGCAAGACGCCACCGTCAATATCTCCGTGTATCGCAATACCGGGGCTGCGGAATGCAGATGCCGCCGAAGGGTACAAGATGGCCTGGAAGCCGCGTTCGACAAAGTCCAGGTTGGTGGCGCCGGTTCCGGCCTCCTGAGCGAACGGTGTCTTGAACTGGCCTGCCTGGAACTGAAACTCGGGACGGATTCTAACGTTGAGGTAAACGTCGCGCACGACGGATCCCGAAGTGCTGGCAGCGTCGGCGAGCAGCGCAAAATCGAAGTGGGAACCGTAGTGACCCTGGAAACCAAAGCGTGCACGTCGCAAGACAAACGTGTCCGGAGGCGCACCATCGCCCTTATAAGCGCGGTAGTCCGTGTCCACGTAGCCGTAAGGGCTGATGCTGAATTGTCCGTCCGCGCTACGGATGAAGAAATGCTCACCATTCCAACCGGCGGTAAGGGGCGCTTCTTTTTTGGGCGCGGCTGCCGTTTGGTCGATAATCCCCGCCTCAATGCCAGGGTCAGGCTGGACCAGAATCGTATTCATCAAATGCACGTCGCCGGTCCCGACGCTGTTGACGGGTTGCGGAGTAGTCACTGCGACGGGCCGGGCGATGCTCCCGGATGAATCGGTCGCCGCCGCGGGCTTGACGCTGGCTGACGAGCCGGCAGAAGCCGTAGTTTTGCCATCAACCAATTGCTGAACCATCGTCTTTAATTCCTCGATGGTTTTGCGTTGCGCTTCGACCTCGCTGCGCAACTGGTTGACCTCTTCCTTGCTGGCGCTGCCGGAGGTCGCTGCGCCGGTTTTGCTCGCGGGTTCTGTGGCTTGAGCGTGAACGAGCGAACCCGGTGCCATGAAAACAACCAGAAGCACAAGAAACGTTGTTAGCGAGCGCATGTTTTCCTCTCCGACCATGATTTGGCGACCAACCGGCCTGGGCACAGAGCGAGCGTGCGCATGAAGAAGCCTCACACGCGGGTTGCATCGAGGCCGCAAATCACTACACCGCCTATTCGAAAAATCAATAACTTGTATGAAAAGCGGACCAATCCGCTGGCGCTTTCGTTTACCACATGTCTTCGCTGATAGTCAAGTAAAGTTTTATTTCTGATTCGAGCGCGACGAAAAGGCGCGGGAATTTTGGATTGCGAAAGAGTCGGTGGAACAGTAGACATAGCCAGTCTGCGCTCGAC
>JBAVAQ010000050.1:0-58630 GCA_049585795.1 Terriglobales bacterium | reverse complement strand
TTTTTCCCTTTCACCGAGCCCAGCGCGGATGTGCAGATTAGCTGCATTTTTTGCGGGGGCCGGGGATATCGCGATGGCGGGCCTTGCCGGAACTGCAAAGCCAGCGGCTGGATTGAGTTGCTGGGCTGCGGCATGGTGGATCCGAATGTCTACGGGTTCGTGGATTATGATCCCAAGAAAGTCAGTGGCTTCGCATTCGGCATGGGCGTGGAGCGGATTGCGATTCTGAAATACGGCGTGGATGACATTCAACTGTTCTTCAACGGCGATGTGAGATTCTTAGAGCAGTTCGGATAGAAGGTCAAAAGCGTTAACCACAAAGGTCACGAAGGTACACAAGGGAAGCCATAATACCATTCGCGGGCGGGGTCGCCCGCGCCACAAGAGCAGGCGATGAAAATTTCTCCTCAATGGGTGCGCGATTTTGTTGACCTTGACGTCAACTACCATCAGCTTGCCGATGATCTGACTTTGGCTGGGATCGCGGTCGAGTCGGTTAGCGGCGAGGGTGATGAGACCATTTTTGAGATGGACATCACGACCAATCGCCCTGACGCGATGAATCATTATGGCGTGGCGCGGGAGTGTTCGGCGATTTATGATCTTCCGTTGAAAGCGATAGAGCCGCATTTGCCATCCCCCTCAGCGGCTAAAGCCGCATCTTCGGGAGTTCGTAACGGCACGACTGAAGTCGTGCCCTTCCCTATCGAGATTGAGGATGAGCAAGGTTGTGCGCGGTTTACGGGGCGCATTCTTCGCGATGTCACGATCAAGGCTTCGCCTACAAAGATTGTCGGGCGGCTTGGGCTGCTCGATCAGCGACCGATCAACAATGCTGTCGACGCGACCAACTACACGCTGTGGGAAATGGGCAAGCCGACGCATGTCTACGATCTGGATTTGCTCGAAGGCGGGAAGATCATTGTTCGCCGGGCGCGCGATGGCGAAACGCTGAAGACGCTCGATGGAGTGACACGCAAGCTGACTGCGGAAGATCTCGTCGTGGCTGACGCCAGGAAGCCGGTTGGACTGGCGGGTACGATGGGCGGCTTCGACACCATGATTACCGAGAAGACGCGAAACATTCTGATTGAATCGGCGTGGTGGGATCCGGTGACGGTTCGCAAGATGTCGCGGCGGCACGGGCTGCATACCGACGCGTCGCATCGCTTTGAACGTGGCGCGGATTATGATTCGACGATTTTTTCCTGTAATCGCGTGGCCGAGCTGATTTTGCAGTCGGGCGGTGGTGAGCTGGCTGGTGAGGTCAATGATGTCGTTGCACGACGACTCGATCAAGCTCCGGTGGCGTTACATCTTTCCGAAGTGCGGCGTATTCTTGGCGAGAAACTCGAGGCTGCGGAAATCCTGCGCATTTTGCGGCGGCTCGGTTTCGAATTGATTCCGGAACCCGGAGAGGATATTGAGTTCACGGTGCAGGTTCCGAGCTGGCGGATGGACGTGGAACGCGAAATCGATGTGATCGAAGAGATCGCGCGCCTGCATGGGTATGACAAGTTCCCCAACACGCTGCCAGCATACGTTGGCGCGGTGGTCGAACTACCCGATGCGCCGAAAGAAAAGAAGTTGCGGACTTCCCTGCTGGCATTGGGCTATGACGAAGCGATTTCGCTGACGTTTATTTCGCATCAGGATGCGGAGCAATTTTCGTCGGTTCCGGTAATCGAGCTGGCGAACCCGCTGAGCGAGGAAGCTTCGGTGATGCGCACTTCGATGGTGCCGGGCATGTTGAACATGTTGGCGTACAACTTGAACCGGGGCACCAGCGATGTTCGTTTGTTCGAAGCTGGGAATGTGTTCGAGACGGCCGGCGAAAAGACAGTCGAATTCAAGCGTATCTGCATGGGCGCGACCGGCAGCGCGTTAAATGCGAGCGTGCAGCAAGCGGCAAGGTCGATTTCTTTTTTTGATTTCAAGGGTGATGTGGAAACTTTGCTGGCCGCCTTTCAGCATAACGGGATCGAATACAAAGCGGATGCTGCGGACTATTACCATCCCGGACGTTCGGCTCTCGCCTTGATGGATGGTAAGGTCGTGGCTCAGTTTGGGCAGCTTCACCCGGCGACCGCAGCGGGGCGAAAGTTCAAGCAGGATATTTTCGTGGCGGAGCTTTATCTCGATCGGCTGTTCAAGCACGGGCTTCGTGCAGTGCGATATGAGGCGTTGCCACGCTATCCGGGCGTCGAGCGCGATTTTTCTTTTGTTTTCGACGATTCGGTTGAGTTTGCAAAAACACGAAAGACCGTAGTGGGGCTGGGGTTAAATGAGCTGAGAAGCTTCGTTCCCGCGGAAATCTTTCGTGGCGGGGCTATTCCGGCGGGGAAATATTCTTTGCTGCTTCGCGCCACGTTTCAATCCGGCGAGCGGACTTTGCGCGAGGATGAAGTGGCGCGATGGTCGGGGGCGATTGTTAAAGCTCTTGAGGGTTTGGGCGGGGTGTTGCGGGCTTCGTAGGCATCGGTCCGTCGGCTTGTGATTTGGTTGAAATTCCCTTTCGCATTTTTGCCGATGCCCGCGGCAGGGGGTCCTTCGACTTCGCAATTGCGCTCGCTTCGCGAGTGCAATTTCTACGCTCAGGATGACAGTTTCTTGTGGGTCAAGAAGAGCCGAGCTTTGCTCGGCTGTCGCCACGCGATTCTTGTGCTAGTCTGAGCGCACCATGGCTGATGTGGTCATCCAACCTAAGCATTTTCTCAGCGATAAAGTTGAGCATTTTACCGAGTCCGTCATTCGCGAGATGACGCGGCAGGCGATGCTGCATGGGGCGGTGAATCTGGCGCAGGGTTTTCCGGATTTTCCGGCTCCGGCGGAAATCAAGAGAGCGGCACAAGACGCAATTGCGGTGGATGTGAATCAGTATGCCATTACCTGGGGCGCGAAGAGTTTGCGCAATGCGATTGCGCGGCAGATGCAGGAGTGGCAGGGGATCGCGGTTGATCCGGAAACGCAGATCACGGTTTGCTGCGGCTCGACCGAAGCCATGATTTCGACGCTGCTGGCGGTGTGCAACAAAGGCGACGAAGTGGTGATCTTCGAGCCGTTTTACGAAAATTATGGGCCGGACTCGGTGCTCTCCGGAGCGAAGCCGGTGTTTGTGAAACTGCGTCCACCCGCGACTGTGGATGCAGAGTGGACATTCGATGAGCGCGAGTTGCGCGCGGTTTTTCATCATCAGACCAAAGCCATCATTCTCAATACTCCGAACAACCCTACCGGTAAAGTTTTTACCCGTGGCGAACTCGAGTTGATTCGCGATCTCTGCGTCGAATTCAACGTTATCGCCATTACCGACGAGATTTACGAGCACATTCTTTACGACGGCACGCAGCACATTTCGATGGCGAGCCTGGAAGGCATGAGTGAGCGAACGGTTACGATCAATGGCTTGTCGAAGAGTTACAGCGTGACGGGATGGCGCGTGGGATGGGCAGTTGGACCGCCTTTAATTACCAATGCGATTCGTAAAGTTCATGATTTTCTTACTGTGGGGGCGCCTGCTCCTTTGCAGGAAGCGGGTGCGGCAGCTCTCGGCTTGCCGCGTGCTTATTATGAAAACCTCGCCAATGGATACCGTGCGCGACGCGATCGTCTGATGCCGGCTTTAACCGAGGCGGGATTCCGCTGCTTTCGGCCGCGGGGAGCATATTACGTGATGACGGATATCAGTGCGTTTGGATTTTCCGACGATGTGGCGTTTACGAAATATCTGGTGAAAGAGATTGGTGTGGCTGCGGTTCCGGGATCGAGCTTCTACAATGATCCGAGAGATGGGGCGAAGCAGGTGCGGTTTGCGTTTTGCAAAAAAGATGCGACGCTGGACGAGGCTGGGCGGCGGTTGAGGAAATTGCAGCAGCGGTAGTGCCAAGATTTGCCGAGCTTCGCTCGGGGGACGGTCAGAGACCCGTTCCCACACAGGCGGCATCATCTATCTATCTGATTCATCCACAGGGTTGTGCGGTATACTGCGCTAAAGATCCAAACAAATCTTTTGGGGAAGAAGTGGAATCATGGCGGTGAGAATGGCGGAAGAAGTATCGGCGCAGGTTCCTGCTGACGATTTTCAGGCGCTGGAACAAAAAGTTTATCGCACTATTGAGATGTACAAGGCAGCGCGGGAGGCGCGAGCGGCATCGGAGCGAGATGCGCAGCGCCTGCGTGAGCAACTGGAGGAACGCGAGGAAGAGGTCGAAGGCCTCCGGCGTGAGATGGTGCAGTTGCGCCGCGAGCGCGAGGAAATTCGCGGCCGGGTGGAGAAAATGCTGCAGCAGATCGACACGCTGGCGGAAGAGCAAGCCGCGAGCTGATCTGGGGGGTAGACGCGACCGACGAAGGGAGCAGAATCACTGATGGCGAGCGCCACTAAGCAGCCCGCGAAGAACGCGGGCGAAGGCAGTGTGCGGGTGGAGATTTTCGATCAGGCTTACAATCTTCGCGGGTCAGATGCGGAGTACATCCTCAAGCTGGCGGAGTACGTGGATGCCAAGATGCGAGCGGTCGCGGAGCAGACGCACACGGTGGACACGGCGCGATTGGCAGTGCTGGCCGCGCTCAACATCGCGGATGAATATCATTTGCTAAAGCGAAATCAGGATGTGGACACGGTGGACTATTTGAAGCGGGCACATCATCTGGCGGATGCGTTGGATGAGGTGCTGGAGGAGAAGCGGCGGGCTGGGTAGAAACCTTTCGAGCTGCGCTCGATGGACAGCCGGGGCGGCTGTCCCCCACGTGATTCAGCTTTGTTCCTTGTGATTCCTGTACCGAAACGTTCCCACGAAAGTTGCTGGCAAATCGAGTGCCAACTATTTGTGCAGTCCCCCTTGCGGATTCAGCGGAATTTGCCTAGGATTCGAAATGAAAGCCGACCTGCGAAGTTGGTGATGGTGGTAACCGATTTTTGAACCAACACCGAATGAACGGGGGCCTGACTCGTACAATTAGATCCGGTGTGCAATGCTCCGCCATGCGGAGATGCCTAAAGGGTCGCGGCGGGTTCCCAACGTCTACCGACGGGTTCATTCTCGGCCTACCACACGGCTCGGTGGGTCGGCTTGCTTCTACTGCTGCTTTCCCTGCTACACTGGCGGTTACCAAATCCAAGTGGTCAGCATCTAACTAACAGTGTTCCCTCGACTCTTTCACATAGGCAACTTCAGTTTGCCCACCTACGGACTTCTAGTCTCGTTGGGCGTGCTCGTCGGATTGTGGATCAGCGTGCGCAATTCGGAGAAGCAGGGGATCAACGGAGACGATGCATGGAACCTGGGCATTTTAGTGGTGCTGTGCGGGATTCTGGGCGCCAAGATTCTCTACATTGTCAACGACTGGAGTTACTACAGCACTCATCTGGGAGAGATTTTCAGCTTCGCAACTCTACAGGCGGGCGGGGTTTTTTCTGGCGGGCTGATTGGCGGATTTACGGCGGCGGCGTGGTATGTTCGCAAGCGGCGCATGCCCGCGCTGGCTACTTGTGATGCGTTCGCGCCGGGCTTGGCGCTTGGGCATGCGCTCGGACGCGTAGGTTGCTTTGCGGCGGGTTGCTGCTATGGCAAGCCTACGACGCACTTCTGGGGCGTAACCTTCACCAGTCCTATCGCGCAGGCTTGGGTAGGAACGCCATTAGGGGTTCCGCTCGAGCCGACGCAGCTTTTCGAATCGGCAGTTGAGCTGGCAAATTTTTTCATTCTGATGTGGATTTTGAAGCGGAAAAAGTTCGACGGTCAAGTGGTTGCCGCTTATTTCATCCTTTATGGCGTGGCGCGCTATTTTCTTGAATTTCTGCGCGACGACCCGGGACGTGGCTCGGTATTTGGCGGAATCATGACGGGGACGCAACTGATCTCGATTGGATTGGTCTTGCTGGGTGGACTGATCTGGTGGCTGCGCCCGGGATTGAGAGCTTTGCCCGCGCATGCCTCGCGGTAAAACTTCTTTTCACCACAGAGACACGGAGACACAGAGAAGAAAAAAAACTTTTCGGCGATCCTTCTTAACCGTCTATTTTTTCTTCGACCGCGCGATCCTGCGAGCGCAGGGTAAACAACGTCACTTCGGGGCGACAGTTCAAACGTATCGGTAAACGAATCGTGCCCAGTCCCATGTTGGTGTACAGGGTTAAAGGGCCAATTCGGTAGATCCCGCGAGGATATTTTCGAGCTAGCGCCGGCAACCAGGGAGCACCAATACCAGGCAGCCAGATTTGCCCGCCGTGCGAATGTCCCGAGAGTTGCAGATCAATCGAGTAGCGAACAGCTTTGTCGGCATAGTCCGGTTCGTGCACCAATAAAACCACCGGTTCATCATTGGGAACTCTGCGCAAAGTTCCTTGGATGTCCGGGTCCCCTTCCCACACATCGTCCAAACCGGACAACCAGATTCGCGATCCTGCCTGCTCTATCGGAATAGAACGGTTACGAAGAACCGGAAGGCCACGGGAATCGAGAATTTCGGTAATCCTCCGGGGATCTGATTCCACATCGTGATTTCCAAGAACCGACAGAATCGCGAGGCGGGCGCGCAATTGGGACAGAAGATCGGCGCAGGGTTCGGCAGCTTCGGTAGCGCGTTTTGCGCTGTGAAATCGGCGGTGAAACGGTGGAACTGTGACAAAGTCCCCAGTCAAGACCACAAGGTCGGGATGCAGGCTGTTGACAATTTCTACCGCGGCTTTGATGGGCACTGCCGAGCGTTCGTCGTAATGAAAGTCGCTCAGCTGTGCAATAGTGAAACCATCAAAGGCTGTGGGCAACCTGGCCAACTCGACTTCAACGGCCCGTAGAATGGGGCGGTTCGGTTCAAGGATTACAATATCTTCCCCGAGGGCCAACGCTCCGGTCGCAGCTACTCCGGCGGCAACTTGAAGAAACCTGCGTCTAGTTAGAAATGACAATCGAAGTCATCCCCTCGCGAAGTGCTGCGACGCGCGTTGTAGGTGAAAGCATGCAAAACGTGCCCCTCCCTTTAGATTGTATCGGACAGTAACGGAGCCAAGCGGGCGTTCTCGCTTTTCGGCCCGGAGTTTTCATCCACTTTTACAACGCACTAGCTCCTTTCGGCCGCTCCCGTGCATCTATGTGGTACGGGAGGATCGGAATGCGATTTCGGATGGTGGCGTCGGACTATGACGGGACTCTGGCAAAGGACGGTCGGGTCGACAAGAGCACGTTGGATATGTTGGCGCGTGCGCAAGCATCCGGCCGTAAACTTGTGCTGATCACAGGCCGCGAGCTCGACAGCCTCCGAAGCGTATTTCCGGAAATGGGCCTGTTTGACCTTATCGTGGCGGAGAACGGGGCTCTGCTTTATCAAACGTCCACGGGAGAGGAAAAGCAACTGGGCCCGACTGCCCCAGCAAGATTCATCCAAATGCTTCGACAATCCGGGGCGAATCCTCTCTCGGTTGGCCGTTGCGTCGTGGCAACGGTGAGACCTTATGAGGCAGAAGTTATCAAGGCCATTCGCGAACTGGGGCTCGACTTGCAAGTCATCTTCAACCGGGAGTCGGTCATGGTCCTTCCGGCGGGGATCGATAAAGGTACGGGATTCCGGGCTGCCCTGGCTGCGTTGCGCCTGCCTGCCGGCAGCGTTGTGGGAATGGGTGACGCAGAGAACGACTACGCGTTTTTGAGTCTCTGCGGATTCTCCGCAGCCGTTGCCAACGCGATTCCAAGTTTGAAGGAACGAGTTCACGTGGTGACGGCTGGCGAGGACGGAACTGGAGTGGTTGAAGTGCTGCAGCAGTTGCTCACGGCAGAAGAATCTCTCGACGTGGCCCACCTCAGCCTCAGTGACCAGTTCCCGCACTGAATCCCCTGAGCCCGCTTACGGCTTTGATCTTCTGTGGCGCGAGCCGGACACTGCTGAGATCGGCGATGAGATTACCTGCCCATCGAAAAACGTTGTGTTCCTGCACGACCCTCCGCATGCGCTGCATTCGCGCCTGACGTTCCTCCGCGGGTAATTCCAGCGCGATGTGGATGGCTTCCGCCATTTGCTCGATGTCGTACGGGTTGACGATGAGGGCGTCGTTAAGTTCGCGAGCAGCTCCGGTAAATCGACTAAGGATGAGAACTCCCTGTTCATCGTCGCGGGCGGCAATAAACTCCTTGGCAACCAGATTCATCCCGTCGTGCAGGGAGGTGACCAGGCAAATGTCGGCCGCCCTGTAATACTTCTCGACTTCCTCGTGGCTGAATTGCCGCTTGAGGTACACAATCGGTCTCCACGAGCCATTCTGGAAACGCCAGTTGATGCGATCGGCTTCGGCTTCTACTTCTCCCAACAGATCGTGATACCGCTTGATATGGGTGCGGCTGGGCGCCCCGATTTGCACGAAAGTGAACTTGTTCTGGTAGGTGGGATACTTCTCGAGCAATCGCTCGATGGCGAGGAACCGTTCCAGAATTCCCTTGGTGTAGTCCACTCGGTCGACACCGACTCCCAGAAACGAGGCATTCACACCCAGCGCTCGCAGCAGATCGACACGTTCGGTGTAGGGCGATTCGCTGGAGCGCGGGCTGGCGGAGATCTCCCGGAAATCGACACTGATCGGAAAAGGCTTGACCACGGTGCGATGGTCCTCGCGATCCACGGCAAAGCGTTCCCAGTCGATTCGCGATTCCAGGGTGCGGTCGACAGTCTGGAGAAAATTGTTGCAATGCGACTGAATGTGAAATCCGATCAAGTCGGCGCCGAGCATTCCGTCAATCAATTCCCGCTGCCAGGGGCAGATGCCGAATGCTTCGGCGTTGGGCCACGGAATATGCCAGAAGATTGCGACCCGCGCATCCGGACGTTGCTTCTTAACCAACCGCGGCACCAAGGCGAAATGGTAGTCCTGCACCAGCAAGAGGGGCTGCTCAAAGTCCGCCATCTCTTCGAGCGCGGCGTTCGCGAACTTCTCGTTGACCTCACGATAAGCCTCCCAATCGGAGGTACGGAAGATCGGGCGAGTATGTGCGATGTGGCATAGCGGCCATAACCCCTCATTGGAGAAGCCGAAGTAATAACCCTCCTCTTCTTCTTTGGTTAGCCACACTCTTCGAAGCGTGTACTTGGGATCGTCTGGAGGAACTCGCAGATGAGCATTGGCGTCCACGGTTTCCCGGTCGGCATCGCCACTGCCATGGGCCACCCATTTGCCATCGCAAGCACATAGGATGGGCTCCAGGGCGGTGACCAGCCCGCTGGGAGGAACCACGACTTCCAGAGATTCTCCTTTTCGGGTGTGCGAGTAAGGTTCTCGGTTGGAAACCACAACCAGGCCGCTGTCTCCGAGTTTGCTGCGCACGTGAATAGCAAGACGGTCGGCTGTCCAGACGGATTCCGCCGTTTCGCGCAGGTGAGCCTCGGCTTCCGCGGCTGAACGCGCGGCCATCAAGCTGGCAGCGAAGGTTTGCATTTCTCGCGTGAGCGGGCGCAGTAAATCCAGATCCGGGGCTGCAGGCGGTGTCCCTTTTCCTGTCCTGAGGGCTTTCATCCACTGCGCCGCCTTCGCGATCGGGCCAACAATGCTCCAGCGGACAATCAGCAGCGTGATCAGGGCAATCAACAGGACCTGCACCAACACACGCACGAACGCTTCCCTCCACATGCGGGTGCTCTGGGCGTTGATGTAGCTGGCATCGTGGACAATCACCACCCCACCGACGGCCTGGTCGTCTTGCCGAAGAGGATAGGCGTAAATCTGCACCGAGGCGGTTCCTAAGCGAGCAAACTCGCCCGAACCTTGATTGGTGGCGATGGAGTGAATGACCAGAGGAGGCTGCTTGCCCAAGCGATCGGGCAAGCCGGGGGTCGCGGCAAGCAGCGCACCATCTTTGTCGTAAATCGCCATTCCTTCCAGGCGCTCGCGATTGCCGAATCGATCAACGATCCGCTGAAGCTGACGAGGAGAGTGCTTCTCAAGGTAGGGCTCAATGTAACCTGCCAGGCTTTCGCCTAGCACCTCGGCGCGGCGCTCGAGGTCTCGGCGCAGAGCAACTTTCTCCCGCTGCACTTCTTTGTAGGAAAACGCGAGTGAAACCAGCGTGATCCCCACAATCAGCGACACGATCAGTCGAAGACTCAGCCAGCGCATAGATGGTTTCTAACTACGTCGACCATTTTCCGTATATCTGATGCAGATTCCTTTGCTTCTTGCTGTAGCGTCTAGATTTAAGACTTGGGAAACAGCGATCTTTCGGTGGATTATCTTTAAGACGAAGAATCGCCCCGAAGGGATTGCGGCTTTGAGAGCATTCGTCTTGAAGACGACTTCAATCCCTACCCCAGCTATAGACGCACCTTCAGTATAGGTCTTTGGACCGGCTGGGTATATCGGGAATTCGCTGTATTACTGCTTCGTGCCAGCCACGTCCTTCACTAGCCTGTCCATGCTGTACTGTTCGACATGGATCAGCCCGGTATGGGGACTATCGAGGTCGGCAATTAAGGCCATGACAACGGCGATTACCAGCGGCGCGGTCACCAGAGAAAACCATAACTTCCGCTTCAAGCTGAATCCGCCAGCGAAGCCCTGGAAGATGGCGACGATGATGATAATCATCCATACCGATTTAGGAACGCGGTTTTCGAACGCAGCCAGTCTTTTCTCAGAAACGTCAATCGTCTCGTTCAAGGTCTGTATGTACGCGGCGATCACTGCCGTCTGGCTTTGTTGGGTGACTGAAACGATCTGCTGCCAGAGTTGCGCTTGCAGAGCCTTGGTTGGTTGTAAGGACTGCTCCGGGCCCGTGGCGGAATCGCGCCGTACTACCGCATATTGGCGTAGCAACTCCAAAGACTTGCTGCGCTCGGGTTCGGGCAACATTTCTGCTCGCAGCATCGTCGTTCCGATGGCGTTCGCTTCGTCGATGACCAACTGTCTTCTCTCGTCGAACCGAGGCAACACCATGGCAACGGTGAACCCGAGCAGCAGTCCCAGCAGAATGAAGAGTCCTTCCCGCAGACTGTTGATCTGCTCGTGATGGTGGCTGTCATCATTGATGTGAGTAGTGAGGGCGAGCCTGTAGCCGACCAGGGAGGACGCGAATAGCACGATGGCAACCGTCAAGAACAAAAGCCGCGGGTGGTTCAGAAGGAAAGTCATACTCCGCCACTCCTTATTCCGGGACTTGGCCCTTGTAAGATTCCGACCAGCGTTTAGAGCATTGGATCGAAGGGTTCCAAATTATGGCTCCCAGCCGTTGAACAACGCAAGGGTCGGCTGTGCGTGCCTGGCTCGTCTCGCTGGCTGACCGTCGTGGCTGAGCAAAGCATCTAAAGATGTCTCCAAGCCGTTTGACCCGAGGAGCGATAAAATTAATCAGCTGGAGCGTCGCATGAAAGCCGCCATCCTGAGTTCCCCGCAAAATATTTTGAAGCGTCCTCTTCGGATCGCTGAGGTTGCGCGCCCTGAAATCGTATCCGGGCACGTTCTGCTGCGCGTGCGCGCTTGTGGGGTTTGCCGAACCGACCTGCACATCGTCGAAGGCGAATTGCCGCCGCGCCGGAATGAGCTCATTCCCGGTCATCAAATCGTGGGCGACGTCATCGACGGAGCTACGGCAGAGTTTCCGGTTGGAACCCGCGTAGGCGTGTCCTGGATTGGGGGAATCGACGGCACCTGCTGGTATTGTAAAAAGAATATGGAGAACCTTTGCGACGCTCCCGTTTTCACTGGGTACACGGTGAATGGCGGCTACGCCGAATACGCACTCGCCCGGTCGGATTTTGTATTCCCACTGCCTTCCGCGCTGGACGATTTGCAGGCTGCTCCTCTTTTGTGTGCCGGAATCATCGGCTTTCGCAGCCTTCGGGTGGCGGGGGTTAAAGAAAGCGAGCGGGTAGGTCTATTCGGTTTCGGAGCCTCGGCGCATCTGGCGATCGCGGTGTTGCGAGCCTGGAAATGTGAAGTGTACGTTTCCACTCGCGGCGATTCGCATAGAAAATTGGCCGGTTCGCTGGGAGCGACCTGGGTTGGCACCGAAACGGACAAGCCGCCGGTCGAACTCGACCGCGCCATCACGTTTGCTCCGAGCGGAGATGTGGTGGTTGCCGCCCTCGCCAGCCTGCGCAAAGGCGGCGTTGTCGCTATTAACGCGATCCACTTGGACCGCATTCCCGAGTTTAATTACGATCGCCTGCTGTGGGGCGAACGTCAGCTTCGGAGTGTGGCGAATATGACGCGCTCGGATGCGCGGGACTTTCTTGAACTCGCCGCCTCCATAAATCTTCGCCCCAAGATCACGGTCTTCCCGCTGGATCAGGCAAACGAGGCTCTGGCTGCGGTGAAGAACGATTCCATCGATGGTGCGGCTGTCATCAAACCGGCGTAGAAAGCTGCGGTGCAAAGAGGAAATCCGGGTTGGGATGTCGTATAGTAGCCGGTCCGCCTTCTTGGAAAAATCAACGGAGCTGAGAGTCCGTCACGCACAGGGGAGCAGAAACATGCGTCGAGGTCACCGGAGTGCTTCAGTGTTCTGCATAGCCGTACTGACATTATCTTTATGGGGCAGTTTTGCTTTCGCTCAGACTTCTGACCAACCTTGGACGAACCCTCATCTTTCACCCGACGAGCGGGCCGATCTGGTGGTGAAGCAGATGACGCTGGATGAGAAAATTCAACTCGTCCACGGAAGCATGGCCATGCTTGGCCGGAAAATTCCAAGAGCGCTCGGCGGAGATGGATTTGTTCCTGGAATTCCTCACCTGGGAATTCCCGATCTTAACCTGATTGGAGCTGGGGTCGGCGTCACTAACCTCGGAAAGCGCGCAAACGGCCAAGCGACGGCGCTGCCTGCGTCGCTGGCTGAAACTGCAACCTGGGATCCGAAGCTAGCCTATGAATTTGGAGCCGTCATCGGCCGCGAGACGCGCGACCAGGGTTTTAATGTTTCGCTGGGCGGCGGCAACGACATCATGCGCGAGCCACGCAATGGACGCAATTTCGAATACCACGGCGAAGATCCGGTGCTGGCGGGAAAGATGATTGGGCAGGAATTGAAGGCCATCCAGGATCAGGGCGTGATTGCCGACATCAAGCACTACGCGCTCAACTGCCAGGAAACCGATCGCATGGGCGTGAGCTCAAATCTGGACAAGCGTTCCATGCGCGAACTTGACCTGCTCGCGTTCGAAATCGGCATCAAGGATTCCGGGGTTGGCACGGTGATGTGCGCCTACAACCGGGTGAACGGGGTTTACTCCTGTGAGAACGATTATCTCTTAGACCAGGTGCTCAAGGAGGATTGGGGCTTCCCAGGGTGGGTGATGTCCGATTGGGGCGCAACTCACAGTACAGTGAAGGCTGCGACGGCGGGTCTGGATCAGGAATTTTTCCAGAACAAATACTTTTCCGCACCGCTTAAGACCGCTGTCGAGAACGGCGAAGTTCCGGTCGCACGGCTCGACGACATGGTGCATCGCATTCTGCGTACGATGTTTGCCTTCGGGGTCATTGACCATCCTCCAGTAATCAAACCAATCGACGCCGAAGCCGATGCGGCGGTGGCGCAACGGGTGGAGGAACAAGGCGCGGTTCTGTTACAGAACGCGGGGAACGAATTGCCGCTGAAGGCATCAAGTCTTCATTCGATCGCGGTGATCGGCTCCCACGCGGACGTCGGCGTGCTCTCGGGTGGCGGCTCGGCGCAAGTGGACCCGGTCGGCGGCAATGCAGTTCCTCCGAAGGAAATCCCGCCCGGCCCTGTCGGTTTCTTGAGTGTTTTGGTATGGGACCCTTCGTCGCCGCTGCGCGCAATCCGTGCTAAAGCACCGAATGCTAAAGTCGACTACGACGACGGGACGAATCCCGGGGCGGCCGCCAAGCTCGCCGGTAGTTCCGATGTCGCGATCGTTTTCGTCTACCAACACACCCACGAAGGCGCTGACTTGCCAAATCTGTCTTTGCCCGACCATCAGGATGAACTGATCAAGCAAGTCGCAGCCGCGAATCCTCACACCGTCGTCGTGCTGGAGAACGGAGATCCCGTTCTGATGCCTTGGCTGGCTAGCGTAAAGGCAGTGTTGGAATCCTGGTATCCCGGCCAGCGCGGGGGAGAAGCGATCGCCAATATTCTTTTCGGTGACGTAAATCCGTCGGGAAAGCTGCCGATTTCATTCCCCAGGACTGAGGCCGACCTGCCGCATTTGACGATCCCGGCGCCGCCCCCATCGAAGCAGCCGCCAAGCGACGACCTGATGCCGACCCCGGTCTTCATCGACGCCAACTACACCGAGGGACTGAAGGTTGGATATCGCTGGTACGAGGCTGAGAACAAAGAACCGCTGTTCCCATTCGGATTCGGACTCTCGTACACCACTTTTTCGTATTCGCAACTGAAAGTGACATCGGGCAAGCCGGTGCAAGTGAGTTTTGTGGTTAAGAACACAGGTCCGCGCGCCGGAGCCGAAGTAGCGCAAGTCTATCTCGGCTTGCCGGCAAGCGCGGATGAACCGCCGAAACGCCTGGTGGCCTGGGAAAAAGTGCAACTCGATCCCGGTCAAAGCCGCACGGTCACGGTTTTGATCGACCCCCAATCCATGTCCATCTTCAACGTCGAGAAGGACGCATGGGATCTGCTTCCGGGTGACTATCTGGTTTTTGCAGGAGGGTCCTCCCGGCACACGCCCCTGACTGCCACCTTGCGCATGCCGTGAACAAGCAATAGACCACCACCGAAAATGTGGTGGGATGGCTGGCTTAACGGTACTCTCCTACTAACTCGGGCTGCGATCACGCCCCCGGGACTCGCAGTATGGAGCCTTCGGTCAGAACCACGGAGCGCTCGATCAAGTTCTCCAAATGCCGGACGTTGCATGGCCAATCAGAGTTGACAAGAAAATTGATCGTCTCGGCCGGAATCGTGTCGATATGTTTGTGCTGCCGGGCGGCGAATTTCTGCATGAAGTAACGCGCCAGCAAGGGAATATCGTCACGGCGCTCGCGCAGCGCAGGAACCGGGATAGAAAATACGTTCAATTGGTCATACAGATCGTCCCGGAACATTTCCTTCGCCACGCGTTCCCCCAGGTCGTATTCGGTGGTCGCGATTAAGCGCACGTTTATCTCAAGGCTGCGAATGCCGCCCAGAGGCTGAATTTCGCGATGCTCCAGCAATCGTAGAACCTTGGCTTGCAGGCCCAGTGACAGATTTGCGATCTCATCCAGGAAAAGCGTTCCCTGGTTTGCCAGTTCGACATAGCCAATCTTCCAGCTGTGGTCCGGAACTGCGTTTTCTTGTCCGAACAGGTCGCTTTCCAGCGTACCCGCCGTATCCGGGGCACACGAAGCTAGCGCACAGTTGACTTTGACGAAGCTCTGGTTTTTTCTGGCGCTAATACGGTGTATGGCTCGGGCAATCAACTCCTTGCCCGATCCGGCCTCACCCAGCATCAACACTGGTGCGTCGCCGCGGGCCACTTTGATAGCTAGCTTCAGCATCCGCTTCAGCGCTGGACTGTCGCCTACAATCTCTTCAAAGCCATCTTCCGGGCGTCGATCTTCCATGGAGATCCAGGATGATTGCCAGTGAGAAAAGTCGATTTCGTGATGGGCCACGGCACACCGGGATGCATAGCGTTGTTGATAACGGATCTCTCGCCTGCGTCGTGAAAATAGCATTGGGAATACTGACGAATCCATAACCCGTTGGTGCGAACAAGTTCTATTTTCGTCGGGAGATCCTTACGAAGGTTTAGGGCATTCAGGATGAGTGAGGCCCAAATTGAGTTGTCCGCGGCAAGAATAAGCTCTTGACAACCCGATGTTTAGGTGTAGATTAACGGCACATTCTGTGAGCAACCAGTAATTCGCGTTCCCGGTCAACGGGACATCTGAAGCAGCGTTGGCTGTACCGCACGGTTGCCGCGAGGGGGAGAATGGCTTCGGAACCATGTCAGCATTCCAATCGCGTCAGCGGTTTGGTGAGGTTAGACTTTGCTCGAAAAGACGCTCCTGAAGGTCCCATGTACTCAGCGGCGGTCTCGGCGAGCGTATGTGAAGATTGCGGACACATTGAACTGTACGCGAAGGTTCATCACTTGCTCTGTGATTGGCTGGGAGAGGTCTGAAATTGACTTCTCATTCTCACTGAGCGCAGATTACAGAGTGCTCCTCTGGAGTCTGATTCTGAGTGTTGAGTCTCGCGTCGAAGCCACATAGTTCGGCACTTACTGGTTCGCGCTTCAGATAGTCCTCCCAAACTGGCGTGGGAGATTTGTCTTGACGATCTCCGCAACCGTGCCGATGGCCAGTTTCTACGACCGCCTGCAGGTGGCGCTCTCGGTGTTCCTGGCGGTGTCCCCTACGCACGAAACCCCAGATTTAGCGAGATGCGCGACTGCACCACGTTTCAGTAGCGCGATGCGGTCCCAGCCTCTCATAGAAAACCTTCCCCTTTTCCTTGCGTGCGCCCCATGATTACCCAGACCCAGCTCACGGTCACAAAGAAGCTGCACTTCTGGCCCAGCGTGCTGGTGGGAGTGGTGGCCATAAAAGCCGTCTGTTCCCTCACCCTCAATCCAAGCTTCTTTCTGGCCGCATGCAACGCTTCCGTCTATATGCTGTTGCTCCTGCTTGCAATCGGCTTCGCTCTTTGGAACGCGGAGCAAGGGACCGGCGGAGGCCGCACGTTCTGGCTATTCATGGCCGGCGGCTATGCGCTGTGGGCGTTTGACCAAGGGCTTTACTTGTATTACGAGATCGGACTGCGCACGGATGTGCCGGACAGCTCAATTGCGGATCCTGCTTTATTCCTTCACGTGGTGCCTCTCATGGCAGCAGTCGCCATGCGGCCCCACTTACGCCAGTCCGATCAGAAGCCATCGCGAGCGACTTTAAATTTCCTTATGCTGTTGTTTTTCTGGGTGTTCCTCTACGCTTACGCGCTGTTTCCCTACCAGTATTTGTTTGCGGACGCCGCCGTTTATAACCCGCGATTCACCGCCTTTTATGCCGTGGAAAATGCCTCGCTGATTTTGGCTTTGGGGATCACAGCGTTTCGTGCGCAGCCACCCTGGAAGTCGGTCTACATTCACTTCTTCGCTGCCTCCGCGCTCTATGGCATAAGTTCCACGTTGGCCAATATCGCTATCGACCGCGGATGGCATTACAACGGGAGCGTTTATTCCCTGGCCCAGACGGCTGCTGTTTGCTGGTTTGTCTGGGTGCCCCTGCACGCGAGCCAACTGCCGCTGGCTGAAACCATGTCGACCGAACCCGATGCGGGTCGCGCTGGATTCACATCGCTGCTGGCAAAGACAGCCGTGATTGCGATCCCGTTGATCGGCATCTTAGAACTGTTCAAGACTCATCAGTCTCCCGGCATGCGCACATTTCGTTTAGCTGTCGTGCTGGCGTCGGTCTTATTCCTGACTGCGGCGGTCTTCTTGAAAGAACATCTTGCCCGGCGCGATCTGTTGCTCGACTCTCGCCTCAGCAAATTGCAGAAGAAGTTATCCGAGGCAGCTCTGGTTACGAGCGAAGATCGCTACCGCGATTTGGTGGAAGCACTTCCCGACGCAATTTTTGTCGCAAAGGAAGAGCGAATCGTTTTTGTCAATCCCTCTGCCGTGAGATTGTTGGGCGCGCAACGGCCCGAGCAGATCGTTGGCAAAGAGCTTTCCGAGATCGTTCATCCTGAGTCTCTGCCATCCGTAAGAAGTCGGGTGCGCAACTCATACCAGACTGGAATTGCCACCCTCCCCTGGAACACCTCCTTCTTGCACTCGATGGCTCACTGGTGCAAATAGAGTCAGCTTCGATTCCGATAAGTTGGAAAGGATCGCCAGCTATCGAAGCGATCGCACGCGACATCAGCCAGCGGAAACGAACCGAGGCAAGACTGCAGGAATACGAAAAAGCCGTTGAAGGGCTCGAAGAAATGATTGTGGTAGTTGACCGGGAATATCGCTGCGTGCTCGTCAATCGCGCGTTCTTGAACTATCGAGGCATGGAAAGAGAAAAAGTGATAGGCCGTTCGGCGGCGGAACTTGCTGAAGGGGACGTCTTTGAGACGATTGTGAAGAAAAAGCTGGATGAATGTTTCGAGGGCAAGGTCGTTACCTACGAGTTGAAGTACAAATATCCCCGGCTACGCGAAAGAGAGCTGCTGGTAACCTACTTCCCCATTGAAGGCCCAAATGGCATCGATCGAGTCGTTTCTGTTCTGCGGGACGTCACCGAGCGCAAGCGAGCGGAAGATGCGTCACGCCGGCTCGGGGCCATTGTGGAATCATCCGACGACGCCATCGTCTCGAAGGATCTGAACGGAGTAATCACGAGCTGGAATGCCGGCGCCCAGCGTATTTTCGGATACGCAGAAGCGGAAGTGGTTGGCCATTCGATCACGATCATCATTCCTCCCGAACTGCGAGATGAGGAAACCCGGATTTTGCAACGCCTGCGGGTTGGTGACCACATCCAGCACTACGAAACAGTGCGTGTCACCAAGCAGGGGAAGAGAGTCAATGTATCGTTGACCATTTCGCCGATGAGGGACTCGGAAGGCAGGATTGTGGGCGCTTCGAAAATCGCGCGTGACATTACCGAGCGGAAGCAGGCGGAAGAGACTCTGCGGCGGAGCGAAGCCGAGGCCAAGGCCCGGGCGGACGAATTGGAGGCTATTCTGGATGCCGTGCCGGGGATGGCTCTCATCTCCCGAGATCCACTGTGCCAGAACATCACAGGCAGCCGCACCGCTTACGACTGGTTGCGCTTGTCCTACGGTACCAACCTATCCAAATCTGGTCCGGACGGGGAGCGGCCTTCGAACTTCCGCGTCGTAAAAGACGGACAGGAGCTTCCTGCTGGCGAGTTGCCGGTTCAGAAGGCCGCCGCCACAGGACAAGTGGTTCGCGAATCCGAGATCACTCTGATGTTCGAGGATGGAACCGCACGCGACATGTTAGGGAACGCCGCTCCACTCCTGAATGACGAAGGCCAGGTCCGGGGAGCAGTTGGGGTTTTTGTCGATATCAGCAAACGCAGACGGGCGGAAGAAGCCCTCCGAACCAGTGAGCGGGAGCAGCGCAAGATCGCCGAGCAATTAGAGAGAGAACGCACCCGCTTGATGGAGGCCTAAGCAGTCGCAAACGTGGGCAGTTGGGAAACCGAGTTGCCAAGTCTTGACATCACCTGGTCGGAGCAGACTCACCGTATCTTTGGGACTGACCCCTCCAAATTTCGCCCCAGCCGTCCAGGCTTTGTGGAGCTTGTTCATCCGGAGGACCGTGCAAAAGTGGACGCGGCCTTTGAGGCTTCGCTCGAAAAGGGTGGGCCTTCCAAGGTCGAATACCGGATCGTCACGGCAGACGGACGGGGCAAAGTCCTGGAGGAACAGTGGAAGGTTTTTCATGATGGACAAGGAATGCCGACGCGCCTCATCGGTACTTGCCAGGATATTACCGAGCGCCAACGGGCGGAGCAGGCGCTGAGGCTCTTCCGAGTGTTGCTGGACCAATCCAGTGATGCCATTGAGGTGGTCGAGCCGGAGACACTGCGGTTCATCGACATCAATGACCGGGCTTGTGTGGATCTGGGCAACCCGCGCGAAGAACTTTTGTCGATGAGCGTTTACGATATCGATCCCAACCTCGACCAGTCTCTGTACGCAAGGGTTATAAACCAGTTGCGGAAGTCGGGATCGACAATTTTCGAGAGTCTTCACCGGCGCAGAGATGGATCGACATTCCCCGTAGAAATCAGCATCAAGCAGGTAGAACTTGATCGAATCTACATGGTGGCCGTGGTGCGCGACATCAGCGAGCGCAGACGGGTGGAGCAGGCGCTGCAGGAGTCGCAAGCTGCATTGACCCGCATAGCTCGAATCGCCACCATGGGTGAGTTGACCGCATCCATCGCGCACGAGATCAATCAACCGCTTGCGGCGGTCGCGACGAATGCAAGTGCGTCGCTGCACTGGCTCGCTGAACAGCCGCCTAATCTTGCCGAAGCCCGCCAGGCGATGGCCGGCGCCATGCAGGAAGCGAAACGCGCCAGCAGTGTTGTCGAGAGAATTCGAACCTTGGTGAAGAAGGCAAGTCCCGAGCTGCAACCACTGGATATGAATGAAGTGATTCAGGAGGCGTTGGCTCTCAGTCACAACCAGCTTCTTACCGGAGGTGTTGCCGTGCACACCAAACTCGCGTCCGAAATTCCCACCGTGCTCGGCGACCGGATTCAGCTCCAGCAGGTACTGCTCAACTTGGTCGTGAACGCGGTCGAGGCCATGGTTGCGAGAAGCGATCGGCCACGGACGCTGCTCATCAAGTCGGCGACCGATGCCGAGGGAGTGTTGGTTCAGGTCACTGATTCCGGCGAAGGACTCGATCCGGAGCAGCTAGCTTATATCTTCGAATCTTTCTATACCACCAAACCTCATGGGACTGGCATGGGACTGTCGATCAGCCGTTCCATTGTTGAAGCGCATGGCGGCCGCCTGTGGGCTACTCCCGAATCTCTACACGGGGCCGTCTTTCAATTCGTCCTGCCCAAAGCAGATGGGGGCTCATGATTGAACCGAATGCCATCGTGTTCGTCGTCGATGATGATGCATCGCTGCGCGAAGCTCTGAAGAGCCTGATCCGCTCGGTAGGTCTACACGTAGAGCTCTTCGGCTCGGCGCAGGAGTTTTTACAAAGGAAAGGACCCAATGTGCCCAGTTGCCTGGTCCTCGATATCCGGTTGCCAGGCACCAGTGGACTGGATTTTCAGCGCAAATTAGCAGAGGCCAACATTTTCATTCCCATCATCTTTATTACCGGGCACGGGGACATTCCTATGTCCGTGCGGGCTATGAAAGCGGGAGCTGTCGAATTCCTGACTAAGCCATTTCGCGATCAGGACCTATTGGACGCGATTCACACCGGACTGGAGCGCGACCGGGCCAGACGCCAGAGAGAGTCGGAAATTGCCGTGCTTCGGGAGCGCTTTGAATGGCTTACGCCTAGGGAGCGCGAGGTGTTGCCACTGGTGGTTTCGGGCCTCCCGAATAAACAGATTGCCGCGGAAATTGGAACCAGCGAAACCACCGTAAAGGTTCATCGTAGCCAACTTATGCGCAAAATGGGTGCGAACTCTTTACCGGAGTTGGTAAGAATGGCCGAGAGACTAGGAATGCCTCAGCCAAAACGCTGAACAGCGCAAGTCCGACCCTACGAAGGTAAAGCTCACCACGACCAACGTCTAATAGACCCGCCCTTCAGTGTAATTACCTTTCTTGGTATTGGCGTAGCAGAATATTGCTAATCAATAACAGGGCATTTCAAAATTAAGCATTATGCCCGTCCTCCGGCCCGCCGAACCCCTCACGGCGGGTTGTTTTTGTTATGGAAGTATCGCGTTCCAGTGATAGGGCGTATTAGCAGATTCGCTGCCTCCCTGGCTTGAATCGCAACGCGAATTTTGTTATAACCAGAATAGCAATTGCCAGTGGGGTCCTGGGTGGGCTGCCAGTAGGTTTGAAAACGTGGCAGCTTCGCTTGGTAGCATGATCGAGATGAGCTGAGGCGTCGGATACGCCTTAGCGTGCTGTTGGGAACCTGTAGTATCGCTCTTGTAAGGCGTCCGCGAGAATTGCTAAAACGCTTCTCGCAGGCGTAAAACATCGAACCTCCTTGTCCCGAGCTGTGAGGAGCCTCCGGTGCGCTGTGGTCGTAGGTCCGACGTGCTCCGCACTCCCCCCGAGTGCAAGCAGCAGGTGAAACCTGCATTCTGCCCGAATTTGCCTTTTGCGAATGGCGGTCCTGCCATCCGCCTCATCTCATTAAGCTGTCACAAGTCTGCAAACGCCGGAGGAAGATAATGGCGACGAACCTTATTAACATCGAAAATGACCAGGAAATTAAACAGCGGTTAGTGGCGGAACGCGCCCGATTGCGCAAGATCGCCGGGTTGGATCAGCCTGAACATTTCCACCGACCGGTGGAAAGAGCCTTCACTGCCGAAGAGCGCAACAAGGTCACAATTCTGTTCGGTGGCTTTACCTGGAAGCACGAGGATTTGATCCGCGCCGTGTTCCAGGGCTGCGGCTATCGCTGTGAGAAGCTGCCCGTGCCCGACGTTCCCGCATTCCAGATCGGCAAGGAATACGGCAATAACGGCCAGTGCAATCCGACCTATTTCACCGTCGGGAATCTAGTGCAATACCTGCAATTCCTGGAAAAGGAAGGCGTCTCGCGCCGGGACATTTTGGATAAATATGTCTTCTTTACTGCCGGTTCGTGCGGCCCGTGCCGCTTCGGCATGTATGAAGCGGAATACCGTTTCGCTTTGAAGAATGCCGGCTTTGATGGCTTCCGCGTGCTGTTATTCAAGGACAGCGACGGCATCAAAGCTGCGTCGGGCGAACCCGGGTTGAAGTTCACCATCGACTTCGGCTTCGGCATGTTGAATGCCATGCATCTCGGCGATGTCATTAACGATTTGATCTACCAGATCCGGCCTTTCGAAGTGAATAAAGGTGAGACGGACCGCGTCTTCCATGAAGCCGTCGACGGATTGTGCGAGGATCTGCGGAACCGCGATTCCTTTGAGATCGAGGAGCGGGCTCCGGAATGGGCAAAACCAAAGTTCAAGAGCAACAAGATTCTCCGAAACACGTTTAACGTCTTCGGCAAATGGCACGAGAACATGTGGGGCAAAGATTATCTCAATGCCCTGGCCTCCGCTCGCGACAAGATGAACCGCATTGAGGTCGATCGCACCAAAGTAAGGCCGGTAGTGAAGATCACGGGCGAATTCTGGGCGCAGATCACTGAGGGCGACGGCAACTTCCACATGTTCGATTTCCTGGAGCGCGAGGGCGCACAGGTCATCGTGGAACCGATCGCGACCTGGGTGGCTTATTTGATGTATCAGGCGAAGGCACATGCCAAGGCGAAATGGCCGGTAAACCGTCCGCATCGCAATCCCGAATGGTACGAAGTGAAGAAGCAGACGGCGAACTACTTCGGCTTACAGAAAAAACTATGGGGTATTGGCGCCGGTGAACGCATGTGGAATTTCTTCTATCATCGGACGATCAAGAACATGGGCGGCATCACCCATCATCTTGTGCCCCAAACTGACTTGGCCGAGATGGCCCATCCTTTCTATAACCAGTTTGCCCGCGGCGGCGAAGGCCATCTTGAAGTTGGCAAGAACGTCTACTACACCGTGCACCGTCTCTGCCATATGGTGCTGGCACTTAAGCCCTTCGGCTGCATGCCTTCGTCGCAGTCTGACGGAGTTCAATCAGCCGTGGTCAATAAATTCAAAGAAATGATTTTCCTGCCCATTGAAACTTCTGGCGAGGGCGAGGTCAACGCTCATAGCCGCGTTCAGATGGCTTTGGGCGAGGCGAAGGTCAAGGCCAAGACGGAGTTCGAGCAATGCCTGAAATCCACTGGAAAAAGCATGGAGGAAATCAGGGAATACATTGCGGAGCATCCGGAGCTGCGTCGGCCGTTCTATCACGTCCCGCATCGCGAAGGGGTTACGGGAACGGCAGCCCAGTTCGTGCTGCACGTGAGCGATCGCATGGATAAGAGCACGCGGCTCTGGAAGCGTGCGCGAGTTCCCGGGGTCGCTTTGCCCAACGCAGCGTAATCGCAGCGACCGCTGTCTGGTCGGCGATGAATCTCGCAACGAGACAGCGGTCACGGTAATTCAACACGCTTCTTGCCATTATTGGAGAGACAATGCACGACCATCTAGGCCAAGCACCGAAGCCACAATTATTACAGATCGCTCCCGCGCCTGCGCAACGGCCACACGACCATCACACGGAATTTATGGTCGGACTCGACGTCGGCTCGACCACGGTTAAGGCCGTCGTCGTCGAAGCGGCTACCGATAAGGCTTTGTGGCAGGACTATCAGCGTCACGAAACCAAGCAGCCAGAAAAGACGCTGGAATTCCTGCGCCGCATTGAAAAAGAAGTCGGCATCAATCGGCACAACACACGCATGTTCATGACCGGTTCCGGCGGCGGAGGCATCGCCGAACAGATCGGCGCCAAGTTCGTGCAGGAAGTAACTGCCGTGTCGCTGGCCGTCGAGAAGATGCATCCCGAAGTATATTCGGTGATCGAACTCGGAGGGCAGGATGCCAAGATCATCGTCTTCAAAGATGACGATGAGACCGGGCGTAAAAAGAAGATTCCCTCGATGAACGACAAGTGTGCGGGGGGCACAGGCGCGGTCATCGACAAGATCAACGCGAAGCTGAAAATCCCAGTTGCCGAGCTTGCGTTGCAGGGTTATCACGGAATCAAACTGCACAAGGTTGCTGGCAAGTGCGGCGTCTTCGCGGAAACCGACATCAACAGCTTGCAAAAAGTGGGAACGCCGCCGGATGAGTTGATGGCCTCGCTTTTTGAGGCGATCGTTCTGCAGAACCTGAGCGTTCTGACCCGCGGCCACACCCTGCGGCCGCACGTTTTGCTGCTGGGTGGTCCGAACAGCTTTATCAAGGGCATGCGCGAAGCCTGGCAAGCCAATATTCCCCGCATGTGGCAGGAGCGCAAAGTCACGGTTCCTGACGGCTCAAAGCCCGAGGACCTTATTAAAGTCCCGCAAAACGCACAGTACTTCGCTGCTCTGGGCGCGATCGAATTTGGTAAGAGTGAAGAAGACTGCGTGGGTTGCTATCAGGGATACGAGAAGCTGCTGCACTACATCGACTATGGACGTCAGGAAGAAAAGGCCAAAGCTGGCGCCAAGGGGTTGACCACCGACGAAAAAGAATTGGACGACTTCAAGGTTTCGTATCGGCGGAAGAAGTTTGTGCCTGCTGCCTTCCCCGCTTACAAGACGGTCGGCGGATTTATCGGCATCGACGGTGGCTCGACTTCCACAAAAGCCGTGTTGCTCGATGAAAAGGGCGACATTTTGTGCAAGTCTTACCAGCTCTCGAACGGCAACCCGATTCAGGACACGATTGAAATGTTCGAGAACCTGCGCGGCCAGGTCGAAGCGCAAAACGCGAAGCTCGAGGTGCTAGGCGTAGCCACGACCGGATACGCGAAGGACATTTTGAAAGACGTTCTACACGCCGACGTCGCCCTTGTAGAAACAGTGGCCCACACCGAGTCAGCTTTGAAGTTTTACGAAGACCCTCACGTTATCGTCGACGTAGGCGGGCAGGACATCAAAATCATCATTCTGCACAACGGCCGGGTAAAAGACTTCAAACTCAACACCCAATGCTCGGCGGGAAACGGCTATTTCCTGCAGTCAACCGCGGAAGGCTTTGGGCTGAGTGTAGAACAATACTCCGACCTGGCTTTCTCCGCCCGGTCCATGCCGGTTTTCGGCTACGGCTGCGCCGTCTTCATGCAATCGGACATCGTGAATTTCCAGCGTCAGGGCTGGCGCGCCGAGGAAATTCTCGCAGGTCTGGCCGCGGTGCTTCCGAAGAATGTTTTTCTATACGTGGCCAGTATTCCCAATCTCGCGGCCTTGGGCACGCGTTTCGTTTTGCAGGGAGGCACGCAGAACAACATGGCCGTGGTAAAAGCGGAAGTGGACTTCATCAATAACAGCTTCCGCGCCGCCGGCAAGAAACCGGAAATCATAGTGCACGAATTCTGCGGCGAGTCTGGAGCCATCGGAGCCGCGGTGGAGTCCGTTCGCCTGTGGAAGAACGGCCTTCAGACTTCGTTTGTGGGATTGGAAGCGGTGCGGAAAATTCAATACCGCACCACGCGCAACGAAGCCACGCGCTGCAACTTCTGCAAGAACAATTGCCTGCGCACCTTCATCGACATCCGAACCGCTCCCAAAGATGACCTGAGCGTCATTCCGGTTCAGAAGGTCACGAAAGTTCCGCTAATGCATGGCGAGCAGCGATTGATTATCGCGACCTGCGAAAAGGGCTTGGTCGAAGATGTCAACGACATGAAAGGGATCAAAGCCGGCATCGATGAGATCAAAGACAAATATCCCAACTTCGTAGACTTCGCAGCCCGTGAGGTCTTCCGACCCGTCAATCCAAAGACCGTGGCCGACCCTATTCCGGTGACGAAATTCTGGAACAAGGGCGTAAAAGAGCGCGTTCCGCTGATGGAAGGCCGCAAGAATCTTCGCGTCGGCATCCCCCGCGTGCTGAACATCTACACCTACGCGCCGCTCTTCAACGGATATCTCGAGAGCTTGGGCGTGCAACCGGAAAACGTCATCTATTCCGATTACACCAGCTCCGAGCTCTACCGCGCGGGCGCGAGCCGCGGCGCAATCGATCCGTGCTTCCCGGCGAAGATCGGCATTTCGCACGTCTACAATTTGATCCAGGAAAAACATCGCAAGAAGCCCCTGGACGTTATTTTCTTTCCTATGTACGACGTGCTGACATCTCCCCTGGTCAAGATCGTCGGCGCGAACGCTTGCCCGACGGTGACTGCAACTCCGGAAACCGTGAAGGCGGCGTTTACCAAGGAGAATGACGTTTTTGCCGAGCACAATGTGAAGTACGTAGATCCCATTCTCAATTTTGCCGATCGCAAACTGTTCGCGCATCAGATGCTGCAGGCCTGGCAGCCGATTTTAGGATTGTCGCTCGAAGAAAACGATCGCGCCGTCGAAGTCGGCTTCAAGGCGCTGGACGACTACGAGGCCAGCATCCGCAGACGCGCCCGCCAGGTGATGGATCAACTCGAGCGCGAAGATCGCATTGGCATTGTCATGCTGGGCCGGCCTTATCACCATGATCCCGGTCTCAATCACGAAATCATGGAAGAGTTCCAGAAGCTTGGCTATCCCATCTTCTCGCAAAACACGCTGCCGCTTGACGAAGACTTGCTGGAACGCCTGTTCGGCGACGAAGTTCGCGCCGGAGTGATCAGTCACCCGCTCGACATTACGGACGCGTGGAAGAATTCTTATTCCTGCAGCACCAACCACAAAGTTTGGGCGGCAAAGTTCACCGCGCGCCATCCCAATCTGGTTGCGCTTGAAATCTCCAGCTTCAAGTGCGGCCACGACGCACCGATTTACGGAGTCGTCGAAGGCATCATTGAGCAATCGGGCACGCCATATTTCTGCTTCAAGGATCTCGACGAAAACAAGCCTTCCGGCTCGATCCGTATCCGCGTGGAGACTATCGATTACTTCCTGCGCCGCTATCGCGACGATGTCATCAAGAAGCGCAAGTCAAACGAAGAGATCGAAGCGCAGTTGGCAGCTCTGGAAGAACAACTTCGAGGCCAAGTCGAGCAGGAAGCGCAAGGCATGGCTGCCGACTGAGCCGTTCAGCAACCGTACGCAGATAACCCTCCGGCGGATCGGCGATTGGGTTGATCCGCCCTGGACCCCGTCAATCATCCCAGGCAGCCTTCGCCATCTCCAAAAGAAACGCTGATAGGATTGAAACAGCCTTCGCTGGAAATCTTTTTTCGTGCCTATGCTCGCCGTCCGCGACAATCTGTCCGAATGTTTCGACGCCCTGCGCGCCCACAAGCTGCGCGCCTCGCTTACCATGCTGGGTCTCACCATGGGCGTCGCCACGCTCATCACGGTGATGACGCTGGTCCAGGGCGCCAATGTTTATGTTGAACAAAAGATCGCAAACCTGGGCACGAACGTTTTTCAAATCGCACGCACTCCGTTTGCGGTGACCGATTTCAACATCGTCATCAAGGCCCTGAAGTACAGGAAGATCGAACTCGATGATATGCAGGCCATTGCAGATCGCTGCAGTGCATGCGAGGTAGTGGGCGCCAGCGCCAGCAGCACGGTGCGAGTGCGCTACGGTGACAAGGAAGTTACGGACGTCAATCTCTCCGGCCAAACCGCGACCATGGCCGACATCGACACCCGCACCGTCGAGCGTGGCCGCTATTTTACGTCTTCCGAAGCCGAACATCGCGCCAACGTGTGCCTTATCGGGGACACGCTCGTGGAACAGTTGTTCCTCGGGGTCGACCCCATGGGCAAGACCATGCGCATTGGCAACGACGAATTCACGGTTATCGGCAGTATGGAAAAAATCGGCAGCGTGCTGGGTCAGGATCAGGACAATTTCGTCATGGTGCCACTATCGAATTTTCTGCGCATGCAGGGTGCGCATACCAGCCTTACCATCAATGTCAAGACCAGCGCGGAAAATTTCGAACCGGCGCAGGATCAGGCACAGCTCACCTTGCGCGCACGGCATCACCTCACGCCCAACATGGAAGACGACTTCTTTATCGGGACCAAAGAAAGCTACATGGCTTTGTGGCGAAGCATCAGTTCGGCATTTTTTGCTGTGTTCATTATGGTCAGCGTGATCTCGATCGTGGTCGGCGGCATCGTCATCATGAATGTAATGCTGGTGAGTGTAACCGCGCGGCGCAGGGAAATCGGGGTGCGCTTGGCGGTGGGCGCAACCCGGCTGGACATCGTCCGTCAATTCATCGCCGAGAGCGTCACCATGTGCATTGCCGGAGGACTGGTTGGTATTGCCCTAGGATTTTTCGTGGCCTTGCTGCTGCGATCGTTCACACCGTTCCCCGCTTCCGTCCAAAGCTGGGTCGCAGTGTTGGGAGTGTTTCTCAGCTCCGCAGTCGGATTGTTCTTTGGAATCTATCCTGCATTCCGCGCCTCGCGGCTGGACCCGATCGTCGCCTTGAGGTCGGACTGATGGCGATCATGAGCGTCTCGCAAGCCCGGGAGAATTGCCTGGCGGCGCTGGAAACGCTGCGCTCTTCGAAAGTGCGATCCGCACTGACTGTGCTCGGCATTGTGATCGGCGTCTCTTCGGTGATTTCGATGGCCAGCATCATTCAGGGCCTGAACAAGTTTGTACAGGATAAAGTCGAATCCCTGGGCTCGCGAACGTACTTCGTTTCGCGATTTCCGCCGGGATCCGACCCATCAAGGTGGCCACAAAGTATTCGAACCCGCAAGTATTTCGACTACGACTATGCCGACTTCATCCGCCAGGCTGCGCCGGATGTGGAGACGGTGACCACGTTCGGCACGCGCGGTTTCTTTTTCGGCGACAGCAACCTGATCACCAACGGCAACCGCAGCGTGGAGCAGGTTATCGTTCGCGGCGTCGAACCTCAATATGCCGAGGCGATCCCATTGTTCACAGTGGGCCGTGGACGCTTTATCAGCGCCTTCGATGAAGAGCACGCGCGGCCAGTGGTCGTGCTGGGCGCGGCTATCAACGAATCACTTTTCCCCTACACCGACGCGGTCGGTAAAACAGTTCGTATCAACGGCGACCTCTACGACGTCATCGGCGTCTTTGAGCACGACCCAGGCCTGTTCGTCGGTCCGGGCGTCGACGCATTCGCGGTCATCCCGCTTAGCAACTTTAAGAAGACGTACCCGGAGGCTAAAGAACTGATCATGGCCTTCACCGTCCCCGAGAACGTGAGTCGCCAAACGGTGCAGGACGAAGTGATTCAGGCCATGCGCCGCCTGCGGCACGTTCCCGCCAGCAAGGAAAATGATTTCGAGCTCAGCTCCCCGGACTTCCTCAGCAATCTATGGAATCAACTTACAGGCGCGCTGGTAATTCTGACCAGCGTAATCAGTTCTATCGGATTGCTCATCGGCGGCATCGGAGTGATGAACATCATGCTCATTTCCGTGACCGAGCGCACTCACGAGATTGGGTTGCGCAAGGCCATCGGGGCACGCCGAGTCGATATCCGCCTGCAGTTCTTGCTCGAAGCAGTTGTGCTCACGGTGGTGGGCGGCACGATTGGGATTTTGATCGGGGCTGGCGTATCGACCTTAGTGCGTACTTTTGTGCCTTCGATCCCTGCAAGTCTGTCGTACTTGTGGGTATCGATTGGCTTCAGTATCTCGGTCGCAGTCGGCGTATTTTTTGGCTTTTATCCCGCCAATCTGGCGGCGAACCTGGATCCTATCGTCTGCCTGCGCTACGAATAACTCGACCTTATCACAGCGAACAACTTCATTGATGGCTCTTCTGATACTCCGATGGCACCTTCGTATAGCCCGCGGGAACATTGAAAAGCGTTGGATCAACCGACGCGGAGGAGAAATTGGTCATCTCCATGGTTGACTCCATCAGCACCGCGGAGTTCGGCGTAGCGGTCGTTGGAGGAGTTTGCGCTGCCGGTGGTTGCGCCTTCTTCTTGTGAAAACCGCCGAAACCGCCCAGGTTCCCAATGCTTGAAGCCACACCGCCAAAGCTGCCCATATGGCTGCCGGCTTGGCTTTCAGCGTTTGAGGTCGCGGTGTTCGCGGCTGAATTTGCCGCGTTCGTGGCGGCCTGGTTGGCGACGTCCCCCGCGCTCGGACCATTTGACGCCGGCAGCGGCGCTTCCGAAGCAGCGGGGAGCGGGCTGCCATCGGCGGTTGTGCCCATGCGCATGATTTGGGATACGGGCACGCCTTTCAGTTTCGACATCTCTTTCACCATGTCGGCCATTCCCGAGCCCATGCCGGGTTGCGCCGAGAGCATCTGCGGAGATACCGACGAAGGCATCGCGCCACTGAACATCGCCCCCATCTTGGCGGCCATTCGGCTATTGAAATCCCGCACTTCGCTGTAGCCCGGAATCTCCGGAACCATCCACATGTCGTTGGTAATGGCCAGGTTTCCGGTTTGTCCGGACTGCTGGTCTTTGGCCTCGGCCGACATTTTCAGAATTGACTCAGAAGCCGACAAACCTGCCACCTGTTTAGTGGCCCCCGTATTCGTAACCGTCACCTTGAAGTTGATTTGCGGGGGCGGAGTAGTATTTGTCGTCTGCGGGGCTGGAGCTTGCTGCGGCTGAGCCTGGGCTTTTCGCACAGCCTCTTCCATCGCCGCTTTCATCTCCTGGAAGGTCACGACCGTATATTGCTTCTTGGCGTGATCCATTCGCGTAATCGTTTCCTGGTCGAGATCGATGACCTCGGTCGAGTCTGGATTGATGTGAGCCATTCGATTGCCCTTTACCAGAATCGTGGAGTTGACAGGGTCCGTAATGGGATGCGCCTGCTTGCTGAAGGCACTGGCAAACTTTGCCATAGTCACAAGGGAGCCGCCGGTAATCTTCGTGCTCTCGTCATAACGAAAATCGGCGAAACTCGAGGACGGCAGCGCAATGCATATGCCCAGCACCAAACTGATTCGAATGTGCATGACGATCTCCTCTCAGCCTTACGCCCGAAATCCAAAAGCTTAGGACTAATCCAGATGTAAACCCAACGAGTGTACCGCAGAATTGGTCAATCGAGGCTTCCACAACCGCTTTTGTAGGTGCTGCCAAGCGGCATTAGATGCGGATTTGCTATTGCATACTCAGCCGCTTCGTTCTGGCAACGATATTGGCAGATACCGGTCGTAGGAATCGGAAAGAGGCTCTAGGTCCCTGTGGCAGACAGTTAAGCGGCGGGAAGAGGCTTGCTGCGGTAGACCTGATATCCGCGGGGCGTCAGTCTCACCACTCCTCGCACCTGTTCCTCGACGTAGCCTTCGTTGCGCAGTTCAGCGACGGCTATTCGCGCCAAGGAAGAATCCACCGTCTGCTGCGGCAGTCTCACGAATTCCTGAGGATCCTGCTCGTAGTGCTCTGCCAGGGTGACAAAAAGCTCGGTTTGGATCGACGCTTGCAGCATTGGATTGTCTCTGGAATCAAGTGTGCTCCTCCACCGTCATCGAAGGAATGGCCCGTCCGTGCCAGACTCGGTAACCTTAGTCGAATGAACTAACGCGGCATTGCGCTTGGGTGCTGGATTCAGCGACGCCGCAATGCGGCGTGAATAGGATCGACGGGAACGATCAACCGATATTCTCGAATTCCAACGGGCTTCTACGAGTGGACGACCTATTGAAGAGCCAACTGCGTCAACTTCACGGCGCAGTGGGCGTTGGCACAAGTACCAACGTTGACCGAGCCCAAGGTACTGAAATACACGCTGGAGGCTTGTGCGTCGGCGCTGTCATTGTCCACAATGATGCCGCTCACTCCGCCCGGGTAGGCCACATCATTCAGTCCCGCCGTAATGGCTCCGGAGCTGATGTCATCGGTGATGATATAGCCGTTTGGAGACGCGCCCGCCAGGCCGCTAATCAGCAGATCATGGTCGCCGCTAACTCCCCCCAGATTGATGTTTGGATTGTAGAACTCGGTGTAAGGAACACATGGAAGATTCGCGGTGGCCAGCCGCAGCAAGCTCCCGGTCGGCGTGGAGTTCATTACGGGGTAGGAAGTAAAGCCGATCCAATAGTGGGTCGGTTCGGTATTGGCAGCTCCGGTACCGCACACAAAAAGCTCGCCTGTACTCGGCGTGTTTCCCCAATATTCGTTATCGAAAGCCCCACTGTGCATGCTCACTCCACCAAGGCCAATGTGAGTTCGGACCAGTCCGGTCAGGTCCTGGTTCATTTGTGCGACGACGGCGGCGCCGCCGCTAGTGCCATCGTTGCCCGAGAAAGCATAGATTTTTTCACTCCCACCACTGGCATCAAGAATCACCGAGTCCGGAATGCCATAGCCAGGACTTGCCGGAGTACAGACCGCGAAACCCGTCCCGGTTCGTCCGGGCGGATTCGTCGTCCCGCAACCTCCGCCGCCGACCATTAGCGGCCCCGCAAACAAACTGGCCGTGGAGCCGTTGGCCTTGATGACCCACATTTCTCCCAACTGATCGCCGATAAATAAGAGACCATAAGGATAGTTGTAAACAGGCCCGTTGGGCTGCGGCAGCGTGCCTCCAGTGCCCGCCACCGGCAGAGTGTAGGTCCAGTCAATGGTTGGATTGCTATTCAGGGCACAAGTGAAAGCGCAACTCAAGCGGTAAATCTTGCCGTCATCCGTAGCCACAAAGACCTTATCCGTGGCGTAATCAACCCACGCCGACGAATATGTCGTAGTCGCGGTCGCCGAGAGTGTCACCGACTTCAGACACGAGGTTGTGGCCGTGCACGATGGGGGCACAGTCGGAGCCTTTGCTTTGGCGATGGTCCCGTCGCCCGACTTCCAGGTCAGCACGTGAAACACTGCGGACGTGGCGCCACTTTCCACATAGGCGATCTTGGTGCCATCCATTGAGATCGAAGTCGAGGTCAGCACCGAACCAGCTGCCGTACTGCCGTTGTACGCCCAGTAGACTGCGGGATTCGCCCCGCAGAAACCGCCGGTGCCGCTATAGAGGTTATTAATTCCCACCAGGTTCGGCTGGCCATTGGTGACGCCGGCTACGTTCAATCCATACACTACGTAGTCGTTGGTGCAGCTGGGAGTCCCATTGATATTGAACCCGTACTTGGCCGGAAACGTGTTGGCCGCCAGGTTGCCTGTGCCCAGAGCCACGCTCCAGTCCACCCTGACGTTGCGGCCCTTCTGGTTTCGGATTTCATCAACCCGCCGGTTTACCGAGGACAGTGGCGGATGCCAGTCCCTCGGCGGAATAGTCAGTCGAGGATTGTGCAATCCGGGATTCGGCAAAATAGAATTATCCGGATTCCGCTCCGCCAAATGGAACAGGATTCTTGGTTCAGCCTTGACCGCATCCCAGTCGCCAGCTGGCAACCCTCCGCTGAAGATCACGTGACGATAACTCCAATCGACCACCCGCCCGACATGCTGCTGCTCGAGCGGAACAGTCGACTGCTGCGCCTTCGCGACTCCCATACTTGCGAAAATCATGAAGAGAGGCAACCACAATCCAAGCCATACTCTTGTTGTCGACCTTGGTGAAAGCAATCTCTTGGACACAGTCTCCTCCTCCAGCCTTCGCTTCCCTTGAACTGATTTGGGCACTCGAGTATTACGCCATTCTTATCTTCGCTTAGGTTTTGGGAATCTTGACCCTTACTTTCGTAACCCAGAGTGATCAAAAGGATTCCCTCATGGTGACCGACGTGCAACGAGAGATGGCGGAGATAGGCTCATTTTGGCAATGCCCGTGTGGGGACGGCGCCCTAGCGAGCCTGCCCCGACGAAGCCGAGGAGTCATCCGGAACCCTCCGCAGCGCATCAGCGAAGGCAAAGCCTCGGACGGTGGGAAACTACACGGCCGCCTGAATCTGGATCAACCCAGAGATAGATCCGACGCGCGCCCGTGACAACATATTCGCAGTGGCGATGCCCGTCCTCTGAAAGGACTTCTCACAATCGGCGGTCGACGGCCCGCGCATATTCCCTTCCATATACGCCAAACCGGGACAACGGGTACAGGTTCCGACGTGGGCGCAGGTCGAGCAAGTCGGCAAATCGCGGGCCCGGATCGAGCGCACATCCTTCAACTGCGGCGAGTTCTGCCAAATATCCGCAAATTTCTGCCGTCGCAGATTGCCGCTGGGAAGCGGGAACTGCACGCATGGGAAGACGTCGCCGTACGGAGAAATGTAGCAGGCGGTGTGACCGGCGCTGCAGGGCAGGCCATCCATAATGTCTTCGCCCGCTGGCAGGGGCGGAGCGCAGAATTCTTCGACGTTGCCCACGAGATCCTGGCTGCGGAAAACCTGCTTCAGCTCAGGTCCCGCAATGCGCAGCGCCAGAACGGACGTGTCTCCGTCCATCTTCGGCGTGATGGTCGGGTCGAGCGTGTAGGACACTGCCAACTCTTTCGCCAGCGCCATCACTCCCGCGTTGTCAAAGAAATTGCTGGCCATGAGCACATTCGCAATCACGACTTTCAGACCCTGCGACTTGAGGAATCGAATCGCTTCGATCGTCCGCTTCAGCGATCCGGGTAACTTCGTGATCGCGTCATGAATTTCGGCGCGGTGCGAGTAGACGCTGATCTGCACCTGCTCCACGCCAAGCTGGCGAATGCGCCTGGCCTCAGCCTCGCGGATCATCACCCCGTTGGTCTTCACCTTGACGTTGAACAGCAGCCGCCGCGCGTGTTCGACAATTTCAAAGAAATCACGGCGCATCAGAACTTCGCCGCCGCTCAGCGTAAGGAAAAAGACTCCCGCATCCGAGAGCTGATCGAGCACGTCTTTGATCTCGGCAGTGGTCATCTCGCCGTGGTCGTCGTGATCCAGATAGCAGTGAACGCAGCGCTCATTGCAACGATAGGTGATGTCGAGATGCACGCTGATGGGAATGCCAAGCCCCAGCGCCTTCTGATTCATCTCCGCCAGCAGGCTCATTGCGCCTCCGGCGGTGAGGCCGGCGAATTTGTGATGGGCTTTTCCGAGACCAACAGAATCCCGTGTTGCGAAAGATCGCTCACGAACTGCTCCGCGTCGCGCCCCGCCTGCTCCGCCTCGACCTCGAACTCCTGGCAAATCCTGCGTGCCACGATGTCCGACAACGGCGTGCGACCATCCGCCGCCTGCCAGATCGCGGTGGCAACCTCGTTGAGAGTAAAAAAAGTAGAGTCCACCGCCGACATAATCATCATTTCGCCGCCGATCAGGCGGGCAGCGATGGTCGAACTCCGCGCAATGTACTTCTCAGCGATGACGTCGTCTCCAGTGCCTAGCGTACTATTTCCCACACGCTCTGATCGGGAACAAATACTAATCGGCGCACGGGTACCTTTTCTACAAACTCGCACGCCGAGCGGAAAACCAAACTCACCAACTCCGGATCCTCCGCGAAAAACAGAATGTTTCGCAACAGCAACCGGATTGCATCCGCTTCGGCGAGCTCCTCGATCCGATTTTCCGGACCTTTCTCCAGCAAGAAAAGCGCGCTCAAGGGCGCTGCCTGGTTCTCGCCGACCTTCGCCAACTCCCCAGCGAAAGGCGTGCCCCAAGCCTCATACGCGTTCCCGGCGCGCCGCACATAGGAGATTTCGTCGGTCAGCAATGCGGCGTCCGGCGGCGCCAAACGGGAAATGGTGGTCTTGCCCGCTCCCGAAGCGCCGGCAAACAGGAACGCGTGCCCGCCGCGAATGGCGCTGGCGGCATGAACCAGAAATCCTCCCTGCCGAGCCAGAATCAGGGTATGAACGATCCGCAGTACCGAGTCGACGGCATACGGATTACGCGTTTGCCGAATGTGACCGTGGCCCCTCGCATCCCACCGCGCCTGAAAGTCGCCGCGCTGCAGCAACCACTCTCCGCGCTGCTGCCTTACCTGCACATCGTCCTCAGCGTGCTCGGTTTCCCCAGGCTCGAAGATATCAATATCAAACTCAAATTGAGCACGAGAACCAGACTGTATGAATCCGGCATAGCGATCTTCGAGGAGCTGACGAAACCCGAGGTCTCGGGTGTGCAGGGCAATCGCCATCCCGCCTATCCCGATGGAAACTGGCTCACTCACCGCAAGCTGCAGAGTCTGCTTCATTGGTACACGCGTCGGTCGAACAATAAACGTATCCGTAGGGCGATGTTCCGCAACCGATCCGATCGGCGGAACATCCACGCAAGCGTTCGACTCAGCCGCGAGCCTCGCGAACTTGGAACCAGAACTCCGCTCTTCCGATGAATGTGCGAAACCTTGCCCAGGACCTGCGCCTCGGCAACTGTTTCGTCATTCTGCGAAAGCGAGTCCCCCCGCGTTACCCACCCGGACTCGCGCTTCTCGATCAGCCGATGGACAAAAAAACGTCCAGCCCGCGCCACCAACACAATGTCTCCGGCAACGACCTCTTCCGCAGGTTTGCGCTCGATGCGCAGCACATCGCCCGGCCAGATCGACGGAAGCATGCTGCTTCCCAGCGCCTGCAGGCGTATGCTGCCGCCCGCTCGAAGAACGTCCGCCGCAAGATCGAGTTTATGATGGTCGCCAGCTTCAGTCATGACTGCCATGGGAGACACTACGAACTCTTCCGATTGAAGCGGCACTGAAGTTCGGTGGGACTCATCTTGCCACACGCCAGAGCCATGGTTTCGAAGACCCGCTCGTACCGGAATTCAGGTTTTTGATACGGCTTCTTCCGCGCACCAGCGTGATCGTTTACCTTTTTGTCATCAGCATTCGCGTCTTTTCGCATAGAAAGTCCGCGCGTCCTCGACCGGCTGTGGGGGCAGCTCGCGTGAAGGCCTGAGAATGCGTTTGTCGGCAAGTTTACAACAAGACAACGAATTCTGTGGTTGGGTTTGTTGGTTCCTGCCTAAGGCGGGCTATGCCGCCCCTTGCAGAAAACGCAAGGCGCGGGGCACCCGACCCGTAACGCGAATACCGCGGTCCTGCTCATTTCCCTTTCGGTTCCTTCGACAAAAGCGCGACCCGCGCCGTCACCTTTTGCCCCTTTTCCATGCCTCCGATGAGCACCAGACCTTCATGCGTCACCAGCAGTCCCCGATGATCCATGGTTGGGTCGGGACTGTTGTCGTTGATGGTCTCCCATTTCTTCGTATGCAAGTTGAAGTCGAAGGTCACCGGAGACGGCTCCGACGGCTTGCCATCGAAGCCGATGCCGTTGTAGTCGTAAGGATTGTCAGTTCCACCCGCAAAATAGATCTTCTGATCGGTCTCGGAACTACCCCCAGCGATACGGTACCGCGACGTGCCCGGATGATTGCGCAACTTGCTCCATTCAATCTTGGTCTTGTCGTGATGGTCGATCTTGCCCATCCAGCATTCGTCGGAGGCGACGTACTTCGGATTGTTGCCGGCGGGATTCTCGCGAGCTCCGTCGACATAAACGATGGTCTCGCCGACCAGCCCGCCAGCGTGGCCGAAGACTGCGGGTCCTGGAATCGGCGTAGCTTGCTCCCACTTGTCTTTCTCCACGTCATAGACTTGAACGTTGTTGACCGCGCCCGCGTTCGAGCGGCCGCCAACCAGGTAGACGTAGCGATCGCGATAGACGCCAATTACTGAGTCAGCGACGGGCTTGGGAAGATCAGCTTCGCGGAACCAGCGGTCGCGCGAAGGCTGATACGCGCCAACGTCAGGGACGACCATTTCCCCGCCCTGCCCATCCACCACGTAACCGCCGAACAAGTACACCTGATCGCGCACTCCCGCCGCCATTGCCCCGATACGCCCCGCAGTTCCCGGAACCGGATGGATCGCAGACACGTTGCCTTCCGCCGCGTCCAGAGAAAAGGCCGTGTTCGTGATCGCGTCCGCATCTTTCTTCGCACCGATACCCATGAACGAAAAAAGCATGAGCTGCCAATGAACTCTAAGCTCAGCAACAGCATTGTTGGAAATGGGATCAGAAAGCGCGCCGGCCTGCGACTGCGTCGGGGACGGTTGCTGGGACAGCGCCGGGGACTGCACGGACTGCGGCTCGGATTGTTGTTGCGGCGTGGACTGCGCCAATGACAACCCGCTAACGACAATCAGAACCAGTAACTCGAAAAGCTTTCTCATGGTTGCAATGATTTTACCAGTGGTTGCATCTGCCCTGCTCCCCTTGGGGAAGGCCAACAACGTCACTACAGCGCGGCGACAGCACCGCTTTTGGACGGGCGCTCTTTGCCGAAGCGGAGCCCCAGCGTCAGAGCCACAATGAAGAACACAATCGCGGGAAAAACCAGGTAGATCCGGCTGTTCCACCAATAGTGCCCGCCGAGCGCCAGCAGCAACAGTGGCCAAAGGAACAGTGACCCGCAACCCAGGAGGATCAGGACTGCGCGAGTGCTTGCAATCCCATTGGCTGCCAGCCAGTCCATGGCCAGCAGGATAGGAAGCCACAAAAGCGTAGCATCGGGAAAGTGCGCATAGGGCGCGGCCGTGAGGGCTACGGCAATATACACAGCAAAAACCAAGCCATTTTCCCTGGTCACCGGAGCACTCTGCGCACATAGCGCCGCCAAGCCGAGAAGCACCGCGGCTCCTATAGCATCATAAGGTAGTGAATGCGGGGCCCATCCCGTTCCTGCGAGGAATCCCCTGACGTTCACCATTAGGGCTGGATTTGGCGCTCCCGGCCCTGCCAGGGTGTCAATCACGCGCACAAATCCGAAGTAGTTCGAGCACCCACGCCAGCCGATTGTATAAGCGGAAATAACACCGAGGCCTGCGCAGCCCAGACAAATACCCCCAACCACTCGCCACTTTCGCGACATAAGCAAAAGAGGGATCAGGAGGATCAAATACTGAAACTTGATGCTCGTCAGTGCCAGAACCAGTCCTGCTGCCACATCCATTTTCTTGTGCGCCAACGAATAGGCTAGGCTCACGATAAATAACAAAGTTATCGAATCCTGTCCCAGGGTGAGCGCGACAAGCACGGGAAGAAAGAAGAATCCGATCAAGACGACATATGGCCTTTGGGTAACCAGCGGGATGCACGGCATCAAGACCAGCGGCAACAGCGCCAACACAGCAACATTGATCGCCGTCCACACGACAAAGGCTCGCTCGAAGCTCAAAGACGCAAGGGGAGCAAGTGCTGCCGCTTCAAACGGGGGATGCAAAAAGTATTGGATTGAGTCGCGCCCCAGAACCGACCGCAGCACTGCACGCTGAGTCTCCTGCTGGTAGAGCTTTGCACCATCTCCACTGTGCACGATCAACGCGCCCACGTAAAAGTTTACAAAATCACTGTTCTCAATCTGAGCGCGGTGGATATGGGGAGCCAGAGCTACCCCGACCGCCCCAGCGAGAAACAAGGCACCGGCAATAACCGTCAGCTTCCGCATACCCGAGAAACCGAATGGTACAGCCGTACCCCTAGGTTGTATACGCTCTCAATGGAATCTTTCTCCTCGGCCTGCCGCGCAAGCACAGAAATGGGCGCTGAATTACCATGCAATGGTTCCCTGTGAACCGGCTGTTCTCATGAAGACGTCGAGCAAACATCTAAGCACCGTGTTGGCTTTGGCCTTGGCCGTCTTCATGTGGGGATACTGCGCTCACGGCCGCCAACTTACAGAACAACGGCTGACCGTGAGCGGATTTCCCGAACGGAACTTCTCCGACTTATTCCCGCGTTGGCTTGGCACGCGGGAATTGCTACTGCACGGCCACGATCCCTATTCTGTGGAGATTACCAGGGAAATTCAGCGAGGTTATTATGGGCGGCCAATCGACAGCGCTCGAGCGACTGATCCCATTGACGAGCAGCGGTTCGCCTACCCGCTGTTCGTAGTCTTTCTGCTGGCTCCCACCATCGCACTACCATTTAACGCGGTCAAAGCAGCGTTCACAGTAATTCTGCTTGCGGCCGCAATCTGGACGGTGCTCCTTTGGATCCGAGTCATAGGACTGAAGCCGGGACATGACAAGACCCTCACCTACATTCTGCTTACGCTCGCTACCATCCCCTATGCTCAGGGAATCCAATTTCAGCAGCTTAGCGTATTGGTCGTCTTCTTCGTGGCCGTCGGAGTTTACGCTTTGGCAAACAAACAATTTATCGTAGCGGGACTTTCGCTAGCCCTGGCGACCATTAAACCGCAGCTCTCCGTTTATCTCATCGCTTGCGTACTGCTCTGGTCAGCGTGGCGATGGGGGTTGCGAAAGTCTATCGCGATCAGCTTCTGCGCAGTCCTGGTCGTGTTCATAGCGGCGTCGGAGTTGTTGCTGCCGGGATGGCCGTCGGAATTTTTCGCTGGCATCCAGCCATATCTTCATTACACCCAGGCAACCACAGGCATCCATGAACTCTTTGGTCGGGTTGGGGAAACGATTGTCCTCGCGTTACTTGCTATCGTCACCGCGCTCGCAGTCTGGCGTGCAAGATCGAAGCCGGTCGATTCTGACGAATTCAAATTGGCAATTTCGTTGGCCCTCGCTTTTACCTGCATTAGCATTCCGAGCCTGGCGCCGCACAATCAGGTCTTATTGGTGCCCGGTTACCTGCTGCTGGTCAAGGAAGGAGACTGGATACGGAGCGGCGGACGTCTCGCCCGGTCGCTTTGGTGGGGGGCCTGGCTCACACTCATCTGGCCTTGGGTAGCAGGAACGTTACTTGTCGCAACATTTGTATTCGATCGGGCAAGCTCTCGCCTGTGGGACCTGCCTCTTGCCACGAACCCACTGATCCCAATCACTTTGTTTGGCGCTCTGGCGCCCCTGCTTATTCGACGGATGGGTCGACGCGATCATGCGGTTGAGAGATCGCGATGAGGGCAAAAATCTCCTTAACATCCGTTCGCTTGTTAATTGGCACCAAGCGCACTACCTATTTCACAAAGCCTTGGCGCACCGCATGAATGAAATCAGTGTAGGGCGGAGTGAATCCGGCCGCCCGCATATCTGCGGCGATCTGGCCGCGATGATAGGCGGAATGCATGACCACATGCAGCAGGATGTCCTGCTTCTTGCTGGTAAAGGTATCCCCTTTGGTGTTCTCGTAAGTGCACGAATCACGAAGACCTACTTCACCGAGCGAAGTGAGATAGCTCTTCCAAAATCCGGGCAGCCGGTCCATTTCGTTCTTGCACTCGCCGAGCGTGAATGGCGGCCAAACCGGGAGCGTCTGCTTTTCAGCGCGCAGGCGTTCGAGCCACAATCTTTCGGCGGAAAGAATATGAGCCAGCACCTTGATCGAGCGTTCGGGCGGCGCATGCAGAGCTTGCAGCGAACTCAAGACTTCGCGGTTCGCCCAATCGTCGTAGGAAAACAGCCTCCCGATATGTTCCAGCATCGACACAGCGTCTTCTCGTTGTGTTTACTCTAAGTCCGTGAGCGTGGTTCGGACAACTTCCCGCGAGCATTCGGGTTTATAACCTGCAGCTTTCATCTTTCATAGCATGGGAGAGTTGCGTGACCAGCAATAGAAGCAAGGTTTTGTGCGCGTCACTGTTGTGCCTAACCGGTCTGCTGCTGGTGGGATGTCCCCCGCGCGAGAGTATCGCGAAGATTAACCAAGACCCGGGCCGGTTCGCCGGCAAAGAGATCTCTATCGCGGGGCAGGTGACCGATTCGTTCGGAGCAGCCGGAACCGGAGTTTTCCAAATCGACGACGGCACCGGAGCCATCTGGGTGTTTAGCAAGAGGTATGGCGTGCCCGGCAGCGGATCCAAGTTGGCGGTCACTGGACGCATCCAGCAAGGATTCGCTTTCGGAGGGCGCAACTTCGCGACCATCCTCTTCGAGACCGAGCGCCGACACTGACGGCAGTTCACTGCCCAGGTCGAAAGTTGGCTTTTGCAGATCTGAGGACTGAGAATCCCTAAGGCCTAAGCTTCGGCTTCGCGGATTTCAAGACGGGATTGACGGAGCGCCGTGGCCTCGGCGGGATCCATCCCCGCTTTCAGGTCGGTCTTCTCAAGGAAGTAGCGCCAGCCGATGTGCCGATCTTCAGAAGTTTGGCTTTGTTCGAATTGCTTCAGGACAGACTCGGCGCTTTCCCGGCCTTTGATGACGGCCATAACGCCGCCGGATTCATACGTGCGCAGATTGTAGCGGATAACGGCGAAAGAACCTTTTGATTCAGCCTGCATGCAGTCAACTCCATCCAAGGCGCATAAACCCGGGAGTGCAAATTGTTTCTGTGGAACGTGCCCGCCCCTTGTTGCGGTAGACGGGCACGGATTCTAGTTAAAACGTCGCCGGTTTACAGAGGGCGAACGTTCTCAGCTTGCCAGCCCTTTGGCCCCTTGGTAACCTCGAACTCTACGCTCTGGCCCTCCTGCAGGCTGCGAAAACCACCCGCCTGGATAGCCGAGAAGTGCACAAAAACGTCTTCGCCAGTCTGGCGGCTGATAAAGCCGTAGCCCTTGGCGTCATTAAACCACTTTACTGTTCCTTGTTCTGCCATTTTGTCGCTTATTTCCTTTTCAGATTATTTACGTTGGTGCGAGTCGGAGGTACTGAGGGCAGGACTAGCTGGTATGCAAGAAGCTGCTCGACAACCGATTTCGTTCAAACGCAGCTACATTATAGCAGATCAGTCAACTTAGCCCGCCCCGAACTGCCTCCAAAGTAACGTTCGCCTTCCGGTCAAGCGCGCAGCGTCAGCCCCAAAATGGATAGGCGCCTCCGGCCCGCCAAAAGTCCATACTTCATATTTTCCCTTGCTTCTATGGGCAAGCGGGTATAATCAGGGCCGGACTTCAGCCGCGAAAAACAACGCTCCCAGGATTCCGCGTGCGCCTTCGCGATTGAAAGAACCAAGCTGGCTCCATTGAGCTGCGAGGCAACACGCTTTCCACCGAACCGCGCGCCCTGCATTCCGACGCGACTCACTCAACCAAACCCGCCGACGAAATCTGACGTCTCGCGTTGGCTTACAGAAAAAGGAAATCCATGAAGAAGCTTTTTGTTGGCAACCTTCCTCACAGCACGACGGAAACGGAACTGCGGACCTTGTTTGAGCCTCACGGCAAAGTTGATCAAGTCAGCGTCGTCACCGATCGTGACACCGGACGCTCTCGCGGCTTCGCCTTTGTGGAAATGTCCGACGCCGGCGAAGCCGAGAAAGCCATTGCGGCGCTGAATGGCAAAGAGCTCGGCGGCCGCGCCTTGAATATCAATGAAGCTCGTCCCAAGACCGATCGCGGTCCCGGCGGACCCCGCGGTGGCGGCCGTCCCGGCGGCGGTGGACGTCCAGGCGGTGGTGGACGTTCAGGTGGTGGCGGTGGGCGCGACGACTACCAGGGCCACGCCCGCCAGCCCCGCGAGCCACGCTGGTAGCCGCACTACATCCTCTGGGATCGGTAAACAGACGCGCCGTTGAGTGAGGCGCAATGAACGCGGCTGAGCCGGTGGCTGCAATAGGTTCGTCTTCACCCCGAGCAACAAGCCTGCGCTGGTAAAACGGCAGCTATCCATGGTGCATTGAGGGCGACGGCTGATTCGGATTCCTCTGTCGTTTGCAGCTCGAACAGATGAATGTCCCGGTCAACGGGAATTCCTCGATCAATCGAGACATCGTGGTACACGTCTAAAGGCAGCGGACAACAGTGTCCTCTCTACGTGGGCACCGCCTGATCGTGGAAGATCCTTACGGCTTCTTCGGAGTCAGATCACAAGCTTGCTTCACCCGGGCCAGGTCGAGGCCGGCGGGAGAAAAGGTCGCAATCTCCGGCCCGCGAGGGGTCGCGACCTCGATTTTGAATACCTGCGCGCCCAGCATCTCACGCGTGGTTCCTTTGTCCATCGAAAGGAAGTGGCCATTCACCCAGTTCCAGCCGTGATTGCTGTGAGAATTATCCACGCGGACCGTGACCTCCATCTGGGGCTGCCCCCAGAAGCCCGGACGGTTCGGCGGGGCGATCATGGCATTGGGACGAAAGTCGGCTAAGGTCAGTTTGCCGCCGGTGCAGAAAAGCAGGATTTTCGGAGCCGACTCGCTTCCCGGCAAGGAGTTGTCGGCCGCCAGCTCAAATCTCGCCGATTTGACCAAAGTCATTTCGTTTTGCGAGTCGTATTCCATCCATCGTCCGCCGGCGCTGATGCCCGTCTCCTGGGCGCACAAAATGGCCGCCACACCAAGCAACATGACACCCGCTAAGAACGCTTTTACAGGAAATCTAGAGTTAGTGTTCAATCCCGTCTTCATCTTCGGCCTTTTGCCTGCCATGAGGTTCACAAATATAAAACCTGCGGCCAGTTGAAAGTTGCGGCGGGACCCGTTCCGAACTTCACCCGAGCCCGCAGTCCAGTCGCCGTGAACTTTTCCGTAATGGAATTTCAAAAATAGGATGTCACCTACAGGATGGCATAACTTCCGTAACACCAGTTGGTTACTGGTGGGCGCTATAGGATTCGAACCTATGACTTCCACCGTGTGGAGATGGCACTCTACCGCTGAGTTAAGCGCCCAACCGTTTCCATTCAACCATTTACAGCGGTAGCCGTCAACGTCGTGGGGCCACATGGGTCCAACAAGCCAACGATACCGCTCTGTGCCGCACGTTTAGCCGGGGTCACGGCCTGGACGTATCGGTCCATCGTGACGCTGACGTTTGCATGCCGCATCAGTTCCTGAATCACCTTCGTGTTTACGCCCTCACCGTTCAGAAGCGTACCAAAGGTATGCCTCAGGGTATGCCAGCCGACTCGCTTGCTGATCCCGGCCCGTTTCACAGCGGGTCTAACGTGGTCTTCCATTCCTGCAGTCGGCCACATTGGCTGCTTGCCGTCCATCTGCGGACTGGCGAAGATGTAATCCTCCGGTTGGTTATACGCACACTGTACACGCCACTCGGTGAGAACATCAGCAAGACCTTCAGCCATTGGGATTGGCTTGCGTGAGGCTTCCGTTTTCATGGTCCCGATGTGCTGACGCACGACGCCACGAGTCAGGTGAATCTCTCCCGCCGTGAAGTCACAGTCAGACCATTTCAGGGCCAACAATTCGGAAACCCTCAGCCCAGTAGTGACAGCTAAAAAAACTGCCGTCTTCCAAGGCTCTGTCAATTCCAACAGCAGCGCCTTCAATTCAGCGACCGTCAGGACATCAGGCGTTCGCTCTCGCTTGGCTGACTGCCTTACAAGAGTTATCGGATTCCGATTGGTAAACTCCCAACGCATCGCATGTGCAAAAAGAGCAGACATGACGTTGCGGATTTTCGCCCTCGTTCCGTTCGCTAGTGGAAGTGTGCCTAGCCAAGTTTCAACGACAACCGTACGAACGTCGGAGAGCGAGAGTTTTCCCCATTGCGGCAGAATCCAGGTCTTCAGATATCCGCCATAAACTTCCCCGGTATACGGAGTCTTGTTTGGCAATTCCTTCTCTCGGTAGTGGGTCACCAGTTCCGCCACGGTTTGTGGTGTGAACGTTTCCCTGTTGATGTTTGTGCGGAGTAATTCACAAGCCTTCTGTGCGGCTGATTTCGTGCGATATTGCTCTACTGTGCCGACAATCATCTTGCGTTTTACTCTGCCTTCTGAAGTATTTTCCCTCCATCGGAAGACCCAAACGGTTGGGCTGTGCGCCCGTGGTTCTCGTGTGAGGCTTCCTCGTTGATAATGCACTCGTGTGGTCATTGGTCTCCTTTCGAGTCCACACGGGCTGATTGGCCCGTAGAGTGTACATCAATGAAGGCGTTTAAGGAACTAGCCCGATATCTCCAGTAGCGTCCTATGCGGACGGCAGGAATTTCTCCACGCCGTGCAAGTCTTTGCACAGTTTTGCTGTGCAGTCCTAACAACTCCCCTGCTTGAGTATCTGAGAGCAAAGGTTCAAACGTTTGTGCGTTCATTTTTATCCTATAAATAAACATGAGCCAGAAGCCTGTATAGGGCAGTCTCCGGCTCTAACCCGAGGTATCTGTCCTCAGGAATGTTTGGGTTTGGGTTTGGTTCTTTACTACGACAAAACGAGCGTTTAGAAGCTCGAAAAATTAGGTGGTCGGAGTGGTTACCTCGATAGAAATGGTGTCGTCCTTCTTGCGTTTCTTTATTTTCTTCACTGGGTCTTCTCCTGGAGTCTGACTTTTGCTATCGGCGCGTTCTGCTCCTTTCACGGCTTGTGTATCTGCTTGAGTCTTGGTGGCATTTTTCTTGATGAGAATGTCAGACATAAACCTGACCAGGTAGTCGCCACTCATTGCACCTTTTCTGCGGTAGAACTTGCTTGCCGTCTCCTTGATTCCCCACTTCAGCAATTCATCGTCGCAGTCGTACATTGCCAGCCACAGGTTGAACTGGCCTTCCGTCGGACAGAAATTAGGAATCAGGGTTTTCCAAAGTTCCATCAGGGGTTCTCTCTTCTGATTCATGATGTCGGTCATTGCACATCTCCTGTTACGTTGAACTTCTCCACGAAGGCAGCCAGGTTGTTGGGATTTGGATTTAACTGCAGGTGCAAAGGATCAGTTGTGCTACGTGACTTTCCTGAGCGAATCACCTCTGTTGCCATAACCATCACTTGGATGGCTTCCAACTTTGCTGATCTGTTGCCAGATACATCATCGAGCACTTGTTCCTGTGGTACTGACTTGCCATCACATGTCTGTAAGTATTCACGGATGCGGTCGCGCATCGACACGTCCTTCTTTGCTTTTTTGGATTCAGCCTTCTCCATCTTGTACTCTTCGTAGTCCTTGCCCAGAGTGAACTGCTTGACTGTTTGAGTTCCAAACGCAGTGACCATCTCAGCAGTTAAAATGGTGGGCTCCAGGTGAATGCCGAGTCGTCCTTCAGATTCGACGACATAGTTACGGTCTTCTTTCTGGTAGATAACTATGCTAGTGTCAGTTTCTCCACGTAGTGCGGTGCTACCAAGCAATGAGTCGAACGGGTCGGTGGTTTCCGCTTTCTTGCAGTGCAGTAAACCCTGGATATGAATGTTTGGAAAGTCACGGGCGAGGAGTCTGAACTTCTCCGTTGTTTCCAGCACTTGGTTGTAGTCGTTTAATTCTTTGACCCGCAGTGCTTTTGCCAATGTGTCGATGACCACTAAACGAACCATTGGCATCTTGGTGAGGGTGTCACCCAGGACTTCGATGGTATCGTCCAACTCTTTTGGGAGTTTGGTCACAATCTTGATTTTCTCATCCTTCTTCGGGTCCCACCCCATAGTGTGAAGACTTAAATCCACGGCACCAAGTTGGTCTTCAAGGGACACGAGGATTACTTCTCCACACTCAGTGTCTCGACCGAAAAATGGTTTGCCTTTTGCAATTGCTACTGCCTCTTGACGAGACATGGTGGACTTGCCGTGCTTGGGTTTTGCTCCGATGATGCTGAAGCCAGTCTTGGTGAGCAGCCCCTGTATGACATACGGGATGGCTTTGGGCTTGCCGTCAACGAAGGTGCTGAACGGCTCAATAAATTCTAGTTCGAACTTCTTCTTTGGTTTTGACACTGTACAACTCCTGTTCTTGTTACTCTTCTAAAGCGGGTGGTGCTACTGTTGCTGGTTCTTGGCCCGTGTTCTTCACAGGGCGTTGGAAGTTTCCGTTACCGTAGTTTCTGCAGTCAGGTCGGCCAGTGGGTGGGCCGGAAATCCCATTCAAAAAGGGGTGTCACGGGTATTCTAAGAACGAGAGAACGACTGGAGGGATGGCTCTTTAGTATCAACCACTTGACTCGTTCTTTTTAAGTGGTTCTTTTCAAGGAACGAGTGAAAAGGAACGAGTGAAAACCCGTGTATCTAGGTGATTCTTATAGTCTTATCTCAGTGTGTGGGTCACTCGTTCTCTCGTTCCTGGCTTTTCCGAGCCAAAAAAAACACGACTGCCTGTCAGCCTGTCCCAACCCTTGGAAGATACCCATGGGTATATCGCCGGATTGAGCACGCTCTTTTGAGAGGCAGAGGATAAGAATGCAACTGCAGAAGCCTGGGCGATAGCCTCTGCTTGTGAGCACCAGTGAAGAACACGCATCGGGAACGAGGGTCCCAGCGCTGCTCCCCGGCTTTCACCTACGTTTTCAGCCCGGCGAGAAGCCTGGGAGGACCCGAGGGTTAAGCTGCCGCCAACTTGCGCTTCGAACGTCGCTCCCTAACTCCACTCAACTTGGCTTTGGTCGTCTGGAGATATTCCTTGACGGTAGCGTTGACTCCGATATCGTCGATCTTCATCAGGCCTTGTTCTTCACAGGCGAGTAAGTTGACTGCCGCTATCAGTGCATCCACGGGTTCGATCCCGCCGTCTGCAAGGGGACGAGTCAAACCCAGATAACGTGCTATGCTGATGACGTTGTATGCCACAGCGTTTGTGTGTGAAGGTTTTTTGTTCCGGCTGAAACTGGGGGTGTACCGTATATCAGACTGCCTCACTCGTGCGTCTAGTGCAGGAGCCGCAATCAAACCTTTATCCCAGCCCAGTGCAACCAGACAGAACACGCGCTCTGCGATTGTTCGAACGTCATCTCGCTGATCGTAGTTCTCGGTGGTCATCATTCGAAGCATGTCGGCATCACTTAAGTTGTCCACCATAAACTCAGCCGATGCGTATCCACAGGGGGTGAGGGCATTCCTGCGATGGTGTCCAAATCCTAATTCAAACTTTCCAGGCTTATCTTCAGACTTTCTTACGGTCACGTTCTTCCACCACCCGTGCGTCTGGATCGAAGAGACTAGAGACGATATTTTTTCAGGACGCATCGGTGAAATCCATTCCTGACGAAACGGGTTGCTGATTACGTCTTCTAGCGCGATGAGTTTTTGTTCCACGATAATCTCCTGCGTTTAATGAAAGGGTGTGCCACTGTTTTGTGTCCTAGACACACAAATGCGAACGCCCCGACAAACGGTCGGAGCCGGTGTTCAAGTTGTCAGAGTTGAGGGGAATTACGGTCGGTCCTGGGAGGATGTCGTAGACACACATTTCCCACGCCTGTATACAGTGTACCATGGGGTATCCCTGAAAGTCAAGCCTTAGCAACGTCTTTGTTTTCTACACTTTAGATTTTACGTCCGGGTATAAAACCAGGGTAAAACATGCGTTTCAGCAGCCAATAATACGGGTGTGGGCCACATACCCCCAAAGACGTGTAAAATGACGATTCACGACACCAACTTTATTTTCAGGTCGCTCACCGTTAACTCGTTTGTTTTGTTGCAAGGCCCCTCCAGCGCTGAGGATTGTAAAGTTGACTCGGCTAAAAACCCCCATTTTGACCCTGTTTCCAGGCCTTGGAGCCCAAACGAAGCTGGCTCCTCTAGGGAGTGCCACGGGCCGGTGCCGGGCGTCTCCCAGGGCTTCCAAGGCATGCTTTTGCCGTGGCACAGCGGGTCGCTATGCGGTCGCACGACGCTCAATCTCGCACAACACTCGCTCCATACGCTGCTCACTACCACGGGCCTTCTCGGCCAGCCGGGCAGCTATCTTCAGCGCAGTGCCCACGGGCATGCACGGCATGGCCAGTTTGACGATTGCAAACCGGATGCTATCGACCGTGGTGTTTCCTAGCATTTCAACCACTACTGCGTCCTTCATTTTTTCCTCCTCCTTTTTTTAAGCTCTGGGTACTCGGTGTAGATTGCTCTAATCAACTTCTTTGTAGCTTTCAGAGCGTCTGCACGTACCTCCATGCATTTCAAGCTGCTCGGCACCTGCTTCTCTATAAGCTCCGAAAGTATCTTCGAGGGAAATATGGAATCAAACGGGGTTTGTATGCCCAGTTTTTCCACCTCAATTTCATTCAGGTGCATGTCCTCCCACAGTTTGCCTTTGGACCGCTGATACCGCCTATTGAATAGGACCCTTTCTTTGTCCCTCCGAAGTTTTTCCTTTCTGTCCTTGTCCTTGGTGTGCTTGATGACGAAGCTGAAGCACTTTGCTACGTACTTCATTGAGGCTGAAGTTTCAGACTCCAGACACCAGCCGAGAGGTTTCCCCAAGGGTGTTCGTGGGGCCTTAGCCTTGTACCACCCCACCCCCATCCAATCCTCCAGATCAAGTTCCTTGGGGCGCTTCAGGAGGTAGAACACATCCCGCAAGTCGTCGTACATGATGCGAATGTTAAGTTCACACTCTTCTATTACAAAAGCCTTCAACTCTGGCATTTCTTTGTAAATCCCATCGTCGCATTTTTTGGATTGCAGGTAGTCCAGGTGGTTCACTGCATCTTCTAGCTGTTCTTCCAGACGTTCCCTGCGGGCTAGCAGTGACTGTCTGTCAGAGCGATTAGGTGTATTCTTCCAATAATCTATTGTCTCCTTCCAGCGTTTTCTTCGAGCTTCTTCCATCACAGCAGTGGCTGCAATTTTCTCTGCCTTACTCATCTTTTGTGTTTCCATGTCTTTACCTTTCATTTGAGCCGGTGGAGCTACTTCGCTTGTTTCTTCAAGTCTGCAGCTATCACACGTCTCATGTACTCAGCGAGTGATTCGCCAGACTGCTTCAGGTGGGCGTCGATCTGGGACCGCAACTTCGGTGTGACCAGAAATTCTTTTCTGCGTCCTTGTCACTCCATTTTATGCCCTGGGCCTACTGGCCGGTAAAAAGCGATTGGAACAACCATGGAGAAACAAACCACACACCGAATGGAGTAAGCAAGACTGGGAAGATTACGACAAATATCTAACGTCAATTATTCCCGCCAACCAACGCCACTGACTTACAGCGTTACTGATTGGAATCTCCGCACCTTCTGCGGTTTTCTGAGTTTCTTGGCATCATGTACATCCATGGTTGGAGCATTGCGCTTTCTGTAATCCGCTACTGCTTTCTGGTCGTTCTCAGAAAACTTTTTTATCACTGCGATTATCTCCTCAGCGGGAATCACGATAGAAATTCCCATGTTCACGCTTGTTTTTGGATTCCATCGTCCACGATGGCATCGTCATGTTTTAGTTCTTCGACATCGTAGTGGCCATGCATCAAGCCAATCAGGAAAAATGACGGACCCCGATCACGGTACAAGGGCAATGAGCCATTGATGTCCACGAAAACAGGTGAACCGCTAATGCCCGATATCGAACGAGCTTCGGCCAAGTAGGCCGACAAATCTCCCATGCTCGTGTGAACCAATTCGCTTCTCGATGGGATGGATGCAATGTTACCAATTCTTACGGTTGGAATGTTCTTCCGATTACCGAGCCTACGGGAGAACATGCCCGCAACAAATATTTCAGAACCTATGCCGACACGTCTACTGCGAATCAGTGCCTCCTCTGCAAATCCCCCCATCGGCCAACCGCTATGCTCCCACTCTAAGGGGATTCCTATTTGCATGGCTGCTACGTCAGTATGGCCAGAAAGAACCCAATCGGACAATTTGGTTTTTGTCCATTTAAGGGTTCCATCTTTTAAGTTCACTCGCAGATACACGTCGGCCAAACCCAGTTTGTCGCGGATATGCTCTATTACGTGCTTCGCCGTGACCAAGTAGGCGAAATTCTCTCTTATGTCGTCCGCCATGGGTCTAACAATCCAGAATGCCGTACCAGCCATGCGGTACGATTTGTCGGCCTTGCGATAGCCAACAAAGACTACACACGAGAGAATGTCTTCGGGAATAAACATAACCTCATCCTGCTATTGGTGAGGATATACTTCTCGTCCCCACCAACCCTACCATCAAGAAGCGGCATTATTATAAACCTACTCTCACGATAAGATCGGTTGGAAATATACCCTCTTTTGTGATTCATGCGATTCCAAATGTGTGCCTGTCGGTGGGGAGCTATGTACAGACAAGCCAAACGTGGAAGTCAACGGGCATGTTTATTGCTGGTCTGACTGAAGCGGTTACTTTGAAAACGGGAGGGTGAGGGAGGAAGCCTAGCAGATGTGACGTGAAAATATTTATCTTCCTAAGACATCCATAAACGCAAAAATGGCGTGAGGCAGGTTACCCGAAATGGATAGCCCACTCCACGCCAATGTGCTGAAAACTATTTATTCTTGAGTTTCCTCTTCTTTGATGCCAATGATTTTCAGGCCGGGTATTATAGGCCGCGTCCGGCTAAACTCCACGTAATACCCGGGTGTGTCAGTCTCGATCCAATCGTAGAGTCGGATTACATGGCCGTCGTAATCAAAATCTACGAGATAGGCCCCGTCTACGCCGTTAATCTGAGCTTCTACTTCCACGCCAATGTGCCCCTTGGTAATCTTCGCTACTCTACTGCTTGAGACAACTCCTGGAAGTACGTCGGACAGAGTGACGTGCTGATACTGTACTAGCTTGCGTAGGTCCAACTTCAACTCCTCTTCAATCTCGATGAACCAAGGTCCACAGTCTGTGTCCTTTTTAGTGCTTTCTCCAGTGCTGTTGAACTGGTATGTGTCAGACCGCCAGTCGGCTTTTATTTCTATGGCGTCTGGAGTAACCTTGATTACCGTGCCACCACCTCCATAGACGCCGCTTGCTATGGCCACACGCTGACCAACTACTAGTTTGCTTATGTCCATTTTCCTCACCTCGCAATTAGAAAATGCCAGCCAAGCCAGCCCCACACCATGGCCAGTGCCCAGGTCGGGATGTAGGTTCGCAACAGGAACGTGATCGTGACGTACCGATCTTGTGAACACCACGAGCAATTCAAAGCCAAGGACAACGCCGATTAAAATCAGCATTGCGATTACGTCCCAATGATGGAACAGTTTCAGACCCGTTTTAGACTTTCTCCTTTGTTTGGTTTTTAGAAGACGGTAGGAAACCCTGCGGGAGAAACACTTAGACTCCCGCAGGGTAATGTTCAAAACAAACAAAGAACCACCTTTCCACGGCAAGAGCACCAGCTTCAGTCATCTCGTGGTGCAGAGCAAAACTAGGTCCACTACTCGCCTTCTTTGAGAAAGATTTTCAGGTCGGCTATAGGTCGTGGGTCGTCCATAACGCCACCTGCCTCCCACACTCCAGCTTGGCTGCCGTCGTAATTAAAATCTATGCGGTATCCGTTTTCGTTTGCAGTTCTATTATAATTCGCAAGATCGTCCGCAAGTAGGGGTACTGGTTTCCAAAAACCACCTGCAGTAGTCGGCACCCATTCCAACTTCTCCCACTTCCCGTCTACTAGCTCCAGTTTCGTATTCCGTTCCGAACCCTTTGGCAACCACTTCGTAACAGACGGAGCAATTTCTATCCGCACGTAATTCTCAGTCATTTCTGTCACTGTGGCGTCTTTGAATCGGGAGAAGAGATATACGCGGACGTTCTGACCGACCTTCAATGCTCTCATATCCATTGTGCATCCCCCCCTACTCGCCCCAGTTTAAGTACAGTTTCCAAGGTCCACTACTCGTACCGGGGATTTTTCTATACCTACTATGTTTTTTTAGGCGTTCAAAGTCTTCCCAAAAACGCTGCCTGAACTTACGTCTGTCACCGCCATTGTGAGAATTGAGAGACGTTGCGGAGGGAATCGTTTGTTCCCCCTCTTTGTATTGGGATACGACAGCCTTGACTCTTTCAATGTCAACATCAACGTCACACGGTGCAGGGGCAAGATATCCTGTCTTGTCGTAATCGAACAGTGGGATATCCGTGTACCCGTCAACGTCAATGTCACTGCTGTCGCACGCTATGCCGTTCTTGTCGAACCGAATCAGGTCACCACCGTAAATGGGTTCCGATTGCACTATCACGCCTGTGGGCGTAACCCTGACTACTTTGCCCCAATTTCCGACTTGACCGCTACGCATAAAAACGTCCTGACCAACTACCAGTTTGGTTGTGTCCATTTGTGCCCTCCTAGAGCCTAGAACCTTTCAGCGTCACCTCGCAATTAGCATGACCGTGAGTTTGTTCATCGAGTCTCCTGTTTTGTGGGCATTAGTTCCCAAGGACCAGCTTCTACAGTGTAGCTATCGGATACGCCGTCAGAGTTGAAGTGCATCAAATAATTCTCCCCCTCTGTTTGTACTTCTGTGCCGTCATGCAAATAGCGAAATGCCTGTACCGCAACGCCGTAGCTTGTGACCTTCACCACAGTACCGGCTCCGCCGTAAATATTACCGCTGTGCATCGTGACTCTCTGTCCGACTTTCAGTGTTTTGATGTCCATGTTGACTCCCATTGTGACAAAACTTTTTACTTCAGAAATTCTGCAATCGTTTCCCTAGCTAGCGCCAGGACTTCATCGTCAGGCTGATTCTGTCTGGCACTACGTTCACATTCCGCCAGGAGTATCCCCGGTCGTTCATAAGACCAATCACCAGAATATTCTTAGCATCATGTTATTGAGCCGTGATGCAGGGGTTACTTTAGGACATGTACTCAGGTAACTCCGGGTGCATCACCTCCGATGCAGGTTACGGTGCTACCTTCTCAGGCATGAAAAGTCTTTGGAACGCCGAGAGGACCCGCACTGTGTCCGTCCTCCAATGTTTGCGCCGATATTCAATGACGACAGCAGAACGAAATAGTATTCGGGAGACGGCAAGGGAACGCACGTTCACCTGCGTTGGAGAATATCCGCTGACGGCGGCTGCGCAACCGTATCTTCGACGCCATTATTGAACTGGCGATTGAGATGGAGAGGTACAGAGGTCATGATCGAAGGAGAGAACACAATGGACGTGAGAACACTGAAGGTCGGCCAGAAACTATATGTGCGTATCGGTCCTCGCACAATGTACGGGGGCACGGTGGAAGACATGGAAGAAATGAATGGGCCATACTTCGAACGGCGCATAAACCTCACCAAGTGGGACAACATTTGGGATGGCTCCTACAACCTTCCAAGGGGAAGTTTCATAGCTTTTGACGCCGCCACTGGCAAAGAAATCGGCTCATACGGATTGTCGGCAGATGGTTGGAGTTCTTGTCCTGTAGATGCCGACCTAATCCTAGTCGAGGAGTATAGGGAAGGGAGACTCGTGAACGGGGTGATTCTAAAGAAGAGTAAGCGTGACGGGGGCGGGTTTGGCACGTTCCGTACCATGACTTTGGAGGAAGCAAAAGCATTGCCTCGTCACGCATACATCTGGGTATGGATGACCAGCGTTGCACAGCGGTTCAAAACGTACGATCCTGGGATAGACCAGTACAATCGTTTTCGGCTAGATATTGATATAGGCTGCATCCCTGAAAAAGAGATTCTCGGCGGGATGGTGCTTGTGGAAGTCGAAGAGGAGACGAAATGAACAAAATCAATCCTCGTAAAGGCGCACCACCTTTTCAGATCGAGTCACCAAAGCTGCAGCGTGATCCGGCTGGCCGGTACTGTCCCGACTGTGCCGAAGACCTGGGTGAGGACATCCCGCTGGACATCAATGGAACGTGCCACGGGTGTGGCCGATGCCATGGGCGACAGTCCGATGCTACCCGCTGCTCAACCGCTACGCATCTACACCGGGGGTCCCGCTTCGTGAAGGCCCACTGCGCCGACCGAAAAAAAATTATGGGTCATGCTTTGGAAAAAACCTAGGATGGACGACGGGCTGAGTTGAAGTTTTCCCCAGGGAATAAACGGGGGTTCGGACTTCGCACGTACACGAGGAAATACACAGTGATCTCCCCCGGCGCCGAACAAGGGTGGTATTTGCGGTGGTATACCCCATGTGAAATCTAGCCAGCAGTTACTTCCTCCCTGGGGTTTGAAACCAAAGTCACAACCGTGGATTACGACTCCGGTTCGCAGCAGAGTTCGCGGGATGGTCACCATGGCTTCCAGTGGAGCCAAACACCTCGGGGAAAGCCTGGGGATAGGTAACCCGGCGTATGAAATGAGATGCTACCCGTCGCATCGAGCGGAGTTTCAAACTCCGTTTCAAACAGGGTATGGAGCCGGGGCATCGAGCGCTGAACGACCGTGGCATCAAGCTCCGTTCAAAGCGGGGTATGGAGCGGGGGATCGGACTTCGCACGTAGAGGGAAAAAATATTGAATGACCTTGCCCGCTGAAAAATAGGGGGTCATATATCGGTGGTATACCCCCCTAGTGAAATGCCCCAGGGAGATACCCTAGGCCCAGAGCTTGACACGAAGGTTACAACCGTGGGTTACGACTGGAGTTCGAAGTGAGTTCGCAAGGATGGTCACCATGGTTTCCAGTGGAGCCATAAGCCCGAGGGATAAGCTCGGGGAACAACCAGGGCGTCACAAGCCTGGGTAGCGGCCTATCATGCATGCGCTATCAGTATCACCCTCGGTGTGTCTCTGCTGTGGTCCTGCAGTCGAGTCAGAACAGTGCGGTGCCGGAAAATCTGGCTCAAAGCCAGGCGTACACGTTACGGTTAATCCCAGGGTGTATCAAAAAGGTCCTACGAAGGTAACCACCGCAAGTCCTTTAGCTCCCGCCTCAGATTGGGTGCAATATCCGTTTCATTAATGAAGTCTTTGTTGATACACTAGTGAGGTGGAGGAAAACATATGAACAACAAGCTGCGGGTCAGAATCTATGCCCGTGTCTCAACCGATGACAAAGGCCAGGACCCGCTCAATCAGTTGCTGCAGTTGCGGGAGTTCGCAAGCAAACAACCTGGGTGGAATCTTCAGAAGGAATATGTGGACCAACTCAGCGGTAAGAACGGAAAGCGTCCTCAGTTTCAACAGATGATGAAAGACGCTGCGGCTCATCACTTTGATGTGCTGTTGTTCTGGTCCCTGGATCGTTTCACTCGTGAAGGCGTGTTGCAGACACATCTGTACCTCGCTCAACTGACACAAGCAGGTGTTCGCTTTGTGTCGTTCACCGAGCAGTACGTCAACTCTCTCGGCCCGTTTGGTGACGCCATCATAGGCTTGCTGGCCGCTATTGCACAGCAGGAACACACCAGGATATCTGAGAGAGTCAAGGCTGGGATGGACAGAGCACGAGCCAAAGGCGCACGCTTCGGTCGTCCTGTGGTGGTTGTGAACATGAAAGCTGTGAGCAAGCTGCAGCGTGAAGGTTTGGGGCAACGTGGCATCGCTCGACGTTTGGGGGTTGCGGTGAACACCCTGAGAAAATCACTTGGCAGGAAATCATGAACGAAAACCTGAAGCAACCTACCCGTCGTTACTTCATCCGTGCTACGGCTTTCTTAGCTGCGCGACGTTTCCGCCAACGTGCCTTCTGCGCGAGGCTCATCCGGCGACGGGCAGAGGCCGACACTATTCTCTGACCAGGCTTCCCAGCTAGACCACCAAGCGCAATCAAAGCCTGATTCACCTTCTCTGTTTGTCTTTCTAGACGTAGTTTCTCCTGCCGCAACTTCGCCACTATATCGTGAATGTTCATGGCCGAAGTTTATCAGTTCAGTGAACGGACACCGCATCACTTTTTCTTCAAACACGGAAATGCTTTGGATAACGCCTTTACAACAAGGGTACTCTGATTGAGGTTTAACTTCTTAGGGTTGTCTTGCAAGAACTTAACCACGACTCTCTCCATTTGTGAGAACGTAACACTCTCTCCCGTGCACACATCGGCAGAGGCATACGAGACTCCTTGAACCAAACCCAAACAAAACCCCGCGTCGAAGGATTCATTTGCATCCTTCCACTTAGCCTCATCAATTGCTTCCACTGCTTGTTGACAACGTTGGAGTAGGTCATTTCCACCTTGATGCGACGGGACCTGTACCATGGTCTGAACAGGCACGACTGCCCCGCACATCAGCATCGCCAAGAGCAGGCAAGCATTCCGCATAGGGTCTCCTCAAGGGACTACGTCGTTCAATGTAGACCCGCCCGTGAAGACGAGTGAAACCGCGTGGACCCGTTTAATATTTCCAGGATCGCCCTTCCTTTAATGCAGACCCTGGAGTAACCCAGGGTGAAATTACGATAGCTCATCTCGGCAGCGGTATTCTCAACAATCCTTCAATTTAGACCCCGGTGTAACCCAGGGTGAAACCAACCTGCTTACCGTCCAAACTGATTCAGTTTGCAGCCTTCAATGCAGACCCTGGTATGACCCAGAGTGAAACGGAGTCCGTGAGTTTATTGCCCATGCAAAATGGCACCTTCAATTCAGACCCTGGTCAAACCCAGAGTGAAACACCGGAACATGACACTGTGGCGCGGCGAGTACAAGATACTTCAATTCGGACCCTGGTGTAACCCAGAGTGAAACTCGAACTTGTTAACGCGGCGGCAGATCACCCTTGTACCTTCAATTCAGACCCTGGTCAACCCAGAGTGAAACGATGTGGTACTCACGGTTTAGCCTGGACTTTCTCACCTTCAATTCAGACCCTGGTCAACCCAGGATGAAACAGCCGCTCCAACCGTGCCAGCGTTCTGATTTGCTGCCCTTCACTTCAGACTCTGGTCAAACCCAGAGTGAAACCGCAAGGCAACGTTGTTCTGTTCTCCCGCGTTAACCGCCTTCAATTCAGACCCTGGTGTAACCAGAGTGAAACTCTTCTTCAGGCAGAGAATGGGAGCCATGTTCGTTCCCCCTTCAATTCAGACCCTGGTGTTACCCAGAGTGAAACGTGCTGACAAATCCCGCATTCTCCTAACCAGCGAAGAACTTCAATTCAGACCCTTGTCCTGCCTCAGTTGGAAATGGAGAAAGCGTTCGTCCGTTAAGATAGCGGAGCGAACGTATGAAAAAAGAGCGCAAGCACTACACTGCTGAAGAAAAGGTGGCCATTCTACGGCGCCATCTTTTA
>JBAVAQ010000049.1:0-8678 GCA_049585795.1 Terriglobales bacterium | reverse complement strand
GGGATGGAAGCCAGTGGACAGGCGCGTTGGTTTGAACGATTGCTCGCGGAGTTGCACTTCGAGTTGTGGATCGGAGATGCAGCGGAGATCCGGGCGAAGCGAGTGCGCAAGCAGAAGACGGATCGCCGGGATGCGCAGTTGATTCTGGAGTTGATGCTGGAAGATCGCTTCCCGAAGATCTGGGTACCGAGCTGGGAGAACCGGGATCTACGGCAACTGCTGTGGCACCGGCATCGCATGGTGCAAGCGCGCACGCGGATCATGAACCAGTTGCAAGCGGTGGCGCTGAACGAGGGCCTGGGCTGCAAGCAGCGGCTGTGGCGGGAACACGGGCGGCAGCAACTGGAATCATTCGCCTTAGCCCCGTGGGCGAGTCGACGCCGGCGCGATCTGCTGGAGTTGCTCGACCGACTGACTCCGACGATTGCCGGGTTGACGCAAGCAATCGAGGAAGAAGTGAAAAAATGCCCCCTAGCGCAGCGCTTGCAGACGCATCCCGGAGTGGGTGCATTGACCGCGTTGTCCTTTGTGCTGATCATCGGCCGAGCCGATCGGTTTCAGTGTGGCAAGCAGATCGCGAGCTATCTGGGACTGGTGCCGTTGGAGGACTCCAGCGGACAGCGGCGACGGCTGGGCCACATCACCAAACAAGGCAATGAGTTACGGCTCTTTTCAAGGGAGGCCATTACACATTTTGACCGCTGGTCAACGAGCAACATCGCGATGATATAACAGGTTCCCATTCGCTAAGTTTCTTCGAAGGGAAGAACACGCGGGGCACATGCCCTCCGCGATTCCCATGTTGACCCAAGCCAAAGCGCCGCTTTAAGGGCTCTCTCGAGTAGCTAGACCACTGATCATTCTCCGAATCTCGTCATGAAGCAATACACGGTGTATCCACCGAGAAATGCCACCGCCAACGAATGTCGTGTCGTATAAATTGCCTTGCCCGTCGAGGGTGAGGGTGCCTTGGTCGGGATTCGATCCGTCCCTGCCATTGAATCTGTGGAGCACCCGCTCCGTCCATCCTCCGTTTGCATTTGGCGTCAGCTCGAATACGATACCGCAGCCCTGAACAAACCGATTTGAACAACGAGCATTACCTCCTTGGAGGGTTGTGCCATAGAGATTTCCTGCTGTGTCGAAGATCACGCCGGCATTGGGCGCACTCCCGTCTTTGCCACCTTTGAACTTGTACAGCGTTTTGTACTTGGTTTGTGCCCAGATGCCAGGTGCCAGTGCGAGAGTTATGATGATCACAATCATCAGAGCCGTGCTTGCGGTTCCTAAGAGTTTCGTATACTTCATAACCCCTCCTCCGTTCTTAATCGAATCGCCTCAATTCGTGGGCGGTTAGAACTCGTTACTGTTTGGGTTTCGCGGCGGCCCGGAGAGTGATCACAAGCTAGTACCCGGGTCTTGGGGGAAACCCGACATTTCTGAGTTTGCCTTGATTTAGTTCTTGCGGGGCCGACTTTGCGTATGAAGAAGGGCTCAGGGAACCTCAAACTCAAGCTACGACGGGGTAGGAATGCTTGCAGTGATAGGCATCACCGTTCTAGGTGATCGCATTGGGAAGCTAAGTAATGTAATCCCGTCAAGTGACGAAAACAGTGATTCGGAAGTTAGCGTTGGGACAGTTATGCTGCAAGCCTCAGAGTTCCGCACTCGACAAAGTTGCGACTGGCCGGACAGACACTTTCAGCTTGAGGGTTCGCGAGGAATCATTTACTAGGCCGCGCGGCGGTTGGAAGCTCCCCCCTGTTTCTGCGGACGGTTACTCCTGACCCTTGTTCAAGCTGAAAGCGTAGACGCTACCGTCGTCCGAGCCGACATAAACCATCCCATTCACTACGGCGGGAGAGGAATCCACAAGAAAGCTGGTGGCGTGGCTCCACAGCTTGGCGCCGGTACGGGCGTTCAGCGCATACAGGTTGTCGTCGTCCGAGCCGACATAAACTACCCCATTCGCCACCGCGGGCGAGGAATACACATAGCTGCGGGCGGCGTAGCTCCACAACAGGACGCCGGTGCTGGCCTCCAGCGCGTAGACGTTCCCGCTTTTCGAGCCGACATAAACTACTGCATTCGCCACGGCGGGCGAAGACCAGACCTGATTGCCGGTAGCATAGCTCCATAGCAGGACGCCGGTGCTGGCGTTTAGCGCGTACACGTTGCCGTCATTCGATCCGGCATAAACCACCCCCTTCGCCACCGCGGGCGAGGAATACACATTGCCGCCCGTGGCGTAGCTCCACAGCAGGACGCCGGTGCTGGCGTTCAGCGCGTACACGTTGCCGTTGTCCGAGCCGACATAAACTACCCCGTTCGCCACACCGGGCGAGGACCACACCTGATTGCCGGTAGCGTAGCTCCACAGCTTGGCGCCGATGCTGGCCTTCAGCGCGTATAGGTTGCCGTCGTTCGAGCCGACATAAACCACCCCATTCGCTTCGGCGGGCGAGGAATTCACACTGTTACCCGTAGTGTAGCTCCACAGCAAGGAGCCGTTGCTGGCGCTCAACGCATACACGTTTTGGTCCCACGAGCCGACATAAACCGTCCCATTCGCCACGGCGGGCGAGGAATACACCTGATTGCCGGTGATGTAGCTCCACTTCAAGCCGAGGTCCCCGACATTGTGGACGTTAAGCACCTTTTCACACGGGTTCCAGCGCATCATGTTGATGCGGTGGAACTCGGTCCAGTTCTTCCGGCATTTGCCCGCTGGCTGCTGACCCCATGCTACGGACACCAAGCACACACACAGTATCAAAACCGCGACGCCGATTCGTCTCATCACCAACCTCCCAAGAAATAAAACTTGTATGACCGAAATGCATTTTCCGGAAATTCCGGTCATCCGCCTCAGGCGATGCTGCGTCTCAACTAGTGATCGGGATCAACAGCCGGAACTGGATCGGGAGCACTGACCTGTGAAGGTGCAAGCAGGGATGACGTCACCATCACCCCTGCCACGACCAGTTTTGCCAGGGACCGCTATGACGCTCGCCAAAGCCCCTTTCTCTTCATTTCCGGAGAGCTTGCAGCGCCTCCTCATGAGCCTGGTTTACTACTCGCGCCAAGTCCTCGCCGTGGAATGCGTCCTCGTAGGCATGCTCACCGTGAATGGATTCATCCAGTCCAATCTCTTCCGTCATCTCGCTGACTTTCACCGGGGTGAACATATCGATGATTCGTAACATCCCGTAGGTGAAAACGAAGGCCCAGACCGACGAGAAGGTAACGGCAACGACCTGCTTTAAGAGGAAAATCGGATCGCCGTTGAGCAAGCCATCCGCACCCGCAGGGTTATAAGCGCGGCTGGCGAAAATCCCCAACATAACGATGCCGAGAAAACCACCGACGCCGTGAACTCCCCAAACATCGAGGGCGTCGTCCCAGTGCAATTTGTTCTTCATCTCGACCGCGTAGTAGCAAACCACTCCGGAAACACAGCCGATGATGACTGCAGTGGTGGGAGAGACGTATCCGGCCGCGGGAGTAACCGTCGCCAGTCCAGCAACGGCTCCTGTCAACAAGCCTAAGAACTTCGGCTTCCTTTCGTTGAACCATGCCACCAGCATCCAGGTGACCGCTGCGAACGAGGCTGCCAAATCGGTGTTGAGAAATGCGGTCGCGGTCACAGAATCTACCCGCATTTCACTTCCGGCGTTAAAGCCATACCATCCGAACCACAGTAGTCCGGTTCCAAGGGCAACCAGCGGGATGCTGTGCGGACCGGGATCCGCCGTGCGCCGCTTGCCCACGTACAGCACCGACGCCAGCGCGGCGATGCCGGCGATGTTGTGCACCACAATGCCGCCCGCAAAATCCAGCACGCCCCATTTCTGCAGCATGCCTCCACCCCAAACCATATGGACAAAAGGAAAATAAACGAAGGTCAGCCAGCCGGTCAGGAAGAGCATGTAGGCTTTGAAGGTGACCCGATTGGTGAACGCGCCCGAGATCAGCGCGGGCGTGATAATGGCGAACATCATCTGATACGCAATAAATACAAATGCCGGGATGGTGATGTTCGGCGACGGAGTACTAAGATCGATCCCGCGCAGAAAGGCGTTGTGGAAGTTGCCGATGACCCCGTGCCAGTCGCCGCTGAAACAGACAGAGTAGCCGTAGATATACCAGATCACCGTCGTCCAGCCCATAGAGACAAAACTCTGAATCATGATGGCGAGCACGTTCTTGCGCCCTACCAGGCCGCCGTAAAAAAAAGCGAGACCGGGCGTCATCAGCATGACCAGGCTGGTGCATAAAATCATGAAACCTGTGTTACCAGTATCGAGATGCAGCATTGGAGTTTCTCCACGCGAAAAGTTTAGAAAGCATAAGCGTCTACAGCCCGGATCAAGACACAGCAGCGTTTCACAGCTTCACGGCTCGACGAGGCGCGATTTGCTACCAGCTGCCCACGAATTTATGAAGACGAGGAACTTGCGCGTGCTGCCGGGCTAGAAGTAAAGGAACCCAGCGCCCTCCGGTGGCACGCTGGCTCGGACTAAAAGGGGACCTCCAGTTCCTCCGTCATGTAGAGGGTGTAGCATCGCGAGCACCAGCACCGTGAGCCACGTCACGTTCGGTTGTGATACAGACCCCCCACTCTCGGGATGGGTGCTGTAAGTAGTTGCTGCCGGCGGGCTGCCGGTGGGGCGACTTTGGGCGGCCGGTCGGCAACCCGGAAGTTATCCAGAAACGAATCTGGGGGAGATCAATCGTTAAATAGCGGGAATTGACGTTCAGAGCAGCATCTTCAGTGAAGTGACGGCTTTAGGGGGAAATCTTGGCAAATATATTCGGCTTTGTGCAATCGCGAGAGCGACCTTTTGGAATGCCAAGGAGCTTTGAGTGTAATGGCCTTCTATTTCAGTGATAACGCCGATCTAATGGCGGTTCGGTACAATGCCTGGAAGCTCAGCTTCAAAACCATCGAGGGCAACCTCTTCACCGGCAAAGAAGATTCGACAAACGTTCCTCTGGTGACCAACCTGCGGCAAGATCCGTGGGAGCGCTACCAAGACGAATCGATGATGTATGCCCGCTGGTGGGGCGATGTGGACGATGGTTCCCGCCGTACAAATAGTGGGACAGTTTCTGGCGACGTTTAAGGAATATTCACCCAGCCAGGTATCGGGTTCGCTGAGCGTGGCCCGGTTCCTAGAGGCCATCGAGTCGGGAGCTGCGGGAGGCGGCAAATAACTGGTTGAAGAAAGTCCATGATTCCGCGCACGAGAATATCTTTACTTATTTCGGAGCTTGCGCACTTTGGTCTTCCCCTTGGAAGACTTAACGGACGAAGTAACTGTTATAACATCGCGATTTCACTTATTGACCGGGTACTGAGTGCTAGCGCTACCTTGATTAGTTCAGATGACCTGCACCGGGGAGATTCTGGCCGTCGAGTGGAGCACAAAACGGTCTTGAATTAAACTGGGCCTGGCAGGAAATGAGTTGCACTGACGCCTGAGACTGCTAATCCTTGGCGTTTTGGGTGTGTGATAAACGTCACAGACAAGACGGACCGCACGCCTGTAGAAAGAAGTTTGAGTTTACTTTTCTCCACCTTATCGAATGCCGAACCGTCCGACCCGGTTCGGCTTTTTCTCTTAGGCGTTAGTGTTTTCAAGCGTGATTCGCGTCACAGACAAGGCCGATCACGCTCGTGTAAAAAGAAGCTGTAGTTCATGATGACAAACCTCCCATGTTGGGAGAAGCCGAACCGCCGAACCACGGTTCGGCTTTTTTCTGTTAAGCGTTGCCGTTCGTGGGAGCGTCGATGAATGACGGCACGTGGGTTATGTAATCTACCCTCTGAAACCGGAGATACCATGATATATCGTTACACGATATATATCTGGACGGAAAGACATGCACGGCCGCTTTCTCGGTTACGCAATCCCAAAATGCTTTCCTCTCTTCGCCCGGAAGGAACTTAAGAAACCGGAGGGACGACCGTAAGCAGCCGTTGCCATAACGCCGCGCATCGTGGTTAAAACTTGGCTTCGCCTGTCGCCGTGGACCCGATTTCTAAAAAAACTTGAACTCTCTGAGTCTATCCACGTATAATAGCAATTGTGAGTGGCCAGCCCGATCAGGTATCCATAAGAAGTTTCTAGGGAATTTGGTTTCCATAGTTCCAATCAAGACAAAATTCAGCCGCTAGCTTTCGGCTTTTGAGGTCGTCGGCGCAGATGATGCCGTTCGTGCCCCAATCCGCCGAGTGCTGCGGAGGGAGGCACTATGGAGACGCCATGGGGAACCGGAAAATCTGGGAGACCTTCCCTGCGAGCCACCTGCGGCGAGATATTGCCGACGGGCGAGATCCTCGATCTGGTGACCGGGGCAGATGCAGAAGGGCTCGATCTTCTTCTTTGGGGCGCGACGCGAGGGCTGGTTATCGCTCCGACAATAGAGTGCGGCGGTGTTGTTTATCATCCCGACAAGCTGCACCCCAGCATCCTTCAGGCCGTGAGGTTTCCGAACGGTGTGGCCGAGTACAGTACCGACGCCGAGCTTTTCGGGAAAATCGCCGGCCTGTACGGCAAGTACGCGGATCTGCCGGAAGATTTGGCCGCCTACACAACTTGCTTTATCCTCGCCTCGTCAGTCCCCGAACTGCTGCTGATCCCGCTTACGCTGTGCGTTAGCGGCGCGCCCGTACACGAAATTCACAAGTTCTTTCGGCTGTCGGGCCCGCTCGTTCGTCGCGCACTCCAGGTCGCTGAACTCAGCCGTCGCCTTCCCCTCTTTCTGCACCCAACTCTGATGGTGGATGACCCGACGCTGTCGGACAAGGCGCGGGCTTTTTGGGTTTCGGCCAGCCGGCAGGGGATGTTCGTTGCAGGAGCCGGGGACACGGTACGCGAGTTGGGTTGCGCCAAAGCGGTTCTGTTGCGACCGGAGGATCCCCACGATGCTTGGGGCGAGGACGTAATGCATTTGGTGTTGCCGCGGGCCGAACTGCCCACCCTGAGCCATGAGTTGTTGACGAGGATCGCGGCCGAATTCCAGCCCCAGCTCGAAATGTTTCGCCTGCGCCATCTCAGCGGGGTGGATCCATTCATGTCGGCGACGCATCCCTTGGCAAAATTTGAGTTGGCACGCAACCTGGGGGCGTGCATTCCGGAAGACCCGGGAATTATCCAGCTCCTGACCCCGCTGTTCGAGTCGCACCAGCAAGATGTTTCGGCGCAACGCTCCCGCGATCCCAGAGTGGCGATTGTGGAAGTAAGCTGGACGCCCTCGCACGGCCAGGACGAAATGACCGTGGGTGAAATTACGAAGCGGGTAAACACGATCTTGCGCTCTCGGGGCGTGACTCACGAATACAGCGGCAAGGAAATCGGCTGGAAGTTGCGGGATCTCTCTCTGCGCACCACCAGCAACGGGAAATGCAAAGTCCTGCGCTTTTCGCGAGAGATTCGCGGCATCGTCCACGACTACGTTCAAGAATTCCGGCTGCAGCTGCCGTTTCGAAAAGATTGCCCCGATTGCCAAGCACTGCAAGGGACGGACAAGAAAACGGATAAGTAGTTTTGCCGTTCTTGCCGTTTTTTTATAGGAGGAGAACATGTCAATTTGCAAACAACCGAAGTTGAGCCGTGCCAAAGAAGCCGAGTATCGAGAGCGCCTGCGGCGATTGCAAGCCGAAGGCCTCGAGGTTGAAATTCCAGAGGAGTGGCAAGAGGATTCGCCAGCGCTCGACACGGTAGTGGGCGGGCCGACAGAGAATATGGTTTTCGAATCGGCCACCGGCGGGATCCACTACGCTGCTCTGGTTCGCCTGGTGGTTGAGCGATCTGGGATGATTTTGACGGACTGGGGTCTATCGACTGACTACGACGACCAAATCGTGCCCGAGTCGTTCGATGATCGCGATCGGGTTTGGAAACTGGGAGGGCGGGAGTTTTCGCCATGCGAAGTACTGAACTCGCAGATTGAAAGAAATCTGGTTCTCGTCCGCGGCCGAATCATAGAGGGGTGGCTTTTGGCCACGGGCGTCAGGCCGACTCCGGCTCATTACAGTAATTTTGCAGCGGCGCCATTCCGGTTGATTTTGTGGGATCAGTTTGGCAACGAACTCGGGGCACAGGGGACACTCTCAGTGTTCCGGAAAGCCCAGCAAGGCAACGTCAGTGTGGGGAAGGGAACCGGCCTCTACGGCCTGGACGCAATCGGCGAGCGCCCAGAGCTGTCTGTCGGGGAGGAATCGCGGCTCCGATATATTGAATCGCTCGCCCAGGAAAAGCTCGCGAAGAAGCAAAAGCTGGCCGGTGGTGCGCGAGTAGTTGAGAAAACCGAAGCGGAATGGGCAGAAGAGCTACGGAGAGTGATGACGAGGATTGCCGAGAATTCAAATTCCTTCCGGGGGAAGAAAGGAAAGTATTCTTGGATTCCGTAACCGAGCAAGCGGCATGCCATGGGTTCGAGCGAAGCAGCCTCGCCTGCGGCTTGATCCCGAAACTGGAACTGACCCGAAGCCAACGGCACGTACAGCGGAAGAACGCCAGATAAGGGGAAGGGAAGTAGGGCGTCGGCGCGGACGCGACCGGCAAGCCCCCAGATCTCTTGCCGGGGAGGATGCGCGGCGTCGATATCTCGGAGTGGTCGGCCGCACCACGGGTTCCCCCATGATGACGCTGCAGAAGTAGGAGAGAGCA
>JBAVAQ010000048.1:0-2290 GCA_049585795.1 Terriglobales bacterium | reverse complement strand
GTGATAGAGTTCGCGCTGCCTGTGTGCAATTCCTGCAAAATTGGATGGTTTTCTTCTATCCGACAAGGCTCGATATTTTTGCGGAGGCTGCCGAGACAGCCAGGAACCTGGGAGGAGAACTGAGAGTCCCACCCCTATCCTGGAAGTATGCCTGGATCAAGGTACTGTTTGGATTGCAGGCTGCGAAACGCGCTCAAGTTCTTCTGCCACGGCTCAAATGGTCAGTGATAAGGTGGTGGGACAAAGTACTCTTTCGCATTGAAAACCGAGAACTTGCGGGCAGTTTGTGAGCGCGCCAGATCCAGAGTGTGTTGCTGCGTCTTCGAAGAATTCCCCAACGCGGACTGCTCACATTAGCTGAGGCGCTGATTTCATTCCCAGAATACTGGAAAGGATGAGCAGATGATCATCACGCGCACGCCCCTTCGCGTTTCGTTTTTCGGAGGCGGCACCGATTATCCAGTTTGGTACCGTGAGCATGGCGGAGCAGTATTGTCGACAGCGATTGACAAGTGCTGCTATATAACGTGCCGGCGCCTTCCGCCATTTTTCGACTACCGTAGCCGCGTTTCGTACTCAAAGGTCGAGAATGTCATCACCAATGACGCCATTGAGCACCCCTCCGTGAGGGGCTGCTTGCAGTTTCTGGGAGTCCGCGAAGGCGTCGAGATACATCACGTGGCCGACCTGCCGGCGCGAACGGGCCTGGGAACCAGTTCCGCGTTCACTGTGGGCCTGCTCTTGGGTCTGTATGCGCTCAAGGAGCGCATGCGTGACAAACACGCGCTCGCCCAGGACGCGATTCACGTGGAACAGGAAGTGCTTCGAGAAGCGGTTGGCGCGCAGGACCAAGTGATCGCCGCCTATGGCGGGTTCAATCGAATCAACTTCCACACCGACGGGACAATCGATGTGAAGCCGTTGTTAGCTCCGAGCAGCAGACTCTCCGATCTTCAGAATCATTTGCTGCTTTTCTTCACGGGATTCGCGCGCACCGCTTCGGAAATCGCCAAGGAGCAGGTGAAGGAGACGCCGAAGCGGCAGACAGAACTCACGACCATGTTCCAGATGGTTGACGAAGCGGAGGAGATCATCTCGAACTCTCACCGGCCCATTGAGGAATTCGGCCGCTTGCTCGACGAAGGTTGGAAGGTCAAAAAATCGCTGACGGACAAGATCACCAATCCTTTCATAGACGAAATCTATGAAGCCGGGTTGGGTGCCGGGGCCATTGGCGGCAAGCTTCTGGGCGCCGGCGGCGGAGGTTTCATGCTCTTTTTTGTTTCGCCTGACCGGCGAGAGCGCGTGATCGAGCGGCTGCACAAATTGTTGTGCGTACCTTTTGCGACTTCGGCCCGAGGCAGTCAGGTCATCGTATACGAGCCGGAAGCCGTATACGAGAGCCTGCCCGAAGTGCCAGCGTAAAATATGTCCCGCGTACCTGATGTGGTCATCCTGTGTGGTGGCGCCGGAGTGCGGCTGAAAAGCATTACCGGCGACTCCCCGAAACCAATGGCCACGATTGCTGGCCGCCCATTTCTGGAACTGCTGCTCGGCCAATTGGAGCGGTACGGGTTCTCGCGTGTCATCCTAAGCGCGGGGTACAAGCATCAAGTTATTCGCGAGCATTTTGGAGAGCAGGCATTTGGCTTGGAGTTGGTCTATTCAGTCGAAGAATCACCTCTGGGGACCGGCGGCGCGCTAGCCCAGGCGGCCGATGACATCACGACAGACGTGGCGCTCATTATGAACGGCGATAGCTACGCGGCTGTTGATTTGAGCCGCCTCATCGAAGCGCATCGCAAGGATGATGCAACAGACGGCACAGTTGTCGTGATGGCGGAGACTCGCAGCGATGCGGGGTCGGTTCTGCTGGATGAGAATGCGAGAGTGGTAGCCTTTGCGGAGAAGAGCAGTGTCCTAAATACGCGCTACCAAAGCGCTGGCATTTACACGTTCAATAAGAAACTTTTGTCGGCCATTCCGCGCGCGGGAAAGATCTCCTTGGAAGAGCAGCTTTTTCCGGAATGGCTAGCGAGTGGCAGGCGCATTGATGCATTTGTATTTTCTGCTGAATGTGTGGACATTGGGACTCCGGAGCGGTATCAGAAGGCACAGAATGTGTTGGCAGCTGTGGAAAGAGAGGCGAACGTGCGACGCGAGGGCCAATCATGAAGGTGATGATCACCGGGGCGGCAGGGTTCATCGGGGGCTTTTTGAAGGCGCATAGCGTGAAGTCGGGTTGCCCCGTGCTCGGAATCGGCATTTCGGAACCCGAGGAGAAATGGAC
>JBAVAQ010000047.1:0-41210 GCA_049585795.1 Terriglobales bacterium | reverse complement strand
TTCATCGCCCGCTCCATCGCGGCCCTCGGATAAGCTTCCATGCTCTGCATGGTCTCCTATCCTCACCGCCCGCAAAGCGGACATTTCACGTGCTATCTCAACCGGACATATCATGTGCTACCGACACGACTGGCTCAACCGGGTTGGCCGCCCGCGAACCCTGTGCTATGATGCGCGCAATTCTCATGCATCCGGGAAACTTCCTTGGCCGGCCGGCAACGGCAACGCGGATTGCGTTTGGGCAGAGCATATCCCGGCTTGTTCTCTTGATTGGGCTGTTGATAATTGTCAGCCCGTCAGTTTTCGCCGACGAAATCCACAACCCATTTTCCGGCGACCCCAAAGCAGCCAAGGCCGGCGAATTTGAATTCCGCATCAACTGCGCTTTCTGCCACGGACTCGGCGCACGCGGCGGCGGCCGCGGCCCCGATCTCACTCGCGCCCACAAACGGCACGGAGACTCCGACGCCGATCTGTTCCAGAACATCAGCCAGGGCATCCCCGGCACCGTGATGCCCGCCAACGGCACCAACGGTCAAGGCGTCGGCATGACCGACGAGGAGATCTGGCAGATCATCACGTATCTGCGCAGCATTCAGGTTCAGTCGCCGGCCAAGCCCGTTGGCAATGCCGCGCATGGAAGAGAACTTTTTTACGGCGATGCCAATTGTTCCTCATGCCACATGGTCGAAGGCAACGGAGGACGCCTCGGTCCTGACTTGACGGCTGTTGGCACCGCGCGAACCGTAGATTCGCTGGTCGAGTCGGTTCGCAATCCCAGCAAGCGCTTGGCTTGGGGGCTCACGGAACCTACCAAAGAATTCGCGCAGGAATATCAAACCGTCACGGTCGTAACTCCGGACGGGCACGAGATCAAAGGCGTCACTCTGAACGAAGACCAATTCAGTCTCCAAATGATGGATACCGCTGAGCACATTCATTTGTTCGAAAAAGACAAGCTGCGTTCGATACAAAAAAGTCGCGAGTCCCTGATGCCCGTCTACACCCCGGCGCTGCTCAGCGACCAGGATCTGGACGACATCATCGCTTTCCTGCTCAGTGGGGGTGCGAAATGACCACGCCGACGAAAGCGCCGCGTGGCATTTTTCTGCTGGCGTTAATCTGCGCCGTCTTCACGGTCGAAGCAGACGCCCAGGTCACTTTCGAGCGGCTGCTCAATTCTTCCCAGGAACCGCAGAACTGGCTCACTTATTCGGGCGATTACGCGGGCAATCGGTTCAGTCCATTGGATCGAGTCAACAAGGAGAATGTACATTCACTGACGACGAAGTGGGTTTACCAAACCGCCGCTACGGGAAAGTTTGAAGCCACCCCGCTGGTTGTTGACGGGATCCTCTATGCCACGGCCCAGGACGATCGGGCGTTCGCGCTCGACGCCCGCACCGGCCGGCCAATCTGGCTTTACCAGCATCAATTGCCCTCGGATATTCGGCCATGCTGCGGCCGGGTCAATCGCGGGCTCGCCATCTTGGGCGACAAGGTATTTCTCGGCACGCTTGATGCTCACGTCATCGCGCTCGACGCCAAAACTGGAAACGTCATTTGGGATGTCGTCGCCGTCGACTACAAAGCAGGCTACAGCTTTACGCTCGCGCCGCTGGCGGTAAAGAACCTGGTGATTCTCGGCGTCTCCGGCGGTGAATACGGCATCCGCGGTTTCATCGATGCCTACGATGCGGACACCGGCCAGCGCAAGTGGCGGTTCTACACCGTCCCCGGCCCTGGCGAACCGGGTCACGATACCTGGGAAGGCGATTCGTGGAAAATTGGCGGCGCGCCTGCGTGGAACACCGGCGTGTACGATCCAAAGACCAACCAACTCTTTTGGCCGACCGGAAATCCGTCGCCGTCGAATCGTGGCGAAGGACGCGCTGGCGACAACCTGTACAGCAATTCTCTGCTGGCTCTCGATGCCGACACCGGAAAACTGAACTGGTATTTTCAATTCACCAAACATGACGAACATGATTGGGACGCAACCCAGGTTCCGATCATGATCGATTCCGGCGACAAACACTTGATCGCGCAGGCCAATCGCAACGGCTTTTTCTATGTTCTTGATCGCAACACTGGGAAACTGCTCTCAGCGAATGCTTATGGCCGCATCACCTGGAGTGACAGCAAAGACGCAGAGGGACGGCCGGTTCCGAACAACCAGAGCTCGCCGACGCCCGAAGGACGGACCGTTTGCCCGGGAGCCCTTGGGGCGACGAATTGGATGGCTCCTAGCTTCGATGCGCGAACCAATCTCTTCTACGTAACCGCCCGAGAGCAGTGCGACATCTTCAGCACGGCGCCGCAGCCCTACGAAGTGGGCCATGCTTATTATGGCAGCGCCTATTTTCCTTCCGATAAAGCTGAGCCGTATTGGGGCGCATTGCGCGCCATCGATCCCGCAAGCGGCCAGGTGAAGTGGGAATTTCGCCACATCTCGCCCACGTGGTCGGGCGTGCTCTCGACGGCTGGCGGGCTGTTGTTCACGGGCGATGCGGAAGGGAATTTCATCGCACTGGATGCCGCGTCAGGAAAACCTCTCTGGCATTTTCAGATGGGCGGGGCAGTCTACGCCTCGCCGATGGCCTTTGCGGTAGACGGAAAAGAATATGTTGCTATTGCGGCGGGCAGTTCACTGTATGCGTTTGGTCTCCCCTAATTTTTCTTTTTTACCCCGCAGGCCGCAGCGTAAACCCTCAAAACCGCTCGGATGTGCTCCTGAATCATGTCTTCAGCTTTCACCTGAAGAACTCCGGCCCGGATCGCTTCGTACTGCATTGGCAAATACTGGCTCACCAGGGTCAGCGGCGGAGGAGAAGCGTCAAGGTTGGCGCGGAGTCTGGCCAGTTCTTGCTGCACAGTGGTGTCGACCCAGTAGTAGCGACATCGATCGCTGTAACTGTAGATGCGGGCGAACCGAATCTCGTCTTCAGTCCCGTGATAATACGAACGCCAGTAAACTGGATTGCGCAGCATAGCGGCTTCGAGAGCTTCCCAGACTCGCGAGAGCCGAATTCCTTTGCGCTGACCAAGCCATTCCCGCTCGATTGCGGCCAGGGCGAGGACCGCCTCCCGAAACGCGAACGTCAGCCACGGTCCCACTTTCAGGATGGCGAAATGATCTTCGACCATCTGGGCAAGAGCCGTGGGCTTTTGGTAGTCCGTAGAGTGCGCTTCGTAAACCAGAAGCGGATGGTCCGGCAAAGCGGATGAAAGCGTGCTTGCTTTCTGCCGATCGTAATCAAAGATCACGTTTTCGCCGAACTCGACTCCCGGCTGCACAACCAAGCCGATGACTCTTTCCCACGCAGACGATACGTTCTGCTCAGCGAAGGCAGCGCAGAAAAGCTCTAAACTGTGATTGACTTGTTCGGCAGAGGAAACTGCGGGTGCCGTTCCCGCCAGCGTTTCACCGCCCGGGGCCGGAACTTCGGTGCCAATCACGTAAAGCAAAGGCGAAGAACCCGGCGGCAGATCGGCGAATGCGCTTTCTGCGGCACGACACAGAATAGCAGCGCGTCGCGCGACAGTGCTTTCGTCGGGGCCGTTCTTCTTGTCATCGGCGCAGGCCATGCTCGGATCGAGATGAATCTTGTTGTATCCGGCGAGTACGCAAGCATGAACCAGTTCGCAAGCCTTGTCCATCGCCACGACGGACGGCTGTTCCCGCCAAGGATAAGGGCCCAGATGGTCGCCGCCCAGCAACACTCGTTCCCGGGGAAGTCCAGCGCTCAGTGCCGCGGAATGAATGCACTCGGCGAACTGCGACGGAGTTTGTCCGGTATACCCGCCCAATTGATTTACCTGGCTCGAGGTAGATTCGACGTGCAGAACGGAATTATCCTCGACGGCTTGCTGCACGGCCGCCGCGATGACGCTGGGATGAGCCGAGCACACCGCGTACACGCCGACTTTCTCGCTTCGGCGATTCCGGCGGATGGTCTCCTGCAGTCGCTCACTTGCGTTCTTAGGGCGCGGTTCCATTGGCGGACTTACTCGGGTTGAGCTTCGATGAGCAGGTGTTTGTCGAACTCGGCAGAAATCGTCGCCTTGGGGCCATGAACGCTTCCAAAATCTTTGCCGTTGACATAATCCACAATGTGATAGGTGCGCTCCTGCAACCCGCGTAGATCAATCGGCCCGCTCCAGTGCCGGGCAAAGAATGCATAATACATTTCGTTGCCTTTGCGGATCGCATGAGCCTCGGGTCGGTCGAAGCCGATGTCGTAAAGTTCTCCGAGATACTCGCCTCGCGAGAGCATTCTCTCTTTGTAAATCTGCAGCCATTTTTCAAACAGCTTCTCGCGCTCCGGTGTCAAATCTGACGTGCTGTGCTTCTTGACCAGACTCGGAAGCACGAACTGTGTGCCCACGACCCCTCCGACGCCAACCGTAGAAGCGAAATCATTGGCTCCGTCGCTCAACTCGACGTGGTCGCCAAAATAAGGAATCTTATCGCCCATCAGCGCTTTCAGGGTTTTGCCCTTCGAGCGAATCTGAAACGAACTTTCCGGATCCGAGGCAACCGACATATTGAAATGTGGCATGGTGAAAAACGAGTACGCGGTGCCGCAAGGGCAGAACTCGACCAGCGCGTCTGGCTTCACGCTGCGGGCGGTCTCATAAATTTCGCGAAAGAAATCAGGCAGCGCCTCTACCGAATCTTCCGGGCTTTTGTGATGGTGCGCGGGATTGTAGCAGGGAGGAACGCCGTTCATATGTTGGCCATCGAGTTTGAGGCCGTCAAATCCCCATTCGCCGAGGATTTTCCGAACCAGCGCTTTGTGGTATTCCACAACTGCGCGGTCGGCTGGACAAAGATAAAACGAGTTCCACCAGGAAATTTTCCGCTTCGATCCATCCTGATTCAACAGAAGGAAGTCGGGATGCTCCTTCAGCAGTTGCGAATTGGGGACGGCGCTCAGCGGCGACCACCACAGTTGCGCCTTAAATCCCTCCGCGTGTATGCGATCGACCAGTGCTTTCATGTCGGCGTCGCCATGCGGAAACTTCTTGGGGTCGACGTCCCAATCGCCGTAGTTGTTTTGCCAGCCGTCGTCTAACGTGACCCAGGCGAAGCCCAGTTTCTTAACTGTTGGCAGCGTGTCGTACACCTGCTTGAGCCGAACCGAGCGGCCATAGCCCCACGCGCACCAGATCGGACCAAATGCGCTGTCGGGCGCGGAAGCCATTTGAAATCCCTGGCGTTGCATGAGCCGCCGGTATTCCGTGAGCGTGCGAAAATAGTCTCCCTGATGCACCGAAACAAACGTGTGAAGAGTATGGAAGCTTTCTCCCAGATCGAGCGTGCGTTCGTGATTCGAGTGGACAGCCACGCGGGCATGGTGAGCATCCGGCATGGAAACGGGAAGCGAAATGAGGCGCGGTCCGGGTTCGACGTCACCTACCGCAAGACCAACGTCTTTGCGCCAGACATCGACGATGGGAGTTCCTCCCCCGTAGTCGCGGGCATTCATGCCCAGATAATTTTCCTGCCGGAATCCTGGTCGCAGCGGAAGCACCCAATTCGGACGCTTCTCGTACGAGCCACTCTGATAAGACCAGAACGGAGGACCTTTGGCCGAGGCGAGTGCAGTGAATGAATATTGGTTGTTGGTCCAGCTGCTAAATGTAAGCGGAGCCTTCCCCATATTCGTATACTCAACGTCAAAGATGGCAATCGAAGGGAAGTCGGAATAAATCGTGACAGAGATGCTCTTGCGCAAGCCTCCAGACTGGCCAGCCACTGATAACCGCTCACCAGCGCCGAACACGTCAGATACTTTCTCTCGATGAGCCGAGGTCAGGGCAAAGTCGCTCCAAGTGCGGCCACCGCCTGCGACCGTTTCCGATGCTGCAACCGAGGTCAACGGTTTTGGCTCCCCACCGAACAACGCGACTACCTGGCTATGCAGGTTGTGGTCAAATTCAATCCGCAAGACGGAACTTTGGATCTGAAGATCAGTGGTCACTTCAGCATCTTTGGCTGTGGCCACCGACTGACTCGAATTATCTTGCCGGGAGTTCGAACAGAGCAACGCAACCCCGAGCAGAACGCAGCCGGTGAGCGCGATTGGCCTGCGCTTCATAATTGAAGGGTACCACCGATCGTATTGGGGAGGGCCGTCATGCTCGAACGAGATGGACTTTCTATCCAGCCTGTCGTTTGCTCGGAATTTGTTGGCCAAAAGCAATAATTGCGATATATTGCGATCAATTACTTTTACTTTCGTTTATGGCGCCGTGTCAAGTTCAGACTGATGGGGCTGATGGAGGCCGAACCCGATGTCAATCATGCAACCCAGATTCCTCGCTTCGCTCGGGATGACAACGAGCAAGGCGTTCGTGTGTTTCTTACTGTTATGCGCCTCAACCTGGACAACCGCGCAGGCTGTTTCCAAACAACAGGACAAATCCGAAGATCAGATCGGGTACAAATCCGCCGCCGGTGCCGAACAGAAGAAAACTCTTCTCCTGAAAGACTTTGAACCTGTCCCCATGTTGCACGCTCCGGTGCACAACGTCGACCGCGCCAAATATTACGTGATCGACGTTCACAATCACGTCAACGACGCCATGGGAATTGACGAGCACATGCCGCCCGAGCGTGTGATCGAGATCATGAACAACACCAACGTGAAGACGGTCGTGATTCTGACCGGCATGTGGGGCGAGAAACTGCAACGCGTCATCGATGAGATGGTAAAGCCGTATCCCGGGCGCTTTATGGTTTTCGCGCAGATCGACTGGAGCAAGATTGACGATCCAAATTTCAGCCAGGAAATGGTCGCGCAGCTTGATGATTCGGTTGCGCACGGCGCGCGCGGCCTGAAACAGCTAAAGGATCTCGGTCTGACCGACCGCGACAAGTCGGGCAAACTGGTTGCGATCGATGACCCGCGCCTCGATCCTATCTGGGAGGAATGCGGGCGGCTCGGCATTCCCGTGTCGATTCACTCCACCGATCCCGAAGCCTTTTTTCATCCCGTCGACAATCATAATGAACGCTACGAAGAGTTAATTGAACACCCCGACTGGAGTTTTTATGGTCCGCAGTTTCCCAGCAAAGAGTCGATTCTGGCGGCGCGCGATCGCATGTTTGCCAAGCATCCGCACACCACATTTGTGGCGCTGCACATGGCGAACTGGCCGGAAAACCTCGACTACGTTTCTCATTTGCTGGATACGCTTCCCAATGTGATGGTTGAATTCGGGGCCCGTGAAGCCGAACTCGGCCGTCAACCAGGCCGAGCCCGCGAATTCTTCCTCAAATATCAGGACCGCATTATGTTCGGAACCGATAACGCCATGGACGAAGCCATGTATCGCAACCACTTTCGCTGGCTGGAAACAGCCGATGAATACTTCGACTACTGGGGATATCCGGGGCAGGGACGCTGGAAGATTTATGGCATGGACCTTCCGGACACCGTGCTGGAAAAGATCTACCACAAAAACGCCGAGCGCATTTTCGGACAGTTCCGGGGAGTTGGCGCCATCAAGTAGAATTCGCGCGGGATCTAGACGAGCGTCACTTCGATGCCGGTTTTCCTCAATGCGGCGAGGTCGGACTTGGGAATGCCTCGATCGGTAATTAAATGGTGCACGAAGGAAAGCGGCGCAATCGATGACAGGCTTCGTCGTCCGAACTTGCTGGAATCGCACACCGCGACCACGACCCGGGCGACGTCCATCATGGCCCGGTTGACTTTGGCCTCGAGCAAGTTGGGCGTGCTCAAGCCGTAATGTACGTCGAAGCCGTCCACGCCCAGAAAAAGAATATCTGCGTTCAAGCGGCGCAGAGTTTCTTCCGCGATCGGGCCCACCAGCGAGAAGGAATTCTTCCTCAGGGTGCCGCCGGTCAAAATGACATCGAGGGGAGAACCGGATAATTCGGCGGCGATATTCACGGCGTTGGTGATGATGGTCAGATGCTCGCGCTCGCGCAAAGCCCGCGCGATGGCAGTGGTTGTGGTTCCGGAATCCAGAATGACGACCTGGCCCTCTTTCACCATGCGAGCGGCTGCGGCTGCGATTTGCGACTTTTCCCTGCGGTGGAGCTTTTCTTTCTCACGCAAGGTGGGATCTTCCAGCGCACTTTCCCGCGCCGGCAAGGCGCCGCCGTGGGTGCGGTGGATGCGGCCGTGCGCCTGGAGAATGTCCAGATCTTTTCGAATCGTGACCTGAGACGTGCGGAAATGGCGGGCCAGGTCGCCGACCAATACCCGTCCGTCGCGATTCAGCATCTGCAGGATGAGTCTGCGTCGTTCTTCGTTCAGCACAGGTTCACTCGAAAGGGCTCGTAATGCATCACTTGTATTTTATCCTTGACAGAGCAGTATAACCGAAAGTAAAAGTTATTAAACGCAAGCATACGAAAGGCGCGTACAGGAATACGAACGCAATCTGCTCGAAGAAATCGGGAACAAGCGGCTAGTCACGACCCGAGCGGTGGTTGCCGGGAGCAACCTGCCCGCATTGAATTCTCTCGCGGAACATAACCTTGCACCGGAGGTGCCGGTCGCGGTCGCCGATGACTACCGTCCTGCAGTGGACGTCATCTCCAGGCAATTGCTCGGTCTGTTCTTTTCCTTATGGTCCAGAATGTTAGTATTCACTCCTGACTGAAGCTCCGCAGCCCGCACAACTCACGAAAGGCACGGTCGAATGATGGAAGTCTGCGTTGTCGGTGAGCTCAACCTGGATCTCATCCTCTACGGATTGCCGAAAGATCTGGTGCTCGACCGCGAGCACCTGGCGAGCGACATGGCCTTTACCTTGGGAAGTTCGTCGGGAATCTTCGCCCATAACTTGTGCGTGCTCGGCACCCCAGTTGGATTCATCTCGAAAATCGGTAGCGATCCACTGGGGAAAATGGCGGCAGAGCGGCTGGCGGAAGCGGGCGTCGACATCAGCCACACGGAGCGAGGAGTGGGGAAGACTTCGACAGGGCTCACGATCGTGCTGCCGCAGACTCAGCATCGCTATATGCTCACCTACCCCGGAACCATGTTCGAGATGCAATATTCCGACATCGATCTGGACTACGTCCGAACGGCGCGTCACTTTCATCTTTCCTCTTACTTCTTGCATCGCGCCCTCCGGCCGCAAATCCTGAAGCTGTTTCAACAAGCGAAGGAAGCTGGTCTGACGACATCGCTCGATACCAACGACGACCCTGAAAATGAGTGGGCGCCGGATTTGCTCCAGGTCTTGAAATACGTCGATGTGTTTCTGCCCAATGAACGCGAGGCGAAAAAGATTGCGCGGACAGAAGATTTTTCGCAGGCGCTCGAATTCCTGGCCGGGCTCGCTAAAGTGGTGGCTGTGAAGCGGAGTTCGGCCGCCGCCACCTGCCGCTCGGGCGGGGAGCAGTGGAGTCTGGCGCCGCCAAGCGTGAAAGTCGTGGACGACGTCGGCGCGGGAGATACGTTTGATGCCGGTTTCATCCACGGGTACTTGCTCGGGGCGAAACAGGAAGATTGCCTGGCCTTCGCCAACCTTGCGGCCGCGTATTCGGTGACTAAGGCAGGCGGTACTGAGGCGTTTCGCGACCGCAGCGGATTGTTCAGGTTTCTTCACGAGCAATGGAACTTGATGGGCAGGGGAGCGTTGCCGTTGAGAGAACAGAAAAAATGAATTGCTCCTATTACTCCTCGGGCGGAGTCTGCAACGCGCTGGCGCTTTGAATGCCGGTGGCGATTTCAGGAATGATGCCCAGGGTTCGGTAGATCGGGCGTATGACCTCGCGCATTGCGCTGAGCTGCGACGCGAACAAGGCGGCGCCGGCGATGCAGATGGTGCCGCTGATCATTACAGTTCGCGGGGCGCCGATCTGGTGGGCCAGGCCGCCAGCCAACAGGCTCCCGAATGGCGCCATTCCGAGAAATGACATGGAATAGAAGCTCATCACGCGCCCGCGTTTGTCGTCTTGCACGATGGTCTGCAGAATCGTGTTGCTTGACGCCATCTGGGTCATCATGGCGCCGCCAACGAACAACATCAGCAGCAAAGACAACCACAGATAACGGGAAAGCCCCAACGCAATCAGCCCAGTGCCGAAAATCGCCGACGCCAATGGGACCACGCGTCCCAGGCCGAGCACATTTCTTCTGGTCGCCAGAAACATTGCGCCGCCTAGCGCTCCCACGCCTGCTGCTCCCATCAGGAAGCCCAGGGTATGCGGTCCGCCATGAAGCACCTGGCCGGCAAAGATGGGCATGAGCACCGTGTACTGCATACCCACCAGACTGATCAAGGAGAGCAGCAGAAGAATCGAACGGATGGGCACGAAATGGGTGACATAGTCCCAGCCTTCCTTCAATTCATGCCAGACCGGCTTTTGCGCGCTTCTTCTTTCGACCGCAGCGATTCTCATGGCCAACAGAGAACCAATGACAGCGAGATAACTGAAGCCATCGATCAGGAAGCAATATCCTTCGCCGAAGGCGGCGATTATGATTCCGGCAATCGAGGGGCCGAGAAGCCTGGCCATGTTGACCATGGAAGAGTTCAGCGCAATAGCGTTGCCCAGATCGGCGCGGTCTTCGACCATCTGAATGACGAAGGCCTGACGAGAGGGCATATCGAACGCATTGATGAGGCCTTGAGCCAGTCCCAGCCAGATTATTTCGTGGATGGTAATGATTCGCGCGAGTGCCAAGCCGGCCAGCGCGAAGGATTGCAGCATGGAGAGAATCTGCGTCACGACCAGAGTTTGATGGCGGTTCCATCGGTCCACCCAGACGCCCGCGAACGGTCCCAACAGGAAACTTGGTATCCGCGATGCAAAGCCCACGATGCCCAGGAGCCACGCCGAGCCGGTTATTCTATAGACGAGCCAACTCGTGGCGATCTGCGTCATCCAAGTGCCGATCAGCGATACCGACTGGCCGGTGAAAAACAGGCGATAGTTTCTGGAGCGCAGCGCCCGGAGGGCAAACTTCCAGCCTTGCTCCTGGGCACCTGGTCGGGCCGGCGGCGGGCCCGGAGGCGAGTTCAACTCGGGATTTACTGGATCAGGTCTGGGCATTGATGATTCTGATGACTGAGCAACGCTGCTGGCTTCAAGCTATGAGACAATTCGAGTCCCACGGGCGCATGATCGAGTCTAATTATTTCCGACGCGAGACTGATGCCGGCTAACGATCCAGCTTTCAAAGATATTAATCCCTGGCTGATCGCGATTGCGGTTATGTCCAGCACTTTCATGGAAGTGCTGGATACGACCGTGGTCAATGTTTCGCTGCCGCACATCGCCGGCAGCCTTTCTGCCACCACCGATGAAGCTACGTGGACACTCACATCCTATCTCGTAGCCAATGCCATTATTCTCCCCATGACGGGCTGGCTGGCCACAACCTTTGGACGCAAGCGACTGCTGATGCTATCGGTCACCGGATTCACCACGGCTTCTTTTTTCTGCGGGCTGGCGCCCTCGCTCTCATTTCTGATTTTCTTCCGGATCATTCAGGGAGCCTGCGGCGGCGGATTGCAGCCTTTGTCGCAGGCCATTCTTTTGGAATCGTTTCCTCCCGAGAAGCGTGGCCAGGCGATGGCTTTCTGGGCGTTGGGCATTGTGGTCGCGCCCATGCTCGGTCCGGTGGCAGGCGGATGGCTGACCGATAACTACAGTTGGCGCTGGGTTTTCTATATCAATGTTCCGATCGGAGTTGTGGCGCTCCTGCTGACCCAGGCATTTATTTTTGATCCTTCTTACCTGCGCAAGGAGTTGAGAGGAATTGACTATTGGGGAATCGGTCTGTTGGTGCTAGGCATCGGCTCACTGCAGATCATGCTCGACAAGGGCCAGGAAGACGATTGGTTCGGTTCGCACTTTATCGTTACGCTGGCGGTGCTGGCGGTTATCGGCCTCAGTGGTCTGCTCATCCGAGAACTGAAAGCCGAACATCCGATTATCGATCTCAGCGTTTTCCGTTACCGGTCGTTTGCCATTGGCACTTTCATCATGACGGTGGTCGGGTTCGTGCTCTATGGCAGCACGGTGTTGTTGCCTCTTCTGATGCAGGAACTGCTGGGCTACACCGCGACTTTTGCGGGCATCACTAATCTGCCTCGTGGACTGGCTTCCTTCGTTTTCATGCCGTTGGTTGGTTATCTCACTGGGAAAGTGGATTCGCGGAAACTCCTGGGGGTAGGCTTTCTAGCGACGGCGTTCGCGATGTACCGCATTTCCACGTTCAGTCTCGGCGTGGCTTCATGGAATTTCTGGTTTCCTCTCACGGTGCAAGGCGCGGGGCTAGGGCTGATTTTCGTACCTTTAACGACGGTGACCAACGATCCCGTCCCCAGGGAAAGGATGGGCAACGCCACCAGCATCTTTAACCTGATGCGCAACATCGGAGCCAGCGTCGGCATTTCGATGGTCGAGACCATGCAGGTGCGGAAAGCGCAAATGCACATCAATATTTTGGACAAGCACGTCAACCCGGCGAATCCACTGGCTCGCCAAACCATCGCCGGCCTGCAGGCGCTTTTCATGGCCCAGGGCAAAGATGGGGTAACCGCAACCCGAGACGCCTACGCCGCAGTGTGGGCCATGGTGCAGCAGCAGGCGGCGATGCTGGCCTACAACGACGCCTTTCGCTTTCTGGCCCTGATGTTCGTGGTGATGTTGCCGCTGATATTTCTAATGCGCAAGCCGAAGAAGGGCGGCGGTGCGGCAATGGCTCATTGAACGTCCGCGAGAGGCTGTCTCAATCTTTTGCCGTTACCTGATCCTTGATTCTGTCGTATTCCTGTTCCGAGATAACGCGCCGGCTAACCAGTTGGGAAGCACTGCTATAAGGGCGCCCGCTGATAATGCGCTCTGCTTCCTCGGCCCTCATTCCCGGCAGGCTCAGCAATTGTTCTTTACTGGCTGTGTTTACATCGAGAGCCTGGTTGCGATTCCATCCTTCTTTCACGCCCTGCGCCAGCGCCTTTGCGTCCTGCTTAATGTCCGACGTGGCTTGTGCGGTTTTCTCTCTGACTTCGTCGGGGCTGGGCTTTTGCGAAGTGCATCCGATTGCGAGGAGCAGCAAAGCGATTGCAAGTGGGGCGATTATTTTCACCACCCTACGATGCGGTTAGAGCTAACGAGGTTGGTCTCAGCGCGTGCGGATAGCATGCTCGTCCGCTAGAAAAAGCGTCAGTGCGCCGCCCGTGCCTGACGGTGAAAATGAAATCGCTTTGCAGTTTTCCACAATCCAATCGGCGCCCGCGTCTTTCAGTTCTGATTCAGCGGCCGTGGTTCTGCAGGCGATGACCCGCGCGCCCGCCGCCTTGCCCGCGCGAATCCCGGCCGGGGCATCTTCTACTACAACGCAATCTCTGGCTGATACTCCCAGGAACACCGCACCTTTCAAGTAGGGTTCGGGATCCGGCTTTCCGTTCTTGATGTCGTCACAGGTGACTAAACGGTCGGGGACAGGCAACCCCGCCGCGCGCAGACGGGTCTGCGCCAGACGGCGGGTACACGAAGTCACGATTGTCCATCGCTCAGGAGGAAGAGCGCTGAGCAATTCGCGCGCTCCCGGCAAAGGCACCACGCCATCGAGATCTTCAATCTCGCCTCGTTCCACTTCGCGGTTCTCAGCCTCAGCATCAGCCTGCGGAAGATAACCGCGAATGGTTTCGATGCTGGGACGTCCATGCGCGTTACGAACAACTTCCTCGGGATCGAAGCCGTGCGCGATGGCCCACCGCGACCAAACCCGAATGACCGCCGGCGTGGAGTCAACCAGCACACCATCCAAGTCAAACAAAATCGCGCCGCACGTGATTTCCGTCATGCACCACGATAACAAACTGCGAACCGCTACTGAGGTTCCTGCTTAAGCTCGGGGTTCGGCATCGGCCCCGATTCAAGTTCCTGATGCCGCTTTTCGCGGGCGGCATTCGACAATCGCGTAAAGGTCTCCATTTCGGTTTTGGCTTCCTCGACGCGTCCCAGATGCTGCAGTACTTGTCCCCGTAAGTAGTGAATTCCGGGGCTGTCGGGGTCGAGCTTAAGAGCTGCGTCAGCCTCGGTCAGCGCGTCGGTAAATTTGTTCTCGCGCAGGTACACCCGGGCGAGTTGGAAATGAGAGCTGGCCAACTGAGGATCAAGACGCAACGCCTTACGAAACATCTCTTCTGCGTCCCCGTCCTTCTGCTGGAGGTAATAAACTTCTCCCAGTTGGTCGTAGTCGTAGGAGACATCCGGCTCGATGGCGATGTCTTTGAGAAATTCTGCCTTGGCGCGTTCCAAATCCTGCTTCTTGAGGTAGGCCATTCCGAGATTGAAGTGGACAAAGGGAAGCGTCGAATCTCCTTTGGCCGCAAGGTTCAGCTCGGTGATCGCCTCATCATACTCTTCGCGATTTAGGTGAGCCTTGCCCATCAGCAGATGAAACTCGGGAGAGTTCTGCCCAATTTCGACCAGGTGACTCAGTGCCCGCTGCTCCACATCCGCACGTCCTGCTTTGTTAGCCGCGATGCCCAGCACATAAAGATAATTCAACTGGCCGGAAGCCTGCGGCCAGAGCGGTTCCAGCGTGGTTGCCGCGTCTCCATAACGCTCCACGAAGAAATAGCACAAGCCCAGCAGATAGCGCGCCTGGAAAGTATCGGGCACGTCGTTAACAACCGATTCGAAGGGAGGAATGGCGTTCCGAAAATCGTTTTGCCGATAGTAAACCAGTCCGATATTGAGCCGTATCCCCGCAATCTGCGGCGCTAAGTCTTCGGCCTTCTGCAACATTTCCAACGCAGGCTGCCACTGTTTTCGTCGCATGTAGATCACGCCGAGGTTCGCGTATGCGCCCGCTACCTGGGGATTGACCGCAAGCACGCCTCGAAACGAGCGTTCCGCCTCATCCAGATCCCCGCTTTTCAAGGCCGCTTCACCCTGCTGAAAAAGCTGCTGCGGATCGGAGTTCTGCGGAGATGCCGCGCCCTGTGGTTGCTGGGTTTGAGCGGGTTGGATCGGCTGCGCTCGGCCAGCCCGCCAGGAACCTAGCAATAGGACAGGCAGCAGAAATCGAATAGTTGAGCTTGACACTGATTCCACTCTCTGCTGTAGTGTCCGCCAGCAGCAGCATGAATTCAAGCCACGATGATTCACGACAATCAGGCCAAGGATGAAAAACTGGCAATGAAAGCTGCGACCATCACGATTCGCGACGTGGCCAAGGAAAGTGGGTTTTCGTCGACCACGGTCTCCATCGTTCTGAACAATGCTCCCTTGGCGCGCTATATTCCGGCCGTCACCAAGAAGCGAATCGAGCAGGCAGCCAAAAAGCTGGGCTACCGTCCCAATCTGTTTGCCCGCTCACTTCGCAGCAAGCGCAGTCACACGGTGGGAGTCATGGTCTTCGACATGACCGACCCTTACTGCACCCTCGTGCTGCGCGGCATCGAGAATACTTTGTATCAGGCTTCTTACCTGCCCATTCTGACCGATGTGCACAACGAGCGCAGCCGCTTCGAGCGCTATCTGGAGATGCTGCTCGACCGGCGGGTGGAGGCGCTCATCGTACTCGCCAACTGGCTTTTCGTGGATATTGACGTTCTGGCTGATCTGGAAAAGAGTAGCATTCCCACCGCGATGATCGGACGCGAGTTGCGCACTGACTCCGTAAGTTCCGTCATGGTCGACAACGAACTCGGAGCTCACGCCGCGCTCGAACATCTGTATTCCCTTGGCCACCGCAAGATCGCCTTCATCCGCGGGCCCAAGACTCTGGCCGATAGCGCTCCGCGCTGGAAGGGAATCCGGTCTTTCGCCAAATCCAGTGGGCTGGAGATGGATCCCCGCCTGATTGTCGATCTGCCCGAGTCCCGTGACCCGATTTCCAGTTTTGAAGCGGGTTATAAGTTGACCGAGGATTTGCTCCGGCAGAAACGACCGTTTACCGCGCTCGTAGCCTTTGACGACATGACCGCTTTTGGGGCGATACGCGCCTTGGCGAAAGGAGGACTACGGGTTCCCGAGCACTGTTCGGTTATTGGCTTCGACGACGTCGCCGCGTCCAGTTTGTACACACCACCCCTGACCACGGTTCGTCAACCCATGGAAGTTATGGGCACGATGGCGGTCAGTATTATTGTGGACGGAATCAACGCAGTTCAGGAGAAACGGGAATTTTCGGCAGTACATCGTAAGGTAGCTCCCGAGTTGGCAGTGCGGGAGTCGACGCGAAGCCTTTTCTGAGCGGTAACACGGTTTTTTCGCTTGACTCTGGAGGTAGACCTAAAGCAGTATTAACACGTTTTAATAAACGGATTTTCGTCATAGCGGTTACACACCCGGTTCGACTGTGGGGCATGGCTGGGTTTCCGGGGCAAGACCTGGCGTGGTTTCCAATTACGTTTCGAGCATTAGGAGTTGACGATGAAATCCCGTCTCCTGTGGTTTGTCGTTCTCGTGTTTTCGCTGTGCTTGCCGGCGATGCTTTTCGGGCAGGACACCGCATCCATTACCGGCACGGTCACCGATCCTTCTGCGGCGGCTATTCCTGGCGCCGAAGTCACTTTGATCAGCGCTGAACGCGGCATCAATCGCACCACCACCACGAACGGCAGCGGCGATTACCTGTTCGCTTCCCTCCCCATCGGCTCTTACGACCTCACAGTGAGCGACTCAGGATTCAAGAAATACGACGTCAAAGGCATCATCCTGCGCGTGGCGGAAAAGACACGCGTCAACGTTGTGTTAGAGGTGGGCGCGGTTAACACTGAAGTGATCGTGCAGGGCGCGGAAGTCGCACAAGTGGAAACCCAATCCTCAGAACTGGGCGGCACCGTGACTGGCAAAGAGATTACCCAGCTCGAACTGAACGGCCGCAACTTTACGCAGTTGATCACACTGGTTCCGGGGGTGAGCAACCAGACTGGCCAGGATGAAGCTGGAGTCGGCGTTTCGGGGAATGTGTCCTTCAGCGTAAACGGGGGTCGCACCGAATATAACGCCTGGGAAATGGACGGCGGCGATTCCATGGACAATGGCAGCAACACCACGCTCAATGTCTACCCCAGCATCGACGCCATTGCCGAGTTCAAGGTGCTCACTTCGAACTACGGCGCCCAATATGGCCGAAACGGATCAGGCACGGTCGAGGTTGAAACCAAGTCTGGCACCAGCAAATTCCACGGCGACGTCTACGAATTCGTGCGCAACGACTTTTTCAACGCCACGCCCGAGTTTCAAACCGCGCCTCCAGCCTACAAGAAGAACGACTTCGGATTTACCATCGGCGGTCCGGTTTACATTCCCAATCACTACAATACGGACAAACAGAAGACCTTCTTCTTCTGGTCGGAGGAATGGCGCCGCGAGATCGTGCCGGCGTCGGGTTTCTTCAGCGTGACCGCAGTTCCTACGCTGGCAGAGCGCACTGGGAATTTCAGCGACGTGTGTCCGACTTCGACTGCAGTGAATCCTAACTTTCCAAACTGTCCCGTTAATCCCCAAACCGGTGCGTATTTCCCAAACAACCAGGTGCCGATCGGCAATCCCACGGTAGTCAACGCTCTTCTACCGCTGATTCCCACACCGAACTCGGGCCCGAACAACTGGTTCGCGACTCCATCCCTGCCAACGAACTGGCGGGAAGAACTCTTCCGTATTGATCACAACATCAACGACAAAGTCCGGGTCACGTTTCGCTACATCCACGATTCCTGGGACCAGGATTATCCCGTGCCCTTGTGGACCAGCGGTACCAGCTTTCCCACGGTTCAAACCAACTTCAACGGCCCCGGCGTCAGCATGGTGGCACGAGTGACGGCCACGGTTTCGCCAACCCTGCTGAATGAATTCGTCGCCAGCTACACGACGGATCACATCACCACCAGTCTGATCGGGCCTTGGCAGCGTCCTGCCGGATTCCCCCCGGTTGGAATTTATGACAATGGCTTTGGCGGCAAAGTCCCCGGCATCAGCTTGGGTGGCGGCCAGTACAATTTTGCCGAAGATCCAGGCTACGTTCCGAATGGTCCGCTCAACTCCAACCCGACTTTCACATTCCGCGACAACATCACCAAAAGCGTCGGCGCGCACAACATTCAAGCCGGTATCTACGTGGTGAATGCCCACAAGAACGAGGTCCCACAGCCGAGTTATGGCGTGAATGGCCTGCTGCAGTTTAGTACGAGCAGCACAGTCACGACCGGGAATGCGTTCGCCGATATGCTTCTCGGGAATGTCGGTACCTTCACCCAGGAACAAAATGCCTTCAAGATGCACGAGCAATACAACATTTTTGAGCCCTTTGTTCAGGATGATTGGCATGCCACGCCGCGCCTGACGTTGAACATAGGCTTGCGGATGAGTTTCTTCGGAACTTATTCGGAAAAGAACAACCTGGCGTGGAACTTCGATCCCGCACACTACGTGCCCGGCGCGAGCAGTGTCGATCCGAACTCGGGCCTGGTCGTCGGCAACCCTTACAACGGATGGGTAGACTGCGGCGTCACGCCCAGTGTGCCCAAAGGGTGCATGACGAATCATTGGTGGAATCCCGCGCCGCGCGTTGGTTTTGCGTTTGATCCGTTCGGCGACGGAAAATGGGCGATCCGCGGCGGCTACGGCATCTTCTATGAGCACACCAACGGCAATGAGGCTAATACCGAGTCACTGGAGCAGTACAACATCAACACCCAGACCACCAGCGTGGTGAATGTGGCGGGATATGCCAATCTCAATCCCGGCCTCCTCGGCGGCGGCACAACTCCTCTCTCTTTTGTGTCGATTCCGAGCAAAGCCACATGGCCATACATGCAGCAGTGGCACCTTGACGTACAGCACGATATAGCCAAGAACACAGTCGCTACTCTGTCCTACGTGGGCAGCGGCGGAGTCCATCTGACCCGTTCTTATGAATACAACCAGATGCACTCGGTCCCGACAGCGTTGAATCCGTACGCACCGGGCCAGGTGATCAGCGCAAACGATTGCAACAGCGTCACGATAGATCCCGTTAGCGGTCAAGCGACCGCAACCGTGAATGGAAATACGACCACCGGGTCATGGGCTAACAATCTTGCGGTAGCCTGCGGCAACAACTCCAACCCTTACCTCCCGTATGCCGGAATCGGATCCATCACCCGTAAGGATCAGACCGGATCCTCGAACTACAACGCGCTACAGGCTTCTTTGCGCCACAGTATCGGCGGCCTGCAATTGAACGCGGCCTACACCTATAGCCACTCGATCGACGACTCCTCCGACTACAACGATTCGGGATTCGTCGACGCCTACGCCTTGAACGCATACCGCGCCAGCTCGAACTTCGATGAACGGCACATCATCAACATTGGTTACGTTTATGATCTGCCTTTCCTGAAAGGCAAGACCCTCACGGACAAGCTCCTGGGAGGGTGGCAATGGTCCGGCATCACGGATATTGAGAGTGGCACGCCATTCAGCATTTACAACGCGGGCGGAGGAAACATTCCCGCCGACAACGCTGGAGTTTCTAACTCGTTCGCGACTGCCGCTTCCTACCCGGACATCGTCGGCAATCCAAGCGCCGGGATACCGACGCTACCGCCGGGCAACCCGGCGTTACTTTATAATCCTGCGGTGTTCGTTGCTCCCACGGGGCTTACGTTTGGCAACGCAGGAAGAAACATTTTGCGCAATCCATGGCGCACCAACTTCGACATGGCACTGCTGAAACACTTCGCAGTTACGGAATCGAAATATTTTGAGTTCCGGTTTGAAGCTTTCAACGCTTTCAATCACAGAGAGTATGCATGGCTGGGCGGGGACGCCGGTTCTGCGGCAGACAACGCGAACGGCTCGGGAATCACCACGGCGAACTCCATCGGTTGTTACGGCGGCGCGAATAATTCAGCCGGGGATCCCAGTTGCGCCGGAAGCGGGCTGCTTCAGCCGAATGCAGCGCACAACCCGCGCATCCTCCAGTTGGCACTGAAGTTCATTTTCTGAGTGAGCATGTAGTGAATCCTCCGACCTGGCCTCTCACTGGGGCCAGGATTTTTTTGCTTAGCCAACCTGCGCGTGTTGCGGAGAACTCACAACCGTCAACGCCTGTTCGAGGTCAGCAATCAAATCATCAGCATTCTCGATTCCCACCGACAGCCGGATTAACTGCTCGGTCACGCCCATCTTCTGCCGCTGTTCGGCTGAAATCATGGCATGGGAGGTGAGCACGGGGATCGAAACCAGCGAATCCACACCGCCCAAGCTGGGCGCTAGAGTAAAGAGGTGCAGCGCCTCGGTAAGCCGCCGCGCATCCTCGCCTGAGCCTTCAACTTCGAAGCTCACCATGCCACCCCCGCCGCGCATTTGCTCCATCGCAATCGCTCGTTTCGGATGACCTTCCAGAAACGGGTAGTGAACCCGTCGCACTTTGGAATGCTGCGCCAGAAACTGCGCGACCCGCATCGCATTCTCATTCTGCCGCTGCACCCGTACTGCCAGCGTCTTGATGCCACGCAGCAACAGCCATGCCGCATGTGGATCCATTACTCCGCCCAGCGTCGTCCGAGTCTCATGAATCTTCTCGATCAAATCTTTGCGGCCGGCAATGATGCCAGCCATCACATCAGAATGCCCGCCAAAATACTTCGTCCCGGAATGCATGACCAGATCGATGCCAAACTCCACCGGCCGTTGGTTGAGCGGTGTGGCAAAAGTACTGTCGATCATGCTGATCAGGTTATGTTTCTTCGCGAGGGCGGCTGCCTTTCTTAGATCCACGATCCGCAGCGTGGGATTGGTTGGAGACTCGAGATATAACAACTTAGTATTCGGTCGAATCGCCTGCGCGTGCTGCTCGTACTCATGGGTATCGACAAACGTCGTCTCAACTCCGAGTTTAGGCAGCCACTGATCGAAAAATTTTCCTGCACCGCCATAGATGTCTCGTTGCGCCACGACGTGATCGCCGCTTTTCAGCAGCGCAAGAATCGAAGTCGTAATCGCGCTCATGCCGGAAGCAAAGAGCAAAGCGCCCTCAGCGCGTTCGAGTTCCGCGATTCTCAACTCCACCGCGGTGTTCGTAGGGTTGCCGTAGCGGGTGTAAAACATGTCCGTGGGAGTCACGCGCAACTGTTCGTCGTTGTCAGTGACCTCGAACGTAGAAGTCTGATAGATCGGCGTGGCTACGGGCCCATGCTTCTTCTGTAAATCGGCCCCCGCGTGTACGGCTTCAGTTTCCTGGTGATGCTGTCGTTTTTTCATCGTGATCCCATGTGCGAATCACCAACAATGAATTAAGAGTATCGTTCACCAGCCAAGTGGGCAAGCACAGCTGCAACTGAGGTTCTCTCCGCGCACTCTGCGGCCGTTCTCAGCGCCCTCGGCGATTTAAGATTTTGCCTTTGCCGGCCCTTTGTCAAGACCTTGAATCGCAGAGGCCGTAAAGAACGTCCGCAGAGACTCGCAGAGAAACCCGCGGCTACCACTGGGACGTTACTCTCAGCCCGGCCAACACCGTTGCACCGCCTGCCTTTATAATGTCGAATCCCATGAATACAGGGCTAAAAAACCGGGTAGCGATTGTGGCCGCGTCCAGCCAGGGCATTGGCCGCGCAACGGCCGAGGCCTTCGCCGCCGAGGGATGCCGGGTCGCGATGTGCGCCCGCAATGCTCAAACGCTGCAAGCCGCCGCCGCGCACATTGAAAAGCAATACACCGCCGAAGTGTTCGCTCAAGCTCTGGATGTAACTGACGCGGAGGCGGTGCACGTCTTTGTCGACGCAGTCGCTTCAAAATTTGGCAGCGTCGACATTTGTGTGACCAACGCAGGAGGCCCGCCCGCAAAAAGCTTTCTTGCCGCCAGCGTGGAAGAATGGCGAAAGGCCTTCGACGCAAATTTTCTCAGCACGGTTTATTTCGCCCGCGAAGTGATTCCTCACATGCAACGCAAACATTGGGGACGCATCATCACGATCACTTCCATCACCACCAAGCAGCCGGTGGCGGATCTTGTGTTGTCGAATGCGGTCCGTGCCGCTGTTGTGGGGTTGGTCAAGAGTCTCGCGAACGAATTCGGCAAAGATGGCATACTCGTAAACAACGTCGGCCCGGGCTACACGGCAACCGATCGGTTAAAAGAATTGGCCAAGACTCGTTCAGCAGCCACGGGCAAGAGCGAAAAAGAAATTTCCGAAGCATGGAGTGCGGACGCGCCGCTGAAACGTCTCGGGGAACCCCGCGAGGTTGCCGATGCGATCGTGTGGCTGGCTTCGGAGCGGGCATCGTATGTGACGGGGCAGACTCTGCTCGTCGATGGAGGACTCTACAAAGGGCTGTAAAAATAGAAGGACGGGATCTGGCCCGTCCAGGTGGCCAAGAGGACTTTATTGCAGGCAAACTCCGGAAAGGCAAAATGCGACCACTAGCATCGCGAATGGCAGTGATGACGGGCGAGGGCGCGCTATCCGTTTATGCGCGTGCCAAGGAACTGGAGCGCGAAGGCCGCTCCATTATCCATCTCGAACTCGGCGAACCTGACTTCCATCCCTCCGCGTCCGTAAATGAAGCGCTCAAACACGCTATAGATGATGGCAAGGACCGTTACTGCGCAGTAGCCGGCGTCCTACCCCTGCGCGAGGCGATCGCTTCCTATCTTCACGACACTCGCAATCTGAAGGTTTCTGCAGATAACATTGTCATCGCGCCGGGCTGCAAAATCGCCCTCTTCATGGCAATGATGGTGCTCATCGATCCCGGCGACGAAGTTTTATATCCCGACCCCGGTTTTCCCGGATACGCTTCCATTACTCTCGGCCTCGGGGGTGTTCCGGTATCGTTCGAACTTGCCGAACGAAACCAGTTTCAACCGGATCCGGACGAAATCGCCGCGAAGATTACACCTCGCACGAAAATTCTGATCGCGAACTCCCCGGGCAATCCAACCGGCACGGTCTATACCGATGAAGTGCAGCGGCGGCTGGCGGAGATCGCCGTGAAGCATGATCTGCTCGTGCTCTCCGACGAAATCTATGCCCGGGTCATTTACGGCGGCCAGTATGTCTCGTTCATGCATTATCCGGGGATGGGAGAGCGCACGCTGATTATCGATGGCTTCTCCAAAAGTTTTGCCATGACTGGATGGCGCCTGGGATATACGGTTGCGCCACCGCGCATCGTGCCCGCCCTTCTGATGCTGGCCGTGAATAGCTATACCTGCGTTGCGGAATTCAGCCAATGCGGAGCCATTGAAGCGCTCAAGGATCGCGAGGGCACGACTCCCCGCATGGTCCGCGACTTCGCGAAACGACGCGAGCAGTTCGTTCGCGACCTGAATCGTGTTCCGGGATTTCGCTGCTCGCCGCCCGAAGGCGCTTTTTACGCGTGGGTGAACATTACAGGCACGGGAATGACCGCGGAAGAACTTTGCCGCATTTTGCTGGAAGACGCGGGCGTCGCGGCCATTCCGGGCGCAGCTTTCGGCCTAGCAGGACGTGATTTCATCCGCTTTTCATTTGCATCGTCAACTGCGACGCTGCACGAAGCCGTGGAGCGGATTCTGCGAGTTTCGACTGCGTGGCAAGCTACTGTCGCAGCACGATAGCGTGCCTGCTGCAGGATGTCGGTTAACTGATAACGGCACGACGGAGACTTCATGAGCCGAATGCCCAAGCTGGTTTTGATTTCGATTTGTGGACTGTCAATGTTCGCCGCGGGTCAGGCGCGTCCTCTGCCCGGACCTGATGTGCAGCAAATCTATCAACGGCTGCTTCCTCAGATCGAAAAGATTCCCATCTTCGATCACCATGCGCATCCCGGTTACTCTGACGATCCTGACGTCGACGCCATGGCCGCGCCGCCCGGAATCTATGCCCTCCGTATCCGCGACAACAACCCGGAACTGATTGTTGCTGCCAAAGCGCTTTTCGGATATCCCTACGACGATCTCTCGCCTGAGCATGGCAAGTGGCTGATCCAAAAAAAAGCCGAGCTTAGGAAGAAAGAGGGAAGCGCCTATTTTTCTGACATTCTCGATAAGCTGAACATCGAGCAAGGGGTCGCAAACCGCGCCATGATGGCCGATTATCTCGATCCCAAACGATTTGTCTGGGTATTCTTCGTGGATTCATTCATGTGGCCCTTCGACAATCAGCGGGAGAGCGCCCGTAATGCTGACGAAGAAGTCTACATTCCGCTGCAGGAGAAAATGCTGCATCGCTGGATGCAACAGGAAGGCCTGAGCAAGCTGCCTCCGGATTTTGAGAGCTATCTGAAATTGGTCAGCCGTACTCTCGAAGACAATCAGAAGAAGGGCGGCATCGCCATGAAATTCGAGGTCGCATATTTCCGCTCAACCAGGTTCAGCGATCCCAGTCGCGAGGACGCGCAAGACATTTACCAGCGGTTCGTCTCCGGCGGAATTCCCAGCCCCGACGAGTACCGAACCTTTCAGGATTATATTTTCCGCTATCTGATCCGCGAAGGCGGCCGGCTTCATCTTCCGGTGCACATCCACTCAGCTGTGGGCCCCGGCGATTACTTCAATCTCACCGAAAGCAACATCATGAATCTGGAAAACATTCTGCGCGAACCACGCTACTCGAATGTGACGTTTGTGATGCTCCACGGTGGATACCCCTATGATCGTCAAGCCATCTGGTTGGCTGCGGCGAAAAACGTTTATCTGGATACATCGGAAACCGAATTTCTCCTCTACCCTTCAGAGTTCAAAAACATGCTCAAGCTCTGGTTAGAAACATTTCCTGAGAAAATTACCTTCGGCAGCGACGCCTTTCCTTACAACGACGTCATGGGCGCCGAGGAGAGCTATTGGCTGGGAGTGCAATCGGCGCGCACGGCGCTGGCCGCGGCCTTGGCAGAAATGATTTCCATGGGCGAGGTCACTGAGGCGCAGGCGCTGCAGATGGCCCACGGTTATTTGCATGACAATGCGGTCGGACTCTATCCCGGAAAGGTGCACTGATGGCGACGGCGAAAAAAGCGAAGCGGACCACCACAAAAAAGAAGATGCGTAAGCCAACGACGAAGCGCGCGCCAAAGGCTGAATTGAAACATATCCCGTGGAATTCAATCGAACTTGAAGACCTGAATCCCTTGCTGCAGCGCCAGTTCGTGGTGGGTCAAAATGTAATGGTCGCGCGCGTGCTATTGAAGAAGGGCTGCGTGGTGCCCGAACACAGTCATCACAATGAGCAGATTACCTATATTCTGGAAGGAGCGCTGAAGTTTTGGATCGATGGCAAAGAGATCGTAGTGAATGCGGGCGAGGTGCTGACAATTCCGCCGCAGATGCCACACAAAGCGGAAGCCGTCGAGGATACGGTAGACCTCGACATATTCAATCCCCCGCGCGCCGACTGGATCAACAAGACCGATCAATACTTGCGCGGTAGGAAATAAACTTGCGCCGGTCAATCTTCCGCTGACCCCAATCCGGATGACCGAACCCAGTTCATCAAAGGCGAATTCTGTCGAGGTGCCGCAACTGCGATGCATCGGCTGCGACACGTTGTTCGAAAAAGCGGAACAGAACTTCCGCTGTGCCAATTGCGGCGACCTGCTCGAGATCGTCTATCCCGGTTGGAACACCCGCGACACAACGCGGCCAAATGCCGTCAAGTGCAAATCCCTCTGGCGCGAGCGTCGCACCTCCGGACTCCCCATCGACGAAAGCGGCGTTTGGCGATTCCGCGAATTGCTGCCCGGCCTGGCTGACCAGCAAGACATTATCACTCTGCGTGAGGGAAATACTCCGCTGTATGAAATGCCCAATTGCGCCCGCGTGGCTGGATTGCCCCGACTCTACGCCAAGCATCAGGGCATGAACCCCACCGGATCATTCAAGGACACCGGAATGACGGTGGCGGCATCGGTCGCGCGACGCGAAGGATTCCGCTGGGTGGCCTGCGCCTCTACCGGCAACACCTCCGCTTCCATGGCCGCGTATGCCGCGCGCGGCGGAATGCGTAGCCTGGTCTTGATTCCCGAAGGCAAGGTTTCGTGGGGCAAACTTTCTCAAGCGCTCGACTACGGGGCGGTGACCTGCCAGTTGAAAACTGATTTCGACGGCTGCATGCGCGTCTTGAACGAGGTCGTCCAGCGCATGCCAGTTTATTTGCTCAACTCGGTAAATCCGTATCGTCTCGAAGGACAGAAGACGGCAGCCATCGAGCTGATGGAACAGCTCGAGTGGCAGACGCCTGATCATGTGATCGTTCCCGGAGGAAATCTGGGAAATTCTTCAGCGTTGGGAAAGGCGTTCATCGAGATGAGGCAACTGGGGTTTATTTCGCGGTTACCCAGAGTCTCCATCATTCAGGCGACAGGTGCCAATCCGTTAGTGCGGACCATGCGTGAAAATGGCGGCCAAAAATTAATCTCGGTAAAAGCTGAAACTGCGGCCAGCGCCATTCGCATCGGAAATCCCGCATCGTGGAAAAAAGCAGTCAGCGTGCTGCAGGCGACCGGCGGTGCCGTCGAAGAAGTCAGCGAAGTCGAGATCGCTTTGGCCAAAGCGGAAATCGGAGCCGATGGCATCGGCTGTGAACCGGCATCCGCCGTAACTCTGGCCGGACTCAAGAAGCTGGTAAAGCAAGGCTTCGTCAATCCGACAGAAAGCGTGATCTTGATCTTGACCGGCCATCTGTTGAAGGATCCGGAATTCACTTTGCAGTTTCACCGAGGCGATCTGTTCGCCGGGACCTCGAATGAAAAGGAAGCTGCTATTCTTAGGTCGCAGCAGCGTGCGCCCATCGTGTTGGACGCGACTGTGGACGCTGTCATTCAAACTTTGAAAAAAGCAGACACACAGCTGTAGAAACGTCGCTAGCAACGTCTCTTGTTTTTCCCATGACTAACCGCACAGCCAAAACGCGGCACAAACCAAAGAGTTTGGAGATCGTCCTCCCAGCGACTTCCGCGAATCTCGGCCCCGCCTTCGACGCGGCCGCACTTGCGTTATCGATGTTTCTTAAAATCCGGGCAAGTGCCGCGGATGAATTCTCCATCGTGGCGCAAGGCCGCGACCGTGAGATCTGCGCGCAAATCGAAAACAATCTTATTCTGACGACTTACCGCGAGGTATTGCAGGAAGAAAGAAAACCCCTGCAGCCGCTTGCGCTTCGGATTGAAAACCAGATTCCTATCGGCAAAGGATGCGGATCCTCCGCGGCCGCTCGGTTGGCTGGAATTGCCCTGGCGGTGCGCTTCGGTAAATTGCTCTGGACCGATAACCGAATCGTCTACGAAGCAGCCCGGCGGGAGCACCATCCCGATAACGCCGCAGCCTGCTGGATGGGCGGATTGGCGATTGCACAAGTGTCCGCAAACGGTGAAATGCAAATGGCACACGTAAAGCCAAAAGGGAAGTGGCCATTGTTGCTCGCGGTGCCCGACGAGAGCCTGTCTACCGAGAGCGCCCGGCGCGTTCTGCCTGATCAATATTCCCGAACTGACGCTGTAGGCAACATCCAGAATTCCATGCTGCTATTGACGGCATTTGTTCAGGGGCGGAAGGATCTGCTCGCTTCCGCCTTGATGGATCGCATCCATCAGCCTTACCGCGCATCGCTGTGCCCTTTGCTGCCGGCACTGCAAAGTCTCAGCGGGACTCGCGGAATATTAGGGAGTGCTTTGAGCGGGGCGGGGCCCTCGGTATTGATGTTTCTCGACCCAAAAGTGAGTGCGCAACAAGCTGGAAAGCGAGTGCGCGAACATCTACGGGCGCAGGGACTCCATCCAGAACTGATTCGCACTGAGATCAGCACGCGAGGGGCGAGCGAATGCAATGCGCTAAGTATTTCCGGTGAGGAAGTGAACCGTCGTCAACACCCTGGATCTTCTTCTGCGCCAGGTATGTGAGTTGTGGTCACGATGCTGGACAGGTGCTGCTGGAAACTCAAGTAAGGCTCGCGGGCGAACCGGTCTGGATAAGAACTGACTGCTCGAAGAAAACTGTCTATTTCCCGTTGGACTTCGCGGTCACTTTGGGCATTGGAAACGAACGAATGTGTCGCGCCATGCTTCTTAATCTTCATCTACTTCTCCCTACCATCGGGCCAGCTTGTCCGGCCCCGTTCATGTTCAGGTTGCGACGCGCACTTCACCGTACCGGGTGTTCGCTTCGCAAATTTTCCAGCGAAAGGGGGAAGTTGAGGGTATTTCCCACCCCTGGACATGTAAATGGCACTTTCGTGCTACAGGGAATCCCCGGGGGGGAACGAGGAGAAAGAGCGCGCGGAAGCCAGTCTGGCTTAATTCGTTCGACCTCGATTCCGCGATTCAACGACTGGCCGGAGGAACAATGCCATTCATCCGCAGATATTCGACCATCTGCCCATAGTGATCGAAACAGTGCCCCACGATTAGAGTCGCCATGGCCAACCGGTTTACTTTGCCATGGCCGAAGGGGCTGTTGATCGGACTGAGCAGATTTCCATCATTAATCGTCGCAACGGCTTTATGAATGTACGCGAACGAGCCCTTGAGGAAATTCATAATATCCGCTTTGCTCTTCATCGAATCGGGTCCGTTCTCGCTGCCCAGTTCGACCGGCGGTTTTTCATCGAGAATAGCGGCTCCTACCATGTAATTGACGGCGGCAACGTGCTTCACCTGTTGCGCGAACGTGCGTACGCCCTTGAATTCGCCGTTGGTCGGCGCAAATGAATATTTGTCCTCGGGCATGGCTTCAGCGGCGGAAACGAACTCGCTTTCCACGCCGGCTACTCTCTGACCGAGAACCTGGGCGACGGTGGGATGCTCCGAAGCCTTGGCGTCCTGGCCCAGAGCGAGACCACAACCGGCCAGCAGAAGCGCACCTGCAAACATCCATGTCATCTTTCTCATTGGAAATCTCCTTGAAGCTTCCGAGAATCTGCAACTAGAGCCCGACTAATCCCGCACGACCGACGGCGCGTATTGCAATTCCTGCGACGTCAGCGGATAGCGTCGCACACTCACCAGTCCAACCACAAGCGCGATCGCGGAGCACAGAAACGTGGTTGGTATTCCGACCCAACTGGCAAGAGCGCCCCACAGCGCACTGCCGATCGCCATTCCACCTTGCAGGACCAGCAGGTACAACGATAGCGCCCGTGCCCGCAAAGGCGAAGGTGACATGGTCTGCGCAGCGACGTTAAGGCAAGCCAGAATGCCAATCCACGCGGTTCCACTGGTGAATAAGACCAGTTCCAGCCAGCCGAACGTTTCTACTCGTCCCGCCGCAAAAGTCATGGCAGCGAACACCAGGATGGCCACGGTTACAACCCCGTCCACGGAGAGCCTACTTCGCAATCGAGGCAGCACCGCTGCCCCGGCCAGTGCACCGAGTCCGAATGATCCGAGCAGCAGACCGTAGCCGGTCGCTCCATGAGGACGGGCAACAATCGGGAGCAGAGCCAGCAGGGAACTGGCCGCCAAACTGAATGCGCCGGTGCGGACGAGCACACAACGCACGACGGAAGCGTCACGGCCGTAACGCAGGCCGGTCAGGATGGCGTCGAAAACTCTGCCCTTTTCCACGTTCTCGAAGTGCGGACGCTTCCAGCGATAGAGAAAAAAGATTACGCCGAAAAACGAAACCGCATTCAACAGGAAAGCCATGCCCGAACCTGCAACCGCGATTACAAGTCCCCCGAGCGCCGGACCCACAGCGCGAGCCACATTGAACCCCACCGAATTCAAAGCGACCGCAGGGGCATGCTGCGCGGGGGAAACGATTTCCGGCGTGATGGCTTGCCATGCCGGATCGTTCATCACTGCGCCTAGCCCCAGCATGAAGGTGAACAGCAGCAGAATCCACGGCGTCACATTTCCCAGTAGCGTGAAGATGCCAAGCAGCGCTGCGGCGACAACCATCCACCCTTGCGTGATCAACAGGAACCGCCGCCGGTCCACCATGTCTGCCAGAGCGCCTGCCGGCAGGATGACGAGAAAAACCGGAAGCGTGGTTGCCGCCTGCACCAGCCCCACCATGAACGGAGAGATGGTCAGCTGGGTCATCAGCCAGCCCGAGCCCACGTTCTGCATCCAGGTTCCGGTATAAGAAATTACCGCCGCTACCCAGAGGGAACGGAAGAGAGGCTCGCGCAAGGGTGCCCATGCCGAACCGTTTGCGGTGCTCGGCAGACCCGGGGGCATCGATGTTTTCACCACCTCGGCCATGCTCAATTGCTCGCAACCCCTTCCGTCGGCACCTGCTCCGCAAACGGCCACTCTCGATGACGCCACGATCGCAACAGATATATCGCCACGCCGCTAATCAGGATCAGCGCAGCATAGCGAATCTGAGTGAGCGAGTTGGTGCGTGAAACTAAGACGAATAAGAATCCAACCGATGCGGCTAATGCGGGAAGCGGATAAAGCCACATGCGGAACGGCCGTGGCAGGTCGGGACGGCGAATGCGCAACACAATCACCCCGATGGCTTGCAACAGAAACTGCAGCATAATCCGGATCACTACCAGCCCCGCGATCACATCAGCCAGCGATAAAAAGCAAAACAACGCTGCAACCACAGCCAGAGCCAGCAACGATACATACGGAAACCGCCCTTCTACATGCAAGCGCGCGAACGCTTTGAAATAATTTCCGTCAAGTGCGGCCGCGTACGGCACGCGCGAGTATCCCAGCATCACTGAAAAAACCGAGGCAAATGCCGTCCAGATGACAAGTCCGGTCGCAAGATTCGCTGCCCATGGCCCATAAATCTTCCGCATGAAAATGGAGATCACGTATAAGCCGCGATTGTCCGGCCCAGCTTGAATCTCGCGCCACGGTACCACGCCCAGAATGCTGATGTTCATCACCACGTATAGACATGCCACTAGAAAAATGGATAGCAGGATCGCCCGCGGGATCGTTTTCCCCGGCTCTTTAACTTCATCCCCTAAAAAAGCAATGTTGGCGTAGCCCCAATAGTCGTAGGTAGCGATCAGCATGGCCGAGCCCAGTCCCAGGAAGAAATTGCGAGAGAGGGTGAACGCTCCCGGAGGAAAACTGAAAGCTAGCGAAGCATGGAAGTGGCTGAGTCCCGCGATGATGATCCAGGTCATGGTTCCGATCACCCCAGCCAAAAGCAGCTTTGAGATCCACCCAATGCTTGTGATCTTGCGATACAGAAGGAGCAGCGCCAGAACAACTGTACCGATCGCCACAAAGGTTGCTCCCGAAACCAGCCAGTGCATTTGCAACCTTCCCAGTAGCGGCAAGGGTAGGCTCCAATGGCGAGACACATATTGCGTTTCCAGCCCCGGCCAAAGGTAAGATGCATATCCAGCAAGGCCTATCGATCCTGAGGCGATAATGAGCGGCGCACTGAAAGAGAGCTGCCAGACAAAAAGAAACGAAATCAACCGGCCAAGGCGGTCGGGCCCGTAGATCTCGCGCAGATAACGATAAGAACCGCCCGACTGCGGCATGGCCGCGCCCAGTTCCGCCCAAACCAGGCCATCGCACATGGCAAAGATCGCGCCCAGAATCCAGCCCAGCATCGCCTGGGGCCCACCCATTGCACTCACCATCAGCGGAATGGTGATGAATGGGCCCACGCCGATCATGTCGATCATGTTCAGCGCAGTCCCACTGCCGAGTCCCACGCCGCGAATCAGGTGCGGAGAATTCTGGCCGGGATGAGATGCAGGCTGCATTCGAGGAACAACTGAGAACAGAGAACTGCGAACTGGGGTTATTGAACCGATTGCTTCTCGTGCCCTGCACTCAACAAGTTCACATAAAGCCGGATCGCTCCCGGCACTCCCGCCGGTAACTGGCGGAAAAAAGCGTATCCCGTGTAGATATAGGTTCCTTTACCGTATTGAGCGCGCAACAAGCCGCCCTTCTGCGGCGACTCTCCGGGATCGTTGCAAGCCAGCAGCGCTTTGAAATTGCGGTCCCACTGGTCCATAAAATACAGCCCGCGTTCTTGTACCCATCCATCAAAGTCCTGCTGCGTGATCTGGTTGGGGAAGTGAAAGATACCATCGTCCGGAGCCAGAATTTGTACGGGAGCCTCTTCCACCGAGACCCGTGCCCGGCTGAGCTGCGCAGGATAGGGCGTGAATTTACCTTTGTTGAAATCGGCGACGCCAGTGTTGTATTGGGCGACCAGCGTGCCACCGTTGTAGACGAAATCCAGCAGTTTTTTATTGTTGGCTGCCAAATCCTTTTGCGTATCGTAGGCGCGGATTCCAAGAACAATCGTCTGGTACTGGCTCAGATCCTCGCTGGCAATTTTTTCCGCCGGAATCATCGTCAGCTTCATTCCGAGTTGTCCAAGCACGGTAGGAATATCGTCGCCCGCACCCATGACGTAGCCGATTTTCAAGTCTTTGGGTACTTTCACATCGACAATGCTGATGCGTTGCAGAGCGGGCTGGTAATAATAAAAGCTCGCGAGATCGTCACGCGTCACCAGAGTGTAACCCTCGCTGTAATCAACTCCGCCCGACTCGAAAACTGCGCGGATTTGCGCTCGTCCTTCCTTCAGGCTAGAGGGGGATATCTTGAACTGAAAATCTTGCTTCTCCCCGCGCCTGTGAAACTCCATGGATAATTGCTCGGGCTCCACTGCCCAGCCAGCGGGCGCTTCCAGGTGAAGCGTCCCTTTTACGTCTCCGAACGCGTTGCTCGAAACCCCAACCTTCACGCGGCTTTCCCCGTCGTCTTCCGTGGGAATCACCTGCTGGCCGGGTTCCAGCATGACCGAAAATGAAGGAACAATCGCAAGCGGCCGCGTCCTCTCTTCACCATTTTCCTCTACGAACGGCGTGACCACGGTAGATGAAATCTGCGTCTCGGGCCCGTTCGAGCCTCCCAATTTATGCGTTCCGCCAAAGAGAGTTAAATCGTGCGCCGAATGATGAGTGTGATACTCCACCACGGCATGGAATGGAGGCGGCGGGAAGGGCAGCGTGACATAGCGCGCATCGTCGATTGTGTTGATGCTTTCCGCTTCGGGGTTAGAGCGATGCCAATAGGGACGCGTGTAGAAATGGTCGTTGGCGGCGTCGGCGGGAATCTGCACCACGAAATTCGCATACTGATCCGTACCCGGAGCGACCGCCAGCACAGCTTCTCGATCAAGCTGCCTGGCCCACCCTTTTGGAGCATCGAGGCGCACCCCGTCAAGGATCAACTTATACTTCGAGCCATTATGAAACTTCATGCGTACAAGAAACTTCTGGCCAGGAGAAACCGCGGTCAAGGCTTCATCCTCCTTCGGCCATCCCGCCCCCGCGTCCTGTGGCGGAGCAACCGTCGCCTCCAAGGAGATATTCATGGCGAGATTGAGCGCCCTCTGCATCTGCTGCTCTTTTTCGCGAAGCCTTTGTAGCAAATCTTGTTTCGGCGTCGTGGTGACATCACTGCTGTCTACACGGCTGATAATCGAATCCAGGTTTTGCAAAGCCATCAGCAGCGGCCCCACCGCGCCGCTTGATTCTTTTTCGCTTCGCTGAGCCGCAATCTGGACCTGGTTCGCAACCTCCGCCAGTTCCGAACGCAGCCACGGCACCTTCGATTCTTCCGCGCCCAATCGCGACGCCAGCCCCGGCAGGCTCGTGTCAATCCCGTCGAAGAAATCCTGCTCATGACCATCTTTATCGCTGGTAGACGGCAGAACCGAATCCACTAGTTTGTAGTACGTGTACCGAGGGCCGGGATCGACCGACCAGCCTCCCGCTCCCTGCGAGAGCTGATGCCGCAGTCCCTCCAGGGCAAACTGGATGTATGACATGCCCAGCCGCGTGTTCTGTTCCCCCGTATTCAGCTTGACGGTGTAGTTTTCCGCCGGACAAGTCTGAGCACCAAATCCGCACACGTTCCCGATGTAAAGCTTTTTTGCTTGCCACGGGAGCAAGCCTTCGCCAATCTGCTCCGGAAAGCGATTGGGATCAGCCGCCGCTCGAAACGCCTCGCGCGTCAGAATCGACGAAGCTTGATGATGCCCATGTCCGTCACGCTCAGTGCCGGAGAAGCGCGCAACCAAAACGTCAGGCCGGAAGGTGCGGATCACCCGTACCATGTCCCCGAGCGCGATATCGTGCCCTTGCCACTTCTGAAATGTCTCTTGAGCCGTCTTGGAAAACCCGAAATCCGCCACCCGCGTGAAGCGCTGCTCCACCCCGTAATAACGGTCCGCTCCTAATAGTTCCAATGTCCGTAAGACGCCGAGCACATCGAACAAATTACTGCCAACTTTGTTCTGTCCGCCTTCGCCGCGATTCAGGGTCAACAGCAGAACCGTCGCACCCCTCCCCCGCGATTCGAGCGTCAACATGCCGCCGTCTTCATCATCGGGATGCGCCACGGTTTGCATCAGGCGTGCCGTTGTTTGCAGACGCAGCAGCATTTCCTGCAAACCCGCGGCGCCAGTATCCTGTGGTAACGGATCTACGTAGCGTGGAGGCGCCGGACTTTCTGGTTTCGGCGTAGTTTGCCAAAGCGCGGCGACGGTCACCAGCAGGATGGAGAACAAGGCAAGAAAAAACGCCATCGGCCGGGGACGAACTCGTTGCCAGACCCCACGGTCATCGTCGCTCATAGTTAAAGGATTGTTTTTCTCGCGGACGGGAACCAACATTTTTCTTGAGATCGCGTCTTGGTCATTGACTGATTCCGACCAAAAAGATAGCCGCTACGCCACTCACCATCCTACCTGATTCACTGCTCCTGTGGGTTGCGCACGCTTTCCTGGCACTGGTGGGCCGCGGTGAGGACGGTATCAAATTCCTTCCCGTTGCGGATCTTTGCCAGTAAAGGATCGGACAGCAGGGCCGAGTAAGAGCAATAATTCTGTTCCACTGCGGCAGTGATCATGTGAAGAGCAATCTCCGGCTTCCCGCAGAATGCCATGATGGTTCCTTCGTAGTACCAGGGCTCGGGATCGGGTTCTGCCAACACGGAAGTTTCCGTGTCATTCGCGATTTTGTCCAACTCGGAAGCCGGTCGCATTCCCAAACATACCTCCAGCAGATCCCGATGATAGCGGGGATTGCTCGAAATTTTCTTCACGCTTTCGCGTGCCTCCGCCAGCTTATTATCGCGCAGCAAAACCGAAACGGATGCAGAGTTGGCCCATTCCGACCCCGCATCCAGACGAATGAAATCCATCGCGCGCTGGTCTCGTCCCAACTCCATAAACGCCCAGGCGCACGACCGGAAGGAGTAGTTCCCGGGAGACAACTCCAGCGCCGTGTTGCACTCGCGGGTTGCGTCCTCTTGCATTCCCGCGTAGCGAAGCACAAAGGCCAGAGTGAAATGAGCCGGGCCGCTTTCTGGACGGCTCTTGACCAAAGCTTGTGCCGCCTCATACGCCTTGGTTAACTCGCCCCGCTCTACGCGGTTTGTGATTAACTGGCCGGCAGCCACGATCCGGTTGGGATCAAGAGCCAAAGCGCGTTCCGAAGCTTTATTGGAACGCTGGAACATTTGCTCGCCGCCGTTGGAATAGTCAGCGTCATAATAACTACGCACTCCGAGTTCTTCCCACGCAGGAGCGTAGTTTGGATCCATTTCGACGACGTGCTCCAGCACCGAAATCGCATCCTTGTTCGGTCCGGCATCATGCGGCAAGGCGAGACTGTGCAGGTAAAGGTCGTAAGCTTCCTGGTTCTTCGGACGCGTGCCGGTATCGAGAAAGCTTCCCGCCGCACCGAGCGTCGGCAACAAACCTCGGCGTACTTGATTTGCTAGCTGAGCCTGCAGGGCGAGCAAGTCCTCGCTGGATGAGGTGAAATTCGTCTGCCACAACATTTTGTTGCTCTTCGTTTCCGTGGCTTCCAAGGTCACCAGGAGATGGTCTCCCTGCCGCAAGAAATGCCCAGTCAGGACGTTGCCGACGTGCAGTTCGCGTCCCACTTTTTGCGGATCAATGTCCGGGCTCGTATATTTCCGGGTAACGCCGGAGGGTCGCACGTCCAGCGTCCGGCTGTGGGTCAGTACGTTGGAAATCTCGTCGGCTAAGGCAAAGCGCAAGTAATCGACGCTGAAGTCGCCATTCAAGTTCTGCAGGGGAAGCACCGCAATGGCGTTCCCACCGGGGTTTACACTCGCGCTCCGGTGCTTGTACCACCACGTGCCCACTGCTCCCAGCACTGCGATCAAAAGGCCGGCCATGCCGATCAAGAGATATTTCTGCCATGTGCTCGAAGTCTGGAAAGCATTAGTGGCCACGCGCAGGGCTACTTCCCGCGAATTCGTCTTAACCGAGCCCGACTCTGTTTGCTTCTTCAAACGCTGCAGGTCGGTTTTCATCTGGGCCGCGCTCGTGTACCGCTTATCGCGGTCCTTTTCCATCGCCTTCCCGATAATGCCCTCGATCTGCTGGGGAAGAGCGGGATTCAGCGTGCGCGGCGCAACCGGCTTCTGGTGCAGCATGGCATCGAGCGTGGTTACGACGTTCGCTCCCTGAAACGGCTTTTTGCCCGTAGCCATCTCGTAGAGCACGATGCCGAAAGAAAAAAGATCGCTTCGGGGATCGAGTTCCTCGCTGCGCGCCTGTTCCGGCGACATATAAACCGCAGTTCCAGGCACGACTCCGACCGCGGTGAGCGAGTCCTCGTACGGGGTGTCCTCCGACGCCGCCACACCCTGGTCGCGGGACAACTTGGCCAGCCCGAAGTCGAGAATCTTCACCTGCCCGGTCGTGGTAATGAACAGGTTGGCGGGCTTGATGTCGCGGTGAATGATTCCCTTGGCGTGAAATGCCTCCAGCGCCTCCGCCACCTGTATGGCAATGTCGAGAAGCCCTTCAAATTCCAGTGCCTTCCCATGAATGCGCTGCTTCAGGCTTTCGCCCTCCAGTCGCTCCATGACAATGAAGGGATGGCCGTCGTTGTCCTCGATATCGTGGATGGTGCAGACGTTCGGGTGATTCAATCGCGATGCGGCCCGTGCCTCGCGCTCGAAGCGATCCAGAGACTTACGGTCGCCCAGCAGATTGTCGGGAACGAACTTCAGGGCAACGTGGCGGCCGAGGCGCACGTCTTCCGCCTCATAGACAACGCCCATGCCTCCACCGCCGATTTTTCCCAGGATGCGATAGTGGGAGACTGTCTGGCCAACCATCGGGGCGAACCGCCGTTCGCGGTAATGTTAGGCTGTGCCGGGGCTTAGGTCAACCGCTTCCTTCGAACGTTGTCGTTAGCGCATGATATGTCCGGTTGGAATAACGGCTGTCTCAGTTGATCTTCTTGGCGTAATATTCCTGTGTCTATCCGCAACCGCGACCGAGGTTCGTTTTTTCGGTACGCTGGCCGATGCATCGAGGCATGAAGCTGAAACCATTTCTTGCTACCGTGATGGGCCTTCTGAGCGTTCTAGTATTTTTCCTTGGATTGGTGAGAGGAAGCGTGCTTTGGCTGTGGACAGCATTTATTTGCGCACTGGTTTCGGGAGTTTTTATTCAACTTGTAATTGTCCGGAAGAAGAACGATGCTCCCATCCGTGGGGGAACTGAGAACCGAGAACAGTGAAACTGAAAACTGCAACTCATCGCAGCGCGAGACGAAACCAGGCCCGAAGCCGAGGCCGTCACCCGCGATAAAACCCCGCCGACGATCCCACCCACTGCATATTCTTATTGTGGTCGACGCCCATCATCAGCCCGCGGCCCATACGAATGATGGTCATGACCGGCAACAGTTCGTCGAGCCAGATATACATGACGCGAATTTCGGCCTTAGTTCCGCCCATGGGCGTTTCGATCACAGGCTCAAAGTTCATTCGCTCCTGCAGAATGTATTGCGAACGCTTTTCCTTGGGGATGTTCGCCAAGTCTTCTTTCTTGGGATTCAGAATCACACCCAACCCGGCGAACGAAAATAGGGGCTTGATCACGTAGTTTTCCAGATCGCCGGGCAGTGGCTCAACCCGATCGAGAAACGACGTCTTGGGCACGCACTCGTGACGCAGAAACGGCAGGGAAAACTTGCTCATGCGGAAGTACCAGTTTGGATGTCCGGCCCATTCAACATCAAGATCATCAGTAAAGTTAAAGGAAAACTTGAGCTTTTTGCGAACTAACTCGTCCACGATGGCGCGGTTGTATATGCGGCGGATGGGAACGCGTCGGCCGTCCTTCTCGTAGAACAGCTCTTTCCCTCTCTTCTCGATTGAGGCAATGTCGACGGTCGAAATTCCGAGCAGTTTTTCCGTGAGCAGAAAATCCGGCAGCGTCTTTTGATGACTGGGATCGATCTCCATCAGAATCACATTCTGCGGATCGTGATCACCCAGCACGGCACGCCGCAGCAGTTTCTTGTAGCCCTCCCAATCCAACCCGCCGAGGAGATACTTCAGGTTTTCGTCAAGTTTAAAAGCCTCTATGTAGATTTGCGAAAGCAAGGCCTGATATGCATAGAGAGAAGGGAAACCCTGCAACTCAACCAGCTTGGGCTGCAGCTTGCCGGCCGCATCGCGCACCAGTCCGAAGTCGACTTGAATGAAGATGGGATGCGGCGATTCACGGGGGACGTTGAAATCGGGCGGAATGGCTTCGAACGAAGCTTTGCGATATTCGAGACCACCTAATTGCTGGATCAGTTCCTTACCATACTGCGCCATCTGATCCAGCAGCGGCTTGGGAAAAAAGCAGGGTGTTTCGGAAACCTGAAATGGGACGGGAGCGCCGCAGCGTTCTTCCATCAACTTCAGAAAAACCTGGTATTTCTCCGGCGTAAAGTTCGAGTTGAACTGCTGACGCAGGGCAGGAATCATGATTTGGCTGTAGAGACGTAGCTTTGCTGCGTCTCAGTTTCGTCGCGCCCCAAACATTGCCAGCAACGCTTCCACAAGTTTTTCAGGCTTCGATCAGGAACTTCCCATCCCGCATGATCTGTTCGTCGTCCACCCAAATATCGAACTTCCTCCCCACCACATCAATGTGCGTGGATGAGTACCACTCCGCCCCTGTATGAGCGCCATAGGGATTGCCAAACGCAATGTGCACTCCGGGATACTTTTCATCCTGCAAGATCTGCCCGATCACGTCCTTCAATTCAATATTTGTGCCGATCGCGAATTCGCCGACGCGATCACTGTTCTCATCGGTGTGGGTGTAGCTCCAGAAATCTTTCTCCAGGTCAGGATTCGTCGAGTGCGCCTCAACCACACGATTTGCCTTCACCCGAATGGTCAGCGGATGCTCCCGCAAACTGCCAAACTTGGCGCAAAGATAGTCTCCCACCACTCCATCAATCACAAATGTTCCGTTGACCTCGCCGGGAGTGGTGAAAACTTCTCCTCCAGGCAAATTCCCCCATTTGTCTGGGCTAATGATGCCGCTGGTCTTCACCCAGCGATAGTTCGGATTCAAATCCGCGACCAGATCGGTGCCTGCAGGCGTTGTCGCGCGTACTTGCTTTGCGCGCCGCACCATGTCGACGACCTTCACGCTGATGCGATCCACTTTGAGAAAATCCGCCCGCATTCCCTCGAGCATGATCTGCCGGTTGACGTTCACCATGTGAGCATGGCGGATCTTGCGCCGGTTCACGACGTCGGTCATCTGCATGCGCGAACGTAACTCATTCGTCTGCGCCTGCACCGCAAAAATGCTGACCTGGCTGGTTTCAAGATCGTCGAGGATTTCCTGGGGAAGATCGCCCAGCGGTCGCGGCGCCAAATCCTCGAGCACCCACGCGCGGTACGGTGCCCCGACGGCCTCCAACTCGCGAACCATACTGGCCGCGATTTCCTTGGTGGCCTCGTCGGTGATAACCGCGACCTTTTCGCCGGGTTGCACGCGCAAACAAACGTTGACTGCGTTGCGCGCGCCGGGAGTCAGCTCAGGGTCGAAGGGGATCGTATTAAAATTGCGGTTAGTTGTGCTGACAGGAACGCTCATTACCCTACTTTTCTAGCGGAAGCCGCGACCGGCGATTCGATCAATCCCACTTCCGTCTCTTCGATGATGTAATCCACTACCTTTTGCAGGTCACCGGTTTGCTCATAGACGCGCAACTGGCGGTCCGCCCCGGTTCCCATTTCCAGGATCTCGTGAATGTAATTCAACTCTTCGCGCGAATCCAGTTCATCCACTACATCGTCCACAAAATTCAGGTATTCCAGAATCAGTTCGCGCGCTGAAACTTCCTCCTGCTTGCCGAAATCAATCAGCTTGCCTTCGAGCCCGTAACGGGCCGCGCGCCACTTGTTCTCCATAACCAGCGCCCGCCGGTAGAGCCGAAAGCCGGTATTCGCCGCATGCAGCTTGTAAAGTTTCGCAACCGTTGCTTGGATGAGGGCCGCCAGCGCAATGGTTTCATCCACCCGCATCGGAATGTCGCAAACCCGGAACTCCAGTGTATTAAAGAACGGATGCGGCCGAATATCCCACCAGATCTTTTTCGCGTTGTCGATGCAATTAGTCTTAATCAGTAGCTTGATGAAGTTTTCGTATTCCCCCCAGCTGGGGAAGTAATCCGGAATGTTGGTCCGAGGGAATTTGTCGAACACCTTGCACCGGTAAGATTTCAGTCCAGTGTTCATGCCCAACCAGAAGGGCGAATTGGTCGAGAGCGCCAAAATGTGCGGCACAAAGTAGCGCGCGTGATTCATCAACTGGATGGCGATCTCGCGATCCTCAACTCCAATATGCACATGCAACCCGAAAATCAGGTTGGCGCGGGCCACCAGTTGCATATCTTCGACGATGTTCTTGTAGCGCTCGTCGGGGGTTATTTCCTGAACCCGCCAGTCGGCGAAAGGATGGGTTGCGGCCGAGGCTAACCGCAGACCATTTTCGCGGGCCAGTCTGATCATGTCGCGGCGCAGAGTCTTGACCTCGGCCTTGGCATCTTTAATCCCGGTGCAAACCGAAGTCCCCACCTCAACCACCGCCTGGTGCAGCTCTGCCTTCACCCGCTCCTGCAGGCGCATCCGTCCCTGCTCCATCATTTCCGTATGGATGTGGGAGCGCAGGTCGCGCGTGACCGGATCGACGGTCTGGTATTCCTCTTCAATTCCGATAGTAAAGGTAGGTCGCATGGCGGCGGGCTAGCCCGATCACACAGTATAACAATCCGACTGAAACTAAGCCCGATGTTTGTAACCTGGGGACAGGAAGCCGTGAAGAAATTGTCTTTTCGTGCGACCGGGAAGAAGGGTCGCCGGTTTAGTTGAGGTGCTTCGTGCCTCCGACATCGCTCGCGTCCGTATATTTTCTGCCCACGCCTGAACGATCCTACGCTGGGAGTACTTGCAGTGTCCGCTTCAGGCTGAACCATCTCGTCAGGTTGTAACTTAG
>JBAVAQ010000046.1:0-226722 GCA_049585795.1 Terriglobales bacterium | reverse complement strand
TTCATCGCCCGCTCCATCGCGGCCCTCGGATAAGCTTCCATGCTCTGCATGGTCTCCTATCCTCACCGCCCGCAAAGCGGACATTTCACGTGCTATCTCAACCGGACATATCATGTGCTACCGACAGCCCTTGCGTTTACATTGACTTGTATTCGATATTTTGCCAGACTTACTTAACCTAAATGCTAACGTGAGGGTAGTGCGGAGCTTTCGCTTGGCCTAAGTGGTCTCGGCGCACAGTGGAATTGCTGCTCAATCTCGTTTGGCTGACGCTGGCGTTGCCCGCCATCTGGATGTGGCGCCACGAATCGGTTTGCCCTGCCGACGGATGTCGCTTGCATCGAATCCGTCCGTTCCTGCTTTTCAGTTGCGTTCTGGTGCTGTTGTTCCCTGTGATTTCTGCCACGGATGACCTGCACGCCATGCGGCAGGAAATGGAAGAATCCAGCCCCTCGAAACGCATGGTCAAGCAGGGTGTCGGAGATCGATCGGTGGCCGGCCTGAGTGTTGCCGGTGCCCTGCCGGCTTGGATTTCCCCTGTGTCGTTTAGTCCCGACGACGAGCCTCGCGGAGTAATCTCAGGGATTTCGGTCGTCCTGCCCCGACAAGCGCACTCCACCCAACGCGCCTCTCGCGCCCCGCCGTTGTCCCCCGTCGGCGGTTGCGTTCGTTTCGCCGCCTAGGTCTGCGGCGAAATTCCCCGGTTCGAAGTGAGCCCCTGTGTCGATACGGTAGGCAAGGTGTTTGTTGCGGCCTACGGTTGCCGGCTCTGCCCGGCGACAATTGATTCATGGAGTGCGGATGAAGCAGACGCTTTGGAGAAGTTCCGTGCTTTCGGTTTTGCTCTGCTGCGGCCTGAGAGCTGGCGCGCAGCAGGCTTTGACTTGGGAACAGGTGCGCGCACGGTTTGAGCAGAGCAATCCCACACTGTTGGCCGATAAGCTGAATATCGACGAATCGAAAGCCGAGGAAATTACGGCGTTCTTGCGCCCGAACCCTACGTTCACACTGACCGCCGACGGGACGCAAATTGCTCCCAGTCACGGCGTCTGGCAGCCGTTTGCGGGCACTTTCGAGTCGCCCGGCATCAGCTATTTGTACGAGCGGAGGCACAAGCGCGACCTGCGGCTGCAGAGCCAGCAAAAGGCGACGCTGATTGCCGAATCGAGTCATGCAGACTTGGAAAGGAACCTGCTTTTCAACTTGCGAAGTGCCTTTGTGTCGACCATGCAAGCGAAAGCAGTGCTGCAGTTAGCCAAAGATGACCTTGACTACTACGACCGCGTGCTCGAGATCAGCCGAAATCGGTTTCAAGCGGGCGACATCGCGCAAATCGATCTGGATCGACTGGAGTTGCAGCGGGTGCAATACGAATCGGATGTGCAAACCGCGGAGGTCAATCTGCGCACCGCGAAGATCCAGTTGTTGACGCTTCTGAATGATCGAACTCCGATTGAACAATTCGACGTGGCTGGGACATTCGATTTTAACGATCAACTGATGTCGCGAGATGAGTTTCGGAAGATCGCCCTCGATACCCGGCCCGATCTGAAAGCGGCGGCGGAGGCCGTGGACAAATCCAAGACCGATCACCAACTGGCGGTTTCGAACGGTTCGACAGATCCCACATTCAGCGTTTGGTATACACACAACGCCTCGACCAATAATCCATTTGCGATAAATACGCTTGGTGTCAGCGTCAGCGTCCCCTTGCGCGTCTTCGACCGCAACCAGGGAGAGAAACTGCGCACGCAGATCGACATCACGCGCAATCAAAAATTGCGCGACGCGGTGGAAGCAGGTGTGCTGAGTGATGTGGATTCGGGCTACGCCGTGGTCGCCAGCAACGTCACTCTGCTGCGGCCTTACAAGGCCAAATACCTGCAACAGTCTTTGCGGGTGCGCGACACGATTTTCTTTTCTTATCAAAACGGCGGCGCTTCGTTGCTGGATTTCCTGAACGCACAATCGGAGTACCGCAGCGTGCAGTTGAACTATATGAACCTGGTTGGCTCGTACTTGACGGCTGCGGCGCAACTGAATATGGCCGTTGGCCGAGAGGTAATCCCATGAAAATAAAATCCAGAATTGCTGTTTCCGTTCTGGCCGCAGCTCTTTGCCTGCTGTCGAGCTTGCTCTTCCTCGGTTGCAATGAAGGCAAAGCCGATCCAAAAGCAGAAGCACCGCCCAAGCCAGTGGTCGAGCCTGACTTGGATGCCAACAACTTCAAGGTGGACCACCCCGAACTATTCCCGCTGGCGACAGCAATTGAATACAAAGCCGCACCCGCGTTGAACGTGACTGGCCTTGTGCAGCCCGATATCGCGCGTTCTGTTCCGGTGATTTCGTTAGCCGCCGGCCGCGTTGTAGAGGTCAAGGCCAGACTCGGTGATGTGGTACAGAAAGGTCAACTGCTCCTGAGAGTGCGGAGCAACGATGTTTCCGGAGCTTACCAATCATATTTGAAAGCGGTGAACGATGAGCGCCTGGCACGCCAGCAATTACAGCGGGCGCAGATTCTCTATGACAAAGGCGCCGTCGCCAAGAGCGCATTGGAAGCGGCCGAGGATGCCGAACAGGATGCCAAGGTCGACCTCGATGCCTTTGCCGAACAGTTGAGACTGCTGGGTGTCGATAAAGATCATCCGTCGGGGATCGTTGATGTGGTCGCGCCCATCTCAGGTGTAATTACCGACCAGCAGGTTACGAACGCGGCTGGGGTGCAGGGCTTGTCCGGGCCCAACCCGTTCACTATTTCAGATCTCTCGTACGTCTGGATCATTTGTGACGTTTACGAAAATGATCTCGATGCGGTACTGGTTGGCGAGACTGCGGACATCCGTCTGAATGCCTATCCGGGGAAGGTTTTCAAGGGCCGGATCGATAACATCCTTCCGATTCTCGATCCCAATATTCGCACAGCGAAAGTTCGCATTGAAGTCCCCAACCCGGGGCTGATGCGCGTGGGAATGTTCGTTACCGCGACCTTCTATGGCAAGCAGCCGGAAACCTACGCCGCGATCCCGGCGAGCGCAATTCTGCATTTGCATGATCGTGAGTGGGTTTACGCGCCCATAGGCGCGGGACATTTCAAGCGTCTCGAAGTGGTCACGGGAAATATGCTTCCGGGCAATATGCAGGAAGTCGTTTCAGGTATCAAGCCTGGAGACCAAGTGGTTGCGAGTGCTCTAGTGCTGCAAAACACGGTGGAGCAATAATGATCCGCCGAGTGGTCGATTTTGCTCTCGGCAACCGCTGGCTGGTTTTAGGCTTCGCTCTCCTGCTTTTCGCAGGGGGCATCGTCGCCTTCCGCCACCTTCCGATTGAGGCGTATCCCGACGTAGCTGACAACTACGTCGAGGTCATTACTCAATGGCCCGGGATTTCGGCTGAACAAATCGAGCAACAGGTCACGATTCCGCTCGAAATCGTGATGAATGGCATCCCGCATGTCGTGCATCTGCGTTCTTTCTCCCTCTTCGGACTGTCTGATCTGAAGCTGATTTTCGACGACGAATCGGATAACAACTGGAATCGTGAACGCGTTCTGGAACGGCTAAGCCAGGTCACCCTGCCGCCAGGGGTGGTGCCCCAAATGGGCACGGACTGGAGTCCGGTCGGTCAGATCTACTTCTTCACGCTCCACAGCACCAATCCAGCATACGACCCGATGGAACTCAAGTCCCTTGAAGACTGGGTCATTGAGAAGAGTTTCAAGGCCGTGCCCGACATTGTCGACGTGGCCAGCTTCGGCGGCCCTACGCGTGAATACCAGGTTCGCGTCGATCCAAACAAGCTAGTCGCTTATGGACTGAGCCTGGCCCAAGTCGAGCAGCAACTCACGAACAACAACCAGAACGCAGGCGGCAGTTTCATCCAAGAAGGTTTGCAGCAAGTCAACGTGCGCTCGGTTGGAATCGTCGACCGCTCTCAAGACATCGCGGAAACAGTCATCCTGACTAAAAATGGCACGCCGCTGCGGGTAAAAGACATTGCCGTGGTTTCGCAAGGTCCCAAGATTCGGCTGGGGCAGTTTGCGAGGGCTATTCATCGCGAGAACGGAAAAATCATCGATAACGACGATGTGGTGTCGGGCATTGTGTTGCTGCGCAAAGGCGCAACCGCAGAGACTGCCCTTGAGGGCATTCATCAAAAGGTAGAGGAACTCAACAACCACATCTTGCCCCCCGGCGTAAAAATCGTTCCTTTCATTGATCGCCGTGATCTGGTGCACTTCACTTCGCATACCGTGCTCCACAACCTTACCGAAGGAATGATTCTGGTATCGGTTGTTCTGTTCTTGTTTCTTGGCAATCTTCGGGGCGCTTTGATCGTCGCCACGACCATTCCGTTCTCCTTGCTGTTCGCCTCGATTTGCCTGGATTTGCGGCAAATCCCGGCGAATCTTTTGTCCCTCGGCGCGCTGGATTTCGGCATGGTGGTCGATGGCGCGGTCGTGATGATTGAAAACATCGTGCGTCATTTGGGCGAAAAGAACGGTACGCTGACACCCGCGGAAAAGATCAGCGACGCCTCTCACGAAGTGCAACGCCCGGTGTTTTATGCCATCGGCATCATCATTACCGCGTACTTGCCGATCTTTACACTGCAGCGGGTGGAAGGCCGATTGTTCCATCCCATGGCCTGGACGGTCGCCTTTGCGCTGCTCGGTGCGCTGATTTTTTCCATCGTGATTGCGCCCGTGCTCGCTAGCTTCGCTTTCGCCAAGGGGGCAAAAGAATGGCATAACCCAGTCATGGAATTTGTGACGAAGAAATACCGCGTTGCAGTTCGTTGGGCTATTCGCCACCGGTTCATCACCGTCGGAGCCGGCGTATTCGGGATCGGTTTAGCGGCGTTCCTCGCTTTCAGCGGAGTCATCGGCTCCGAATTCCTGCCTCACTTGGATGAAGGCGCCCTCTGGGTTCGAGGTACGCTTGCGCCCAGCACCGGCCCGGACGAAGGTATCCGGGTCGCTAACCAGGCGCGAATCGTACTGTGTTCTTTTCCGGAAGTCCCGCAATGCACCAGTCAGGTGGGGCGTCCAGATGACGGAACTGATACGACCGGATTCTTTAACACCGAGTTCTTTGTCGACCTGAAGCCGAAAGAAGAGTGGCGGCCTGTGTTTCATCAGGACAAAGACGAATTAATCGCGGCCATGAATCGCGAACTCGACAAAATTCCCGGTGTCGTCTGGGGCTTTTCGCAGCCCATCGAAGACAATATGGAAGAGGCCGTCAGCGGAGTGAAAGGCGCGCTGGCGACAAAGATCTACGGCGACGACTTGCGACTGCTCGAAGAGAAAGCTGATGAGATCGCCGGTATTATGCGCGGAATCAAAGGCGTGGAGGATCTTGGAGTTTTTCGCGTACTCGGCCAACCCAATCTGAATGTGACCGTGGACCGGGAGCAAGCTGCGCGCTATCAGATCAACGTCTCGGATGTCCAAGATGCGATCCAAACCGCGGTTGGAGGGAACGCGCTTACCCAGGTCCTCAAGGGCGAGGCAAGATATGACCTGGTAATGCGGTACCTGCCGCAATACCGGGATACTGAGGAAGCGATCGCGAACATTCGTCTGCTATCGCCCACCGGAGAACGGGTGTCGCTCGCGCAGCTCTGCAAGATCAGTGTGACGGATGGTGCTTCCGAAGTTTACCGCGAGGGCAATCGGCGTTATGTTGCCATCAAGTATAGCGTTCGCGGGCGGGACCTCGGCAGCACCGTGGAAGAGGCAATCAGAAAAGTGAGCGAGCAGGTCAAATTGCCCACCGGCTATACCCTCGATTGGGAGGGGGAATACGCAAGCCAGAAAAGAGCCAACCAGCGGCTGTTGATTGTACTCCCCATCACCGTGCTCATCATCTTCGTCATCCTCTACACCATGTTCAAATCGTTCAAATGGACGCTATTGATTATGGCGACTGTTGCCATCGCACCCATCGGCGGCCTGCTTGCTCTTTTGATTACCGGCACGAATTTTAGTGTTTCCACGGGCGTCGGCTTCCTGGCGCTGTTCGGCGTGTCTGTGCAAACCGGAGTCATCATGCTCGAGTACATCAATCAGCTTCGATCGCGAAGATATTCGATTGAGGATGCGGCCGTGGAGGGAGCTGTTTTGAGACTGCGGCCGATCATGATGACCATGCTGGTAGCTACGCTCGGGCTGTTGCCGGCCGCGCTATCCCATGCCATCGGGTCCGACTCGCAGCGTCCGTTCGCGATCGTGATTGTCGGAGGTCTCATTGCGGCCCTCATTATGAGTGTCTTCCTGCTGCCGACGCTCTACGTGTGGGTAGCGGGCGAGCGCGATGTGCTGCCTGCCGGTGACGGAAAGTTTGAAGAGGGAGAGCATATCGACTAAAGCGAGCGGCCTTTTGCTGGGGACGCGGTATTGGTTTCTTTCCGTTTTTCCTGTGCTTTCCACAAAGAAGTACTGTCCTCCACAGTTTGTGCACAACCGGGCATCGATTTTCTGTTGCGGCACTTCTCTTGCTAAAGCAGAGTATCGCCAGCGCAGATGTGCGGTGTCTTGAGCGCTGTCAGATTGCAACAGAGTTGACGTTTCCGGTGGTTCTCGAGAGCGAACTGCCGGAGGGTTTCCCAGGACATGTCACGGCAGAATGCCGAATGGGAGGTTCTGGGACGCCGGGCATGCGGCCTCCTCGAATAGTCCTCTTACCGGGACTGAGCCGTCAACTTGAGCAATCACTGCAAGTCATCCAACGTGGACTCCGGTCCGCGAATCGAAGACTTGAAGGGCGCGCCGGGAACGAGCGTTCCTTCGCGAACGCGGTTTCACGAAGGCGCCTTACTGCATTGGGCAGTGAGGGCGTGAACAAGACATCCACAAGCATGCGGCCTGGGTGGCTGGCCCGGGCCGCATTTATTTTTGGATAAGCAAAATCTTCGCCACGGATGATAGCGATCAAGACCAATCTCGAGATTTGAAAGGTGCTTCCCCAGGAGATGCTCCCGGATTGATGTTCGCTTTTATTTCACCTATACTCCGAATCAATGAAGCGGCGTTGGACAATTCATTCTCGGTCACGCAACTGGAGCACCGAAAGAATTAGATTTGTTCTTCGTTTTCCTAAGATATTACTTCGCGTTCACAACGCGTTCGTGAGTAGTATTGCTCTCGCGTTTCCTGGCAATTTATCTTCGACGAGTGGGATCAACTTTGGCAACGACTGACTACAATCTCGCGCACACTCTGCCGGCAAACGTAGAAGCCGAGCGCTCTATCCTGGGCGCGATCCTGCTCGACAATCTGGCCTACAACGAAGCCGCCGAGCATCTGAAGCCTGAGGATTTTTCGCTCGATTCTCATCGCCGCATCTTCACCCGCATGGTCGACCTGTCCGAGTCTTCCCGGCCGATCGACATGATTACGCTGGTTGAAGAGCTGGATCGGCGCAAGGAACTCGAAGCGATTGGCGACGTCGGATACATTTCCGGATTGGTCGACGGCGTTCCCGACCGGCCGAGCATTGAGCATTACATCAAAATCGTCCGCGACAAGGCCTTGCTGCGCGGACTGATTCACGCCGCTAACGCAGCCATCGCTCGTGCCTCCGATCAAAGCGATCCCGCTGAAGAAATTCTGAACGACGCCGAATCCGCCATCTTCCAGCTTTCCGAAAAGCGGATTGGCCGCGGCTTCATGGGCGTGCAGGAAATCGTCAAAGAATCCTTCGGCTCGGTGGACGCCCTGCTGCAGCGCGGCCAGCGCATCACCGGCCTGGCGACGCACTATACCGACTTGGACGAAATGACCAGCGGGTTCCAGCGCTCGGACTTGATCATCATCGCCGCTCGCCCCTCGATGGGAAAAACTGCATTCGCCATGAACATCGCGGAGAACGCATCCATCGAAGATCAGAAAGTGGTTGGCATGTTCTCGCTGGAAATGTCGCGCGAAGCTTTACTTCTGCGTCTGCTCTGTTCGCGAGCCCGCGTTGATTCGCACAAGATGCGCACCGGTTCGCTCTGGCGCGATGACATGACCAAAGTTGTCCACGCCATGGAGCAACTGGCCCACGCGCCGATCTTCATCGACGACACGCCCGGCATCGCGCTCAGCGAAATGCGGGCCAAGGCGCGGCGTCTGCAGCAATCGCAAGGCAAGCTCGACCTGCTGATCGTGGACTACCTGCAGCTTATGTCGGGCGGCGGCCGGCGCTTTGAAAATCGCACTCAGGAAGTCTCTGCGATTTCTCGCGGGTTAAAGGGGCTTGCAAAGGAACTGAAGGTGCCCGTGGTTGCGCTCTCGCAGCTCAGCCGCGCCCCCGAAAGCCGGGGCGGCGATCACCGTCCGCAACTCTCCGACCTGCGCGAGTCTGGTTCGATCGAGCAGGATGCGGATGTCGTGGCCTTCATCTTCCGTGAGGAGGTGTACAAACAAGATGATCCCGACCTGCAAGGCAAGGCGGAGCTGATCATTGCCAAACAGCGGAACGGCCCCACCGGCCGCGTGAACCTGGCATTCCTGAAGAATTCGACCCGCTTCGAATCCATGCTCGGGGACGGAATGGCGCCGCCGGATTAGCATGTTTACCGGTCACAGACTTGCGATGAGGCTGCTGTGGAAAGGCTGTGGAATCGCGCATGGTAACGGCCATCGCTCATGGCTGGGATGACGCCCTGGATCACGGCACATCCATTGGAATGTCCGCAAGTAATTGCAAATAAATGCTCTATATACTTTTGGCTGAGGCGGTAATGGCAAATTGGGAGCCCCCTGAAAATTTCAGGCAACCCGTGAGATTTGCACATTCCATACGATTCCCCGCTCTCATCGGTGACGGCTTACCGCAGTTTGGAGATAGCCTCCTATAGCCATTAACAATTGTTGAGAAGGCGTTGAGTTTGCAGCACGGCTCCGAGCAGGCATGCACTTCAGTGCCTATTGTGCAGCCCATCCTGACGGTCATAATCGTCAAGCAAACTCTGGGGAGATATCGACAAATGAAACGCTTCGCGCTGGGTTTCTGCCTGTTTTCCGTGCTGTCCATCAGCCTCGCGGCCGCCGCGCCGGGAGTCAACAACCCGCCCGACGATTCGCAAGCAGTGCGCGCCACTGTGACTGACTACATCGAGAGCTACTACGCAGGTGATGCGGCTCGCATGGAGAAGTCATTGCATCCGCATTACCTGAAGCACGTGATTAGAGAGTCTGATGGAGCTCTCAAAATGACGGAGAAGACCGGCTTGCAGATGGTGGAGGATGTGCGCTCGCACGGTCCTTCCGATCTGCCAAAATCCGAGCAAACCGAGCAAATCACGGTGCTCGATGTGTCGAAAAATATCGCTTCCGCCAAGCTAGTCACCTCGCATTGGGTTGACTATATGACACTCGCAAAGTGGAACGGAGAATGGAAGATCGTTTCCGTTGTGCTCCAAGAGAACGACTGAGCTGCAAGTTAGAAGACGTTCCCGTCCTGAGGTCCGCTGGTCCACCGCCGACACGTCAAGCTTAGTTTATTCTTCCCACAGCCTATGACCGTTGCAACGCAAGATGCTTCCCACTTGTTTGTGGAGATCGGCGCGGCCATCGTTCTGCTGGCAATGCTGGCGCGATTGGCGAACCGATGGTGCTTCTCCGCGATTCCTCTCTACCTGGTGGCCGGTCTTGCCTTCGGCAATGGCGGCCTGTTTCCTCTTCCGCTGAGCCAGGGTTTCATCGGAACTGGGGCGGAAATCGGCGTCCTGTTGCTGCTTTTCATGCTGGGATTGGAATATAGCGGCGAAGACCTGAAAAAAAACCTCCGCTTCGGGCTCCTCGCGGGCATTGTAGATTTTGTATTGAATTTCACGCCCGGGCTCGTGGCCGGGCTTCTGCTGAGATGGAAGCCGCTGGCTGCTGTCCTGCTCGGAGGCATCACCTACATCTCGTCTTCCGGCGTCATTGCCAAAGTGCTGCAGGAACTGCGACGAATCAACAATCCGGAGACGCCGACGGTCCTGGCCGTGCTCGTCCTCGAGGATTTGGCCATGGCTGTCTATCTTCCTCTGGTGGGTGTATTGCTTCTGGGCGGCGGTCCAGAGAAGATTGCGATTTCGGTCTCGATTGCGGTCGCGGCGGTGCTGATCGTGTTCTTTGTGGCCCTGAGGTACGGACAACAGTTCAGCCAGTTGCTCGCGCACGAATCCGACGAGATCATTCTGCTCACAACCTTTGGGACGGTGCTTCTCGTCGCTGGTCTGGCCGAGCGCTTTCAGGTATCGGCGGCTATCGGCGCGTTTCTGGTGGGCATCGCGCTATCCGGGCCCATCGCCGAACAGTCGCATCGACTTCTCGCTCCGCTCCGCGACTTGTTCGCCGCAACCTTCTTCTTCTTTTTCGGATTGCAAATTGATCCGGCTACCTTGCCGGCCGCGCTTCCCGCTGCGCTGACTTTGGGCGCCGTCACCGCTTTCACAAAAGTGTTGACTGGATATTGGGCAGCGAAGCGAGCCGGCGTCGATAAGCAAGCCGCTCTGCGCGCTGGCACAGCATTGGTCGCGCGGGGAGAATTCTCGATTGTGATTGCGGGTCTGGGAGTAGCACTCGAACCAAGCCTGGGGTCGCTCGCCGCAGCCTATGTCTTGTTCCTAGCGATCCTGGGACCGGTCCTGGCGCGCCTCACCACGTAAGTTCTCGCACTGCTGAGCCTAGATCTTCCAGTGCCGCGAGAGTTCTGATCGGCAAATAGACTGGCGGAGAGGGAGGGATTGACCGCCCAGGGCTAGCGCCTACACTCCTGCCTGCACAATTCTGCCCGCCTGCTGCACTAGATAGCGAGACCTGAGCCTCAGGAGAAAAGCAACAGATCAGAGTGGCGCGGCTAGCCCGGAGGCCAGAGGGGAGAATTGTAAAGACCGTTCACGGCACAACCGCTCGGATTCGGGGAGTCGAAACGGGGCTAGAGAGTAGCAGCCGGGGACGCCTCGCGCTCCCACTTGCGCTGCAGGGCTTCTTTGGACCACGTGTAACCTCGGAGGCGACTGCGCTGCTGGCGAAAACTAATGCGCTTCGAGAACCTGCGGGCCATGGTTCCCCACGATGCCACGTCCTGCGAGTCGAGCCGGAACCACTCGCCCCGGATTCGCTTGGTAGCGAAGTGAGCAAGAAGCTGCTGCTCAGTCCAGGCGTTATTGTCGCATTCGAACACTGCAATCTTCTGAAGTTCGAAGGGCACGGATGAGGCTAATCCCTGATACCGTTTCTCGATATCATTGGCTCGCCCGATCTTGTACCAACCGTGCGCTGGTGCGTGGAGCAGGTAGACGCCTTTGACCGCGAACTCCATCAACACTAATACTGTCCAATCAGCCGCCCTTCGGTGCGGCCCGGACGCATTTGAGTGAAATGGCAATTTATCGCCAACTGACAGTCCCCTTACTGGGCAATGTCGTCGCGGCGATAGAATCTGGGGGGCGTCGGACGGTTCTCAAAGTGGCGAAGTCTGGCTTCACGCATGTCAATCCTTTCGCTCTTGCGGCGCATGGCGTGTAAGTATTCGCGCGCGTAGTGTCGCGTCCAGTGTACTAACGGATCGCCCTGTGCGTGGCCCAGACGACCCAAGCACGGAAACTCCGCAAGAGCAGAGACCACAGGCGTAACGTCTCGACCCTCAGCTTCCGCCAATCGAATCTGCTTGGCAACAAACTCGGCTGCTGGTTTGCGGCTTTGCAGCTCGGCGGCAAACTTTTCAGCATCAGGCCCAGCAATCTCCCCGTCCGAGAAAAGCAGCATATCAATTTCAAGTCGCAGCGAGGTCACCCCAGTCAGAGATGCTCGTCCGCTTCCAACACCGCCTACCATGCTTCCACCACCGCGAAGTACATGCTCAATAAGGCTCTCATCTACTGTCGCAGACCAGCATATTAGTTTGCGGTCGCCTACCCCGAGGACGGGATGGTAGACATCTACCATGTAGCTATCGGATGAAACAGTATGCGTCCTCTGCTTCCCGTCCTCACCCGTCATCACCCATTGATAGCGTAGTGCCGTGACATCCTTGCTGGCCCGGTTCTCCAACACTATGGCTCGTTCGGCTTCTTCCGGTGGTTGAGCAAGAAACTGAAGTAAAGACTCACTCGGGGATTCCTCGAAGATGGTGCGGAACTTTGGGAACAAAGCTGCCTCGTAGCGACTGAGGATCACATCAGTAGTAGGGCTTGCGCCAACCGCGAAATCCATAACACGCCATTGTAAGCAGAAAACGACGGACTGTTGCAATCAGGCCATTACACGTTTTGACCAATGGTGCAGACGCTCACTGTCGCTGCATTCCGTATCCCTTTTCCCGTGAAATAGCCTAACCCTTAACGCAAACCCAAACACGTTCTTTGCCGTAGTGCGCGAATCCGCAGAATATCGGCGGCCAGTTGAAACTTCGGAATTCCTGCTCGAAGGATTGTGGATCTATTTCCAAAAGCTTAATCTGCCGCGTAGCCAGACAAGCTGAGTCTACGTTCAACCCTGGCGGTAGCGTCCGTGGCTTCGAAAGAAGCTGGGAGGTCGGCGCTAGTACCTCAACCCGATCACAACTTGAGTAGAAAATATTCCGCATTGGGCTGCGCGAAACAAAGTGTCCTGCCGATTGCGCATTGGCGAAGGGAGCGTGGATATTAGCTAACAACACCACGCAACAAAGCGCTATTCGAGAGACCGGGAACATAACTTCTCTGGGACAACATTTTACGCTCGCGGGGTTGTTCCGAGAAATGGCAACCCGATAACTGACGAAATCAGGCCTTAGCACAAGCTTGCGCCGTTCATTCGCCCAATGACGCTGATTACTTCAGCATTCTTCATAAGCGTGAAGCAGGCCGACGAGTGTTTCAATAGGTGGAGGAACGCACGCCAGCACGCCCATTTCCCGTCCACGGATCTCCCGTGGCACTCATGCCCACCAGCCTGCTCTGACTAAGGAGATAGGAAGTTACGTTGGTACTCTCGCCCAGCCCCGACGGTCGCTGGCAAAATGACGGCATGGCAACACCACGAATAGCACCAGTCAAAATCACGCCAGAGATTCATCATCTCGGCAAGAAACCACTTCCTGAGTCGGTTCTCACGGAGATCAAGGCCGAAATCATGCACCTGATGAAAGAGGACAGGCGGTATCGCTACAAGCTCGGACAGAAACTCGACATTCTCCAAAAGGAACGCTCACGTGGTCGAACTGGCACCTTCATGCGTGACCTGAAGGAAATGAAGATCAACTATCACAAGGCGAATCGCCTGATCAAATTCTTCCGCAAAGCGCAAGCCTTCATCACCCTCAGAAAGGCGTCGAATGCCAAGATGGATGCGCGATGGGGTGGCATCGAGGACGTCAACGACTTCGAGCGTGCGCTGGAGTCAGAAGCGGCTGATAAGAAACTCGCGGCTCTGAATGTACTGGCTGATGTGGAGCGGGACAAGGTCAAGCAGGCTCAGGTCAGATCGAAAGGTAAGGCGCAACTTTTCCGGGTTGGCATCGCGCTCTCTGATACGCAAAAGGCGAAGTTCAAGAAAGCATGGGGAACGTTGAGCGAGGCCAAACGCGCAACGATTGTGTACAAGGCGATCACAGATGCTGCACAGTAGAATTCCTGAAAGCAATCTGCTGCTGGACAGCCATCCGTTCCTAACCGTCGGGGAGCGTCTCTACAACACAGACGATCCCAAGAAACCCCGGTGGACACCAACGAAGTTGGGTGGCGTCCACATCGCCACGAAGGAGTGCCGTGTCGAAAAGCCGAACGGCGATCTCCTGTTCATGCTCATCAAAGACGTGATTCCACAAAGCGTGTGGCGTCCCGCATACGAACTGCTCAGGACCGTCCACGGCAGTCTCGCAAACCGTCCTGACATCATCGGTGCTAACCTGAGAATGCCCGGTGTCAACAAGGCAGGTCAGGTTTCAAACTTCAACACGGCTCCCAAGGCCATCGTAGATGCGTTCGGTGGCACTTCCGATCTGCTCGGCTACTACAAGTACAAGAATCCAGCACCGGGAGTTGTTGACTGCGCTCCGACGGCGTGGACAGAAGGTGAAACTGATATTCTCGTCGGCTGCATGGATTTCATCAACGCAGTGGACGAGGTCTACCGCACGATGCTGCCAGCGGAGTATGCGAATCAGTTGAAGATCGTCGGCGCGGTCCCAAAGCAGTTGCGAATGTACAACACAGCGTTCACCACGCTGTATGTCTTGAAGAACGCTCCCACCGCTGTACACACGGACACATCGGATGCGATGGGCACATTTGGATGCATGGCCAGTCTCGGTGAAAATTGGCAAGGCAATGAACTCGTGTTCCCGAAGTTCCGCATCGGTGCAGACTACCGACCGGGCGATGTGATTCTCGCAGACGTGCACGAGTGGCACACCAACCTACCCTTGCTATCCGGTGAACGGGTCGCTGAGAAGACCACGGACGGTATCACTGCGCCTCATGTGGTATGGGGCGAGACGACCGATAAGGATGCCAACGCAGTGATGGCCCTCGTGAAAGAATCTCGCGACGGCAAGAATCAGCAGATCGATAAGGCCCGCCTGTTCTTGCCCATGGCTCTGGAGAAGGGTCCGCGCCTCGCTCGTGAGCTATTCAACGAGGCCAAGGCTGAGGGCATCAGCGAGCAGCAGCTCAAGCGAGCCAAGTATGAGCTAGGAAACGTGCAGACCAGCAAGCGCAAGGATGGCTGGATCTGGTATCTGCCGGGTAAGGCTCAGGAGAAAAACTTTCTCGTAGATCAGGCGGAGCTGTAGCCATGTGCCTCGCGACTTGCTTCAAACGTAACCGGAAGATCGTTCACTCGATCCATTGCCCGCAATTTCGTTTGTTTGCGGATGGGACATCGCTCCCATCTGACTGGTCGTTCCTATCGCTGGGTGAGAAGATCAAGCTGAAGGAGGCCCATGTGGGCCGCAAGAGGCGTTTCCGCACGAAAGGTAGCCTCAGGACAAAGCATCTCAATGAATTCATTCGAAAGATGAAGGCTAATACGTTGGACGATGTGAAGGATTTGTAACGAGCGGAACCCAGAGCCGCTCGATATTTTTGCAACGTGCTAAATTATCCGATCACGGACACTGGTGCATACCCTCACGGACGAAGAACACGCAGGAGAACGTGAACTTCATGCCACCGCGCTTCTTTGTCAGGTTGCCCTTGACGAGAGTGAAATAGAACTCTCCTTCACTCTCTGGATCTTTGGAGCATGAGTAGGCTGCACGAACCGACCCGGCGACAGAGGAGGCACCAAGGATGGCCTGCACAGCGTCGGCGTCGTTCTTTTTGTTGTGGTGAGACACGCCGATGAAAGCGGCCCCGCAGTCTCTGAAAGTCCTTGCCAAACCGTCCATGACAGGGCGGATATCCTGATCAGCGTTGACGTTCACGTCTCCAAAAAAGGACGTGAGGGTGTCGATCACGAGCAGAGCGATATTCGGGTTGCTCTCAAGAGTGATCTTCAGCTTCTTGATATCAGCGGCCAGCTGAAGAGGACGAACGACAGACTTCGTACCGTTCTTCTCGTCGAACTCCTTGGTGCGAACGTAGCCAACAAAGAACACGCGGCTGAGATCGGCTCCAGCCGACTGTAAGCGAGGGATCACGGTATCAGCCAGATCATCCTCGGCCACAGCCAGTAGCACGTCACGCGGACCGAGAGTATTCTTCTCACCATCAGGCCAGTCGGCTCCGGTGGTAGTACGGGCGATCACGTCCAAAGTGACCTGTGACTTTCCCTGATCGGGCTTGCCAGTGATCAACGATGATTTACCCATCGGGAAACGACTCGGCCACAGCCATTTGATAGCCACAGGCTTGATCGTGTCAGCGCAGATCGTGGTCATGGTGAACGTCTCGGCACCGTCACGTCCCTGAGCGATGGTCTTCTCACCTTCCTCCAGAACGCTGTTGTCGTCCTCGGCTCCGGCGCAGTTCGCGATCCACGCGCAAGCCGTATCGGCTCCCATGAGCTTCTTCTTGGTCTTGGGATCTTCCCATCCGGTCCCAGCGATGCGGGAGGCGATGGAGAGTTTGTTTCGGAGAATCGCGCCCTTGACGTGTTCTTCGAGATTTCCGATCAGCACGTCGAGACTTTGGAATGCATCGTCGTGATCTTCTTCAATCGCCTTGCGAGCGGTCTCATACTCCGCCAGTGGACCAGCCGATTGCTGTTGCAGTGAAATGTGATCTTCGAGATCGGTCCACGTCGGGAGCGTCTTGAACTTGCGCTGATAGTCAAGGATGGCTTCCAGAACGTATGAGTTGTCCAGATCGTGCTGCCGGGCGATGAACGCCAGTTTATCCTCGAGCCTGAGGACGGTGGCCAGTGCTTCGTCCGATCCCCCTACGAGCTTAGCGATCAGCTCATCGATAGGTTCGAGACATCCAATAGTTGCGGTCGCCATGGCTAGTTGCCTTTCTTAGGACGGGGCAGATTATTCGGACGCTTGATGCCGAGACGACGAAGAGAACGGCTGACATCGTTGTAGCTGATGCCGAGCGCGACGGCGAGATCTCCATTCCTGATGCCGGGTTCTAACTCAAGGGCGATCTTGATCTCTTCGTCGATCAGCATGTGGCGTTCTCTAGCAGCCTTCCAAGTGACCGGGAATGTTTTAACGGGAACTGGTTTCATTGTGAACTCCTTCTGATGTTGCGATGGGAAGTCAGGAGTTTGATACGTTGTCAAACGATCAGAAGGCGGGGGACGAGCAAGAGTCCTCTGTGAGACCGGGAAACTCTTAAACCCTTAAACTCTTGAACCCTTGATCTGTAGATGATAGAGACTAAGAAGATTCTATTATTCTTATCTTATTAATCTCTTGGTCCAAGGGTTTAAGGGTTCAAGAGTTCAAGCGTTCTCCGCTTAGAAAGCGAACTCTTGATTAAAAAAGGAATGTTACCCTGACAGTGAAGACGAGGGTCACACGAGCACTCAACCGATCAATGTGCGGCAGGTGGGCTATCCAGATTTCTGGCCCATTGTGCTGGAGAAGTACAGGAAGTTCTTCCTCGTGACGCAGGGTCTCGGCCCGACCATTGACGACCTGTTCTCAGTCGCCCACGCCGAGCCATTCCACAAAGTCGCTCGTCACCTCGCGAAGATGGTTACCAACTCGGTCGGAGCCGTACTCCTGTTGGGGATGAACGGGTACTCGCTGGACAAGAACGGCCAGGTCAACCCTGCCGATCTGATCCTCGATCTGATTCTGTCGGGCAACGCTTATCACAACAACCTGAACGGCACGTGGACACCGTTTTGTTTCAGTCACGGTTTGAACTTCGGTGGTGACCCGAGCCGCGAAACATTCCAAGGATTCGATCCCGGATTCCCCGGCTCGCTCACGTGGCCGCCAGTGTGCAGCTTTCCTTGGGTTCTGCCAATGCCTGCTTCAGGAGCGGCCTCTGGCTCGCAGTTTCAAATCTTGCGTGACCCTCCGACTTTCAACCAGGGACCATTCAGCGGTTCGAGTGCGCCGTACTCTACCAACTCGATTGTGGAAGGCAGCGACAGCAACTTTTATCGCGCCTTGACCTATGCCGACGCGGACCCTGTCAGCGGTGGCAGCACGACGTGGGCACAGTTCGACGGAGATTTCTCAGATGGTTTGGAGGACGTGCGCAATTACTGCGCCGCGAACGGTATTTTCATCTCGACCTACATCAACTCCCAGAAGGCCTGCTCTGACATCCTCAACGAAGTTTGCGAGATTGCTAACTGCGTCCCGGTGTGGAACGGGCAGTCGCTCGACTTCTACCCGCTCAGCGAGGTGAGTCAAGTTGGCGGAGGAGTTGTTTACACCCCGCGCACAGCGTCTGGACCCATCGTCGTGCTGGATTCCAACTACTTCGAGATGGACAAGGACGAGGCACCTGTCACCGTCAAGCAAGAGAACATGCAGTCGGTCTGCAACATTCTGGATATCAATTACAGCGACGCGGCCTTCGATTCCGACGGCATGTGCGGGTACCAAGCTTACCAGTCAACGTCGGTTCGCATCTCTGACGCCGAGCACTGCGGCCTCTACGGGCCGATGAACGGCTCGCCTCGCGGCTACGACGACTACATCTGCGACGCCACAACTGCCACCAAAGTGGGCTGGCCAATCATGAAGCGGCAGAGATTCGCTGATACCTACGCCGTGGATTTCAAGTTGCCTCAGACCGTTGGAAGCTTGCTCGATCCGATGGACCTCATCACGGTGAACGATCCGCTGTTCGGTGGAGTCCTAACCACAGGAGTGGCGACGACAGGTCCAGTCGGCCAGAACGTGCGCATAAGAGAACTCTCCGAAGACAAGGACGGCGTCTGGACTTTGTCTTGCGAGCGTTTCATGTACGGCATGTCGGCTCCGCAAGCACCCTCGACTGCCGGCACCGTTTCGAACCCACCACCGAGCGTGAGTGCTCCGGCAGGCAACGTCAACACGCCCTATTTCTTCGAGCCAACGGCTGCGCTGGCTGTGGCGCTCGGCATGACCTCAGAAGGTGGGCTGGCCATCGCTGTGTCCGGCTCGGCTACAAATTATGGCGGCTGCGTGGTCAACGTCTCGACAGATGGTGGATCAAGCTACAGCGCAATCGGCAGGTTGCCTGGAAATTCCACCATGGGCTACACCACCGCCGATTACCCGCTCTCACCGAACCCTGATGCAAGCGACACCCTGTCCGTGGACCTGACCGAGTCGGAAGGCGAGCTGATGTCGTACACATCTGGCCAGCAAGCGCAACTGATCCCGATAGCGCTGGTGGACAATGGCGGCACGACAGCCTCAGGTAGCGCGGCAGGCTATCATGACGCCCGCCACCATGCAGCAGATCCAATTCTATGCAGGGATTGGAAGCGGCTCGCTGGGCAGTGGAGTGCTGACTGGTTGCCGTTGGTGGCTAGGATTTTCGAACCTTGGAATTGGCTCACTGGGTGCGACCAACCCAACTGGCAACATAATCGCATTCCGTTTGGATCAAAGCGGTGGCCTCAACACGCCAGAGACCAACTGGCAAGCGTATGTCGGCAACGGTACTACAGAGACGGTGGTGGACACGGGTGTCGCTCCGAATCCGTATGTCAGCAGCGGACCTCCCCCGTATGGCGATGTCACCGACCAATTCAAGATCACGCAGGACGGCGCAGGTGGGTGGAATTTCTATATCGATGGCACGAAGGTAGCCAACATCCCGAGCGGCTCGGCAGGTATGCCCGCTGCTAACACGCAGATGCTCTACATCATGGAAACCGACTCTCAGTCCAGCTACACGTCGCAGCTTTTCATCCACTCCATGCAGTGGTGGTCTGTCTACTAGCGAGGACTGTGCGAACTCCGCAACGTAATCGTGCAGAAACCGAAAACGCCGGAGTCGTTGTAAACGTCATTTTGAAATTTGCGACCAATACGCCGTGGCATCCACGTCACGTGTATAAATCAGCTCGGTCCCGTCCGTGCCGAGAAGGTGTCCTACGCGTGCTCCGTGAAGGTAGGGTCCGATGGTGTCTTTCAGGGGAGCCCACGAGCCGACGCCCGAGCTGCTGAGCTTGAGTCGAAACAATCCCGAAAGGGGCGGGCTCTTTGACCGATCATATAGGCTCACAAACGCGTCTCCTGAATCCGTCAGCGCGAATCCGGTGATTCTAATCTCCCGAGGTGAGGGCAGCGGGTCAACCTTTGAAATCTTTAAAGTATTCGTAGGAATGTCGTATTCGACGAACTCACCAGCAGCTCCATTGTACAGGCCCACCGTGTGCGAAGAGCATCGGAGACTCATTTCACCGGGGTATCTGCCGTGTGTTAGCGACCAAGGAGAGTGCAAACTGAACCTGTTCAGCATGGCCTGAAGTTGCCCTTTGTCGAAGCTGTACTGCCGAAGGACTAGGGAACCCTCGACGCCCTCGCCCTTCTCGTCGCGATCAAATCCATAGCTCCAAACGGTGCCGTCCTCGGCTGCGCAGATATATACAGGAAGAAAAGGTGTAGTGCGGACCACACGACCCAGATGGCCGGTATCGTCAATTTCCGCGATAAAGTTAGCAATCACCCCAGTCGGGCTCGCAGTTCCACCTGATACGATCAATTTACCGGACTTCGCGACCGCCGCATCGCTAACAGCCGTGCTTGCGGCATCTTTGAACCAGACAATGGCTTCGCGGGCGACCCGTCCGTCCCTATCATAGAGAACCACCGCCGGTTTATCGCGGCTGGTATCGTCGGCCGTGTAAGTGATCAAGTACCCTTTGTCCCAGTACCTGAACGGGTAAGAGTTTGCGGGAGGAGGAAGTTGGGCCTGACGGAGAGGGTCAGATAGCCGAACTGAATCGGCCAGTTGCTGGCCGAGAAGTTGCGTGCCGAACAAGGCTGGCAAAATTGTAACCAGCAGAAGAGGTGCGGCGAATCTTGAGTTCTTCATTCTTGTATTCTCCTTCGCAGCAGACTGTGAGGTTTGGGTGAACATCAACAGTTAGCATAGTCGTCGCAGCAGTCCGCCCCGCACGGCTCGTTCTGTACTTGGTCCGACTCCTGATTGTTTTTCGAATCCGTCTGATAATTGTTAACACCGTTGCAACCGATTTCGTCCGTGCAACAGCCGGAGCAGGGTACGGTACGCTCGAACGAGCCGAAGCACGAAGTGGGCTGGCATGTATCGCAAGCTTCCAAGAAACGAGCTCCAAGGTGCAGGTCTGTCATCTTTTCTTCCCAGCTACTCAGATTGTGCAGCTTATTTCGTCTGTGAGCAACGTATAGAGCGAAATGGTTGGGCACGAGCCCATCAAAGATGGAAGGCACTTTTTGCCCCGAGAACGTAATTACCTGCTCGGTTGATGCCGCCTGCGCTCTTAACGGCATCATTAAGACGAGGATACCGAAAGCAAGACCCAAAACCAAAACGAGTAAGACGCTCGTGGCGCGTGGAAGATTGTTTCGCATGACGAAACCTCCAGAGATCCTGTCAAAGACAGCCTTTTTTGTCGCAGCCTTCTGTATTCACTCCACCGGAAACGGATTTATTCCTTTTTGTTCATGCGGCAATTGGACGGCGTTGCCGTTCTCGTCGATTGACATGAAAAATACATCGTAGGTCCAACGGCCATCTTTGGACTCGCCGTCCTTCGGATCGGGGTTGACTGCGGCCTTATAGCGGAACATATTACCGAACTGATCAACTCGTTTAGACTCCTTGTACTTTAGCGCCAACGAATACACACCTAGTTCTGGAAGCGTGTGCAACTCGTTGGGTTGAGAAACACCGTCGTGGTTCTCGTCTATCCATAGCAGCAAATGTGAGAATACCGCGTCTCGCTTGTCAATGATGCCGTCGCCGTTTCCGCCGTTCTCCGGCTTATCGAAATCCGCCAGAGCCAAGAACCCGTTCGGGTGACGTGAGATAGGTTGGCGAGTAAAGTTGCCGAAGAGTTCCGTGCCGTTGTCGATCTTCCCGTTGTGATTGCGGTCCAACGCTAGAAAGGCGTTGCGCGAGGTCGCGGATGTCCATGCCATCTGAATAGGATGTCCATCCCCCGCGATGTCGAAGACAACGCCGTTCTGCGCTGAAGTTAGGTGAAAGCCTTTTCCCGTAGTGTCGACGATTATCGGGGAAGCAAACTCACATTGGCAATCCTCAGGAACCCAAAAGTAGTGAGGCGGGCACTCTTGGTAGGTACAACATTGTTGTGCCTCGACATGCCCAACTGGAAAGGGCGCGACTAAGAGCAATGCGCCGATTAACGCGAACAACGATATATACCGGGCGCGGGAAACATGTCGTCTCATTTCAGCTCCTGTACTAGTAACTTCCCGAATCATCCGGATATGAGGCTTTGGACAGGCTTCCTATCTTGATAGAAGCGTCATAACCGGCAGGAGTGGTGGATTGGGAGGCTCGGAGAGGTGGAACGTTGCTTACCGTGAGGCAACAAAGAGCCGAGGGATAAGCCATCGGAACCTCGACAAGCTTTAGTTTCCCCCTCAAGAAGCTTTGCTTGTCGCTCGTACGTTACGCGAAAGACGCTTCGTGTGTCAAGAGAATAGTTCAACACTACCATCAAAGCTTGAGCAGCAAGAGCTGCTCCCTACACTTTCTTTTCGACAAACTTCCGGCTTGGCAATAAAAAAAGCCAGCCTGAAAAGACTGGCCTGGAGAGCCTAACGAAGAAACCGCGTCGCTATTTCCTCCCTTCCTTGTAATACCACCCCTCTTTCAAGTTCCCCGGTGCCACGATGAGTAAAACGTCCACGCCCATGTGCCGCTCCCAGCGGTACTGGACCTGCGTTCCGTCTGCAACGCCCTTCACGGTATTTGGGCGTCCCATCTGGTGGTGAATGACAAACCTCTGTCCATCCGCTGTGGTCAGGGTGCGGACGTCTTCGCTGGTGTTCTGAATCCCACCATCGCACTGGACATAGCCCGTCGGCCCGGAACAGCGCGTGGTGTCGATCCAGCCCGTGGACCGTTCCACCGAAGAAATGACGCCAGTCTGATATTCCTTCGCGTCTTTCGCAGATGCGTGTGCAAAGCCACAGAGCAGGACAAACATTGCGATCAGGAAGTTTCTCATTAGCGTGCACCCGCTTTCGCTGCCTTCGCCTGCGCAGCAACTGTGAGGACGCCGTTCGCAACGCACCAGTACGCATATCGCACGACGCGGTCGTTCGTGACCTTCTTGCCGTTGAACTGCCTACCCGCGAAATGCCTCTGGAGTTCCGCCACTGTGGCCTTGCCCTTCTTCGCGATGAAATCTACGAAGTGTTTGACGAAGCCGCGTTTGATCGAGTCGGTCTTGGCGACCGTGAGTGTCTGAGTTTTAATCGTCTTGTACGCCATCGGTGTTTCTCCTTGTCGGCAGTTGCCGATGACGAGATCATGTCCGGCTATGACGATGACCGACATGGGCACCGAAGGGTCACCAGTGGAAACCTTCGTGTCACCAGTAGCCAATTACAGGTAGAGTGTGGTGAAATCAGTTTCGAGCTATAGAAGGCTGTGGGAGAGCCAGCGTCTGGGCTGGGCACACGCTCGCGGGGCGCTATAGGGGGTTCTATAGCTCCTCTAGAAGGCAAAGAAAAGGCCACCCGCGAAAGGAGTGGCCGAGGGTTGTGGCCCGTTTCAGTATTCGTCCGGCAGAAGAAAGGTCGTCGCGCTCCGGTCGGCTTCCGTGATAATCCAGAACTTCACTCCGGTACCGAGCGTGTACGCGGACAGAATCCGCCTGCCGTGCAGAAGGCTGAGTTCATTCTCGTGGCGGTCGCGCTCGTGAACATCGCCCCACTCGCCAGCCAGGTGTCGCTGCAGAAACGTGAGTGGTGATTCTCCCGATGCCCTGAATGCTTATGCTTCCAGGACACCGGGAGTCGCCACGACCGAGCCGGGACTGAACTTGGCCGCGCTCACTTCTTCTCCGTGCGAAGGATGGCAAGTTCCAACCGTCGGAGTCCTCCCTTGCTGCCAGTGCCGCGTTGCACCTTGGAGTCGTCGCAGCACTCCCAGATGCCGTTGAGCAACGAAACTGGAAGAGCGTAGCGCTCGCTGCTCCAGTAACACACGTTGTACTCGGTTGGTTCGGCATCCTGGATGTAGCCGTAGCGTTCGAGCAACTCTGCGACTTTGGACTTCATTGCCCACCTGCCTTCACGGTCTTGAGGATGCCGTGGCTCCGGCAGTAGCTGATGTAGCGATGCACTCGTTCGACAGTGATCTTCTTGCCGTCGATCTGCCTGCCGCTGAATTCCGCGATCAGCATCGCTGCGTCCACGGTGCCCTTCGCCTTCACAAACTTCACGAACTCCAATAAAAAGCCGCGCTTGACGGTGTCGATCGAGCCGAGTGTGAACTTCGCATCCGGCTCGGTTGGCTTCGAGACCTTCTTCGTTTTCTCAGTTTTCCCGTTCTCCGATTTGTCGTTTGCTGCCGCTCGCTTCGCGTCTGTCGTGCGTTGTTTCTTCATCGCCGTTCTCCTCGATTTGAATTAGGGGAGGCGAGAGATTGTGTCCCAGCGGGAGGAGGGCCGACATCAACTTTCTGGGAGGATCAGGCCGAACTTACATTCGTAACTTGCGGAGTAGATGCTGGAGATAGTCAACTGACTGCTGGAGGTAACCGTGAAGAGTGTAGCGCAACAGATTACCGATGCCGTTCAACTGGCGGGCTATGGGTTGGGGTTGGCCTATTGAGGCATCGAGGAGGAACGTAGCCTTCCTTCCCCGGCCCGATTTTGTTAAGGCGTCTGCGGTACTGCAGCGAAGCCATTCGCGTCCGTGCCGGCGACATTCCAAGATCCAGAGACTTGGCCAGCGTCGTTGATGCTATAGGCCTCCGTGTTGTAGCTGCTCGGATAGTTGAGAGCAGTACAGGTCCCTGTTCCGAGGTTGTAGCTAAAGCTCTGCTGCTCGCCCGAGGATGCGAGATAGTAGCCGACGACCTGAAGGTTGTTGTTGATACCGTTCGCCACCGTGGACTCTCCACAGTTGATCTGGAAGAAGCCCGCTGGGGGCACGTTCGAAGTGTGCTCTCGCGCCGAGACCACATTCGGATTATATAGAAAGCCGTACACATTGTCGAGCACTTGGCCGACTTCTCCGGAGCCACTGCCGTTTATGAAGCCGCCGTAGTTGGGGTCCGCTATGCCGATGTTATTGATGCCGCGGGCATACGTGATACTCGCGTTGTTGGGATAGAATGCTGTGAAATTGTAGTTGTAGGTTTTCGTGCCGCTGGCGCCATAAGCGACCGCTGCGTCCACTGTGTCCGGGTCGATCGTGATCGGTTGCCCGCCCCAAGTCTCGGTGTATGGGAGGGCCGTGGTGCTTATCAAATATTGGTGAATCCGCTGGTTGGTCGACCACAGAGGACTGCAGGCGTTTCCGGAGTAAATGTCGCAAAGCGCCGTGGTGCCGGCGGCCAGGTTCCAGATCGTTACTTTGGGTGGAGTGGTGGTCCCCGGCGCTAGGGTAATCCAAATGTCGTCTGGAGTCGGCGAGAGGTAGGAAAAGTCGACTGCTGCAGGCACGACGTTCCCGTATACGCCAGCGCTGTAGCCCCGAGACTGCAGACCGTTTATCCAGCCGTTCAGGAACAGGCGGACGGCTACCTGGCACGTGGTGATGAGTGGTGGAGTGGCTGTCGGATAGTTCTCCATGTCGTAGTAAATAATTCCACCGAGGCCGCCCTGAAGCAGCCCTAGCAGCCCGTGGCAGAACTCCTGATATTTCGCGAGCGGTGACCGGGCATGCGGCAACGGAAAGATGATGCGAGAGGCCGACCAACGGCGGCAGTAAGTCGCTGGGTCGGCGAAACGATCGTCATCAGGCACAGCAGAAATTGCAAAAGGCGCCAAAACACCTGCCCGGCGCGGTTTTTCAGCTCGCGCGGCGTACCCGCTCCCAGCAACTGACGCAGAATCAGGCTCAGGTTGAAAGCCCCGACGTGGATCAACTGCCGTTTCAAAATGTTTTGCCGCCCTCGAAGATGGCAGCGTCGCATACCGCCCGTCTCGTAGCAGTGCGCGAAGCTGCGTTCGATTAGCTCCCCGCGCCGGCGAAGTAAGCTCTTGCCGTACTCGCCTCGCACCCGTCGCCGGTTCGCGTAAACCGCCTGCTGCTCGCCGCGTTTGTCTTGCCAGTCGCGTCGTCCCTTCTGCTTCTTCTCCGGAATATAACTGCGCACCTCATAACTCTTTACCCGCTGCACTACCGCCCCGCTGTGGTAACCCTTGTCCGTCACCAGTTCTTCGATCCCTTGCAGGTGGACCTTCGGCTTATCCTGGGGCCGCAACTCGGCCTCCCGTCGGATCTGTTCTGCAACCTGCTCGCCCGCCTCGCACAACGTTTCATCGAGCGTCGTTGTATCGCCCTGGTCGGCGGCTTGCAGCGTCACCGCCACGATGGCACCCGTGTCCAGATCCACGGCGTGCTCGGCCTTGTGGGCCAGGTGCGTCCGCCCGTCTTTCATCTTCGTGATCCGCGCGTCCTCGTCCGCCGGACTCTTCCACTCTTGGTTCGACATCCGCTTCTTGCGCTTCCGATCTAGCCGCGCCAGATCCTCCCGCGTCGGCGTCTCGATCCCAGACGCCTTGGCCAATCCCCGCAAGAACTCTTCATAGCTCTCCCCCGTGTCCCGTCGCACGATCGAACGCATCGCCGCGTTCGCTTCCAAGGTCGTCGCGTCGATGCCCATCCGCTGCCCTTTCAGCAGTCCGCGTTCAGCCAACAACCCCAGCACCCAAGCGAACACTTCACCATGCGTGTCGATGTCGATCAAGCGCCGGGTCCGCGAGATCGTCGAGTGGTCCGGAGTCCGCTCCTCCAGTCCAATCCGCAGAAACCGTCGCAGCGCCAGCGAATCCGCCACCCGCCAGGCGATCCCACGCTCGCTATCGATTCCCTCGAAATATCCCACCAGCAGCGCCCGAAAGTAAACCCCAGGCCGTAGCGAGGGCCGTCCTAGTCGCGCATGATAGAAGCGAGCACTTAATCCCTCCACAAACTCGTCGAACCCGGCACCCTCCAGTAACTCATTCAACCGCTTATAGAAAGGATGGCCCGGCGCCACCGCCAACTCCGTCTGCGCGATCCAGATGTCTTCTTGCTTCTCCCCGCCACGCCGCTTGCTCATCGCCATGCGCGCATTCTACGGACGATCCCTGCGGATCACACCACCTTTTCTTTCACGTACCCAGACTTTCACCACGGGCTGCTAGGGCTTGGAACGCATTGCCCGCCTCTGTCTGCCCCTGAGAGTACGCATTAGCCGCATTAATCAAGACGAGACCCGACTGACCCACGCAGGGGGCTTGAGGGCCGACCCACACCGGCCACAGGCCCCACCCCTGCCCTTCGACGGTGGATACCCAAGGCGCTGTCAGCTTGGGGTTCGTCTTATGGTTTGCGGCCCCCGCTAGGCTTATCTGGTAGTCGTAGTATGGGCTGTAGCTCCACCACGTGCCCATAGCCGCCGAGGACGGAGCCTGGCCGGTGTCGAACCCAAGATGTACGTCGTTGCCGGGAATTGGGGCATTTATGTCGCCATGTCCCAGCCCAACGGCGGCTGTTGGCTGGGGGGCAGTTGAGCGCTCCATACGCCGCGCCGGATATCTTGCTGATGGGACCGAGCGCAACCCTCCCGGGGGCGTAATATCCGCCCACGTGTTTCCCCCGTCAGTAGTGGAGAACAGCCCGTTGGAGGTCGACGCCCAGCCCGACGAAGCGCTCACAAAGCTTACGGAGAAGACCGCGAACGACGCGCCGGGGATGCGACAGGTCGCGTTGCTCGGCTTGCCTGTCTGCGGAATAGTTGCCAGTTCTATGCTCCTGGCCCGTTTAGCCGTGGTCACGGCAACGAGAACAGTGCCCGCTAGGGAGGTGGGAATCGTCTCCCCCGGTGACGTCTCGTCCAGGTGAGGCAGGACTCGGTTCGCCATCCAAGTTTGCCCACCGTCTGTGGTGACGAACAAGACTAAGGCCGACGGCGAGCCGTCTGCCCCTGAGTAAGTCACCGGCAGATAACCCACTTTGCCGCCGGAGCATGTAGGCTCGCCGTACGTGGGAAAACTCGCGGGCGAGGCCTTCGTCGGGACCTCTAGCGATAATTTCTGCCAACTCTTCGAGCCATCGTGCGTGGCCCAGAGCTCGGTGCTCTGGGGACCTCCCGCCAAGACCCCGTCCTTCTCGCTAAAGAAACACAAGGAGCCCCCCCTCCCAGGATCAGCTGACGCAGCCATCCACGTTTTACCCCCATCCTGGGTGCCCATCAGTCGACCAGGGGCGAAAGAAGAGCCGCTATAGAGATCCAAATTTGCCCACCCGCGAAGCTTGTCCAGAAAAAAGATCTTCGCCCCGCCCGCGAAGTCCTGGGCGTACCGCTTCCACGGGAGCGACATAGGCGAACCTGACCAGGTCGCCCCGCCATCGCTGGTTCTCATCACCTTGAATTGCAGTTCGTCTTTTTCGTCGGTATAACTCAGCAGCACCCAACCGGCGGATGGGTCGAGAAAGAAGACGCCAGCGACGGTTTCTTTCGATGAGACAAGGGGAGCAATATCCGTCCATTGGGCTCCGCCGTCTGCCGTCCGGAATAGGTGCTGGCCGCGCTGCGCCCAGCCAACCTGGGGAGTTAGCAGAGTCATCGAATGCACCTGCTGGGCTCGTGCGAGGGGCAAAAACGATCCGATAAATAGCCAGAGAACGATGACGTTGAGCATGATTTTCACAGGGAGGGCCTCCTTAAATGTCGGATCGGCAAACGTACGGGCCGGAAACCAACGCCTGACTAGGCGGTAGGTTCCAGAGATATTGCGTTGCATCACGGAAATTGCGCGGAGCTAACAACGTTGGGCCAATGCTGCGCCGAGCGGGGAAGATTGTCAAGAACAAAAGCGGCACCAATGTCTCAGATCTGGACACCAAGCCTGCGCTCCTAGCCAAAAATGAAAAGAGACTTTTCGGGCAATCGTTTGAAGATTTGAAGAAACGCGGCTAGACAAAGGCTTCATACGAGGCAGCGACCTGAGCCTGCGAGTGCTCCGAGGCAGCGTTCCACGCTCGCTCCTGGCATTGCTTTTGGCAGTAATAGGTAAGGTGATCGTTTACCTTATCCGCAATTGCGTCAACGGCAAGGTGTATGTCGGGAAGACCACTAAGTCGCTGAAGCGACGATGGCAGCAGCACGTGTGGACTGCGCGATTCGAGGAAACTTTTCAATTGGCCTTTACACAACGCTATCCGCAAATACGGAGCCGAGGCTTTCACCATTGAGCCGATTCGGCGAAGCAAACACGCTGACGGAACTCAACACATTGGAGAGATCTCACATCGGTCAGTACCGTGCGACTGATCCGAAGATTGGCTACAACCGCACCACTGGTGGCGATGGAGTCGCCGGTATTTTCAAGTTCAGACTCAGTAAGCGGGAATTGGGCGCAGCCATCCGGCTCGGGTTAAGCGTGCAGGGAATTGCAAACTTGGAGCACATAAGCAGGATCACGGTTACGCTTAGCGTGAAACGCCATTATGGCAAAACGTTCTTCGCTCTTCGCAAATCTTGGGGACTGCAGAAACTTGGCCGTGAAAAGATCAGCGCGGCCTTGAAGGGGAAGCCCTTCAATCCGGTCCATCGGCAACGATGTGTCGAGCACCTAGCACGTGTTAGGGCCGATTAGGAGAGTTCGCGACTCCTTACGCGAACGCCTCAAACGTTCTGTTGACCAGCACCTGTGAATGCGCCGATCCCGCATCGCTGCCTTTCAGATAAGCCATCGTAGTGGCGAGGTCTGCATGACCTAACCAATCTTGGAGCGTGCGAACCGACACACCAGATTCATGGTGCAAGGTCGAGAAAGTTTTTCTGAACTTGTGCAGTTCCCACTGGCCAGCAATCTCAGCTTCCTCCACCGTGTTCTTGAGCATACGCAGAAAGTGGCCCTGCGGTTTGCCCTGCTCGTTCGGAAAGATCAGCGCGGTCGAAGCGGCCTTCCCCTCGCGTGCAGCTAGTTTCTCCATCACAGCCGGAGGCACGGGCACGAACCGATCCTCTCGGTCCTTCACTTTCCAGTTGCGGTCGGGTTTCGGCTGCACGTGGAGCACGTTCTTCTTGAAGTCCAGGTCACGCCACTCAGCGTGAGCCACTTCACCTTCGCGGCATCCAGTCCACAGGAAGTATTCCCAAACCAGTTTGTCGTCCGCGTCACAGGCCGCGAACAGTGCCCTGAGTTCGTCCTTCGTATACGCGTCCACGATTTTTTCGTCGTAGTCCAGTTTGCCCAGTAGTGCGCCAGCGACGAAAATCTTCTGCGCCCGGAGGAAGGTGTTCAGTCCCTGGAAAACGTTGTAAACGGTTCGCGCACCCTTGGATGAGTCGTAACGCTTGCGGAGGAAACGAATGAACTGCTGGCAGTCAGCCTCGGTGATCTGGTCGAGGAACTGCTTGGAGCAGGACTCCTGAAACAGGGCCAGCATCCGTTTGCGAGCCAGGTGGGTCTTGACCGACTTCCCGGCTTTCACGTCCGCCAGAAACTCTTCGATCGCGTCGGCCACCGTGACCCGCTTGCCCGACTTCGCCACCCGCTCGGCTGCCCCGGCTACACCATTCAGCAGAGCCTCGCGGTTGAGTTTCGCTTGCCACGCGGACAGCGCATCCTTGCCCACGTTCTCGAACTGCTGCTTCTGGCCTTCCAGCCACGTGACATAGTAAGCGTGGAGTTGGGATGGGTCGATCCGAACCTTCCGGCCCTTGACCAGCACGGCTCCGCCGTCGGGCCAGCCCGTGGATCGCATCGCAGGTTTGTAATAGGAACGCTTGCCGTTTACGGTCGCTGCGGCCAGCAACCTTACTCTCAGATTCTTCGCCATTTGCCCTCTCCTCTACATAAATACTGTGGTCCGAGGAGAGAGTCTCGCAAATTGTAAAGGCTAGTTGTAAAGAAACTGCTAAGCCCTGTGGGATGTGTAACTGGCGGAGAGGGAGGGATTCGAACCCCCGATACCCTTTCGGGTATGCCGGTTTTCAAGACCGGTGCCATCAACCGCTCGGCCACCTCTCCGCAACTACTATAGTTTTACTACAGTCTGTGATTTTCTCAGGGCCGTGGACGTGACTCTTCCGTTCTTCCGAAGCGTTCCGCGACAGTTCTATTGCCGCTCATGCGTTTTCAAAACGACTCATTGTCCCAGGACGGCCAGCGCCAGTCCTGGCGTTTGCGGAACGGCCACCCACTTCCCGTTATTTTGACGGCACTGTCCGCCCGTAGCGTAGCAGCGCGCCGCGCTGGGTACCGGATCTATTTGATCGGTATCGTTGACGTTCCAGAAAAGGAAGGCGTCTTTGTCGCTATTGTTCGTGGTCACTGTAATCCAGTACTGCACTCCTTCAGTAACCGCGATTCCGCTTTGATCGATGATAGCCGCCACGGTGCAGCAAGTGCCCCCATCCACCAGATTCTTCACCTTCCAACTTTTGATCGCAGTTCCTGGGACGCCGTTGGCATCGTTGTGGAGACTCACAACCAGTTCGTTCGTCCCGCCGAGGTATCCCAGCGCTAATTTGATCTTCGTCACTGCATAATTGGCCTTAGGAGTGAAAGCCACACCGTCCCACCACTCAACATTGCCGGGAGAGTCCGGTCCAGAAATCGTGGCTCCCTGGCAGCACCAGTAAATTCCCTTAGGGTATGCGGTGCCAAGGTTGTCATAAATCTTGACCAAAGCGGCGTCAGACTGGTCCGTTGCCGCGGCCTGCTGGGCGCGGGCTTTCACCATTACGGTTCTTCCGTCGTCGCTAATGATTACGCCGTTTTGACTGGCTGTAAAAGCGGCCACGCTGACAAGCCCCAGCAAGGCCAACCCCACGATGACACGTTCAAGCGTTCGATTCATGGCAATCTCCTCTTTTCAGACTTGGTCTTAAAGAAACCTGGCTCCCTAAAGTTGATCCTTTAGGATCGCAGCGATTCCGGTAAAAACTATACCGTGTTTTCCAGGTTCAGTGGCCAATACATCTGGCCGAATTTGTATGATGCACGGCAAGAGACGCGCTATCGCCAGAAAACTCGGAAGGGCGGTAAACTGGTTTTCGTGCGAGTACGCTTCTGACGCCTGCGCTGATTTTCTCTAGACGTACGCGGAGTACTCGGCGTGATCGGGGTCTGGGTGAGGAGACTGGGCCGAGTTGTCATCGTGATCGTCGTTCTGTTGGAGCTGCTTTACGTTGGGGACTGGGTCGTACTACGGTTTCGCATTGCGCATGGGACGGCGTACGGCGTGGTCGAAGTCAGTCAGTTTCTGGCTACGCCCCTCAAAGGCAATAAGGTCGAGTATGACTTGATGGGCACCGTGCAGAAGACTTGCAGCCGGTCAATTTTCCCGCAGAAGGGGAATCCTGCCTGCTGGTGGCTGGAACGCCATAAATCCCAATGGGAGTGAACACCGCCGCGCGTAACGCATCCAAATTTAGAACGCTCTAAGGATGAAAATTCCTCGCGAGCGAGTAAGACGACAATTTATGGCGCACTTTTTTGAATCAGAAAGAAAGTCCCGGTCTCGACCGCTCATCAGACGTTGCGGCTCCACAGTCGCCCTCTCTTTAGGTCTCTGCTTCCTGGCCTTTGCCTTCCCGATGCTTGGTCAGAGTGCGTCTGCCGCTCTTGGCTCGTCGGATGTGATTCAGTACTTATCCAAGACCATCGATTGGTACCGGCAAAGCACTTCCGCCGAGCAGCAAATTGCAACCGACCCAGTTGATTTGGCATTCGCGGATAACAATCGTCGCACCGCCGACGACGTTGTGCGCCTGGCGTTTGACCTCGCGCGCCAACAAGAGCAAATGCTCTCGGCCCAGGCGAAGCCGGATCAGCCGCACACTCCGAACAGCAATTTGTCGCAGTATCAGAATCTGGCCCAGGCGGCCGCCCGAGAGGATCAACAGGTCCAGCAGACCCAGCTGGAACTGGCGCAGATCCAACAGAAAAAAGAAACCGCAACCGGCAAAAAACGCAGGGACTTGGAATCGCAAATTGCGGAATTGAATAGTGAACTGGAGTTGATGCAGGCGCGCCGCGATGTGCTCAACAACATGATCGATTTTGTGGGACAAGCCAACACGACCGGTTTGGGCACGGTCGGCCTGCGAGCAGAGATCGATCAACTGGCACGCTCGGTGCCCCCATATTTGAGCGAGCCGTTGAACAAAAACGCGAACAACCAATCGTCGTCCGGTCCTCCGGCCCAGTCACCCTCCAAAACGGCAACACCGAAACCTGCGCCGAACGGAGTCTGGGGTTACGCGGCTGATCTTTTCCACCTTTCGCACAAAGAAAACATGTTGAAAGAAGAGATTATTTCAACGGACGCACTTACGCAGACGGCTAGCCAACTCCGCAACCCGCTGCTCGCGACTCTGAAAACGATGATTCAGAGTGGAGATCAGCTCGAACATCAGGCGGATACGAGTGACGCCACCGGGCTGACGCAAGAGAAGCAAAAACTCGACCAACTCACCGCCCAGTACAGGCAGATCTCCGCGGCTCTCGTGCCTTTGAGCAAGCAGGCCATCCTGCTTGATATTTACAAACGCAGTCTGAGCGCCTGGCTTGCGACTATCAAGAACGACTACATGGAAGACCTCAAGAATCTGTTGCTGCGGCTCGGAGGTCTCGCCGTTGTCATCGGAATCGTTCTCGCCATCGGCGAACTGTGGCGGAGAACTATTTTTCGCTATGTGCAAGACGTCCGCCGACGTTATCAATTTCTTCTGTTGCGCCGGATTGTGCTGTGGATTGCCGTGGCAATCATTCTGGTGTTCACCTTCGCGACGGAACTGAGTTCGGTGGTAACGTTCGCCGGCCTGATTACGGCAGGGGTCGCGGTGGCGCTGCAAAATGTAATTGTTTCGATCGTCGGGTATTTCTTCCTGATCGGGAAATATGGAATACGTGTCGGCGATCGCGTTCAGGTGGCGGGCGTGAAGGGCGAGGTGGTTGACATTGGCATGGTGCGTTTCCATCTTATGGAACTCGCTGGCGGCACCATGGATGCTGAGCCGAGCGGGCGGGTGGTGGCGTTTTCCAATTCGATTGTCTTTCAATCCACATCTGGCCTTTTCAAACAGATTCCCGGAACCAGTTTTGTCTGGCACGAAATCAAGCTCACATTCGCTCCGGAGAGCGACTACCAGATGGTGCGGGAGCGCGTAAATCATGCGGTGGAAGCCGCGTTTTCCGCATATCAGGACAGCCTGGAACGGCAGCGCCTGCAGATGGAACGCAGCTTGACGTACGTTTCGCCCTCGATCCTGAAACCGAAGCTCAGCCTGCATTTTGCCACTTCCGGAATCGAAGTCCTGATTCATTACCCGGTGGTGCTGCCGAAGGCGGCTGAGATCGACGAACATCTGATGCATGAGCTGCTCGCCGAGGTAGATCGAGAACCAAAACTCAAGCTGATTGGGACGGAAGTTCCTGATGCCAAGGCAGTAGCCTAATATTTCTGCGGACGACACGATCCGCCTGGCGATCGTTTACGAAACGAGCGCAGGCATGGCGCCGAAACCAACCTACTTCAGTCTTGGCTCGCATATCCCATGCCGGCCAGGACGCCCCGCATATAAGCAAAGCTGCTGATAACTCCCGGCATCGGGTTGTCGGGATGAACCTCGTACTCCAGATCGACAAAGCCCCGGTACTTGGTGGCAATCAGAGCTTCGAACATCTTGCGCACCGGCATTATGCCGTCTCCCACCGCGACCTGACTTTCCTTGTTGTCGAAGCTGATGAGGTCCTTCATGTGCAAGTTAAACAACCTCGGGCCAGCTTCGTGGATCGCCTGAACTACGTCCGTGCCGGCGCGAACCGTGTGTCCGACGTCGATGCAGCACCCCATGCGCGGATCCATACCTTTTACCGCCTTCAATACATCCAGCGGCGACGGCCACAACTTATCTTCGGGCCCGTGATTGTGAATCGCAATGCGGATGTCATACTCCTTTACGAACTTTTCAATTCGCGGCAGAGTCTCTGGCGCGGGATCGCCGGCGACAATGACGCCAACGCTCGCTCGCTTGCAGTATTCAAACTTAGCGCGGATGTCCGCATCTTCATCTTTTGGAAAATAGATGGCTCCGGCGGCATGGAGCCTGATATCCGCCGCGGCATATTCGGCGAGCGCAGCCGACTCCTCTTTCGGATCCATGGGAAGGTGATCTTTGACGTCCTTCGCATTCAACCCGAAGACGTTGAGCTGCTTCATGAAGCCGATCAGTTGTGCGCGACTGAAGTTGCGGAACGTATAACTGGCCAAGCCCAAGCGAACCGGCGACGATTCGTCGACCGATGTGGGCGGGATATGTGCGAAGACACGGCTTGGAACCGCGAATGCAGCCACCAAGAGCGCGCTGGAGCGAACGAAGTCGCGACGGCTGAAGGTATCTGAGTTAGACATGCGGGGCCCAGCCTTTTTCGTACTCACGTCTCCACATCTTCATCGCATCCGCGTCGTTCTGGATATGTCCATTTTTGGTGTCGAGATGAAATTCCCGATTCACTTCCCACGCGATGTTGGAAAGCTGGAGCATCGTAACCGCGATGTTGCCGTCAGAGACGGGAGCATTGAGTTTCTCGCCTTTGCGAATTCCCGCGATGAAGTTCGCGAAGTGGGCGTCGGTCATGGAATCACGGCCGATCAAGTCGGCGGATGAGCTTGTGCTGCCAGCTTTCAATTCGCTTGTCCTATTCCCATTGAGATCGTAAATCTCGTAGCCGTCGCGATCGACCAATACCGTGCCCGTGGTTCCCATGATCGTCGAGCCGCGATCGCGCCCGTAAAACTTCATTCCCTGGCAGCTTTTTCCTTCCCACGAAATCATTTTGTCTTCGTACTCGAAGCTGGTGATCAGCGTGTCATAAAACTGCCAGTCGTCTTTGAACTGAAATCGGCCACCCGAGGCCGTAACCCGCTTCGGATAGTCGACGCCAAGCGCCCAGCGGCAGACATCGACTTCGTGTGTGCCATTGTTGAGAGTCTCACCGGTGCCATAGATTCGGAACCAGTGCCAGTTATAAGGGTGCACATTGTCTTTATAGGGACGGCGCGGCGCCGGTCCCTGCCACAAGTCCCAATCAAGCTGCGGCGGCACGGGCACTTCTTTGCCGATGCCAATCGACTTCCTGGTATTGCTGTACCACGCTTTCGCGAAGTAAGGCCTGCCTATAATTCCTTCGCGAATCTTGTTGACGATCTCTATGGTGTGCGGCGAAGAGCGCTGCTGGGTGCCTATCTGCACCAGCTTGCGATACTTCTGCTGCGCCTGCACAAGCATCTCTCCCTCGGCGGGGTTGTGGCTGCAAGGTTTTTCCACGTAGACATGCTTTCCCGCCTGCAACCCGGCGATCGCCATAGGTGCATGCCAGTGGTCGGGAGTGGCAATCGTGATGGCGTCGACGTCTTTCTGTTCGAGAATCCGACGAAAGTCGTTCTCCGTCTCCGGAGTTTCTCCCACCTCTTGCTGCACACTGTCGGCGAACTTCCTGAGAATATAGCTGTCCACGTCGCAGACATACCCGATGCGGGCAGCGCTCCGGTTCGCCTTGAGCGAGGAGAGATGAGCGTATCCGCGCCCGTTCAAACCAATAATCGCAAAGTTGAGGCGATCATTCGAACCGAGAATCTGACCGTAACTCTTCGCCGTAGTTCCCACGGCAAGGCTGGCCGCGCCCATCGCAAGTGCATCGAGAAACTCACGTCGTGTAGCCATGTATTTTCCTCGTTAGTTCTCGCCGCTCCGTCGCGAGCGAGCAAAATAACTGCCGATCAGCAGGAAATCCCGGCCTTGATCAGCGCTTTCCGAAGCCCATCCATGCTGACACGTGTGGACGCTTCGGGGGTGCCGGCGCCGCGCCAGTGCGTTTCCAGACTCAGCCCGTAGTGGAAGCCATCGCGCCGCAAAGCCTTAAGCTGCCCCACCCAATCGACATTGCCGCCGCCGACCGGAGCCCAATCGTATTTGTGGTCCGGCTTGCGCAGCACGTCTTTGCAGTGGCAGTGCCCGATGCGGTCTTTGGGCAATCGCTGATAGCCAGTCGGATAGGGCGTGCTTCCAATGGCTGCGGCGTTGCCGGGATCCCAGTTCAACATAAAGTTTTTATTCGGAATCGCCTTCAGCACGGCAGCGGCCTCTTCGCCCGTCGCGGTGTTACAGGACATTTCATTCTCGAGCAGGAGGATAATATTGTCCTTCGCGCAGCGTTCGGCGGCCTGCCCCAGCTTGGAGTTGATCGCCACTCGGTATGGCCTCGGATTGTCCAGCCGCCAGTAGTCAAAACAGCGAATTCGATCGGTGTCGAAAGCTTTCGCCAGCGAGATACACCGCTCCAGCAGCTTATCCTGTGCGGCGGCATCGAAGTTCGCGTGGAACTGGTCGCGGGTTTCGCTCTGTGGCGAGCGCGGCGCCCCGGGCCAGTCGGTCTTGAAAAGTGGGCTCGCAATATCCGTGACTCGCAGTTTGTGGTCCTCAACGATCTTCCGCGCCTCTTCAATTTCTTTCGTACTCAGTTCGGTCACGTTCTTGTTCCACATCGAGCGCAGCTCAATCCAGCGCAGCCCAAAATCGCCAGCTACAATCTGACAGGCTTTCTCGAAGTCCTGGGTGATTTCGTCGTTGATAACGGCCAACCGGAACGGGCACGTCCCTGCGCCGGTCTTCGCTGCCGAAACTCCTTGGTCAGAGAATGCCGCGGCTTTCTTGATCAATGACGGTATCAGTATTTCAATCCCCGCAAGTCCAAAGCCAGCGAGCAATGTGCGTCGTGTGTAAGCCATGCGCTCTTCTCCTGCGATCCGAAATCTACTTGCTATCATCCGCTCTTTTATACTGTGCCGTCATCTGCAGAGCCAAAATTCTGTTGAAGGTGTTTCCCAGATCACTGATTCCCAATGACGCCGCGTGTATGCTGGGGAGGTCACGCATGGTTGCAATTGCACCAGCGCGAACAAACGGCTAAATGACGACCAATATTTTCTGCCTCGAAAAGAAAACCGCGGTCGTAATCGGAGGTACCTCCGGGATCGGGCGTGTCCTGGGTCTTGGCCTCGCCGATGCTGGAGCCGACGTCATCGCCTCCGCGCGCCGCCAGGAACTGGTCGAAGAGACCGCCGTCGAGATCGAACGTCGCGGACGTCACACTTTGCGGCTCTGTTCGGATGTTCGCGATCGCGGGTCCCTGGAACAACTATTGGCGACATCACTGCGGACCTTCGGCAAAATCGACATTCTTATCAATGCCGCCGGGAACATCAACCGCTCGCCCACCCTCACCATGCTGGAAGCGGAATGGGCTGAAATTGTGAACACCAACCTTACTGGGACCATGCGTGCTTGCCAGGTCTTCGGCAAGCCCATGCTGGAGCGTGGCTACGGCCGCATTGTTAATATTGCCTCTCTCAATAGTTTCGTTGCGCTCAGCGAAGTTGCTGCTTACGCGGCCAGCAAAGCAGGTGTTGTTTCGCTCACCCGCTCCCTCGCGGTCGAGTGGTCCAGAAACGGGGTTACAGTGAACGCCATTGCGCCCGGTGTTTTTCGCACGGCCCTGAATGCAAAACTGCTCGACAACACGCCGCGTGGTCAGGAACTGCTGATGCGAACGCCGATGGGCCGCTTCGGCAGAACGGAAGAGTTGGTCGGAGCTGCGGTCTATCTTTCATCCGATGCCGCTTCCTTCGTTACCGGGCAGACGCTGGTCGTCGACGGAGGATTTCTGGCGAGCGGCGTGAATCAATAGGCCGAACGGACCAGTAAACCAGGCATCGCAACTCGTTGCTAGAGGGCAAAATCGTCCTGCTGGAACTGGTTTCGAAGATGGGTTTATTCTTATAATTTGGTGTGTTCGACTTGCGACGCCAATAGCCCTCGCGGAAGAAGAATCATGAGATCCAATTATTTCCTGCCCATCGTGCTTTTTGCCCTGACGAACCCGTGCTTACGTGCACAGGCTCAAAGCACCTCGGACAATGCAACCGGAGACAGATCTTGGACGGCCACGAGTCAGCAGCAATTGCCAAGCAGTGAAAACCCCACCAGAACATCGGAGACCCACAGTACCTCTGGCGGGCGAAGCATTGACAGTCAGCACATAGAAAACATGGGAATGGACGGCCATTACGAGCCTTATATGGATGTTCAAAAGGAAACTATAAGAGTCGATGCCAATACCACCCGAACCGTCGAGCGCACATTTGGCAGAGCTTCAGATGGCGGTAAAACCCTGGTTCAGGTAACCGAAGAGGAGCAGCGCACCCTACCGGGAGGCGAGGTAAAAGTCGTACGTACGACGTCAGATCCCGATGCCAACGGTTCTCTGCAGACGGTCCAAAGAGAGATTCGGGATACCCGCCAGATCAGTACTGATCTGCAGGAGACCAAGAGCACCCTGCTTACAGCCTCACCGAATGGCGGTCTGACCGCATCGATGCAGACCACCGAACGCGAAACCAAGGCGGCAGGCAACAATGTTGAGTTTCGCAAGTCTACTTCGTTGCCTGACTCGAATGGCAACTGGCAGCTCAGCGAAGTGAGAGAGGGCACGATTAAGGACGACGGCAAAGATCGCATCAAAGAAGAAAGCGTGTTGCGCCCCGGAACCGATGGAAACTTGTCTGTGGTTGAGCGCACGGTCAGCAAGGAGTCGGAAAATGCCGCGGGCGAGAAGCGCAAGACGGTGGAAACCTACTCAACTAATCTTCCGGGGACTCCGATAGATGGCAGCTTGCGTTTGAACCAGCAGGTTACGACGGTTCATCGCAAGGGAGAGGATGGCAGGCAATCCACGGAAACGCTGGTAGAGCAGCGAAACCCCGCAGACCCAAGCAACAGCCTGCGGCTTACACAAGAGGCGATCGACATTGTTCGGCCCGGTATTTCCGGTACGAGTCGGGAAACCCAGACGCTTAAATCGCTCGATCCCAATGGCGATCTCGGAGTCGTGTCCGTGGATACTCGAAAACAAGACAACTCGCCGGCCGTCCAAATCAGCATAGTGCCACCCAAGACTGCGCAGCCCGCAACCGCCCACTAGCTGCAACCTACTTGCTCACGATGCCGCAGGCAATGCGAGGGCCGGAGTTTCCGGCGGGATCGGTCTTCATGTCGTCCGGATCGGCATGAATGACAATCGCAGTTCCGCCATTGCTAAAGAGGGAATGGCGGTTGGTTCCATCTCCCAGGACCACGTCAGTGTCAGTCAGCTTAAGCTTGGCAATACCTTGTTGAGTGACGCTGAAGTTAAACATGTCGCCGGCGTGGTGTCCTTCGGGATTCTGAAGACCGTGCTTTTTTCCATCGGGATTGAAGTGTGGCCCCGCGGACTTAAAGTCTGGCGGGTCGCACTTGGCGGTCTGATGAAAATGGATCGCGTGCGTGCCCGGAGGCAAGCCGTGCAGGTCGAGGTCAAGCCCCACCGCCGTTCCCTTCGCCCCGGTTCCGCTTTCCGACAGCGTAATGGTGCCAACGCTATTGCCCTGGGCATCTTTCATTTCAACCACAGTCTTGGCTGCACTGGACAGCGACCAGAGAAGAATCGCGGAACTTACGGCTGCAATAAAAAATCGTTTGTGTTTCATGGCCACAAATTATAACTAAGTCGCAAGCGTATGCCCATTTCCTCACGCAACTACGGTCAATCGCGCTCGGGAGAGTTACGGCGCCAGCCCAATCTGGCGTAACAACTTCTGGAAACGGGAGTCACCGCGCAGTGGATCGTACGTCGGATCCACCTTAAGAGCGGTGAGACTGCTGGAATGCTCCGAATGAGCTTTTTCCAACCAGCGCACGGCCTGGTCGATATTGCCCAAACCAATGTAGGCCACGGCAAAGCGTTTACCTCGACCCCGACATGCATCACTACGGCATGGCGTTGGGAGCGACCGTGGTCCAGGTACACGGTATGTCGCCGCTGCAGTTCAACTATATACATCCTGAGGACGACCCCAGCAAGAAGTGAGCTTGCGAAATGTGCCTGGCGGGGCCAATGCCGGATGCTCGTCCAAGAATCTGCACGGGGAATCTTCGGAGTCAAACAGTCTTGGGGTCGGCCAGCTGTTCTACTCTCTCCTGCAGTTCTTGCGCGATCCGCTCGGGATCGCTTCCCGGCGCAAATTGAACCGGCGCGCCGATCTTCACTCCCACCTGACCCGGCCTCGCAAATTTCTTGCCTGCCTGCTTCACTTCGAACAGCCCATCAATGCGCATCGGTATTATCGGAATTTGCAGATTGTTGGCTAACAATCCAATGCCGGCGCGGAATGGAAGCAATTTGCCATCGGTGGTGTGGCGGCCTTCAGGAAACACGAGCACGCTGTACCCGCCATCGACGGATTCTCCAGCGTAGGCGAAGCTCTCGCGGAATCCCGCTTCGCGCGGCAAAGGAAAAAGATTGAGCAACGACACGCCCAAGGTCCACTTCAGCCGGTCGTAGGCGCTTCCAACAAAACCTCGCGTGGCAGGCGGAGTGCGCAGTATTTCAAGCGCTTCGCCCCCGGCGGCGATTGCCAGCCTATGCCGCAAGCGAGCGGGAAGAGCGGTCAATACGAATCCTGGATCCACGTCGCTGATGTGATTGCAGATGATGAGCACCGGCCCACGCACTCCGTGCAAATTCTGTCGACCCTCAACCCGAGGCCACCCCAACAGAAATACGGCTGGACGCAGCAACAAGTAATGCACTGCGAGACGAATCCATGTGACCGGCCAACGCTGCACCCAGCGCGGATAGTGGTAGGGCGTTCGTGGAGGAAAATTGCCCTGCAGCATGCGCTCCAGTTCACCAACTGTGTTTACGGCCGCAAATCGGGCCTCGCTGAGATCAATCTGATAACGATCTTCCAGCGCGCTCAATAACTCAACCCGGTCAAGCGAACTAAGGTTCAGCTCGGATTCGAGATTGGCACCCGGCACGAGGTGAGATGGCGAGTGTTTTTTGATTCTTGCAATCAATTCCGCCAGCGGATTCGATGGCATCTGGGTGAAAGACTTGTGCGCCAATTGCGTCTGCACCGTCTGCAGAATGAGGTTTCGGAGCGGCTTCTGCGTAGAAGTACGGGGGAAATCCTCCTCGGGCCAGACAACCCAACTGTGCATTCGCTGGTACTCGGCCAGCGATTCGTTCGCCCGCTTTACCACGGGTTCAGGATCGACGCCATGGTCTCGGAGAATGATGGCGGCGCAAGGTTCCGCATTTCCATTGCGCGGCAGGGCGACGACTACTGCGTCTTTTACTTCCGGCTGACGACGCAGCGCGGCTTCGAGATCCTCGGGATAAACGTTCATTCCCGCCGGCGTCACGATGACTTCTTTTTTTCGTCCCTTGAAATAAAGATTGCCGTCGGCATCGAGTTCGCCGACATCGCCAGTGCGGTACCACCCGTCATCCGTTGCAACAGAACGCAACTCGGTTCCATTCCAGTAGCCGGCGGCGACTCCGCCGCCGCGCACCAGTATTTCTCCATCCTCCGCAAGTTTGACTTCGCGCCCCGCGAGCACTTTTCCAATCGAACCTTTTCCCAGCCGAAAAGGATGATTCACACTGATGAGCGACGTGGTTTCGGTCAGGCCGTAGCCCTGTATGGCCGCGTATCCAAGACGTCCCCAGAATTCTTCAGTGTTGTGGTCGAGGGCGGCGCCGCCGGAGATGAAAGCCCAGAATTTCCAACCGAACTGACCATGGATCCGGCGAAAGATCCACCAGCGGTGCAGAAAGTGCTTGCCTTCCGCGTCTCGAAACGCTTGCCGGAATTGCTCGCTGCGGCCTTCGTCTTCGAGATCGCGTTCAATTTTCTCTTTCAGCGACTGCAGCACGCGTGGCACCGCGACCAAAACAGAAACGCGCTGGCGATGGATCGTCCCGATCACCTCGGCCGGTTTGAATGTGTTTTGGAATATCACCGTGCCACCCATCAGTTGGGGCAGGAAGATTCCCAGAAATTGCCCGAAGACGTGGCTGAGCGGCAGCAGATTCAGGAAGCGGACGGGATGCACCCATCGTTCGTACTTCAGATATTTTCGAATCTCCAGGTCTAGCGGCGCGATATTGGCGAGAACATTGCCATGTGTGATCACAACGCCCTTGGGTTCGGCGGTCGTACCGGAAGTGAAGACGATTTCCAGCGTGTCCGCAGGCTCGATAATAGCGGCAGGATAGTCCTCTGCCGAGCGCGATGCCAACTCTTCAGGCAAATTCTCGAGAGCAAGCGTCGGGATCGACTGCACGGCATGCTCGCGTGAGCACACCAACAACTTGGAGCCAACCTGTTGATGCACGCGCAATGCGAAGTCAGCCGTAGCTACATCGTCCATCGGAACGACCACTGCGCCGCGCAAGGCGCATCCCAGAAATGCTGCTACCCATTCGGCTGAGTTTGGGCCCCAGAGCAGAATCCGTTCGCCTTTCGTAATCTCGCGAGCCTCCAGTTCGCGGGCGAACCGAAACGCGAGGTCCGCGACCTGCCCGTATGACCAGCGCACGGTGCGATATCCGTGAGGCTGCACGTAGGCAGTCTCATGCCCTCCTCCCAGAAAATGGTCAAGATACTCAAAAAGCGAGCGGCGCTCCACATACCGATGTTAGCGCTTTATCGCCTACCGAAGGGGTGACTGCGAATCGACGTGCGGGGAGGCGCAGACTATTCGCGTCCCACGCCCAGCCCGTCAGCCACGCGATTGATGTAATTGAACCAGGATGCGATGAGTGTGATTTGCAGAATGGCTTTGTCGTCGAATCCGACAGCGTGCAGGCGGTCGTGGTCATCTCTCCAAACTTTGGTGGCGTCTTTGGTAAGCTTGACCACGTAGTCCAGCATCACGCGCTCCTGCTCGGTTATCGGAGCGGTCGTGTAATCTTTTTTCAGTGCTTCGATGAGCTCTTGATCCAACGTCACCCGACGCAGAAACTCTGCGTGCGATTCGATTCAATAAACACACCGGTTGGTGACGGAAACCATCGTGGCGATCATTTCATGTTGGCGGCGGGTGAGCGGCAAATCGGGCGACATAAGCGCCCCAAAAGTCGCGAATGCGTGGTACAGCGCTTCCGGAATCAGGCTATGGGAAGCAACGATCGAAGAGCCACCGCCTTCGACGGGATGCACCGGCGTGGCGTACTCCTTGGGGTAGAGCAATTTCTGCTCTTCCATGGCTCTGCACAGCTTTTCGTCGGCTTCAGAGAGCGGGACGGTGCGAATCCAGGTCATAAGAAAAACTGCCTCCAATCGGGGGTCTTGCCGTACGACTCGTGGCCAGTAAACCTACATTGAAACGTTGTGATGTGCCAATACCCGAATTGTATTACTCAGTTTGGCGCGTAGACTCATTCGCGGCCCCCCCGCGTGAAGGATCGAGTCGATGAGCATCGTTGGGTGGAAGATCCTGCGCCGGCTGCCCTTGCTTTTGGTACGATCGTGTATTAATATGAATATATGTTCATGTTCATATTTATATTATGAATCTTCGACTCTTTCTCTACGGCCTTGGCATCTGGATCGTCGCCACCATCGCCTTGCGGATCGCTGGACAGCACTTTCTCCGTCCTGACGATTGGAAGGGAACGCTGATCCTGTTCGCGATCAGTTTTCCTCTAATGGCTTGGCTGGTGCGTCGTCTGTGCCGACAATTTGAGCCCCGGCCCGAACAGTGGCCTGCCGGCGCGATCTCGATCGCACTGCCAACCCTCCTGCTCGATCCGTTCTCCAGCGCGTTCTTTCCGGTGGTGTTTCCGAATATGTCTCCCGAAGTGGCGGGCGTATTCGGCGGGTGGATGCTGTGGTGCTGTGCCGGCGCCCTGGTCGGCGCGACCCTTCGCCCGAGGCGGCGTTCTTGAGTCTCCGTCCGAACCTCCTTGCTGGTGAGGATCTTCCGCCGCAACCGCAGCAAAAGCGAAGTCTGGAAAAGCGAGCCCGACTGAAGGCGGCGGGACTCGCCTTGTTCGGCGAAAAAGGTTATGAAAGCACTTCGATCGACGAGATCGCAATCCGGGCGAAGCTCGCAGTCGGGAGTTTTTATCAGCACTTCCGCTCTAAGCGGCAATTGCTGCTTGCGCTCATGGACGAGTTGCTGGAGAAGCTAAGCCAGCTTGATTTTCGTCCCAAAGCCGTCACCGACGTTCGCGCCGTTGTCCATGAATTGTTATCGCGCGCTTTTTCTCACGATCTCCGCTACCTGGGCGCATATCGCGCATGGCAGGAGACAGTGCTTTCTGACCCTGACCTGGCGCGAAAGCAATTACAGATTCATGCTTGGACCACGGCCCGGGTCACGACTGTATTTCAGCTCCTACAACAATTGCCCGGTGCACGTCCAGCGGTCGACATTCCCGGCTTGGCGCGCGTGATGGACAGCTTCTTCTGGAGTTTGCTGGCGCAAGCCGTGCGCATGCCTAACGTCGAATTGAACCAGTGGATCGATTCGGCGACGCACCTCATTTATCACGCGATGTTCGTTGATCGTCCGACAAAACGCAGCGGCTGAGGCCATATCCTGATACGCGTGTCGTTCGAGACATAGCAAGCTACGTCTGTACGGTTCGGCCCCTCGGCCCCCCGCCTACGTTGAAAAGGCTTACCCGGTCGTACACTCCCTTTTGGTAACCCTTAGTAACCATACGATTCTGAGTACCCAGCCGTACAATTACCCTTGTCCTAAAGACCATCCCTGACACCAGGCACAATTGCCGATGGAATGGTCAACTTGGGCACGCACTCTCGTGTGGTGGAGCAGGTTCTCGGACGCGAGAGACGAACCCGGAGCTGGGAGTCGGCATTCCTATGGCGTTTGGTTTTGGCTTCAACAAACAAAAGGTTCTCAGTGCTGCGGAGAAGTTTGTCCAGCAGGGCAAGTTGCCAAACGCGATCACTGAGTACGAAAAAGTTCTCAAAGCCGACCCCAAGGATCTCACGGTCATGAACACCGTGGGCGATCTCTACTCGCGTCTCGGCAACTCCGAAAAGGCCGTGGATTGCTTCAAGAGCGTGGGCGATGCTTACGCTTCGCAAGGCTTCACTGTCAAGGCGATCGCCATGTACAAGAAGCTGAGCAAGCTGCAATCGTCGCTCGAAAGCGTGCTCAGGCTTGCCGAGCTTTACACCCAGCAAGGTCTTTTCAACGACGCGCGCGCGCAGTACTTGCAAGTGGCGGAAGAATTCTTGCGTGAGGGGCAGCTGGAACAAGCGGTACGAATCTTCCAGAAAACTCTGGAAATGGATCCCGAGAACGTTGCCATGCGGACACGGCTGGCCGAAGTTTACGTCCGCTTAGGCAAGAAGACCGAGGCTTGGCAGATTTTCTCGGCGGCGGCCGAAACCTTGCGCGCCAAGGGCCAACTTGGCCCCGCGGAAGAAATTCTGCAGCGCATGATCACGCTGGATCCGGGCAACGGCTACGCTTTGCTGATGCGCGGCCGCAACGCATTCGATGCGGGGGACATGGCAGCTGCAGTCGAGTGTCTTGAGAAAGTTGCCGACCTCGACAGCCATCCCGACGGATTGCGAACTTTGTTGCAGGCCTACTTGCAGACCGGGCGTTTGCCCGAAGCGGGTACCCTGGCGACAAAGCTGCTCTCCGTTCACAACGATATCAGCGCAATTCTGTCCTACGCCGATGCCCTGATCGCAGCCGGTCAGGCCGAGGATGCTCTGCGCGTTTATCAGCAGAACTCGGATCGGCTGTTGGCGGCGGACTCGGGAAAAATTCTTGAGAACCTGCATTCCCTCATCGGCCCGGTGCGGGAAAATCCGGCAGCTCTCGAAATGCTTCTCGATCTGTTGAACAAGGCCGGGGACAGTACTCATCTCACCGAAGTCTATGAGCTCCTTGCCCACGGATATGTGCAGGCGGGAGAACTGGAAAAGGCGCGCGACTACTACCTCAAGCTGACTCAACTTGAGCCTGAAAATCAGTTGCACGCGCGCAATTATCAGCAAGTGGCTGGCAGGCTTGGAACGCCATCCAGTTCGCACCTTATTACTCCTGAAGAAGGCGCCGTAATGGTCGATGAACTAGAAGCCACTGCGCCTTTCATTGATCAGCGCTACTCCGATGATGTCGCCCTTTTCGTTCGTGCCGCTCTGACCGATGCCGAACTCTTCATTTCTTACAACATGCCGGCGAAAGCCCTAGGGCCGTTGCTTTCCGCACTGCCCCAGGCGCCTCGTGACCTGCGCGTAAACCAGCGGTTAGCCGCGCTGCACACGCGGGCTAGCCGATTCACCGAGGCTGCGGTTTGTTGCCGCACGCTGGAGAGTATTTACCACGACGCTGGGCATCCGGACGAGGCCACTCGTTACGGCGAACTCGCGGCTAAGTACGAAGAACGCGCGTCGGCAGTTCCAGAGGTCAGCTTGCCGCCGGCAATGCATATGGAACCGAAGGCGGCCATTCCTGAGACTTCGGTTGCACATGCGATTCCGGAAGCAACGATTGCAGAGCCTACACCTGAGGCAGCGATGAGCGCTGCCGCAGGGACGGAAGTTTTCTTCCATGCTCCCGCTGCCCCCGCACCTGCGTCAGAACCACAACACGCGGAGTTTGAAATCCAGTCTGCCGCTTTAGAATCCTCCGCCGCCCCAGAGAAGGAAATCGATCTTTCGGCAGAGTGGGAAGGTTCGCTTTCGGACGAATCCGAAACCGAAAACACCCCTGCCCCGCGGCAAGAGCCTGTCGAGGTTGCTACCGCCAGTCAACCGGCGAGCTCCCCCGATCCCGAAGCGATCAAGGAAGCGGCCGAAGAAGTTCGCTTCTACCTTTCGAATGGGATGCACGAAGAAGCTCGCGCGGCATTGACCAAGCTCGAGCGCTTGAAGCCCGAGCCTCCCTTGTTGTCCACCTTGCGCGATGAAGTTGAAGCTGGCTCATCCCAACCTGCAACTCCAGAAGCCGAGACGATTGAGGAAATTTCGCTCGCCGACATTCCGGCTGCGCCTGAGGAAGAAGCTGCTCCCGCTCCCCAGCCGAAGCCCGGTGTGCTCGATGCGCTGGTCAGCGACCTCGAATCCTCGCTTGGCGACGGCTTTCTGCCGCAGCCCACCGCTCATGAATCAGCTCCTGAACCGGAGCCGGAACCACAGGCCGATGAAGTCGCGGCGGCCGCCGGACATCAGCCGGGAGGAAAGCTGGACAGCTTTGTTTCCGACCTGGAAGCGTCTCTTGGAGACGGTTTCCTGGCGGAAGCACCCGTCGCAAAGGCCGAGCCCCGAAGCAAGCTGCGAGCTGTTCCAGAGCACGATGCGAAACCCGAATCGGTTTCGGCAAAATCTGTGACTATCATCCCCGCGACCGTACCGCGGGCGCAGGTTCCCGCTGCGATGGCCGCTGCCGCTACCCAACCCGGTCCAGCTCCCCAGCCCCCCACCGCGCCACCGACTTTTACCTATCAGCCTTCAACACCCCGCCCTTTAAGCACTCCCGCTCCATCGCAGCTGAAGTTCGACACTGGCGCCGGGGTGGATCTGGCCGACATGTTCGGCGAGTTGAAGCATGAACTCGAAGAAGACTCCGCCGCTACCGACGAAGATCCGGAGACGCATTACAACCTCGGCGTGGCTTTCCGCGAGATGGGACTGCTCGACGAAGCCATCGGCGAACTGCAAAAGGTCTGCCAGGCCGTGGATCGCGGCCATCCCTTCCCGCATATCATGCAGACGTACACTTGGTTGTCCCAGTGTTTCCTTGATAAAGGCATTCCGGAAGCTGCCATCCGCTGGTATGAACGGGCGCTTAAGCTGTCCACCATCGATGCGGAGACGCGCACCGCCCTGCACTACGAATTGGCATCTTCTTACGAAACTGCCGGGGACAAAGTGGCCGCCCTTAACCATTTCATGGAAGTGTATGGCAGTAACATCGATTACCGTGACGTTGCCGAGCGCATTAAGACCCTGAAGTCGTAGAATGTCGGAATGGGTTTCTACTCTTTCACGCTTGGAATGTGCGTTCGCAAAACCCGGCATGCGACGCTGGCGCTCTTCGGGAGCTCACGGTGACGGCAGATCCGAACACACCACAAACCATTCCTCCACCTCCCTTGGTTGCAAAGCTGCCTCCCACCGAGCGCAGCGATGCTTCTGCGACAACGCTGCAGGCACCACCTGCGCATCCCCAAGAACGCCGCTATGTGGGCTTGGAGCTTTGGCTGCATCGCATTACCGTGCTGACCTTCGGATTGGTCTGTGCCGTCGTCGGCGTGCTTCTGGTCATTCTCCCCTGGAGGCCGGAGTGGACGGACAACCATCTTCTACTGGCATACCCCGGGCTGCGCGCGTTCGTGGCCAACGGTTTTGTTCGCGGCGTTTGCAGCGGGCTGGGGATTCTCGACATCTGGATTGGATTCTCGGAAGCAATTCACTACCACGAGGAAAAGCATCCCTGAAAGCGAGCAGCCCGAGCCGACCTGAATTTTTTCGCGTGGCTGCCGACAAATGACTCTCACCAAATTCACGGAAAGACAAACTATGAGTGACAGTGACATGAAACGTGTGCCCCTGGCGTATGAAAATGAAGCCTTTGTCAATAGCCCCGATGGGCGCATCCTCCGCATCCTGTCCGAGTACATGGAACCCATCGCGCGCTTTCGCCGTGAGCAGATTCAGGATACCGTCGTGTTTTTCGGCTCGGCACGTTTCCACAGCCGTACCGTCGCCGAAGACAAGCTTGCTCAATTGGAATCGAGCTCCATGCAGCTTTCCGGCGGCCAGTTCGAAACCTTTCGCAAACGGGCGGCTGCGGCCGTGGACATGGCTCGCTATTACGAGGACGCGCGCCAGTTGGCTTTTCTCTTGAGCAAGTGGTCGGTTCAAATTCCCGCCCGCCGTCGACGCTTCGTGGTGACAACCGGCGGCGGCCCCGGCATCATGGAAGCGGCCAATCTCGGAGCCCAGCAGGCGGGCGCGAAGACGATTGGTTTGAATATCGCATTGCCCTTCGAGCAGAGCCCCAATCATTACATCACTCCATCGCTCAATTTCGAGTTTCATTACTTCTTCATGCGCAAGTTCTGGTTTGCCTACCTGTCCAAGGCGTTGGTCATTTTTCCCGGTGGCTTTGGCACCATGGATGAGCTCTTCGAAATTCTTACTCTGGCGCAGACCCAGAAGCTGGCTAAGAAGATCCTGGTCGTTATTTACGGCTCCGAGTATTGGAACCGCTTGATCAACTTTCAAACCATGGTGGATGCGGGAACTATTTCTCCCGAGGATCTGGAACTTTTCAAGATCGTGGACTCGCCGGAAGAAGGTTTTGAGTTTCTGCGCGATGGGCTGACCAAGTACCATCTGGTACAGGAGCCGAAGCATAAGGGTGAATCAGCCGAGCGCGCTCCCGAAATCGCGAAAACAAATCCGTAAAGGCTTGCTCCTTCTCTACATCACCGATCGCACCCAGTTCGCGGGCGATGAGAAAGCTCGCCGGCGCGCTCTGCTTGCGAAAATGGCAGAGGCCGCCCGCTGCGGCATAGACTTTATTCAGCTACGCGAGAAAGATCTTGCCGCTCGCGATCTCGAAAGTCTTGCCCGGCTGGGAACTGAGAACCTGCAACTGACAACTGGCTTTCTCATCAATTCGCGAAGCGACGTAGCCCTAGCCTGTGGAGCCGATGGAGTACACTTGCCGGCCGGCGATCTGCCGCCATCGGAAGTAAGAAACATCTGGGCGAAGGCCGGACGCACGACTCGACCTTTAATCTCCGTCTCGTGTCACTCCCCGGACGAGGTTGCTCGCGCCGCATCCGAGGGCGCGGATTTTGCCGTGTTCGCCCCAGTCTTCGAAAAAAGGGACGCCCCGCGAGCCAGCCCCGCTGGCCTCGCCGGATTGCGTGAAGCTTGCCGTAACAAGATCCGCGTCCTAGCTCTCGGCGGCGTCACGCTGGCGAATGCTCGCGCTTGTCTTGAGGCAGGCGCGGCCGGAGTTGCCGCCATCCGCCTATTTCAGGAGAACGAGATCGCCGAGGTGGTGCGAGGACTGAAGTCCTAGCCGGTCCATTTCTTGCCCGTCTTTAAAATGTGCATTGCTTTCGCCAGCCGCCTGGTGCGAGTTTCTTCCTGCTTGGCGCCGTTGATCGAAAGCGCAATCTCTTTCTGACTGGTAAACGACAGTTTTTCCCAATTCGCCTGCGCCGCTTTGCTCTTGGCCAGCTCTTTCTTGAGAATCGGTGGCACTTCCACGGTCCGGTCGGCTGCATCGCGCTCCATGACCACGCTAACCGTCTCGCCGCCCACCACCCCCGCTCCCTCGCGCAGGGCCTTGTTGACAGGCATTCCGTGGCAACCATCCATGGGCATCAGCGACGAGCGAAATGGGAACCCGTTGATAGTTCCGCGAACCGGCACTCGCGCCCGCGTTCCGAACACTTTCACGACATCGAAGGGTGCGTTAAGCCACGCCGAAGAAGTGCCCTTGCCTTCCAACTTCACCGTGAATTCAAGCTTCTTCATCCGACAAGCCTCGCCGCCAAAACGCAGCGGCGAATCTAAGCCGCACCTTTCGCGGCGTCCTTCAAGTACGCCAGCACCTCTTCGGCGTGGCCTTCGGGCTTCACTTTATGGAAGATGTGTTTGACCTTGCCGTCCGGTCCAATGATGAACGTGGTCCGTACCACGCCCATGACTTTCTTGCCATACATATTCTTTTCCTGGATCACGCCGTAGGCATTGCCAACTTTCTTGTCAGCGTCGCCCAGAAGAGTGAAGGGCAGTCCGAATTTGTCTTCAAACTTCTTCAGCGCCTTCGGTTCATCGGGAGAAACACCCAGAACCACGGCACCGAGCTTCTCTGTCCTTTTGAAGGAATCGCGGAACTCGCAAGCCTCGATGGTGCATCCGGGAGTATCGGCCCGGGGATAAAAGTAAAGCACGACATATTTCCCGCGAAAATCCTTCAGCGAGACCTGCTCGCCATTCTGGTCAGGCAAAGTAAACTCCGGGGCTTTATCATTGATATTGATGTCCATGCGTAGCTCTCCTTTTCGATCTACCTCTCGATCAACGTTATACCGCACCAGCCGGTGGCGCGTCATCTCGTGTGCCTTCGCGCTGGGCTTGGTTCTGCAAATCGCGCTGCCGCCAACCGCGCCTGCGCAGGTTGGGCATGCCCCCAAGACCAGCAGGGGACCGCGAGCGCTGGGGCTGCTCGAACTTGCACCCGACGGCAAAGCGCGCCTGATTCCAATCGCCATTCTAATCGACGGCAAGTATTACGATGCCAGCGCCTACAAGGCCGACCCGGTGCCCATGGCGCTATGGAGCGACACGGTTTATGAGGGCGTGCGCACCGGAACTTCTTTGGGACTGTTTACAATAACGGGCGCGTCGCAAAGGAAAGATGCGGACAACGAAACCGAATGGATTGCCGAAGGCACCTGGCAGACCGCGAGTTCCCTCAAGGCGCAGGCGGCAAAGAAGCCAGTTCCCTCGATACCTCGCGGCATGAACGAGGATGAAGGGCCGCCAGTGTTGCGACGTGCGAGCACCGAAAAGCCCAAACCGCCGGAACCGCCGCCTGCTCCGCCATCTCAACCGACGCCGCCTGCAGCGTCTGGGACGCCCCCCGTCGCACCTCCGGCGGCGCCCACCGCTACGTCCTCCTCTCCACCGACACCACCCCAGCCGCAACAGTCGCAGGATGCAACCCCTCCAGGAGATAAAGACCATCCAGTGCTGAAGCGGGGCGAAGCGGGTGCGGTATCCGCGGAAGAAGCTCAGAAGAAGGTGTCGATTTCGTCGCCGGCGAAAGCAGCTGCGCGTATTTCGAAAAATCCGCCGGCGAAGGCGAATGCTACGTCTGCGTCATCATCCGGGCCCGATGCGGCAAAGCAGATCCAACTGATCCCTGCGATTTCCGATGCGCACGGACCGGACCCTCTTCCCTACAACTACAAGATGACTCCCCAGGAGGAGCAGCAGTTCCGCAAGAAGATGCTGGCCATGGCAGCGGACGAAATCCGAGCCCGCGCCGCGCAGTTGGCGCCTGACACCGCGGCGGCAAAACCGGTTCATGCTGCTCCGCGGGGCAAAACTGCAGCTAAAACGGTGCAACCCACGTTCGAAGACGTACAGCTGGAGGTTTTCGATCTCGCGGACATCAACGAGCCCGAACTGGTGCTGACAGCGCGAGCCCATATGCCACAAAGTCCGCACGGGAAAGGAAGCGCAATTCCTAATCTGGATTACATGATCACTTTAGTGGTTCGAGAAGATGTAAACGGAGACTTGCACAAATCGCTGGCTAACGTCACCGACAACCAGCACCTAGACGTCATTCCCCGGCTTGACCTGATCGACGCCGTCGACATCGACGGGGACGGGCGCGGCGAACTTCTTTTCCGCGAGGTTTCCGATACCAGCAGCGCTTTTGTGGTCTATCGCGTCATCGGAGACGAGCTTTACCCCCTGTTCCAAGGCTCGCTCGGAGAATAGCTGCTAGGTCCAAAACTCCCACCACCGCGCTAGTCCCGAGGCCGGATCTCCGCGTGTAGGGATCCGTAACACGACGCGCTTTGTAGGCGGTATTGGTGCTTACGCGTTTTCTGGCTAACCTTCATTCGACAACGGTAGATCGAGTTCGCGTGATCGCAACTTCTTCGCCTTCTTCTCGGCTGCGATGAGTTTCTTGATTGGTTCTTCCTTCGGCAGGTCTTCTGGCATCGTTCCGCCGATGCGCTTAATGGCTTCTCTGACCTCCCCACCTACGATGCGATGAGTATGGATCGCAGCGCTTTCACCTTGCATGCGTTCACGCTCAAGTTTTTGCTGCGTTTGGGTGACCCGAAATTCATTCGCTGCGAGTTCTGCCCTGCCTGCACAGTCGAGCAAGTCCTCTTTGGCGGGAATGTTCTTTCGTTTCCTAATGTCGGCCAATCCCATGCCATTCAAGCCGCGATAGCCAGCATCGTTGAACAAACCGAATCGTGTAACTCCAGCGCCGCGCGCCGTGCCATGTAGTATCTTGTAGCCTTTCCGTACTCGGTCGCGCAGAGCGATGCGCTTCTCCTGATCACTGATCTCTTGACGACGCGTTTGGATCGCGAAGTATGTTTGGGCAGTCGCGACCTCGGGTTTACTGGATTCGCCGTTCATGGCGATGAGATAACATGCATACCTCGTAAGGTAGCAATCTGCCCTCTCTAGCTTTGCGCCCTTCCCGCTCTCGATCACCTTGTTGGTATCAACAAAGTGATGGATGGATTTCACTCCTGCCCCGTCGCAGGCCAGTCTTGCTTTCTCGATTACGCCTTGAAAATTTCGCCATTCCGCATATCCGAGGATTTGCTGGATATCACGGGCCATCCAATAGTCTTCGCCGTTTGGGGCCTCGCGCTTCTTCTCGTCGAGAGCCTTCATTACAAGGTCCAAAGCTCCCACGGCCCTAACCTCCTGCGCTGCCGAATTATAGCATTGGCATTGGGAAATAAAACCCTCTTTTCCATACTTGCTTTGCGATTCCACTCCGGCTTATATTCCAAACTGGGAAGATAAGATGGGAATTAGAGAAAACGTGCAAAGACTGATCACCAAGAAGCTAGAGGAAAATCTGGCCTTGGAGCATCAAATCATGTCTAACAAAGCCTATATGCAAGGACTGCAAGATTCGATGAAGTTCCTACCGCGAGACAGCAACGGCGCTGCTGAATACGTCCTGCGCGAAGGCAGCGCTCTAGCCAAAACGCGAGACGTACTGAGAGCTGCAAGTACTCCGTTGCCGATAGCGGACATTCTCAAGGCTCTGGGAAAGCCGCAGGACAGGGAGCATCGCACTTCGCTGGCAGGCACCCTGTCAGGATATGCCCGCGACGGCAAGGTGTTCACTAAAACGGCGCCGAATACTTTTGGTCTTCTTGAGTTTAGAACCATCCAGTCCGATGATAACGAGATTCCGGAGGACTTTGGTAGCATGGAAAAATAAAATTGAATCCCTGGAAGCAAAAGAAAAGACGGTTAGGTATTTTCTTATGAGTGGGAGAAGGAAGCTCTTGATCCCCAAGACTTCTCCGCACACAATCTAGCCTCGTAGAGTCTATTATTTCTGCGTGGCGACCAGTTGCCCGTTCTCCACTTTGATGTCGCCCACGTCGTCTGGCAGCTTCAAACGGTCGCGCTGTTCGGACAATTTTTGCTGCAGAGCCCCACTAACCATCGACACCGGAATGCTGAGGTCGCCAATCTTGAATTCGGTGGGATCGAAAGTCGCGTAGCCATCTTTGGAGCCGAGGTGTCCAGCGAGCGTGACGTAGACATCCTTGCCGCCAATTTGCGTGACAAACTGGCCGCGTGCGACGTCGCCATCGAAGTTCACTTTGTAATCTTTAACCTGAGCCTCGCCCTCCCCGATTACGGCGTCCGGCGAAGCCGGAACCGAAGTGGGTGGGCCATCCTGAGTCGCTGAGCCGGGAGTGGCAATCGCCGCCGATGCAGGCATGCTCTTGGGAAGCGCCGCTGCTGCCTGCGCCAACGCGGCGGTGATTTCGTCGGAGTTGAAGCGAACCTGCGCGGGAGCTTGCCCGGGTTCTTTGGGCTGGTCCAACTGCTCCAGCTTCTTCTGGACAGACTCGACGTTCGCAGCCGCTGCCGCGGGTGACTGCACTGGCGCCACGGGCGCTGGTTTCTTGAGTACGAGGACCAGGGCCGCCACGGAAGTAACCAGAGTGGCCACGCTGATAATGCGATCAAGTTTCCATTTCATGGTCCTTCTCCCTGCAGGTGGCACTGAACCCTTATGTTATCCGGAAGATCAATAAGGAATCACGTGACCGAAGGCACTGGCCCCATGATGACTGCCGCAAAGCCCCTAACCTCAACAACCTGCAGGGGATTGCCTCGTCTAGTTTGAATTGTGAGTGGGTTTGACGATTGCGACCGAGCCAGGCGTCCAGACGTAGTGTTGTTTGCACTGGATGCACTCCGCGTCCAGTTGATCGTCCTTGGTGTTGAACTGGAGTTTTACGTCGCTCTCTTTTTCGTTGGTCACCATCAGATTCAGGTTCTCGCAAAGAGTGCAGCGAACGAAAGCAGACTCACCCGGATTGAGAGTCAGAATATACATGCGAACGCAGCTTAGTTGATGAGAGATTGGACGGCTTAGTTGCCTCTTCATCGGTCCGCGGCTCAACGTACAAACAGTGCGTAGCAGCCATTCACCGAAACGAAGTGGCGATGTAAATACTCAAACCCTAAAGGAGAATAACTGGATTGCAAACAGCAAATCAAATCACCGCAAGACTTGTCCTTCGCGGAAGTGGCCGTCCGCGAACTCACTTCGGTCCCCGAGCTGGACTGATTCGGTTTCGAGGTGGATGACTCTAACTGAGCCGACCTAGCTCCGATGCGCTTCTTACTTAGGTTGATCCATGGTGATGCCCTGGGCCCCGGGTTGCTTCTCGGCTTTAGCTTTTTTCGTGGCCATGGTCTTATCGACCCATTCATCGGCGGTTTTCAGATCCGCCGCCCGCTGCGCGAGATCGTCACATTCGACATCCGCCTTCTCGCGATACATCAGATTCATGTAGGCCATGGCATCGTCATAGTCGGGCCGCAACTGCAGCGCCTTATTGAGAGCATCGATGCCATCCTGGATGTTGGCCCAGTTCGTCTGCTTGAGTTCGTCGCAGGCTTTCTTTTCATTCTTGTCCTTGGGATTCAACTGCTCATCCGGCTTCATGCCCAGCTTGGCGCGTTCCTCCATGCGTGGCTGATAGGTTTGAGTCCAGTCGATCACGCCTACCGAATAATAGGGTTCGGGGTCATTGGGATCGATCTCAAGAGCTTTGCGATAGTACGTCTTGGCGTCTTCAAACTTTTTCATCTGCAGATAAATGTAGGCGATTCCTTTGACGCTATTGATGCTCTTAGGATCGCGCTCCAACACGGCCTTGTACTGGTCAATCGCCTGCTGTCCTAGGCGGTTGTTGTCTTCAGCGTCGACTCCGGGAATGTACTGCTGGGCATAGGCGGTGGCTAGATAAAGACGGGCGTTCAGCAGGCTGGGGTCGAGTGTGACCGCCTGCTGGAAGTGATCAATGGCCTCTTCGTAGCGGGCATTCTTATACGACGCGACTCCCTTGTTCAATTGGTCGCGCGCTCGCAATTTGTCGCAACCCGCACCAGACAATAACAGTACACCGACCGCCATGAGTGCCAGCAGCTGCACACTTTTTTTCATTGCTTATAAATCTCCCTCGCCAGGATTCCCCAGGGGATGTGAAAAACCGTCACGCACGAACCAGCGCAAAACCGCGTCGGCCGAAGCCGGCTTGAGGTCACACCGGCAACGCGTCTGATTTCTGTAAGTGAAAACTCTGCCCGCGTGCCTAGCCGCCAGCTTCAATCTTGGCGGTGATCAGACCAACCTTGTCTACGCCTGCGGCGTGCGCAATGTCAATGACATTAGCGACGTCGGCAAAGGGAACATTGTCGTCGCCCTTGACGAACATTACCTTCTCGGCGCGGGTCTTGAAAATATCCGTCAGGCGTCCCTGCAAACCGTCCCAGGTCGTGTCTTCCTGGTTAATCTTCACCGCTGGCTCCTGGCCTGCTCCGCGATCGATCAACTGAACCACAATGGTGCGATCGGGCGTGTTGTTCTTTGGCGCGTTCGGCGGTGGCGGCTGTGGCACCAGCGCGTCCAGCCCCTTCGGAGTCAAAGGTGTGATCACCATGAAGATGATCAGTAAAACCAGCAGCACGTCAATCAGCGGCGTGACGTTGATCACGGCGCTTTGTCCGCCGCCGCTTCCTCCAGTTGTCATTCCCATATCAATCTCCTCTATTGCCCGCCGGTCACTGGCGGTGGCGGAGTTCCCGTCTGTTTCTTCTGATCGGTCAGCAGGCCCAACTGGTCCACGCCGGCAGCACGGACGTTGTCGACAACGGCCACTACCGAACCAAACTTAGCCCGGGCGTCGGCCCGGATGAAAATCCGCTTATCGATGCGATTGGCCAGGCGATCTTTGACTTTCTGGGTCAACTGATCAGGCGGAGTTTTGTCGTTACCGAAAAACACCTGCCCGTCCCGCATGACGGCTACGATTAGCGCGTCTTCCTTGTCGGCATCCGGCATCTGAGTTGGGTTGTTGACCTTGGCCAAATCGACGCTCACGCCTTTCTGCAACATCGGCGTGATCACCATGAAGATGATCAGCAACACCAGCATCACGTCAACCATGGGGGTGACGTTGATGTCGGAGTTGACCTTGGCTCCTTCATTCCGTTTGTTAAGTGCCATAATCTGCTCTCCTGCGCGTTCCTGTCCTCATTCGTCTGATCAGTTCACCGGCTGTCGGCCCCAAGAGGTCAAGACGGGGCGCCGAAGCAATCCTCCGGCGCCGGTCAGCAACTCAAGGTCGAAAACCAATCCTCGCGAGCTAGGACCGGCGAACTCCCCGCTTCTTGAGGAAGTAATCGATCAATTCGCTCGAGGAGTTATCCATCTCCACGTCGAACGCTTCCACGCGGCCAGTCAGATAATTGAACATCATGACGGCCGGGATGGCGACGAAAAGTCCGACTGCAGTGGTCACCAGCGCTTCCGCGATACCGCCTGCGACTGCGCCCAAGCCGGTCGCCTTCTGTTCAGAAATGCCTTTGAAGGCGTTCAGAATGCCCATCACCGTGCCGAACAGCCCGACGAAAGGCGCTGTCGAACCGATGGTGGCCAGTCCACCCAAGCCGCGCTTGAGTTCAGCGTGGACGATGGCCTCGGTGCGCTCCAAGGCGCGCTTGGAGGCCTCGATGGTTTCGCCCGGAATTTCACCGCTTTCCTGGTGAGCCCGGAATTCCATCAAACCGGCGGTTACCACCTTCGCCAGATGGCTCTTCTTGTTGCGCTCGGCAACTTTGATGGCCTCGTCGATCTTGCCGTCACGCAGGGCGCCAGCTACCGCGGGAGCGAATGCCCGCGATTGCTTGCGCGCCGCGCTGAAGGCCATGGCTCGGTCAATCATCACACCGATGGACCAACCGGACATGACGAATAGGATAATGACCACGGCTCTCGCGATGAATCCCATCTGTTTCCATAGCGAGATCGGATCCCAAGCTATCTGTTGCTCCTGGAACAGCCAGACCGCCATGGTGGACATGTGACTTAGGGTATGGGTTGCTACGTTGGCTACGAACATGAGTTGCTTTTTCCTCCTCAGAAATCTGGTAATCGCTTGCTGCTTGCCGATCTGTAGTGCGAAAAACTATCGGATCCGTAGGCCGAGGTTACAGGCTTGAATTCCGCGGACTGCCCCGCTCCCTAGTCAGCGTCAAGAAAGGATTGGGGGACGACGACCGTCTCATCCTCTGCTACATCCACATCCACTTCCACTACAAAACTCTCGCTGCCTCGGGTCTACCCCCCGGACAGGGTAAAATTCACCGTAATCTGGGTTTCCACTTCGACCGGTTCGCCATTCAGAATGTACGGTTTGTACTTCCACTGCTTGACGGCTTCGATGGCTGCCGGCGCCAGCATGGGATGGCCACTGATCAAGTGCAGGTTCTCAATCGAGCCGTCCTTGCTGATCTCGGCTTGCAACAGCACACTTCCTTGGATGCGCGCCTGCCGGGCGAGAGGTGGATAGCTCGGCTGTATTTTGCGGATCAGCAGTCCCTGGGTTACGCCCTGAGACACGCGCACGCGTTGCGGCATAGCGACCTTGGGCACAGCGACGGGGGTGGAACTGATAATGCCGCCGATCACGCCACCCATTGAGCCACCCGGGATGCCCCCGGGAACCCCACCCACCACTCCGGCTGACATCACCGGTGGTGGCGCTTCGTCTTCCTTGATCATCTGAACTTTCTCTGGAATCTTCGTGGGCGTGCGCAACTCATTGTTAATGATATTGGTCTGCACTTGCTTCACGATTTTGATCGGCGCCGCAGCCGGCGGCGGGGGCGGCGGCGGCGGGGGCGGCGCTACCAGAAAGGTCATCAACTGCGTCTTAGGCAGAGCTTCGGTAAACAGCAAGGGGATGAGCACCAATACTCCGACCAGAACGGCTTCCAGAACGAACGAGAAGGCCGTCCAGGCGCCTCTCTTCGTCTTAAGCCTTCCACCGGACTCTATCAGGCTGTCTTCAAACATGGGGTTTCTCCTGCATTAGACCCTAACTACCCTTTAGACACCGGCTGCCCTAACTTTGCTCCCGGCTTTCAGGTATTGCATCGACCAAACCACCAAAACGAAAACCGGACGATACTACCTCAAATCCCGGCCAATCACAAACTTATAACTGGCACGCCAGGCTGGCGGCCGGATTAAGCCTTGGCTTTCATCTTTTCCCGGCGGGCGGCTTCCTTGACCGGAACGATGACCGTTGACTTTCCTCTGCCCGACCGCCAATCCTGATAGGCCACCAGAATCGGCGCCGCAATGGCGATCGAGGAATAAGTTCCGATCAAGATACCGATTACCAGGGCAAAAGAGAAGCCCTTTAGCACTTCACCACCGAAGAGATATAGAGCCAAGACTGTCAGGAATGTTAAACCCGCCGTCAAGATGGTTCGGCTCAGGGTTTGATTGATGCTGCGGTTCACAATGTCCGACAGCTTCTCCCGCCGCATCAACTTCAGGTTTTCCCGGATGCGGTCGAAAACCACGATGGTGTCATTATTCGAATAACCGATCAGAGTAAGAATGGCCGCGATCACGGTTAAGGAAATCTCTTTGTTCATCAACGAAAATGCACCCACCGTGATTAACGTATCGTGGAATACCGTAATCACCGCAGCCACGCCGTAGATCCATTCAAAACGGAAAGCCAGATACACCAACATCCCTGCCAACGAGTAAACCACCGCGAGTTTGGCCTGGTTTTGCAGTTGATGACCAACCTGCGGGCCCACGATGCTTACATTTCGCACTCCGAAATCGGACAGATAAAATCCGTCCGACAAAGATGCCACGACTGCAGGGTCGGCCGCACTTTTCAACTCGTCCAGCGAAGTAAGCACGCCGCTTTTCGCCTTATCGCGATAATTGACGATGGCCTGGGCCTGAGCGGCGTAGCGCTCCTCGGCATCCGTCCCCGCCCGCAGGGGATCTTTTTCGAGCAGGTAATTCTTCAGGGTCAGAAAACTTGTATTGTTCAGATCCTGCTTGCCAGCAGGGGCGTTCGATTCCAGCGCTTTGATGATTGCCAGCTTGCCCTGGTCGAGAGCTTGCTCGCTGGTTTCCTGCAAGGACAGATCAATCAGCACTTCATTGGATTCGGGCTGCCCGAAGCGTTGAATGCGGGCGTGGTGCAATCCCGCGCGATCCATCGCCGCACGAATGGCATTGTCGTCAGGGGCGTGAGCAAACTTGACCTCGACTAATGTGCCGCCGCGGAAGTCAATGCCCAACGGAATGCCATGCCAGAACAGCATGGAAAATACACCGGCCACGCTGAAGACCAGCGAGAATGCGAGGAAGTACCACTTCTTGCCGAGGAAATCTATGTTCGGATTGCGAAAAAATTCCACGCTGCTTAGAACTCCTTTTCTATCGCCATGCGCGCGTAGCCGCAGACGCCCGTGCGCCGCTACCCCGCATCACTTACCCGTTTTCTAACTATCCGATGCTCAACGCCTCGCCGCGCTGCTTGTGGCTTAGCAACCAGTCGAAGATCACGCGGGAGACGAACACAGCCGTAAACAGATTCGCGAACAGACCGAAACTGAGCGTAACCGCGAACCCCCGAACTGGACCCGTGCCAAAGATGAACAGAATGACCGCCGAAACGATCGTGGTCACGTGCGTATCCACGATTGTGATCCAGGCATGGCCAAAGCCTTGTTCCACCGCCGACGGCGGCGTCTTGCCGTTGCGCAACTCCTCGCGGATGCGCTCAAAGATCAGTACGTTCGAGTCGACTCCCATACCGACGGTCAATATGACTCCCGCGATTCCCGGCAGGGTAAGGGTCGCGCCGCTGAAACCAAGGAAGCCGAGCAGGATAATCAAATTCAGGATCAGGGCTATGTCCGCGTTGATTCCCGCCGCGTGATAGTAGACCAGCATGAAGATCAGCACAGCCAACATGCCGATCACCGCAGCCGTAACTCCGGCGCGGATGGAATCACTGCCCAGCGACGGGCCCACCGTACGTTCTTCGAGATACTTGATGCCCGCAGGTAATGCGCCGGAGCGCAGGATCATGGCCAGGTCTTTGGCTTGCTGCTCGGTGAAGCGGCCATTGATTACGCCCTGATCGTGAATCTGATCTTTGATGACGGCCACTTCCTGAACTTTGTTGTCGAGCACAACGGCAAGATTATCGCCGATGTGAGCGCCGGTGAAGCTGGCGAAGCGACGGCCGCCTTCGCCGGTCAAAGTGAAACTCACCGAAGGCTGTCCGTTCTCGTCGCGGGACTGGTCGGCGGCGCGCAGGTCGCGACCTGTAACGGCCGATGCGCGCGAAACCAGATACCAGGTCTGCCCGCTGTCGCTATCGCTCGGGCCCAGGCTGCGGCCCGGCAGCAACAACTGATCGGGCGGCAAGACTCCGCCTTTATCCTGCAATGCCGCCTGCTCGCTCGGGTAAGGACCGCCGAAGGACTGGCGGATTTCGAGCATCGCGGTGGACTGCATAATGTCCTTGACACGCGCGGGATCGTCGACGCCCGGCAGTTGCACCAGAATTTGATACTGCCCGAGGCCATGTTCTTCAATGATAGGTTCGCTTACGCCCAACTGGTCAATGCGGTTTCGGATGGTCTCGATCGCCTGGGTCACAGCGCGATTCTTCAGATCGGCCAGGGCCTGCGGCTTCATGGAAACTGTCCAAGTGTTATCCGGGGCCGAGGTCAGATCGTATTCCGGAAGCCCATCCTGCACGATGGAGAGCAAGTCCGATCTGGATTCCGGCGGCACACCTTTCAACACAATCTTGTCGGGATTGTTTGCCGGATCAGGTTTGCTGATCTCGGTGTAGTTGATCTTGCGCGCCCGTAGGTCGGCCTTGATTCGTTCGACCGCGTTGTCGGAGTCGACATTGACGGCATCATTCACCTGGACCTGCAGAATGAGGTGCGTGCCGCCCTTGAGGTCAAGTCCCAAATGTATGCGGTCCTGCAACGCCGCCAACAACCCGCTGCCCGACCATTTGTCCGGTATGCCAAAGATGCCGAACAGGAAAAACAGCAGCGTAGCCACAATAACAATAAGCTTCCAGCCGAGATTCTTATTCATGAAAAATGACTTCCGATTGCCGAATATAAGCGCCGGCGTCTCCGCCCGTGCGCTGGTTTAATTGAAAATCCAAGAGGCGAGGCATCATTTTGCCGCCTCCTCAGCCGTAGTGACCGAAGCCACCGAACCCCGGCTTACTTCGAGTCGCAAATTGTCGGGAGGAACCCGCAGGTGAATGTACTCGTCCTTAAGCGCAACAATGGTGCCTCGCAGGCCCCCGGTGGTGACAACCTTGTCTCCCGTCTTCAACTCGTTCAACATAGCCTGCCACTTTTTCTGTTTGCGCTGCTGCGGCATGATCAGCAGAAAATAGAAAATGGCGAAAATGAAGATGAGCGGGGCAAACCCCAGCCATCCCGCCGAGCTGCCGCCCAGCTGCATTGCCAATAAGTGCTGAACACTCATAAGAAGACTAGAAACCCACTTCCGCTAAATAATTCGAGCCACGCCTGCCGGCGCACTCGCCCTTTACAATTTTACCGCTGGAGTTCTCGCGCTGTGAGGCCGGAGATTCCTTCAGCTTCGGACACGAACCGGGGATGCCGAGCTATGGTTTCGGTCGAGACTGGACACACGGAGAACCAGTCTCTTTCCCAAGTGCAATAGAATGACGCACCGCGCGCATGGTGTCAAGGTAGAAGCTGAGATTGTGGACGGTATTTAGGACCTGGGCCAGGACCTCGTTCGATGCATAAAGATGCCGCAGGTAGGCTCGCGAGTAGCGCCGGCACACCCGACAGCCGCAATTCGGATCGAGCGGAGCCTCGTCACCGGCGTATCGAGCCTGTTTGATCGAGATCTTGCCTTGCGACGTAAATAGCAACCCATGCCTCGCGGCGCGCGTGGGCAGGACGCAATCCATCATGTCGACGCCGAGATTGGCGTATTCGACGATCTCCTCGGGCGTGCCAACGCCCATGAGGTAGCGCGGCTTGTCGGCGGGTAGATGCTGGAGGGTGGATTCAACCACTTCCCGGGTCAAGGCGCGCGGTTCACCCACACTGAGGCCGCCGATGGCATAGCCGGGAAAGCCAATTTCGATCGTCCGCTCCGCCGATTCCTTTCGCAAGGCGCGATCCATGCCCCCTTGAACGATGGCAAAGAGAGACTGAGTTCCGACGCGGTTCCATGGCACCTCATCTTTCTGTTCTTCGAAGTGCTTCTTGCAGCGCTCAGCCCAGCGCAGCGTCAGTTCCATCGACGCCCGCATTCGTTCCCGGTCTGCGGGATATTCCGTGCATTCGTCAAACGCCATGACGATGTCCGCGCCCAGTCCGATCTGCGCATCCATCGCGCTTTCCGGACTGAAGAAATGCGAAGAACCATCCAGATGCGAACGGAAAGTTACACCGTCCTCAGCAACTTTGCGCAGATCGTTCAGGCTGAAAACCTGGAAGCCTCCCGAGTCGGTGAGAATCGCCCGCGGCCACGCCATGAAGCGATGCAGTCCGCCCAACTTCCGGACTTGCTCAACTCCTGGCCTCAGATAGAGGTGATAAGTGTTTCCCAGAAGAATCTGAACTCCGAGTTCTTCGAGAATGTCCTGCGAAACGCTCTTGACCGATGCCAAAGTTCCCACCGGCATAAAGACTGGAGTTTCGATTTCGCCGTGAGGCGTGATCAGACGGCCGGCGCGAGCTAGGCCGGAGCGAGCGTCAATTTTGAATCGGATAGACACTGTGGAGATTGTAGCAACGCGTCGGAAGCCAGCGCTCAACTGAGAACTGAGAACTGAGAACTGAGAACTGATACCTTCACTTCAGCAGTTCCACAATTTCCGCTTGCACTTTCCCATTGGTCAAGAGCAACCGTCCTACGCTGACTGGCAGCTTGAACCGTCTTGGCCCCGCGCTGCCGGGATTGAAGTAGAGCACGCCGTTCTTCCATTCCTGCTTGGGTACATGACTGTGCCCGTAGGTGATCGCCGCGAATTTCGCGGCTTCCGGCTTCAAGTCGAGTTCCTGCAGGTTGTGCAGCACGTAGACGGATGTTTCACCGATCTCCAGCACATTTGTGCTAGGAATTTTCTGCGCCCACTCGCCATGGTCGACGTTCCCGCGCACGACCGTCAAGGGCGCGATCGCGGCCAGCTTGTCGAGGATCTGCGGGTCTCCGACGTCCCCGGCGTGAATGATGTAGTCGGACCCTTTTAACGCGGCGAAAGCTTCGGGCCTGAGCAGGCCATGGGTATCCGAGATGACGCCGATGATCACTCGACGATTTTAGCGGAGGACGCGCCAGGGCGCCGGTCGCTCCATTTTCTAGGCTCAGCCGTTGGCCAGTTCTTTGGCCCGCTGTGCGGCTTTTACTACGGCTTTGATCAACGTGACCCGCAGCTTGCCTTCTTCGAGTTCCAGAATGCCGTCGATAGTGCAGCCAGCAGGAGTAGTCACCATGTCTTTGAGCAACGCGGGGTGGTCGCCCGTCTCGAGCACCACCGCGGCTGAGCCCATGACTGTTTGCGCGGCCAGCAATGTGGCCACATCGCGAGGCAGTCCAACTTTCACACCCGCTTCGGCAAGCGATTCCAGAATGATGTAAATGTAAGCTGGCCCACTCGCGGACAATCCGGTAACCGCATCCATTAGCTTCTCGTCGACGACGACGGTTCGGCCCACAACATCGAACAGAGCGCTCGCGATCTCCAGATGCGTCGCCGTGGCGAACTTTCCCTTGCACAAAGCAGTCATGCCGCAACCGATCACGCACGGAGTGTTAGGCATTGCCCGCACCACCGGCACGGCGCGTTTCAAAACCCGCTCGATCTGGCCGGTCGGAACGGACGCGGCGACGGAGATAATGATCTGGTTCTTGCTCACGCTCGGCCGAATTTGTTCTACCACTTGGTCGACAACTTGCGGCTTCACGCACAGCAGAATGATGTCCGCGTTGCGTGCGGCGGCGCGGTTGTTGGTGGTCACGGGAATGCCCAACTTTTTGCTGAGGCTGCGGGCCTTTTCTTCGTGCTGGACGGTGGCTACTGTCGTCTTGCTGGAGAACAATTGCTTTTCCAGGAGCGCTTTGAGCAGGATTCCGCCCATCTTTCCCGCGCCCAGGACGGCTACGCGTTTTTTTGAAAAGTCAGACAATATTGTGCACCCGGCTTTAAGCCCTTCTGGCGAGCTTCGCTCGCCTGGACAGCCGAGGGCGGCTGTCCCACGTGACTATAGCGTCGGAGATTTCTCGGCGATCAGCTTCTTGATCTTCTGTACGAACTCTGCGGCCGGCATGTCTTCGGTCTTTTCTTTGCCCCGAGTGCGGACGTTTACGTTGCCCGCTTCGGCTTCTTTGTCGCCAACAACCAGCAGGAACGGAACTTTCTGCAGAGCATGCTCGCGGATCTTCGCGTTCATCTTTTCGTTGCGCGCATCGACTTCGACGCGCACACCGATGGCTTTGAGCTGATCAGCGACTTTGTTTGCGTAGTCAACATGGCGTTCGGCAATCGGAATCATCACGGCTTGAGCCGGAGACAGCCACACCGGGAACGCGCCGGCGTAGTGCTCGATCAGCACGCCGAAAAAGCGCTCGATCGATCCAAACAGCGCGCGATGCACCATCACCGGTTGCTTGCGCGTGCCATCTTCCGCAACGTACTCCAGGTTGAAGCGTTGCGGCAGATTGAAGTCGACCTGGACGGTCGAAAGCTGCCAAAGGCGCCCGATTGCGTCCACCAGCTTGATGTCGATCTTTGGCCCATAAAACGCCCCTTCGCCGGGGATCACTTTGTATTCGATCTTCCGTTGCTTGAGCGCGTTCTCGAGCGAGCGGTTGGCCATGTTCCACTGATCTTCCGATCCCAGAAAATTCTTGCGGTCATTCGGATCCCAGGTGGAGAGCTCAGTCTGGTACTGATCGAAGCCGAAAACTCTCAGCACCTCGAGCGCAAAATCCAGGCACCCGCCAATCTCATCTTCGATCTGTTCCGGAGTGCAGAAGATGTGGGAGTCATCCTGGGTGAATCCACGCACCCGCAACAGACCGTGCATCACTCCCGAACGCTCGTAGCGATAGACCGTCCCCAACTCACCCAGGCGCACCGGCAAATCGCGATACGACTTCAGCGAGTCTGCGTAAATCAGAATGTGGCCCGGACAGTTCATCGGCTTCAAACGATATTCCGCGTCGTCGAGTTCCATGGAATCGAACATGTTCTGCGAATAGTAGCCTTCGTGCCCCGAAACATGGAACAGTTGCCGCCGCACCACGTGCGGAGTGTAGACGAGCGAATAGCCGCGCTTGATGTACTCGGCGCGCATCCAGTCTTCCATCTCTTTGCGGATGATTCCGCCCTTGGGATGCCAAAAAATCAGCCCCGGTCCGGCCAGTTCCTGGATGGAAAACAAATCCAACTGTTGTCCCAGCACGCGGTGGTCGCGCTTCTTGGCTTCTTCCTGTTTGTTCAGGAAATCGTCGAGATCTTTCTTCGAGAAGAATGAGGTCCCGTATATGCGCTGCAGTTGCGGATTTTTCTCGTCGCCAAGCCAGTAGGCGCCGGCAATACTCAACAGCTTAAAAGCTTTGATCTTGCCGGTCGAAGGAACATGCGGACCGCGGCAGAAATCGGTGAACTTGCCGGTCCGATAAATAGAAATCTTTTCATCGGGCTTGGTGAATTGCTCGATGAAATGGCACTTCATGAAATCGCCTTCTTTTTTAAATTCCTGCAGTCCCTGCTCGCGAGGCAGGAATTCGCGCGCGTAGGGAATGTTCTGCTGCACCAGCTCCTGCATCTTCTTCTCGATCTTTTCCAAGTCCTCCGGAGTGAACGGAGTCGGACGATAGAAGTCGTAGAAAAAACCAGTCTCGGTCGCAGGCCCGTGCCCGAGCTTGGTTTCGGGGAAAAGCTCGAGAACCGCAGCCGCAAGCAGATGTGCCGACGAATGCCGGTAGACTTCGAGCGCCTCCGGATCGCGGTCGGTCAGGATGCGAAGATCGGTATCTTTTTCCAGCGGCCGGACGAGATCGATGAGGTCACCATTGGTCTTGGCCACTAGGGCCGCGTCGGCCAGCCGTTGACCGAGGGACCTGGCGACGTCAAGAGCGGTGCTGCCCTTAGGTAGGTCTTTCACGCTCCCATCGGGGAGCTTGATATGTATGCTCTCTGCCATAGCCTTTAAGTATAAAACACGTTGGGGCGGACGCCCTCGTCTGCCCATGCGCGAAGCGCCGCACCCTGCAACAATCCTGGGGTTAGCTTCGCTCGCCGCCGTGCGAGGCGTCCGGGCCTACGTGACAACTTGACCGTTCCCGCGATTCAAATCTAAGCTGGCACCTCACCTATTGCTGATTTTTTCGTCTATTAACTTTGGTCTTCAGCATTTGTACGAAAGTTTCAGTCGGAAGGATAACGATAACGATGAATCATAAGAGAAGCCTATGGACAGCAATCGCAGTTGTGTTTCTTCTTTGCTCAGCGGCGCTCGCCGCACAGCCGTCTGCCCCCGGGGCTTCCAGTATGTTGGCTGGAACTCCGGAATCATTCATGGCCTCCTGCCACAGTGACCTGGAGTTGACAAAGAAGCACGTCGCCGACATCAAGGCCACCAAGGCGCCACGCGATGCCATGGCGACCCTGCAGGCGTTCGATACGACCATCCTCATTGCGGGCGATGCTGCCGCCCGTTCGGGTCTTGCCGAGCAGGTGCATCCGTCGAAGCCGTTTCGCGACGCCGCCCAGGTCTGCGAGCAGGAAGCGAGCCAACTGCTCACCGATATCTCGCTGGATAAGGACTTGTATAACGTCCTCGCTTCGCTCGATGGTTCCAAGTTGGACCCTGCCGGAAGTTATTTTCTGCGCACGTCGCTGCGCGATTACCACCGTTCTGGCGTCGATCGCGATGACGCAACGCGGGCGAAGATCCGGCAGCTTCAGGACGAGCTGGTAAAAATTGGACAGGAATTTGACGAGAACATTCCCGCGGACGTCCGCACCCTACAACTGGATCCGTCGCAGTTGGATGGCCTGCCCGAGGACTACAAGCAGGCGCACAAGCCCGATGCGTCGGGCAAAGTCACGCTTAAGACCGACAACACCGATTACCTGCCTTTCCGGGAATATGCCACGAATGACGCGGCCCAGAAGGAGTTTTATGAGCTCTACAGTCAGCGGGCTTATCCTAAGAACATTGAAGTACTGTCACGTTTGCTGCAGAAGCGTTATGAACTAGCTACGACCTTGGGCTATCCCGACTGGGCGGCGTACGTCACGGAAGACAAGATGGTCGGAACCAAGCAGAATGCCGCCGATTTCATCGAGAAAATTACCGAAGCGTCACAGGCCGGGGCACAGCGTGATTACGATCAACTGCTCGCTTACCGCCGCCAAAAAGAGCCGAACGCCACTGCCGTTGACATTTGGAATTACCATCATTATCTGCATGAAGCAACCATTGAGAAGTATGGATACGACTCGCAATCCGTGCGTCCATACTTCGAATACTCGCGGGTTCTGCAGGGAATTCTCGACCTCACCAGCCATATGTACGGCATCACCTACAAACGCGTGACCACGGCCCAGGTCTGGCATCCGGATGTTACGGTTTACGACGTTTTCGACGGCAACAAGTTGTTGGGCCGGATTTATTTCGATATGTTCCCACGCGAAAACAAGTATAAACACTACGCCACGTTCAGCCTGGCTACTGGCAAGGAAGGGTTTCGCTTGCCCGAGTACGTGCTGGTTTGTAACTTCCCGCAAGCCACCAATGGTCCGGGGTTGATGGAACGCGACGACGTGATTACTTTCTTTCACGAGTACGGGCATCTGCTGCATGGAATTTTTCGAGGAAATACAAAGTGGGCTACCGGTGATTTGGAAAACGACTTCATCGAAGCTCCTTCGCAGATGTTCGAGGAATGGCCAAAAGACCCTGCAATCCTGCAAACCTTTGCCCGCCACTACAAGACGAACGAGCCAATTCCGGCCGAGTTGGCGAAAAAGGCCGAAGCCGCCGATGAGTTTGGCCGCGCTCTGGGCGTCCGCATGCAAATGTTCTACGCAGCTATCAGCCTCAATTATTACAACCGGAACCCGCAGGGACTGGATACGACCAAACTCCTGGCGCAACTGCAGGAGCATTACACGCCGTTCAAATACGTTACGGATACGCACATGCAAACCGCATTCGGCCATCTCAACGGGTACTCCGCGGTTTATTACACCTACATGTGGTCTCTGGTCATCGCCAAAGACATGTTCACGGAGTTCAAGGCGGATGGCCTGACCAATCCAGTCGTCGCGAGAAAATATCGCGACACAGTTCTGGAAGAGAGCGGCACCAAACCCGCGGCAGAGATGGTAAGCGACTTTCTCGGCCGACCTTACTCGTTCAAAGCTTACGAAGAGTGGCTGAACGGGAATTAGGCTCTTAGAAACACGTAGGGGCGGACGCCCTCGTCCGCCCAGCGGCGCGAAGCGCCGCAGCACCGCAATGATGTCACTGGCTGGCAAGAGTCGAGATCACGAGAGCGATCTCGTCTAACGCCGCCCGCGAACCGCCCACGCACGGGCGGGCAACTCAATTGCGCCGCCAGAGGCTCGAGGAAGCGACGTGCGTAGCCCATCGCGAATGGCGCGTCGAGTCACCTCATTGCGTGTAGCAAGATAGTTGGGAGCAGAGCCCTGTCCCGTCAAGAGTGGCTGCCAGTAATCATCGAAACTCTCAAACCGGGTCGTGATTTCGAGAGCACGACCCTCCACTTGTTGCAGGCCAGCCCGCAAGAAAAGCCCTCGCAGCGCCTCGGGATTACACAGAGGAAACCGTTGGGCCTGATCGTATGCCCTGGCTTCGGAGTCGACCGCTGCGGCTGCATCCCAGAACTCGCGCAGGAAGCGTGCTCCCTCGGCGTAGTCCCAGACATAAGCTGCGATAACGCCCTCCGCAACCGTAACCCGGCGCATTTCTTCGAGCGCGAGTTCAGGCTCCGGAACGTAATTCAACCCTAGACCGCAAACGACAACATCGAAACCGGCGTCAGCGAAAGGGAGAACCATGGCATCTCCGGTTTCGAAGGTGAGCCCAGGGCGAGAGCGATGCTTCTGGGCAAATTCGATCTGCTGAGGAGACGCATCGATACCTGCAACCCGGGCGGGCGCGAAGCGATCAACGGTCGCTTCTGCGAGCACGCCGCTACCGCAGCAAACGTCCAGCCAGCGCAGATTCGAGGGCGAATTCAGCCAGCTGAGAAACTCATTCGCCAGCATGCAACTCCAGCGGCCCATCCATAAGTCGTAGGCCACGCCCGAAGTCCACTTGTCCATAGCACTCAAAAACGCACAGTGCGGGCGCCGCATCCGTTCGGTCCCGCAGTTTAGACGGAATACCGCTCTGGCAGTCCGCTAGAGCGATCTTCGCTCGCTTGCCCGGATGGGGGCGTCCGGGCCTACGTGGGCGTGGTCAATCGCGGGATCGCCTCTGTAATACAGGGCATCCATCGCCTGATGAACTTTCGCCGATAGCGCTTCCATTTCGCGCAAGGAGTACCCCGCGGTCGAAATAGGCTCGCCGACTCGCATCTCCAGCGCACGCGGCTTGATGTGATACGTATTCATGGGCAGCAGTTCGTAGGTTCCGACGAGCGCGATGGGCACGATATCCGCTTGTGCCTTGATCGCCAGATAGAATGCTCCCGGCATGAACGGCTTGATTTTGCCATCTGGGGTGCGGCCACCCTCGGGGAAGATCACAAGCGGCATACCGGCTTGCAGACTCTTTACCGCAGAGCGAATGTGCGCAATCGATCGCGTGGGTTTCTGCTGATCGATGCAGACCTGTCCCGAGCGCCTCAAGTGCCATCCGACGATAGGGTAGGAGAGCAACTCCTTCTTGAACAGAATCCGAAACTCGAATGGCAAATTGACATAGAGCACCGGAATATCCAGCGCCGAAGCGTGGGTGACGGCGTAAACATGCGCCTTCGAAGTGTCAATCTTCTCCAGCCCGGTGACCTTCACCGGGGAAAGGATCGTCCTCATGATCAGCCGCGACCAGAAGCGCGCAAAGCTGTGGAGGACGCGACTTTTCTCGCCAAAGAGAGAAACCGGAATGGAAACGAAGCCGAGAACAACCGTGAACAGCCAGATCAGCGGGTCAAATACGAAGTAAGAGCGCAAAGCGCTGAGCAAGCCATATTTTCTCGGTGAAGCGACCGGGGAGTTTTCGTCTTCCTCGGCGACTTCAACCGTCCGCTGCGAAGACATCTGCGCAGACATAGACGACTCGCCGTGTGCCTGCTCCCCGAGTGATGTATGCACGTCCTGCATGAACCGCTAAACCTTTACCCCCAAGGCTCGCATCGCTTCTCCTACAATGTATATCGAACCGGTTATAACTACTATGCCCTGCGGACCAGAGAGGGAAACGGCCCGATCCAGCGCGGAGGCGACATCAGCAGCCTCTTCGATGTCGCTCGCGGTGCGTGAGGCTGCCTCACGAATCTCGTCCGGCGTGGCCGATCGCGGATTATCGGCTCGCGTGGCAAGGACGCGCTCTGCCAGCGGGAACAGGATTTCCGCCATCTCACCGATTGCCTTGTCGCGCATCGCTCCAAAAACGAATGTCAGTCGACGGTCTTCGTAGCAGGCGGAAAGTGCCGAGCGCAATGCCCACGCACCCGCTGGGTTGTGGGCTACGTCGAGAACATATTCGGGCGCGCCGCTTATTGCCGGTATGACCTGGAAGCGTCCCGGCCAATGCGTCTGACGGAGGCCGCGTTCGATAATTTCCGGCGTAATCGGGAATCCTTGATGACTGAGTACTTCCGCCGTCGCAATCGCGAGGGCGATGTTTCGCAGTTGATGCCGGCCCAGGAGCGGGGTTTCCACTAGAATCTGCTTCCCCATCACCTCCAGCGGATAGCGCGATATAGGGCCAGCGAACTTTGCGAGATTTTTCTCAGCGTCCTGTGCGTGCTCCTCCGCGAACTCTGCGATTAGAGGCTTTTCACTTCGACGCACGCAGTATTCATCGCTTCCCGGCGAGACCGGCGGCACATACGCTACTGCGCTCACGCCCTGTGCTCCCAATTCCAGGATTGTATTTCCAATCACGTCGTTGGCCTGCGGTTGTTGTGGCAGGGTCACAACGAGTCCACCGGGCCGGATAATTCCTGCCTTCTCGCGCGCGATCTCAGCTACGGTGTTGCCGAGAAACTTCTGGTGGTCGAGCGAAATATCTGTGATCACGCTGACGCGCGGCTCGATCACATTGGTTGCGTCCAGCCGTCCGCCCATGCCAACTTCCAACACCGCGATTTCCACTTTGTTTTGCGCGAAGTATTCAAATGCGATCGCCGTCAGCATCTCGAAGAAGCTGGGATGCCAGGGCAACTCGCCATCTTCGACCAAGCGCTCGGCGGTCCGATCCACTACGTCGTGCAGCAGAGCGAAATCGTCATCGCTGACCTCGATGTCACTGATGCGGATGCGTTCGTTGATTCGCACCAGATGGGGCGATGTGTATAAGCCAGTACGCAGACCGGAGGCTTCCAGAATCGAGGCCAGTGTAGCGGCCGTCGAACCTTTGCCGTTCGTTCCCGCAATCAGAACACCGGGAAACCGCCGCTCGGGATGATTCAAAGCTGCCAGCAGCAGACGCATGTGCGCCAAATCGAACTTGTGCGACGGACTTTGGCTCAGTTCGTGACCGAGCGCGTACATGCGCGCGACTGCAGTTTCGTAGGACACGGGCAAGCTATCGGCCTTCAGAGTCAGATTACCAGTTTGCCTTTTGCGATTCGGAGTTCGCCACGATCCGTCATCCAATGTGGAAAGACGCAGTCTGAACGGCGCAGAAAGCGGTCTGGCGGAATGCTGATAGCTGATAGCGCTATGCCGCTGCCATGAAATCCAGCGCTCGCCCAATATACGGCTTCAACTGCTTGCGGGGGACAACCGCGTCGAGCATGCCATGCTCGAGCAGGAATTCACTGCGCTGAAAGCCCTGAGGCAGTTTTTGTCGGATAGTTTGTTCGATCACGCGCGGCCCGGCGAATCCGATCAAGGCTCCGGGTTCAGCGACGTTCAAATCGCCTAGCATGGCGAACGACGCGGTTACGCCTCCGGTAGTCGGATCGGTCAGCACCGAGATGTAGGGTACGTGGACTTCGTCGAGGCGGGCTAATGCGGCGGAAATCTTGGCCAACTGCATTAAACTGATGACGCCTTCCATCATGCGCGCCCCGCCCGAAGCCGAAACGATGATGATGGGAGCTCTCGTTTCCGTGGCCTGCTCGATCGCCCGAGTAATCATTTCCCCGACCACTGCTCCCATACTTCCGCCGATGAATGCGTACTCCATGGCGCTCACAATCACTGGACGCCCGTTTAACTTCCCCCGCGCATTGATGACGGCATCTTTTAGTCCAGTTTCGGCTTGTGCTTGTTCCAGCCGTGACGAATAGGTTTTCAGGTCGGCAAACTTCAGTGGGTCAGTCGAGACCAGGTTGGCGTCGAAAACTTCGTATTGGTTGTCGTCGAGGAGCTGGGCCAGGCGGGTTCGCGCGTCGATGCGGAAGTGCTTATCGCACTTCGGGCAAACGTTGAGATTCTCTTCCAGATCCTTTTTCCAGATGACCTGACGGCAATGCTCACACTTGACCCACAGGCCTTCGGTGCGGACTTTCTTTTCGCCCGTGGCATCCAGATCGCCAGATTGTCGTTTGAACCAGGTCATAGAGATTTGGTAATTCGGAAATTTAGTAATTGGGTAATTGAACGACCATTTCGCTTTTCAATTACTCAATTTCCAAATTCTCAATCACTCAATTTCAGTATTCAATTCCTCTCTGCGCCATCACGCCCTTCTCGTAGGCGTGCTTCACCTGCCGCATCTCGGTCACGGTGTCGGCTACTTCTACAATCGCCGGATGCGCATTCCTGCCGGTCAAGATAACATGAACCATCTCCGGCTTGTTTTTCAGACTTTCGACGACTTTCTCCGGGTCGAGCATACCGTAGCTGATAGCGTAGTTGATCTCGTCGAGAATAACCAAGTCCCATGCACCGGACTGGATCGCCTGCTGCCCCTCCGCCCAGGCTGCTTCAACCATCTTTACGTCTTCGGGATCAGGCTTTTCGGTTCCGACTTTCACAAAACCGCGGCCCATCTGCTTCATGATGAAGTTGTCACCGAACGCCTGTACCGCGTCGAGTTCGCCATAATGCCAGGAGCCTTTAAGGAATTGCAGCATGAGCACTTTCATGCCCTGGCCGACTGCCCTCAGAGCCGTTCCCATGGCAGCCGTGGTTTTGCCCTTGCCCGGCCCGGTATTCACAATGATTAGACCGCGACGGATGTCCTGCATGTTGGTGAACGATTTGATTGTACCTGTTTTGGGGCGTGCGGCGGGGCTTTGGCACTGGGATAGGAAAATGGTAATTGAGTAATTTGGTAATTTACAATCGAAAATCCGCTCGTTTTTTCAACTGCCAATTACAAATTACTCAATTACAAATTGCTAGGGCATATTGACGACTTGTCGATACTCAACTTTGCCGTCGCTGGGAGGTTCTTCTCCGAGCAGTTTGGCCGTAATCCGTAACGCTTCTATCTCTTGTTTGACTCTCTGGATTTCCTGCTCCTTCATCCGTAGTACGTCGAAGGGGTTCTTCATGGGGAGGGCTCCTTAAATCAACGATCGCATGACTAGGTTAAACGTCGGCCTGGAAATGAGAAACATCACGAAGGTACGTACAGGACTTCGTGAAATGTCCTCAGTGTCCCAGGTGATACGGGTGTCCTTTCAAAATAGTGAACGCGCGGTAGAGTTGCTCTAGCAATATCACTCGCGCCAACTCGTGGGCAACTGTCATTTTGCCTAAGGAGAGTAACAAATTCGCTTCCTTGCGGATGTCCGTAGTGAATCCATTGGCCGGACCCACCGCGAACAGCAGCGGCAACGGATTGCGATCCTGATAATTCCGGAGAAAGTCGGCAAATTCTTCGGAGGAAAGCTGCTTGCCGCGGCTGTCGAGCAGGACCAATGTGTTCTTTGCAGAACGCGCACCGCGACAGAGCTTCAGCAAAGAGGGCTCATCTTTCAGCGCTATCCCATCCGCGTCGACATAACGAGACAGGCGCTTCAGGTACTCTTCGGTCAACGACTGGATGGCTGGGTCTTTAGTTTTGCCAATCCACGCAATTCTCAGCTTCACACCGGGATTTAAGCACAAAGGGAATGGACTGCGTAAAAGAAAGCGTCCGGACAAAGAGCCGGGGCGTATGTTTCCTTCGTGTCCTTTGTGTTTATCGCATTCCCGAAGCCAGCACGACCACGGCCCCAAACTTTATGCTCTCGCCATCCGCGTAGCGCTCTATTGCCTGAATTACCGCGCGGTTGATCGCATCCTGCCTCTCAGACGGGATCCGTTGCAGCAGCGGTAAAAACGGCGTGGCCACGGCTTGGGCCTGTTCCCAAACTTCTTCGGCCGTTCCCGGCCAGGTCCATGGCAGCGTTTTGGTTTCTTCGTCAACATTTTTAAAACCGGCGGTGCGCATCACCGATGACAAACTCTCTGGACGGGCAAATCTGAAAGGATCGGCTCCGCCCGGAACCAGGGCTGGCCCTCCGATATGTTCGACGACCACGCCGATGGTGCTCGACCAGAAGGGTTGCTCGAATGGTCCCCATGCCAGAAAAGAAGCCCGCGCTCCGGGCTTCAATACGCGGTGCACTTCGCGAAGTGCTTTCTCGCAATTCTGAAAGAACATCACGCCGAAGCGGCTGGTGATCAAATCGAAGCTTTGATCGGGAAACGGGAGTTCCTGCGCATCTGCTTGCTTGATAGAAAAATTCGTTAGCTCGCGCTGCTGAGCCCGTTCTGCCGCGATGGCGAGGAGTTCGCTGCTGAGATCGAGGGCCGTGACATGACCTTCGGCGCCGACGCGGCCCGCGAGGCTGATTGCGGGTTCGCCCGTGCCGCTGGCCAAGTCCAGGACCTTCATTCCGGGTCTTGGTCGAGCGTATTCGACGAGCGCCTCGGTCACGTCGCGGCCCATGGCAGCCGATTTCGCCTTCCACTTCTCTGAGGCAATCAGCCGATACGAACTGCCCCACTGCGGGTTCGCATTTGAGAGAGACGACATAGGGACGACATAAAGACCTGGGACACGGATATCCACAGATCATCACGGATCAGCTTTCTGGTTTGTCCGTGGAATCCGGGGCTGATTTTTCTACGCCCGCTTCTTCGCGACGGCTCGTGTACCAACTCGTTTTGTCTTGGCAAGCTCCGACGGCGCCAATCGCCTGGCGGACTTCCATAGGCGCTCCAGATCGTAGAACTTGCGGGCCTTCTCGGAGAACACGTGTACCACGAAATCGACGTAGTCGAGCAGCACCCATTCCGCCTGTTTGTAGCCTTCGATGTGGGTCGGGCGTTGCCCGGCCTTCTCTAATCGCTCCTCGACTTCGTCCGAAATCGCCTGGATTTGTCGGGGATTGGTCCCGCTGCATACCACGAAGTAATCGGTGAATGCCCCCGATCCCTGTTCCAGTTCTAAAATCGTAATTTCTTCCGCCTGTTTTTCCTGGCAGGCGGTAATGGCTTCCGATACCTGTCGCTTCACATCATTTTTTTTCATGCGGTCGTTGGTCGGTCGTCGTTGGCCGTTCGTCTGCTCATTCTAACTGACAACCGCGGTCCGAATGCCAGATCGCCGCTTAGTCGCGACAGATATTTCGCAAGGAAGGAGTTGCCAACGACTAACGACGAACGGCCAAAGGCTACTTGTTCCGATACAATCCCTCCTTCTTGATGTATTCCGCCACCGCTGAATCGACGAACTTGGTCAGCGGCTTCTTTGCTGCAACCGCATCCCGAATCGCCGTAGCCGAGACGTTTTGATGCACGTTTTCCAAGAGATGCACGGTCGCCCCGGGCAGCACAAGGTCGCCTTTCGCTGGTTGCTTGGCAAATGGCTTGGTTACTGCAGATCTGGGGCGCAGCGCTTCTGGCAAAGCATGGGCCACATCCGCCAGGGAATATCCTGGGCGGCTGGCAACAATGAACTCACATTCGCGAAAAAGCGCTGCTCCTTCATGCCAGCTCGCGATATCCTTGAATGCATCGATACCAATCAAGAAGAAGAGTCGATCGCTCTTCCGAAGTGTTTGTTTTAGCCGACGAACCGTGTCGATGGTGTAATTCGCACCGGCTTGCGCATGTGCTTTCTTGCCGGAGCTTGCCGCCGGGGGCGCATCGCCCGGAGCTTCCAGCAGCGACGGCACGAACCCCTTTTCGTTCATCGTGGCCAAGGCAACCATGGCGTAGCGATGAAAGTAGGGGGAAACCGGGTGCTGTTGCTTATGCGGCGGAATGTTGGCCGGGACAAAATGGACGCAGCCCAACTGGAAACGCTCCTCGGCTCCGCGGGCCAAAGCGAGGTGCCCGTGGTGAATGGGGTCGAAAGTTCCGCCAAACAATCCGATGTTCATGGATATCCCATAGTCATACAGCCCGAGCTCTCGTTTTCGTGCCCGTGTATCTCTTGATTCACGAAATCCGAAAACTTCGGCGATTAGCGCGATTCACAGGCCTTCTCGTTGTAGATTCAGGCTAACGATTTGTGGCAGTGGTTGTACACATGGTCAGCGCCCACCCATCCGCAACCACCTGAACTCCCGTAACTCGCGGAGTTCCCATTTTGGAACTAAAGTTGGTTCGTATGCGATTGAAGCTCCCCCTTCTTCGCGCACGCTACATTCCCCCGGCTCGGGCGCCCATTCTCCGATACGGCGTCGCCGTCCTTAGCATTACCCTCGCCCTGATCCCTGCATTAATGCTGGCGGACGTTGTCGAAAGCCGCCTGGTCGTCTTCGCGGTCGCCATTATGGTCAGCGCCTGGTACGGCGGTTGGAAGCCGGGCCTCGTGGCGACATCTTTTGCGCTAACCGTCAGCGCATATTTCTCCTTGGCGGGACATCACTCCCCGGCCGAATATCGCAAAGCTATCATACATTTGACCCTGTTTGTGTTTGTGGCGCTGCTGATTTGCTCTTTCAACGCCGCCTTGCGTTCCGCCCAGGAGGGTTTGCGGCGCTCGGAAATCAACTTCCGCTCTCTTGTGACCAATGCTCCCTACGGGATCTGCCGGTGCGACTCGGACGGTATTCTGCTGAGCGCAAACCCGGCTCTAGTCAGCATGCTGGGCTATGCTTCGCCGTCCGAAATGGTCGACGGCAACTTAGCCAACCTGTACGCAGACACTCAACAATGGTTCGTAGTTGCCGATCACTTTCGCTCCTCGCAGCGCTTCAATGGTTTGATCGCGGATTGGCTGCGCAAGGACGGCAATCCTATTACCGTGCGCCTTTCCGGAAGAACGATTCGCGATGAACACAACTCCACTTTCTTCGAACTCTTCGCCGAGGACGTGACGGAACATCGGGCCCTCGAGCAACAGCTTCGCCAGGCTCAGAAGATGGAAGCTGTCGGCCGCCTCGCTGGCGGAATTGCACATGACTTCAACAATCTGTTGATGGTGATCTCAGGATACTGCGAGTTTCTACTCGAGCGCATAGGCCCCGATCCCGCTGTCAGGGGCCCGGCGCAGGAAATCGCTAATGCCGCCAACCGCGCCACCGCGCTGACTCGCCAGTTGCTGGCCTTCAGCCGGAAGCAAATGCTCACCCCGAAGGTTCTGGATCTGAACGCGGTCGTCACCGAAAACTTCAAAATGTTGACTCGGCTGATTGGGGAAGACATCGAACTCGTTATGGTGCCCGGCAGCAACTTGGGCCCGACCAAGGCCGATCCCGGCCAGATCGAGCAAGTCATCATGAATCTGGCGGTCAATGCCCGCGACGCTATGCCGCGCGGGGGCAAGCTCACGATTGAAACAGCCAATGTTTCGCTGGACGAGAGTTATGCGCGTCTCCACCCTCCCGCGGAACCGGGCGAGTACGTCATGCTCGCCATGAGCGACACCGGAGTAGGCATGGATTCCGAAACCCAGAGCCGCATCTTCGAACCATTCTTCAGCACCAAAGGCGCGAAGGGCACGGGCCTCGGCCTTTCGATGGTCTACGGCATCGTCAAGCAAAGCGGTGGGTATATCTGGGCGTATAGCGAGCCGGGCAAGGGAACATCATTCAAGGTTTATTTACCGCGAGTGAGTCAGGCCGGCGAAGTACCTGTTTTGCTACCAGCGATCGCCGCCAAAGATGTTCAGCAAGGCCGGGAAACCGTTCTGCTGGTCGAAGATGAGGTCACCGTGCTGCGCCTCGCTCGCGAGTACCTCGAACGCCAGGGATACACGGTGATCGATGCTGGTGATCCCGCAACCGCGATTCTGATTTCGAACGCCCATTCCGGGCCCATTCACCTGCTTCTGACCGACGTCGTCATGCCTGGAATGACCGGGCGCGAACTGGCCAATCATCTGGGTCCGCGGAGGCCCGAAATGCGGGTGCTCTATATGTCGGGCTACACCGAAAACGCGATTGGCCAAAACGGCACGCTGGATCCGGGAATCAGCCTGCTCCAGAAGCCCTTCACCCTCCTCACGCTCAAAGCAAAAGTGCGCGAGGTGCTCGACGCCCCACTCCCCAAGGAGGTCTCCATGTCCGCTCGTTTAGCCATGCAAGCCGAAGCTGGTGTTATCAACGGGAAGCTGTCGCCGTTCCGCGCGCAACGTTTCAAACTCCAATTGCCGCTGAAGTACCGTCCGATTGGCGAGGAAGCCTGGCGAGCCGGCACCACCGAGAACATCAGCCGTTCGGGCCTTCTGTTTCGCGCGGAGGAATTAGTTCCCGCGAATGTCCAGCTGGAGATTAATCTGGTGCTGCCGGCGGAAATTGCAGGCCTCTCAGCAGCCGAAGTCGTATGCCGTGGTGAAGTGGTCCGTACGATGCAAGCCGAAGCTCCGTCGATGAACCCAGCTCTAGCTGCGAAGATTCTGCAATACCACTTCCAGCACGGCTCGCACATGCCAGAGGCCTAGGGTTCGCTTCGGCTAGCCTTTAGCGAGATGGAAAATCAGGTCATCAGGCAGAGAATTGTCATCCTGAGCGGAGTTGCCTTCGCGTAGCGAGGGCAACGCAGTCGAAAGACCCTGTGGCTACCGCTGCGACTACCATTCCTCAGGGAGTTCTCCCGTTACTTTCTGTTAACGACCGCTACACGCGAAGTGCGCCCACACTCTAATCAGCGCTTCCCCGCGATCGTTGCGGGAGTTCTGCGCCCGAACGCTCTTCCTGAAGCCTGTCGCCTGAAGCCTGAAGCCGCGCTTCTTCCACCTTGTCCGCCATAGCGTACTTCAGCTCTTCAATGCCCTTCCCGGTCACCGCTGAGATGGGAAATAACTCGAGCCCCTGCTTCTTGCAATAACGCTTCAACTTCGCCAGCTTGTCTTTGTTGGCGATATCGATCTTCGAAGCCACCATGATCACCGGCTTCTGGTCGAGTCCCGCGCCAAAACTTTTCAGTTCGCCGTCGATCACTTCGATGTCGTTCACCGAGTCGGGACGGCCGCTCGCATCGGAGACATCCACCAAATGCACCAGCAGTCGCGTGCGCTCAATGTGCCGCAAAAACTGTATGCCCAGGCCTGATCCGATGTGAGCCCCTTCAATCAGCCCAGGAATATCGGCCACGACAAAGCTGCGCTCTTCCTTCGCATCGCCCACTGCGACCACGCCCAGGTTGGGCTGCAAGGTTGTAAAAGGGTAATCGGCAATCTTCGGCCGCGCCGACGATATTCGCGAAATCAGCGTGGACTTGCCAACATTGGGATAACCGACCAGTCCCACATCGGCGAGCAGTTTGAGTTCCAGGCGGAAAACTCGTTCTTCGCCGGGCCGTCCCTCTTCATGCTCGCGTGGCGCCTGATGCGTGGAGGTTGCAAAACGCGCATTTCCCCGGCCACCGCGCCCGCCGCGGGCGATGACGACGCGCTCATCCGCATGCGCAAAATCGTGAACTTTTTCGCCCGTGTCCGCATCGTAAACGATCGTGCCTACTGGCACTTTCAGCAGAACATCCGCGCCTTCGCGTCCCTTGCAGTTCGAGCCCTCGCCGTGACGCCCGCGCTCACCCTTGTATTCAGGATTGAAACGGAAGTGCACGAGGGTATTGTGGCGCTCGCTGGATTCCATAATGACGTCGCCACCATCGCCGCCATCGCCGCCGGATGGCCCACCCCGCGGAACATACTTTTCCCGCCGGAACGCCAGACAGCCATTCCCGCCGTCCCCAGCTTTCACCCGAATTGTGGCTTCATCAATGAACATGAGGTATCAGATTTTCCTTTGTGTCCTTTGTGGTTAAAGCATTTGACTTCATCAACCCCAGAGGACACAAAGGTACACAAAGGAAAGAAACGTTCTGCAACAAAAAAGCCTCAACCCGAAGGCGAGGCTGGTGTCAGTGTGGCGCGCGCGCCACCGCCCGCGAGGCAATCGCGACAATCTACTCCGCAGCGACGGGCTCAATCATGACGTACTTGCCCAACTGGCCCCGATCCTTGAACACAATCCGGCCGCTGATCTTCGCAAACAGCGTGTCGTCCTTGCCGCGGCCCACATTCAACCCCGGTTTTACCCGCGTGCCCCGCTGCCGCACAATAATCGTCCCGCCGGGGACCAGTTGTCCTCCAAAGGCTTTAAAGCCTAAACGTTGTGCATTCGAGTCGCGTCCGTTTCGTGATGTCCCCTGCCCTTTTTTATGTGCCATGATTTAGTTTCCTAGTTTTGAGCTTTCAGCTCTCAGCCGTCAGCTTTCAGTCACTTCTTCTTTTTCGGTGCAGCCTTCTTGGCGACGGACTTTTTCGCCGCGGCCTTTTTCTTCGCTGGAGCTTTATGAGCCTTCGCTTCAGCTTTGACCTCTTTCGCCTCTACCGGAGCCAGCTTCATGGGCTTGGCTTCTTTCTTCGGAAGTGCGGGAGCGGTGAACTTCTGCCCGTCGAAAGCAATCTCGGTAATCCGCACCGCCGTGTATCCCTGGCGATGTCCGCGCAGCTTCTTGTATTGCTTCTTGCGTTTGTAATGGAAGACGAGAATTTTCTTCTCGCGGCCTTCCTCGACCACGTCGCCGGTCACCATCGCTCCCGGCTGCGGCTTACCGATCTGTCCTTCGCCAGCCGAAACTGCCAGCACATCGTTGAACTCAACGCGTCCGTCGGTGCCGGTGCTCTGGTGTTCCACGCGGATCACATCGCCGGGCGCGACCCGGTACTGCTTCCCACCTGTGCGGATGACCGCGTACATGCTCATGTCTCCTAAGTCCCCGTGCGTCCGACTTCTGCACGGTGGGTAAGGCAATATCCCATCGCACACTGGCGCGATCTACGGAACCTGATGATTTCGATGCTTGCTGCTTTCCGCGTCGGCGCTCTCGGCAACCACAGCGGACGGCCCCAGAACGGAACCGCAAGTACAGGCAAACTCAACCATTCTAACGTGCGCCGCGGAAAGGCGTCAAACCGCGTACGCCGGTAGATGGCCGACAATAGTGGGCTAGTCGTGTTCCATCGTCGCATAAAAAAGGCGGGCGCTGAGAAGTGCCCGCTGCTGGTTCGGACGATGCTGTACCTATCTCTTTCCGGAAAAGACTCCGGGCAGCACCTCTGTGCCTTGGATCCGCACTGCCTGCAAACTCCGAGGGTTGAGCCCGAGAGCCTTCAAGACAGTTGGAGCAATTTGCGACGTCGTTACCGGAGTAGTCAGAGTTTTGGCTGAGAAACTCGGATTCGACACCAGAATCATGACGTTCGTGTCGTCATGCGCGAAGCCGCCGTGTTCCGCCTGTTTCGCCGTACTTGCCGTTGGGCCGGCCGGCCGTGCACGGCCCACCCTTGAGGCCGTTGCCTGTGGTTTTCAATGGAAGAGCGCACACCCGGTCGTAGGCGACATCGTAAAGGATGCCCATAGGGCGCGGTGTGCCCCGGTCACAATGGCCATCAAGCCCGGAAATGAATCGGAGGGACGCGACGTGCTGATATTCAGATCCGGCTTAAGCGCGCCTGCGGCCCTCGCGCTACAATCGATTTGTGCCGCCACGCATTGCGATCCCTGTTCCGCATTCCACCGACCCCGAGTATGCTGAGCGATCTCTCCCTCAATATGAGCGCGCCGTCGAAATAGCTGGAGGAGAGCCGGTTCGCATCCCCCTGGATCAGCCCCCTGCGGAAGTGATGAAACTGATTGAGCGTTGCGATGCTGTACTGCTGCCGGGAAGCAAAGCCGACGTTGATCCCGCCAAGTATGACGCGCTTCGTGATCCGCAGACCGCTGCGGCCGACGCTGGCCGCGATACGGTCGACGAGTTGCTGCTGCAGGATGCCTACAATATGCGCAAGCCAGTCCTCGGCATCTGCTACGGTCTTCAGATTCTGAACGTATACCGCACCGGCACGCTGGCCCAGCACATCGAGTCTTCCGTGAACCACGCTGCCGGACGACAGGTCGCGGTAGCGCATACCGTCGAAGTCGAGCCGGCATCGCAGCTTTCGCGGATTGTCACTCCAGCGGCCGAGACCTCCGATGGAAGGAAGTTTGTCATCCCGGTCAACTCCAGCCACCACCAGGCCGCGGAGGTTGTCGGCGACGGGTTGCGGGTGGTCGCCCGGTCCCCGCAAGACAAAGTCATCGAAGCGCTTGAGGGCACGTCGCCGGATCACTTCGTGCTCGCTGTGCAGTGGCATCCCGAGCGTTCGGTCGATGAGGACGAACCGTCGCGGGCAATCTTTCGGGCGCTGGTTGACGCCGCAAGAATCAGGCATGAGAAGTTGACCGGAGAATTCGAGTCGGTTTAAAAACCGGCTGCGGATCTGCACGGATCAAAGCTGAGTTGTCGTTCTGAGCGAAGCGAAGAATTTATGCGTCGGATTGTCTGTCCGTAAGCATCCGCACAAATCCGTGTCTAGGTTTTCTTTTCCAGCAGCACTACGACATTTGCGATCGCCGCGTTCTCGGTGCCCAGGCCTTCGGGCGTCTTGGCCTTGAGACCGACGCAATCGGCGGGAATGCCCAGCAATTCCGCCACATGCCCACGGATGGCTGCAGCATGGGGGCCAATTTTGGGCGCTGCAATGATAAGCGTAGAGTCCACATTGACCACGGCATAACCTTCCGCCCGCACTCGGTTTAAAGCCTCGCGTAAGAAAACGGCAGAGTCGCAGCCTTTCCACTTTGGATCGGATGGCGGGAAAAGCGTCCCGATGTCAGGCGCAGCCACGGCTCCAAGCAGGGCATCGGTGAGCGCGTGCAGAAGCACGTCCCCATCGGAGTGGCCACCAAGCCCCTTCGGATGATCCAGAGTGACTCCGCCAATTTTGAGCGGAATGCCCGCTTTGAATTCGTGAGAGTCCCAGCCATAGCCGATTCTCGTCGTCGGTCGTTGGTCCTTGGTCCTTGGCCTCAAGTGGATTCGCGCCTCACGAACTCGATTTCAAATAAAACTCCGCCAGTTCCATGTCGGCCGGAGCCGTGATTTTTATATTTTTGGCGGATCCCATCACGACCGCCACCGCATGACCGGAGCGTTCGACCAGGGAAGCCTCATCGGTGCCCGTAAATCCATCGGCCGCTGCCTCGTCGAAGGCTTTTTTAATCACATCGTACCGAAAGGCCTGCGGGGTTTGCGCCAGGACCACGCGCTCCCGAGGAATCGTCGCCGTGATCAAAGCGCCATCGGAGGTGCGCTCGACTTGCTTCACGGTGTCGACCGCGGGCACGCCGGCGATGGCTGCTCCGTATTTCTTCGCAGCTTGGATCACATTATGAATAATCTCCTCGGTCACAAATGGGCGCACGGCATCGTGGACCAGCACCACGTCGTCATCGCTCGCGGAAACAGAACTTATGGCGTTAGCGACAGAATGCTGGCGGTGCTCCCCGCCTTCGACCAGATGAATCTTTTTCTGCAGAATGTCTTTGGCATCTTGCTCCAGGCGGGCTCGGAATCCTTCGATCTCATTCCCGCGCAGCGCAACGTAAATCTCGGAGACCTCCGCACTGGTCACAAACTTCCGCAGAGTATGAATAAGGATGGGCACACCGCCAAGCTCGGTAAACTGCTTGGTCGCCACGGGCTTCTTGCCCTTGCTGCGGGGAACCGAGGCCATACGCGTCCCCAGGCCCGCAGCCGGAACGATCACAATCACCTTCATAGCGGGCTGCAAGTATACGAGGCCAGAGGCCCGCAGTTCAAATCGGGATCTGTCCCCCCCACTTGCCTTCCCATACAGGATTCTCCCTATCCACAATTTGCTCAGTCCGGGAACGCTCTTTCGCGCCGGCAGGACGTCGGTCAAATCGCGCCATCCCAAGTCAAGTCTGCTTAATTACTTACGCGTGACCCAGCTAGCGAACGCCGTGGCAATTCAGTTGCACTGTCAAGAAGTTAGAACAAAGGAGCACGATTTGAACACGAGACCTTCCTGGTTCACGCTCATAACAGTTTGTGCCACTCCGGCGCTGGTAGTCGCTTTGAGCTCGGCGGTTCTTTTCGCGAGCGCCGCAGTCGCGTTCGCAGCCGCTGATGGTGGAAAGCCGACGGCAAGTCAGGAATCAAGCAGGCCGAAGGGTTTTGCCGGCTTGCTTACGGACGATCACTGCGGCGCAAGGCATGATATGGATTCCGGCAAGAGCCCGATGGAATGCGCGAAGATGTGTGTCCGAAATGGTTCCAAATACGTGCTCGTCGAGGGAGATAAGAAGTATCAATTGGCCGGAAGCCAGAGCCAACTTGACGGCTTGGCTGGTCAACGCGTGAAAGTCCTGGGTAAGTTGGACGGAGACACCATCACGATAGCTTCGATAACCGGCCAATAACGGCAGTACCTAGCGATCACGGACGCCTCAGATCCTGAATAAGACAACCTCCCCGCACTCTGCCAATCCAACCGCCTACTCCACTGGCCTCTCCACGACAATCGGTGCTGTTTTCTTCGGCTCCCCATTCGGGATCGTAGCCGTTGTCGTCAGTACTACTGCGGGGCGTGGTTCGGTGCGGGCCATGGCACGCTCATCCCACTTGCCGAAGATCATCTTTCCCGCCGTCGTTTGTAACACCGACGTGACAGAAATATCGATGGTCTTACCAATCATTTTGCGGGCATTGTCGACGACGACCATGGTGCCGTCGTCCAGGTAGGCGACGCCCTGATTATATTCTTTGCCTTCTTTCAGAATGAACACCTTCATGATTTCGCCGGGCAGCACGATCGGCTTCAGCGAGTTTGCCAGCTCGTTGATGTTCAGCACCGCGACGCCTTGCAATTGCGCCACTTTATTAAGATTGAAATCGTTGGTGACAATTTTGCCTTCGTAGAGTTTGGCCAGTTCAATCAGTTTCAAATCCACTTCGCGGACTGCAGGAAAATCGTCTTCCACAATCTGAATTTGCACCGAGGCCATCTTCTGCAAACGTTGCAGAATGTCGAGGCCGCGGCGCCCGCGATTGCGTTTGAGCGAGTCGGCGGAGTCGGCGACCAACTGCAACTCCCGCAGCACAAATTGCGGGGCCACAATCACGCCATCGAGAAAACCGGTTTCCGCAATGTCGGCAATACGCCCGTCAATGATGACGCTGGTGTCCAGAATCTTGTAGCTCTTTCTGGATTGCTTCTCGCCCCCAAAAATGCCGCCCAGCGCCGCCAGATTCAGCAGATCACCTTTGTTAGCGCCGACAATCAACCCGACGTACGCCATCAAAAACATCACCATGATTTGCAGGAAGCTCTGGGTGTGCCCCGCCGGAATGCTGTTACGGATTACCAAGGCGAACAGGTAGGCGCCGAAAATGCCGAGCACGCTCCCGATCGCGGCCCCGATCAGGCGCTTCAGGCTGACCAGACGAAGCCGCCATTCGAAGGTGACGATGGCAACGCCGAGCAGTCCTCCGACTAGGGCATCGAGATTCGCAGGCAGGTCAAACGGCTGAATTTTGTAACAAGTGAGCGCAACAAAAAGAACAAATAATAGACGAACGGCTATTAAGTCCACTTACGGACCTCCTCGGAACCCACAGGCTTAAGCGCTCCGGTGGAATTCCGCACCGGCCGTCCCACCATAGAATCTATTGCGGCCAGTGATCTATATTGCGGAGCCTATGAATGAGACGGCTAAGAAACAGCGCCCCGCTCTCCGTCCAGAAATCAGACAGAGACATCCTACAAATATTCCAGTGGAAGTATATACCGGCAGGGAAGTCTCGGCGATTACGCAAGTCACAGCGTCCGGTGATGTCCAGGAAAGCTCGAAATTGGCCGGTGGTTCATGCTGTTAGACTCTTGTTTATGAAAGCTATTGTCATCAGTAGGTTAGGCGGGCCAGAGGTTCTCGAGGTGCGAGAAGTTCCCGATCCAATCCCAAGCGCCGGACAAGACTTAGTCCGGGTGCAGGCTGGCGGACTGAATTTTGCCGACTTCATGACGGCGCAAGGCGGATATCCAGGAACGCCAAACCCTCCCTTGGTCGCAGGCCGCGAGTTTTGCGGCGTGCGAGAAAAGGATGGGCAATGGGTAATGGGCTATGCTCAGTGGGCAGCATTCGCTGAGCGCGTCGCTGCCCGCGCCGAACTCTTGTGGCCGGTGCCCGAAAACTGGAGTGCCGAAGAGGGAGCAGCGTTCCCGGTTAATTACTTTACCGCGTATTTTGCTTATTGGAAGGCCGGGTTAATCGGCAGCACGGCGCCGGGCCCGACTCCGCGAGTCCTGATTCACGCCGTGGCCGGAGGCGTAGGAACCGCCGCGGTGCAGATCGGAAAGCTGCTCGGCGTCGAAATGTATGGGACCTCTTCTGCCGACGAAAAGCTTGCGCGGCTGAAGGCGCTCGGATTGCAACATGGCATCAACTACAAGCAGCACGACTACGAAGACGCGATCAAAGCTCTGACTCACGGCGAAGGGGTGGACGCGGTATTTGAAATGCTGGGCGGCGAACACACCAACAAGAGCGTGCGCTGCCTGCGCGACTTCGGCCGCGTAATCGTGTACGGCAGCGCAACCGGGGAAAAATCGGAGTTGGATACGCGGCTGCTCTACGCCAAGGGCGCTAGCGTTCACGGACTATGGTTGACATATTTATCTGCCAAGCCGGAGTTGATGAACCATGCCTGGAAACAACTTTCCGTTTGGATTTCGCAAGGCCACTTGCATCCGGTGATCGGCCACGTGCTGCCGATGGAGCGCGCTCCCGAGGCGTACCGATTGTTGTCTGAGAGAAGAAATTTTGGAAAAGTAATTCTGAAGATCACGTAGCTGAGCAGTCCAGGAAAAATCTCTCCGCTTCCGAACTCGCCTTAACGTCTCAACCGGCACCCGAGACACCTCATTTCCGTCGCTCCGCATTCAAGGCCTCCTTGTTCGTTCTCCAGGAAACAAGGGCAAAGCAATCACTAATGTTGTGAAGCGGTGTGAACTTTTGTGAACATTCGTAAATAAAATCTCCCATTCATAGACAAAACAAATTGCAAGTGTGTCAGTTCGCGGTATTTGCTAACGACGCCGGCGTTGAAGCGTCCAAGTGGGTAATCGCGGATTGCAGCGCAAGGGAACTTCGCGGCATCCAAGAACGTATATTGACATGACGAATACGAAAGCCTGGCTGGGAAATCGATTGACGTGGCTTTCGGGGAACAATTTCAGGGGTTAAGGGACTGGCTCATTCTCGGTTTGGCGGCCCAGTTGAGCGCAATCCCTGCAGCAGAGAGCCCACGGTCTTGCGGCCACGCGCTTTCTCCTTAACCCCGCGGCAGCATTGTAAGTCTTTCGCGGCAAAACGCAAGTTTTTCGTGGAAGACCCAAACTCAGGCCGCCCCAAAAAGCGCTTCCCGACGCGTTTCGGGAAAGAAAAAGGAGTCTCATGAAATTCGCAAATATTTCCAAGGGCTTGCTGCTGGGATTGGCTTTGCTGCTGGCGACAAGCGCATTCGCGGCTACCAACAAGGGTTCCATGCAGCTTCAGGATCCGGTCACGGTAAGCGGGAAACAGTTGCGCGCAGGGGATTACTCGGTGAAGTGGGATGGCAACGGTCCCAATGTCGAGTTGAGCATCCTGAAGGGCAACAAAGTTGTCGCGACAACCTCGGCGCGGCTGATTGATCTCAACGAAAAATCAAACCGCGACGCGGCCGTCGTACAGAACAATAGCGATGGCAGCAAGTCTCTGGCTGAAATTCATTTCAGCGGCAAGAAGTACGCGCTGGCCATTGGCAGTGAGTCCGCCAGCATGGACGGCAGCGGCAGCAGCAAATAGAGGTGCTGACCTTGCATGAAAAAGGGGAGCCTAAGGCTCCCCTTTTTTTCTGCGTCTTCTCCGCCCGCGACGCCAAAACCAGCGGACAGGTGCAAGCTCTACTTTGCCTGAGATTCCAGCTCGGCGTTGATATTCACATTTCCGCCTGTGGCTTTGAAGTTTCTCTCCCACACTTTGAAGCCAGACTTGCTGAGCGTAAGCGTATGGTCCCCAGGCGCAACATCAATTTCGGACGGCGTATTACCGACAAAGCTTCCGTCCAATGCAATGTCCGCATTCGCAGGTGTTGAGGAGACCGCAATCTTGCTCGCGACTGACGCGGTTGCCGAGTTGTCGCTCACCGTGACAAGTTGCGCAGCCTGTTTCTGCGCCGTAGCCTTGCTGGCTCGCGACGGCCAATCCTTTGTAATGGCTTCGCATGCGTCTTTCACGGAATTGCCCAGCGAACGGGTCGAATGGCTCACGATGGCATCGCCGTCGCTATTGAAAACCGCGACTTTATTGTCGTGGGCAAGAATACTCTTGCCACCTTCGTGGTCGAGGACGACGACGTAATCGGCTCTGTCCTTTTGGTTGTTGATTACGACCTGAGAGCACCGTTGGCCAAAAGTCTTGATGATTTCGGCCGTTTGCGGACGGGCGCCGCCGCCCATGTGGCTGCCGTGAGCATCGCTTGTACCACCGCTGTTGGCGGTAATTTGCCAGGACTGGCTGTCGGTGATGAAGACTCGTGCTTTAGGCGCGTCAGAAGTGGATGCCGGTGCGGCTGCTAGAACGAGCAGCAGTGATAGAACAGCCAGATTGATGACGGATCGCATTTCGCCCTCCGGGCATGGTGCAGTTGGGGAGACACGACTATTCTTGCAGGGGTCGAGAGCACGGCATAGTTACGGTTGTTGTTGTCCGAGTGGAAATAAACTGAGGTTCGAAATTCGAACAAGGCAAAGGGAACGCATTCGCGTTCCCTGTTCGATAGACGCCTTCAATACTTGGGCATTCTGGGGTCGACGCGATCGGCCCAGGCCAGGATTCCGCCAGCCAGATTATGGACTTTCTTAAATCCTGCTTGTTGCAGGAACGCCACTGCCTTGGCGCTGCGCACGCCGGAGCGGCAATGAGCTACGATCTCGCGGCTGGAATCGAGTTCGTGCACGCGCTTGGGCAGATCGCCCAGCGGGATCAGATGCCCGTTGATGTGGCAGATTTGATACTCGTGCGGCTCGCGCACGTCGAGCACGAAGAGATCCTCGCCCGCATCCAGACGCCGCTTGAGTTCTTCGACTTGCATTTCGGGAATCCCTGCTTCCACCGGTTTCTCCTGTGATTTCTCTTCACCGCGAATTCCACAAAACTCGTTGTAGTCTATCAGTTTTGTGATGGTACGGTGCGTCCCGCAGGCGGGGCAGTCGGGGTTCTTCCGCAGCTTGAGCTCGCGAAACTTCATGCCCAGCGCGTCAATCAACAGCAAACGTCCAATGAGTGAGTCACCCTTACCAAGAATCAGCTTGATGACTTCGGTCGCTTGAATTACACCCACCAGTCCGGGCAGAATGCCCAGCACTCCGCCTTCGGCGCAGGAAGGAACCAATCCCGGCGGCGGTGGCTCGGAATACAGGCAGCGATAGCATGGGCCATCCTTTGTCGCGAAAACGCTGGCTTGCCCTTCGAAGCGAAAAATTGAACCGTATACATTGGGCTTGCCGGTGAGCACGCAGGCATCGTTCACCAGATAGCGGGTGGGGAAATTGTCGGTTCCGTCGGCAATGATGTCGAAGTCGCGAAACAGTTCAAGCGCATTTTCGCTGGTCAGTTTGGTTTCAAACTTGAGGATGTTTAAGAACGGATTAATCGCCTCCAGCTTCTCCGCCGCGGAATCGAGTTTCTTGCGTCCCACATCGGAGGTAGTGTGAATAATTTGTCGCTGCAGGTTTGTGTAATCCACCACGTCGAAGTCCACGATCCCGAGCGTGCCCACGCCCGCCGCACCCAGATAAAGCGCCAAGGGCGAACCTAACCCTCCGGCTCCAATACACAGCACACGCGCAGCCTTGAGCTTCTGCTGACCCTCCATGCCGACCTCAGGCATGATCAGGTGGCGCGAGTAGCGCAGGATCTCATCGTTGGTAAGAGCGGCAACTTCGGGTCTGACTTCTGTGATGGTGGCCATAAAAACCTCTGTTCGGAACGCTGAATTTCAATGATTACAGAATGGACGACTAGAAACAACAACGGAGCGGACTACAACAGCAGGCGCTGTGGCGAGGCATTCGACGAGTGGTCCATCCGCAATTCATCAATTCACCAGCCTCCGGCAATCGAAGGCACTATGGAAATAATATCACTGTCTTTGATGGCAGTGGCTTCTTTCTGCAGATACCGAACGTCTTCGTCATTCAGATAAACATTCACAAAGGAGCGGAGTTTGCCGTCGTCGGTATACAGGTGCCGGCGCAGATCAGGATGCTTGGAAACCAGTCCGGACAAGGCTTCAGCGACAGTTCCGGCCTTGACCTCGACCGTAGGCTGCTTGCCGGCATATTGGCGCAAAGGGGTAGGAATATGGATTTGTGTCATGCACATAGATGATGCGGCAATACCCCGGTGGGATTCAGCTCGCTAGTAGAAGGCGTCCAGTCGAATCTACCGTAGAAACCATGGCGTGCTATGTCTCTGCTTGCGCAACCTCAATCTTCTCGTCCAAAAGCGTCTTATCGCCCTCGTCACTGCCGGCCAATTCGAACGAATTCGTCACCGCGGCTTTGCCCTTTTCCACGCTCGTGATTACGTACGAGCAACCAAACCAGTGTGCCTCAGCCAAATCGGTCGGCGACCAACGGGCGGGGTGGTCAGGATGCGAATGGTAAAAGCCGACAATATCCTCGCCGCGCCCCCGGCCTTCGCGCTGGATGCGAACCAGTTCCCGCGGATCGATGTTATACCGGTTCTGGGGCGAATCGGTACGCGTGTTGCCGCAGCGGGCAATCGAAGTCACCCGACGGGCATCCCCATTCATCTCGCCGAGCAAAACCCCACAGCACTCGTGCGGATACGTTTCCTCGCCATGCTGCCGCACAGCGTCGTAATCTTTGCGCTCGATCTTGAGCATAAAATCATTCACCACAGAGACACAGAGTCACAGAAAAATTCCTCAATTCTTTGTGTTCTCTGTGACTCTGTGTCTCTGTGGTAAAGCTATTGCTCCTGCCAGAATCTCTCGCTCAAATACTTGTCGCCGGAGTCGCACAGAATGGTCACGAAGACGGCATGTTCGTTCTTCTTTAACTGACGCGCCAATTGCAAGCAACCGACCACGGCTGCGGCCGCGGATATCCCAACCAGCAAGCCCTCCTCGCGAGCCAGGCGCTTCGCCATGGCGTAGGATTCCTCCGTCGAAATTCCTAAATCGTCATCCGCCAGCGACGGATCATAGATTTTCGGCACGATGGCGCTGGCCATGTGTTTGGCGCCCTCGATTCCATGAAACGCCGAGTCCGGCTGCAGCGAGATACATCGGATGCGCGGATTTAATTCTTTGAGCCGCCGCGTTGCCCCCACGAAGGTTCCACTCGTGCCCAGCATCGACACGAAGTGCGTGATACGTCCTTCCGTCTGTTGCCAGATTTCGTTGGCTGTGCCATGGTAATGGGCTTGCCAGTTGGCGTCGTTCGAATATTGATCGGCGTAGTAATAGAGATCGGGATGTTTGGCGGCGAGTTCGCGCGCCATGCGAATCGCGCCGTCGGACCCCTCCGCGGGGTCGGTGTAAAGAATGTTTGCGCCGTAAGCTTGCAGGATGCGCTTGCGCTCGACCGATACATTTTCGGGCATGCACAGCGTGACGGGAAAGCCCTGCGCGGCTCCAATCATGGCATAAGCAATGCCCGTGTTGCCGCTGGTCGAATCGAGCAGAATTTTACCGGATGTTAACTTGCCACTTGCCCGAGCTTGCGCCACGATGTTGGCTGCGGCGCGGTCCTTGACCGAGCCTCCGGGATTGAGCCACTCCGCTTTGCCGAGAATCTCAATTCCGGGCAAATCGGCGCCGATGCGGACCAATCGCAACAGCGGGGTATTGCCAATGCGATCGACGGTATGCGTCCCTAAGGGGCTCCCTGGTTCTTCATTTGTGTCTGCATGTGCCGATGAAATAGACACTTTGCCGACCTTTATGGGCGCGGGTTTCATAAATTTCAAACTCGGAGACCGTGACTTACGTAATGTTCCTTAGAAGCAAAATCAATCGTGAACGACGTCTGGTTAGATTATAAGAGAGACTGGTTGGTTCCATCGAAGATGCGGCCTCGTACCTTTTTCACGAACCTGCATCTAACTTAAGCGTGAACGAAGGACGAAATGGCATCGAAGGTAGAACAACGGACTTATGAAGAGGCGCTGAACTGGCTGCGCGATCACGGCTTTGATCTGCTCGAGGCGCCGGGCACGCAAGGGCGCGTCTTCCTGAAGAAATACAACGTGTCAGCCGCGATCCAGAAGGATGGCGACGACGGCGTGAAGATTTTTGCCTATCCCGGCTACCTGATTGGCAGCGAGATTTCAAAGCTGGTGAACCGGGGATACCAGCAGTTTCTCAAGACCGCCAAGACCGAAGTTCCGGCGACCGCCGATCATCTGAAGGCCCTGCAGCAGTTCACCGAAGAATTAAAGGAAGGCTTAGGCCTGCCTACTCTGTACAACGAATCGCTGGGTACGGTCAGCGAATCGTACCACTACGATCGCATCGAAAATCGCGACAAGCCCGCCGCCGACCGGCCCAAGCGTCCCTGGGAAAAGGCCGGAGTAGTAGCCGCCGCCGCGAAAAAGGGCAGGGCCTGACCGGCTTTACCTCTGCGCGCCAACGGAACCTCCTCGAAAAGAACCTCTTCCTTCCGAATTGAAATGCGCCAATCTCTCGATTGGTCCGGCATGCCTGGCTCAGTATTTCCGGCCCAGAAGTGTTCTGACCAGCCTTGGCGCGGGAAGGATTTATGTGTTCTATCGTCCCAAAATGCTTTATAACTTGGCTTGCTTAAGTTGGCTTGAATATTGGCGTCCAGTCCTCATTGAGCCAAAGCGGTATTTATCTGTGTCAGCGGGAACCGCCCGAACTGGCTTGCATTAGGCAAGTGAGCGGTGGGAGGCTGGGCCTGCGAAGCTGTAAGAAGCCATTTACAAAACCAGCCGACGATTCAGGAGAAGTCAGAAATGAGCACATCCGCGGATCAACCGCCCCGCGCTCGGCATTCTTCTACCATTTTCTTTAGAGTTCTAGCCGTCACGTCGTTGGCTCTGGCCTGTGGCGAACTTCTCCTCACCCTTCAATACCGGCGCGAGCTGGCCTCGCCCAGGTATGCGGAAGGGGTGACTCATGCCTTTCAAAAGGTCTATTACAACTCACACGTTTGGAACCGCGACACAAAGTGGCTGGGTATTCCGACCCAACAAGCGCCCACAGACAACTGGGAAATGCAGGAACTAATTACCGAGATCCGGCCCGATTACGTTATCGAAACTGGAACGTTGTACGGTGGAGCGACTTTGTTCTACGCCGACGTGCTCTCGCACGTGAATCCCCAGGGCAAGGTGATCACCATCGATATTGACCCGAAGGTCGAAGATGCCTCGAAGGTCCTCTTATGGAAAGAACATGTAGAGGTGGTCGTCGGCAGTTCAGTCGATCCCAAAGTGACCGATCACGTGGCGCAAGAAGTTCTGGGCAAGAAGGTGCTGGTCACCCTTGACTCGCTGCATACCCGTGCGCATGTTCTGAAAGAAATGGAAATTTACTCCAATCTGGTGACCCCGGGAAGTTATCTGGTTGTGCAGGATACGGCCATCAACGGAAATCCCGTGTATGCCGACTTTGGGCCCGGCCCACACGAGGCGGTGCAGGAATTTCTGCGAACCCATGAAAATTTCATGGTGGACCGCAGCCGCGAGAAGTTTCTGTTGACTTTCTACCCGGGAGGCTGGCTGAAGCGAATCAAATGATCCTGCCCCAATGATGCTGGTTGTTCGCATTGCCGCGTTTGCGCACTTACAGCCGGGAAGCATCAAGGTTTGAGTCATCATCATGTATGCCGTGGAGAAATCTTGGCTCGCCCCGGAAACAGCGGCAACGCGACTGGTCCCCATCTACATTTTCAGGTGACGGATGGGGACTCGGTCCTGCAATCGGAAGACGTTCCTTTTGTCTTTGACAAGTTCACATCCCTTGGGCCCGGTTCCGATTACGAGATTGATAAACATCCATCCATTCCCCAGGAACACTGCATTCCTGGAGGAAATGATGTGGTCGGGTTCGCACCCGTGAAGAAGCGATGAGCATTTCTCAAACTGGTCTGTTGCCGTCACGAGGCTCCCGAATGCCCAGGAACTGTGCAGTTGTTGCGGTGGTGTTGACTCTGCTTCTCTCTTCGTTCAGCGTCATCGCCCAAAACTCCAAACCCGACGTCACGTCATCTATAGAACAGGTCTTACTCCGGCAACAGGAAGCCTGGAACCATCATGATCTGGAAACCTTCATGTCGGGCTACTGGAAGTCTCCCGATTTGACGTTCTTCTCGGGAGCGGAGAAGAGATCCGGCTGGCAGTCGACCTTGGAGCGCTATCGCCAAAAATATCAAAGTGAAGGCCAGGAGATGGGACAGCTGGAATTTTCTGACTTGAACATTCAGGAACTGGCCCCGGACGCGGCCTTCGTGCGCGGCGCGTGGCATTTAACCATGTCAAACGGCAAAAAGCCTCACGGTCTGTTCACGCTGGTCTTCCGGAAGTTTCCCGACGGATGGAAAATCGTCCACGATCACACTTCGGCGGCCGACCGCTAGCGAGATAAGATATTGGGCCGAATCGATTTCACCTTGGTAATTGCGAAGCCTCTTCCGCGATTCGCCATCTGGCTTTATGCTGTTTAAGACGTGGGGGCGTTAACTACAGTTTCTTCCGGAAGTCATGATTCCAACTCGTCTCTATACCATGATCCTGGGTAGCGCGGGCGCTTTGCTGGCCGCGTATCTCCTGCTGCGTCGTAAGCCCAAGGGGCACGATGAAGTGGAACGCGAGCGGCGCGTCTGGCTCGATCGCGTAGGCCGCATTACCGACGGGACGGTCATCGACGTTCAGGAGATGCAGCCCGAAGGACGCAAGCCTGCCACATTCTTGATCTTTCAATACGATGTGGCTGGCGTTTCCTACGAAGCTTCGCAGGATGTGACCTACTTGCGGCAGCTCATCAACCTGCACTCCTGCCGCCTCGGCCTGCCCACGTCCGTGCGCTACGATCCGCAGAATCCAGGGAACTCCATTGTGGTATCCGAGCGCTGGATGGGGCTAAGGCAGTAGGGCAGCTGTCAGCTCTCAGCTTTAACATCTGCGACGAACAAAAGGCCACATGGTCGAGACGAGGACCACTGCCAATTGCCAGAGTTTTTAAGCTGATGGCTGAGTGCTGAAAGGTGCCCGTCTAGCTTCCCGCTGCGAATCCACCGCCGTGCGCGACGGTGAGGCGCAGGAATTTGTGAGGATTGACCGGAGTGTCATTGATACGCACTTCGTAATGCAGATGTGGACCGGTACTGCGACCGCTCAACCCAACGTATCCGATGGTATCGCCACGGCGCACATACTGCCCCGGGACGACCGCAAAGCTGGCCAGATGCCCGTAGCGAGTCGTGATTCCGTGGCCGTGGTCAAGCGCGATGGCCCGGCCGTATCCGCCCATGAAGTCGGCGAAAATTACCACGCCATCTGCGGGAGCGACGACTGGCTGCCCGTAGGAAGCCGAAATATCGACTCCACGATGGAACGCACCCTCGCCGTTGAAGGGATCAATTCTCTCGCCGAACGAACCCGTGATCGGACCTTCCACCGGCCAAAGGTTAGGAGCGGAATTGGCCCGTAGCCAGTCCGCCGTAGTCACGTTGCGCGTAAGGCCGAGAGAAATACCAGTCGCCGCGGCGCCACTCAGCGCGGTGTCCTTCAGAGCATAAAGCCGATCCAGGGAAGAACTGACTTGGGCGTCTTGAATGTGATCGGAAGATTCCGATTCCAGCACCGGATCGGATTTCAATCCGTAGAGAGAAGAAACCTCGCTGGCTAATGAGCCCAGTGACGCCACCTGAATATCTCTCTCCTGGGCAACTTGCTCCAGGCGGGAATAGCGACTCTTCAGCGCATCTTTTTGGATTCGTAATTCGTTAAAGCGGGAAACCTTCAACAGCATTCGCGTGTAGGAACTGGCGATTCCGGTCAGGCTCAGGACCCCGATAGCAGCGCCCGCAACCAATACGTACAGATAGTGAACTGGGATGGGAATCTTACGGAGTTGTCCGTCCTCGCCACGCGCTACGAAAAGTATGTAAAAACGCTTGCGCAATATTTTTCCTTCGTTCAGTAAGCCGGATCCAACCACTGCGGCAGGTTCGCCGCTGTTGATCCTACTACCCGATCCCTGCTGCGATCGTACCTTCCCGTCTTGGGAATTAGATCAGTAAATCGCTGCGTCCCACCGGAACCAGGGTCAGGCTCGAAATCTTCCGTGCCTGCAATCCTAACCGGATGCGGCACTTAGCTCGGCCAGAGTTTTGGAAGTAGCTTCGCAACGGTACCAAAGTAGCCTCTTCGTGTCAACGACCCTCAGCACACTCCAAGGGTTACGAAAGATACGGGAGCCAGCGGTACTTCGGCGGGTTACCAACTGCCGAATTTACAAGGCACAAAAACGATGCAAAGAGCAACGCGACGGTAAAGCAGCGTGCAACAAGGCGTGCGATGCACGGCCGCCAGCCGCGGACTTAAGCTCTGATGGATCGGAACCGGGCAGGGGTTGCCCCCAAGCGCGCCGGCATTCGGCACCGATTCCGTAAGCCTGACGGTTTGTATATGATTGATCCATCTTGCCTCTGGCCGAAAAACTTTTAATCTTGCGCATCCGGGAGCGGACAGTTCGAAGACGAGGAATCGCGGCCGGCATCGGGGATGATTGCGCCATCCTGCAAATCCCCGCCGGTCACCAAACCCTGGTTACCACCGATTTCAGTCTGGAGGGCATCCATTTCCGGCGCGAATGGCATCCCCCCGAAGTCGTCGGTCACCGCTGTCTCACCCGCGGCCTTAGCGACATCGCTGCTATGGGAGGCAACCCGGTTGCCGCATTCTTATCCCTCGCTCTGCCTCAAGACCTGCGCCAGGTCTGGGTCGACCAGTTCCTCAAAGGCTTGCTCAAGCTGGCGGATCGGTCTGACGTTACCCTCGCCGGTGGAGACACCGCACAATCTCCGGCCGGAATTTTGGCTGACATTGTCGTCATTGGTTCGGTGCCGAAAGGAAAAGCAATCCTCCGCTCCGGTGCTCGCGCGGGTGACCGAATCTACGTGACCGGGGCATTGGGAGGCGCCGCTGCTACGCTGAAGTTGCTGTTCTCAGGCAGAAAACTTCGGCCAGCCGATTTCCCCAGCCATTTCTATCCCGTCCCACGCATCGAAGTCGGCCAGTTTTTGCATGAGAAGGGTCTCGCCTCGGCCATGATCGATCTCAGCGACGGCCTTTCCACCGATCTCGGACATCTCTGCGACGAGAGCGGCGTGGGCGCGGAAGTCCGGGCAGACGCAGTTCCTTGCGCAAAGATTGGCAAGCCTGCACGCAAAGTTGGTCTTGAGTTCGCCCTGCACGGCGGCGACGATTACGAACTGCTTTTCACCGCGTCTCGTAGCAAGCGAGTTCCTTCCCAAATCGCCGGTGTCAATATCACCCAAATCGGCCATGTCACGCGCCAAAAGCACGTCATCCTGATGAACGGCCGAGGCGTGGGACTCGAACTCCGCCCCCAAGGCTGGGAGCATTTCAACAGACGAGCAGTTGCTAGCTGTTAGCTTCTAGCTCCGACGGGTTTAGCGCCGAAGCGAATCCGGTGGCGCTTGAAGCTGCAAAGCCCATGTGACTTTCGTGCTATCCGAACCTCTTCTTTCCGTACCGACGGCTTACCAACGGGACTAAATTAAGCTTATGGCATCCCCAAAATCTGTCGTTCTTCTGCTTGCGGTCTGCATGTGCCTGAGCTTCACGATGAGCGCGCAACCGCCGTCCGCATCTCCTGCGGCCAAGCCCGCCGTCGACAATGCCTTCATTCAAAAACAATTCGGATCCACCTGCTCCCGCCTCGCCGGATTCGAACCGCTCATCGCCGACCTGGACGGCGACGGGGTTGAAGATATCGTCATCCCGGCGCGCTGCACCAACCCGATGATGGACCAGATGGAAGACAGCTTCGTCGTTGTCGATCCGTATAACAGCTTTTTCGGTTACGGCAATCCCAAGATCACGACACGATTTGCGTCCGACGATCCCGAACGACGCGGGTATTCTTTGCTGATAATTCATGGCGCGGGCCCCGAAGCCTGGCGCTCCGCAACGCCCAAAGCCAAATTCATCATTGTGAATCTGCCCTTCAAAGAGGTGGTCGTGAAAAAGTTGGCCATCAAGAAAAAGAAGCTGGTCATGGGAATCTTCGCGGAAGAAACCGGCGGCGATCAGGGAACCTCGGTAACTTTCTGGGACGGCCGGAAATACAAATACCAGCCCCTCGGCGCCAGCATGGAGTAGCCCCAAGCTGAATCACTGGGGACAGCCGCCCTCGGCTGTCCAGCCGAACGAAGCTCGGCAACCTTGCCTAATCCTAGAAATTGCCTTTGTTAAGCAAGAGCCCTTGGCAGGCGGCATTTTAATCGGTGCGTGGCGTCGCGCTGGCCAGTGCGAGAATCGCTCCGGCAAATAGCAGCGTGTCAAAGAAGTAGTTGATCCCCTCAATCTTGACGTCGGTGCTCGGGCTGGACAACGAAGCGATCAGGATCGGACCATAGATGAACACGACCACCAGCACAATCCAGGTACCGAGATAAGTTGCGGCCATCCGCGTCTTCTTGTTCAGCAGAATGCATACCCCGGCAACCACGAGAATTGCGCCTGTCACCCAGCCAATGAGCAGGTGCGCCGGAATCCACGCGGGCATCAGTTTTTCGAGCGGGACGCCGGGAACGTTCGCCGTGTGCAGAGAATTCTCAATGCCATAAAATATCGCGGCGATCCCGATTATGCCGCGGCCCAGGGTGATGAGCTTGCTTCCGACTTGTACCCGGCCTTGCTCGCGCATCGCGTTTCCCGCAAGAATCCAGCCGCCGCCACCAAACAGCATTTCGCGTAGGGTTAACGTCCATCCAATCCGGTCTCTGGGGTTGGCCAGAGATCCGGGGATGTCTAACATCCCCACAAAACAAAACATTGCGATCCCGAACAGCAGCCCTGACCAGCGCACCTGAATTTTTGTGGCAATGCTCAGAGACGCGGCCAGCAGTGCTACGCCGAAGAAATACGCCCAAAACAACCGCCACGGCATATACGAAGGCACCATGGTCGCGAGGCCTTCAGCGGCCGCGAGATGCAGGGCGCCGAACACCGCCAGGGGGGCGGCGAAACACAAATTGCTCAAGGCTACGATCTTGTCGAGGCCGCGGGCCCGCGCGATATCGGTCTTCGCAGCCCACAGCGCAACCAGGATAAGGAGGATGCCGGCGCTGCACATCGAAACCACCGTGCGGGAGATCGCAAAAAACGTGGCGAAAACGGTTGTGTGCATGTGGATGCCCTAGCGTAAGCTCACGTGCTCTGCCTGAGGCACGTCTTCCCGAATCAATACAACTCCAATTGCTGCTGGGATGCGGACGTAAGTATATTTGGTTGCTGATCTGCATGCGGCCCCGATCTGCAGCGTGCCGTGGGATAGTCTCTCGTCCAACTATTTACCCCAATATCAATCTGCGCGGAGAAATTGGTCATCCCCCCGACCCGCTATAATTCCTCCGCATGAACCTTGAACAGAAACTGGCGGAACTCAAGAAGCGGAACCACCTCGCCGAAGATGGCGGGGGCCAATGGCGGCGTGAAAAGCAGCACAAGGAAGGCAAAATGTCGGCCCGCGAGCGTATTGAATTTCTGCTCGACGACGGCACATTCGAGGAAACCGACAAACTGGTCACGCATCGCAGTAACGACTTCGGCATGGCCGAGCAGAAGTTCTACGGCGACGGCTTTATTACCGGATACGGCCGCATCGAAGGCAGGCTGGTGTTTGTGTTCGCCCAGGATTTCACCGTGTTCGGCGGTTCGCTCTCCGAAGCCAACGCGGCGAAGATCGTAAAAATCATGGATCTCGCCGCCAAAATGGGCGCGCCCATGATCGGGCTCAACGATTCCGGCGGTGCCCGCATTCAGGAAGGCGTCATGTCCTTAGCCGGGTACGCCGACATTTTCTTACGAAACACATTGTACAGCGGCGTTATTCCCCAGATTTCCGCAATCATGGGCCCGTGTGCCGGAGGCGCCGTCTACTCGCCTGCGATTACCGATTTCATTCTCATGGTCGACAAGACTTCTTACATGTTCATCACCGGACCCGACGTGATCAAAACGGTGACGCACGAGGAAGTCACCAAAGATCAGCTGGGCGGTGCAGAAACGCACAACGAAACCTCGGGGGTGGCCCACTTCAAAGCCCATGACGACGCCGAATGTCTGTCCATGGTACGAGAGTTGCTCAGCTTCCTGCCCTCCAACAATCTCGACGACCCGCCGCGCAAGCCCTGCACCGATCGCATCGATCGAGCCGATGCCGCGCTGGACAAAATCGTCCCCGACCAATCGAACCTGCCTTACGACATGAAAGACGTGATCCACGCCGTAGTCGATGACGGCTATTTCTTCGAAGTTCAGGAACACTACGCCAAGAATATCGTCGTGGGATTTGCGCGCCTGAACGGCAAGCCCGTGGGAATCGTCGCCAACCAGCCGGCGTTTCTCGCCGGCACTCTCGACATCAACGCTTCGATCAAAGGCGCCCGCTTCGTGCGCTTCTGCGACTGCTTCAACATCCCGCTGGTAACCTTCGAAGACGTCCCCGGATTTCTCCCCGGAACCAATCAGGAATACGGAGGCATCATTAAACACGGCGCCAAACTGCTGTTTGCCTTCGCCGAAGCCACGGTGCCCAAGGTGACGGTCATCACTCGCAAAGCCTATGGCGGGGCATACTGCGTCATGGCCTCAAAACACATTCGCACTGACGTGAACTACGCGTGGCCCACAGCAGAGATCGCGGTAATGGGTCCGGAGGGCGCAGTGGACATCGTCTATAAACGCGAACTGGAGAATGCCGAGAATCGGGTAGAGGCGCGCCAAAAAAAGATCGAAGAATTCCGCGAGCGCTTCGCTAACCCCTACGTAGCCGCCGATCGAGGTTTCGTCGACGCCGTAATTCAACCCCGCGAAACCCGCAAAAAGCTGATCCAGGCCCTGGAGATGCTGGAAACCAAGAGGGACAAAAACCCGCCAAAGAAGCACGGGAATATACCGCTGTAGCGCGGAGCGGACACTCCTGTCCGCTACCCTTGACGGTCAAAACGAGTTGCGCTACAAAAGCAAGTCAATGGTTGCATATATAGCGTTTACGCGGTAAGCTAGTTGTAGACCTGAGTCGCGCAAAAGGACGTCTATGGCAAGCGAAGCCCGAGCTTTTGATGTCTCTCTAAAAGAGCAGAAGGAAATCGCCGAAATCTACGTCAAGCTTCGTGAGGCCGAGGCAAAGCTCATCGGCCCCGACGGCAAGGCCGAAATTCTACCTAACAACCTCTATTCGTTCCTGCTGCGATTGCTGTCTGACTTGCGAGCCGGTAATTCCGTCACCATCCTGCAAAGCAGACACGAGCTAACCACGATTGAAGCCAGCAAGATTCTCGGCATGTCACGCCAGTTCCTGGTTCAACTGCTGGAGAAAGGAGAAATCCCCTTTCACAAGGTTGGCACGCATCGCCGCCTGTATGTGCGCGATGTAATTGCCTACAAAGCCAGGCGCGACACTTCGCGCCGGAAGACTCTGGACGATTTAGCCAAGCGCGAGTTCGCCGAAGGGAATTACGGCAAGATCCCAGATGATTTTCACACCGGGCAATGACTATTCCGCCGTGCTCGATGCCTGCGTTCTCGTGCCCATGGCGCTCTGCGATCTCCTGTTGCGCCTGGCTGAGGAACCGGCAATGTATCGACCGCTATGGAGCGAGCAGATACTGACGGAAATGACCAAAGCTCTGAGAACCAAGCTTCATCGATCCTCCGAACAGGCAGCGTGGAGGCGCCAGCAAATGAAGGAAGCATTCCCAGAAGCGATGGTCACGGTCCCGTCCGCGCTCCTGAAGGCGGTCGAATGCATTCCCCACAAAGACGACAGGCACGTGCTCGCGGCCGCAATCGTGGCGCACGCCGACACAATCATTACTCAAAACAGCAGGCATTTCCCAAAAGACTGTTGCGATAAATACGGCGTGGTTTGTCAGAAGCCCGACGATTTCCTGATCGACCAGTACCATCTCCACCCGCAACTAGTCTTGGACAAACTGGACGACCAAGCCGCCGGCATCTCCCAGAACCGAGAGTTCGTGCTCGCAAGCTTGAAAGCCTCCGTGCCCAAGTTCTGCAAGTTGGTAGCTATACAGGCGATTTGATGAATGACCAACGGGACCCGCCGAAGACGCATGGGAATATCCCGCTGTGAAACTGAATTGATATTGTCCCGGCTAGGGATGTATGTAAGAATACCAATGCCGACGGATGGCGAATAAAACACGAAACTGCAATGAGAACTGATGAAACGGTGCTTGTCCCTGAGGATGGATTACGAGCACCCGAAGTCGGGCCATGGGCTGAGACCAAGCACAACGTGGTCTCCTACTACGCCAGGCTCTTCTCGACCGGCATGAAAAGAAAATGGAAGAAACGGATATACGTCGAGTTGTACGCGGGAGCTGGGTACAGCAGGATTCGGGATACGTCAAGGATCATAATGGGCTCACCGCTTCGTGCATTGTCGCTGCCCGATCCCTTTGACAAGTACATCTTTTGTGAGGAGGATCCCGCCTTACTCGGGGCCCTCAAACTCCGCGCTAAGCAAATAGCACCGACCGCCGAGATGGTTTTCGTTCCGGGTAGCTGCAATGACAGGATTTCGGACATCGTAGATGAGATTCCCGTCGGATCAAAGGATAACAAGGTTCTGTCTCTGTGTTTTGTCGACCCTTGCGATATCGGAATAAAACTCGGCACGATCCGCTTTCTGTCGGAGAAGCGGTACGGGTACGTCGATTTCCTCGTCTTACTGGCGCTGTACATGGATGCGAATCGAAATAACCAGAACTATGTAAATCCTCGGTCGACCAAAGTGGCCGATTTCTTGGATCTCCCTGGTTGGCGCACTGATTGGGCAACAGCCGAGGCCGGAGGCGTACCCTTCCCAAAATTCCTCGCAGAAACCTTCTCGAGGCGTATGGAATCGCTGGGCTGTATATCCCAGCCGATATACAAGATGAAAGAGATAATGTTTCCGGACAAGAACTGGCCCCTATACCGTCTGGCCCTATTTTCTCGACACGAGCGGGCGTATAGATTCTGGGACGAGGTATTGAAGTACAGCACAGACCAAACCTCCTTTTGGAACTAGGAATGTCACTCAATTCCCACATCGAGTGGACCGACGCCACCTGGAACCCTGTCCGCGGCTGCACGAAAATCAGCCCCGGGTGCAAGCACTGCTACGCAGAGACTTTCGCGGAGCGGTTTCGCGGAGTCAAAGGACATCCTTACGAACAAGGGTTTGACCTGCGCTTGGTCCCAGAAAAGCTGACTGAACCTTTTGCCTGGCGCTCACCCAAGCTGGTCTTCGTCAACTCGATGAGCGATCTGTTTCAGCCGGGAGTGCCCGACGCGTACACCGAAGCTGTGTCGCGGGTGATGGCGACGGCTGACTGGCATACGTATCAGGTATTGACCAAGCGATCAGAAAGACTGCAAGAGCTGCTCACCGGCAAATTGCGATTCGCGGCGGAAAAAGAAAACATCTGGTGGGGCGTGAGCGTCGAAGATCGGAAATACGGATTGCCCAGGATCAATCATCTTCGTCAGGCCCCCTCGAAGGTTCGCTTTCTTTCAATCGAGCCATTGCTAGAAGACCTCGGGGAAATTGACCTCACAGGCATCGCGTGGGTGATCGTCGGCGGCGAGAGCGGACCCGGCGCGCGTCCGATGAAGAAGGAGTGGGTCACCTCCATTCGCCGACAGTGCAGAGATCAGCGAGTCCCTTTCTTCTTCAAACAATGGGGCGGTGTAAGAAAGAAACAAAACGGCAGACTGCTGGATAACCGAACCTATGACGAATATCCCAATCGCGTCAGCAGGCCCATACCTGAAAGAGCAGAATGTATTGCTTCCGCTGAGGAGTTTAGAAGAATTTCGGACGCCAAGTTGCTTCAGCTATCCTGATGCGAGTTATCCGTGAAAAAGCTTAACTTTGCTCGGCATGACAACCGGGGCGGCTATCACCGCGTGTTTGCCGCAAACACTAAGAGTCCCGAGGTGGTGTTGAGCTCATTCGTCTCGGCCAGTAGCTCGCGTTAGACCCTCGCCGACCTGCGGTCGTCGCTAGCCTTGCGGCCTGCGTCAGTTGCGGTCGTTGCTTGGGCTCCGGGCTTACCGCCAACCGGATAAACCAGTTCAACGCCTCGGGACTCTATCCTGCCTTTGACATGATGTTCTTGTTCGCCTCAACCAGCGCTTTGCTATAGACCCTCGCTCGCCCTCTCCACTTTTCACCTTGCGATGCCGCGGAGTGACTTCGCTTGGGTCCCGGACGCCGCACCAACCGGGTAAACTCCAGAACGTGTCAAAGAACGATTATGTTTTTACTCTTCCTATTCTGGGAGTCAACGAAAAACGCACTGATGTATCTGCTTTGAATGCAGTCGAGTGCAGCAGCTCCACAAGCCCCTGACCGGATTTGGTGCAAGCGCATGATCACAAGTCGCGCGGAGCGCGCTTGGAGTGCATTGCTTGCGGACGTCGAGGTTGCAACTTCACTTGGCATGCACGGACCTATTGGCATTGCTAAGTGTGGAAAATCCGGCGCAATCCTTGTGGAGCGCCGAGTCCGTGAACTCTGGAAACCTGCGGGAAGAAAAAACCGCCAGCGTCTAGGCGCTGGCGGCTTCGAGTTTGAGGCAAGAAACTTACTTCTGTTTCGGGGGTGGAATCAGCCTCCACGGAGGAATCGGCCTTTGGCCTTCGTCGTCGTAGTAGAACTTCATCTCATGATCGGACTTCGCGCCTGGTACCGCCGTTTCGCCTCTCGAGCTGAATCGAGGCTCACCGGCCACAGCCAGCAGTGGTTCTTTCGTGGTGTATGCGGCCTCGTTCAGCAGTCCGCCCGACGGAAGCTTGGCTACGATAAATATGCCGAAGGGGTTTCCATTGTTATAGGTCACTCCAATGTAGTCCGCGACCATGTATCCATCGTCGGAAATCGGTAGCCAGGTTAGCTTCATCGGTCCGGCCAGTTGTTTCCCTGCGGTCCAGGTCTTGCCGCCATCTGAAGAAGTTGTGAAGCCCACCTCCAGCTTGCAGGAGTTGTTGCAGGCCGAAACCGGGTAATAATAGTAAACGATGGTCAAGTGAGCCGTGCTGCCGGAGGTGGCCGGATCCGCGCCGATTCCAGGAAGGAAGTGGTCCACCGTGCTTTTTACAGGATCAATCGGCACGCGGGTGACCGCGCTCCAGGTTTTGCCGTTACTCGAAGAGCTCATCACCACATCGTTAGCGTCGCAGCCGCTGCGAAAACGGCAATCGGACCAGACGACATAAACTTTCCCCGAGCCGTCAATGGCGGCTCCAGGAAGATCAAAGCCGGTGCGGATTCCGCCGTCATCCTGATGGTTCTCGATGCCCGCGATGGCTACGGTTGTGGTCCAGCTCTTGCCGCCGTTGGTCGAACGGAAGGCGTCGATGCCTCCGCCCTGGAACGGCACTATGACGGTGCCATTAGGCTGAACTACGGGTTCGCCGCCCAAACCGCCGGCGTGGTCAGCCGAAGGTATGCCCGGACCCCAAGTCAGTCCGCCGTCGTGGGAGGTGCTCATCAAGACGTCGCCGCTGCCGTACGCCTGATCCCATTCTGTGTAGCAATTGCCGTAGTAGGGACTCTTGGGATGATTGTCGCAAGTGGTCCAATTCTTATCGTCTAATTTGGTGTTATCGATGATGACTGGCTTGCCCCAATGGATGCCGTCCGGGGAACGGCTCACGGCCACATCTCCGATTGTTCCTGAGTTCTCCTGATTCTTGAGCGGGAGCGTGGAAATCAGCCATTCGCCGTGTTTGGCGTCGTAGGCGACGGAGGGATCGGCTGCCCAGCCGTAGGGTCCTTTCTTGTACTTGTCGGTCAGCGCGGGGAGAACGCCGTACGTCCAGGTTTTACCAGCGTCGGTAGAGGTGGCCCACCCCACATCGGCGCTGCCCCAACCGATCGATCCAGGTACTCGCGCGATGTGGAACGTGCCCACAATTGTATTTCCCCAGGAGAAGAAGTCGGGTTCGACTTCGGTTCTGTGCACACTGTCGGAGTTGGTGAACTTATCGGTGCTGATTCTTACCAGCGTGAATTGAGCCTGTGCAGGCGCCGCCAGTACTACCGTAATCACCGAGGCCAGCGCAAGCGTCAAGAACGGAAATCTATTTCGATTCATCAGGTTTTCCTTATCGTTGGAATTTCATTTCGCACGAATCCTGTACGTGAAGTTCATTCTCCGCCAAGCCGCCGAAGAAATATCTCTACTTCCGCAAGTCGCTGCGGGCAGGAGGAGTTGCCTTTTCTTCACCCTGAGATCTTGGGAACGGCCGATCCGCGTGAACGTTGGGTATGCGGTTTTCACCTCTTGAACTGAAGCGCTGCTCATACGCCGAAGCCTCGAGGGGTTGCTTGGTGGTGTATGCGGCCTCGCTGAACAGGCCGCCGGAAGGTGCCTGGGCCACCATGAATACTCCAAAGGCTTTGCCGTTCACATACGAGGACGACAGATAATCGGCAAGCATTGGACCATTCTGCGAGGCTGGCAACCAACTGATCTGCATCGGGCCAGCGCCCAGATCTCTTCCCGCTGTCCAGGTCTTGCCTCCGTCCGTGGACGCGGTAAAGCCCACGTGGATCCGGCAGGTGGAATCGTTGCAGTTGGCTCTCGGATAGTAATAATAAGTCGCGGCGAGGTGAGCAGTGCTGCCTGAGGTCGAGCGATCCACGCCCAACCCGGGAATGAAATGATCGACCGTGCTGGTGAGCGGGTCAATCGGAATGCGTGCAGGCTTGGTCCACTTCGTGCCATTGGTGGAAGTGATCAGCACCAGGTCATTGGTGCTACAGCCCTTTCGGAAGCTGCAGTCTGACCACACCACATAAATCTTTCCCGACTTGTCGATTCCGGTCGAAGGAAATGGCAGTCCAACGCTCCGCAGAGTGCTATTCCCTTGAAAGGTGTTGACCGAGGAAATCGTCGTGCTCCGTCCCCAACTGACGCCACCGTCGGTCGAAGTGAAGGATTCCATCGCATTACCTAGGAACGGCACAACCACTTTGCCGCTGAGCATGACCAACGGTTCGGCGCCCGACCCGCCAGCATTGTCCGCTGACGTCTTGGCGGGTCCCCAGTTAAGTCCGCCGTCGGTGGAAGTGCTCATCTCGACATTAAAACTGTCCCACTCGGTGTAGCAGTTGCCATAGAACGGACTCTTCGCGTTGTTGTCGCAGGTAATCCAGTTCTTGTCGTCTCCTTCGCTGCTGTCCACCATGATGGGGTTCCCCCAATGCAGCCCATCCTTGGAACGGCTGACCGCAACATTCACCCCCGAGTTGCCAATCGGAAGACTGGAAATGAGCCACTCTCCGTGTTTCGCGTCATATACCACGGACGCGTCACTCGCTGCGGAATAGGTGCCGTGCTTGTAGTTGACCGTGAGTCCGGGAAGAGAACCGTGGGTCCAAGTCTTGCCCCCGTCGGTAGAAGTGCTGAATCCCAAGTCCGCGCCGCCGCCATCGGCAACGCGAGCCACCTGAAACGCGGCGACCATGGTTGAGCCCCAGGAATAGGTGTCAGGCTCGACTTCGGTCTTATGCTGGCTATCGGAGTTGTGAAAGCTGTCTGTGCTGATCTTGATCAAAGAGAATTGCGCCTGAGCGGGAGTTGCGATACCAAGAGCAATCGCAAACGCGAGCATAAGCACGATGAGTGCAGATTTTTTCACACGACCTAAAGGAATGGCGCACGCTCGATTCATGAGATTGTCCTTTGTGGTTGGGAGTGCGATTCGCGCTCGGTCCCGACGCCAAATGGGGAGGGCATTTCCCGGCAGCAACGAGGCGCAATAGTAGCTCAAATGTCGGAAGAAGATACATCGCGGCTCCCCGCACTGTCAATGTGCATGATTTTTCACTCTGCTGCGTTGATTGGTTCACCAATAAGACGGGTTGACGGAGACTCTTCCCTGAAGCGCGGAACGCTGAAAGCCGTGCTGATCGCGGGCCAGACGGACCTCTTTAATTCTTGACAGGCAGGACTTGTTGAGGCAAAGTTACGTGTAACTTGGCCCCTCGAGCCCGACTTTCTTAGTCTGCGAATGTGCTTTCCGCGAGACGGAGCCAACTTCCCAGGGGGTGTTATGAAGTTTATTGCTATGGTTTCCGTACTGCTGGTTTCAGTTGGCGCTACCGTTGCACGCGCCCAGGCTCCGCGAAATCACGGCGGCTTTCTAAACGTAGTCGTAATCTTTCAGGAGAATCGCACGCCCGATAACCTCTTCGGCAGCAACCCGCACTTCACGTACGGTGTAGACATCGCATCGAGCGGGGTGAATTCGCAGGGCCAGGTAATTCCTCTGGCGCCGGTACCGTTGGCGAACGATTACGACCTCAGTCACGCCCATTCGGCGTTCGTCAAGATGTACGACAATGGGAAAATGGACGGAGCCAACAAAATAGCCGTGACCTGCAGCCCCGGGTCATCGGGCTGTCCGCCGGCTAATCCGCAGTTCAGGTATGTGGATAATTCAACCGGCTTGTTGGATCCCTACTTCGCATTAGCCGAGCAGTATACCTTCGGCGACCGGATGTTCCAGACCAACCAGGGGCCCAGCTTCCCCGCGCACCAATTCATAATTTCTGGAACTTCGGCTCCGAGCGCGGACAGCGACTTGTTCGTTTCTGAGAACCCAGCCGGTGTCACGAACGCTACTAACAACACTGGGTGTACGGCCCCGTCGGACGAATACGTTAAGGTAATTGACCCCAGTGGTAGCGAAGCGCAGAACATATATCCCTGCTTCGAGCATCAAACCTTGGCAGACTTGCTCGACAATGCCGGAGTCAGTTGGCGGTACTACGCCCCATCGGCAGGTTCCATCTGGACCGGGCCGAATGCGATTGACCATTTGCGTTTCGGCCCGGATTGGACGAATGATGTCGTTCTAAAACCCGCGCAGGTGTTGACCGACATTGCGAACGGTCAGTTAGCCAATGTCAGCTGGGTGATTCCGACTGGGCAGGAATCGGACCACCCCGGAGGGGGCGAGGGGTTGGGGCCATCCTGGGTTGCGTCGATCGTCAACGCCATTGGCCAAAGTCAGTATTGGGACAACACTGCCATCATCATCACCTGGGACGATTGGGGAGGATGGTACGACCACGTTGCGCCGAGGGTGATTAACTCGTACGAATATGGTTTTCGCGTGCCGCTGATTGTGGTGGGGCCGTTCGCCAAGCAGCATTATGTCTCTCACGTAACCCATGACTTCGGCAGTATCTTGAAGTTCATCGAAGAGGTTTACCACTTGCCTTCGCTCGGATATGCGGATCGATATGCCGACGACCTTTCGGATTGTTTCGATTTTCACCGGCACAATCGCTTTCAAAAGATCGCAACTCCATACGACGGCAAGTATTTTATCAACGACAAAACCCCGCCGACCGACCCGGACGACGATTAAACGGGACGCGAGACGGCTGGACCGATCGTCGCTGGACTTAACTCCGAAGCGCGCGAAGGCATATCCACCCTGTTAGGATATGCCTCGTGCCTTCGCTACTGGATGTCAGGCATCTCACCGTCGAGTTTCCCACCTCGGGCCCGGCCTCAGCACGCCCCATACTTGCAGTGCGCGACCTCAGTTTGACCATCGCCGCCCGCGAAGTTCTCGGTGTTGTCGGCGAATCCGGCTCGGGGAAGTCCGTCACCTCATTGGCACTGATGCGTCTGCTCCCCCCGCAGGCGCGGGTTACTGGGGAAGTTCTGTTCACGAATGCAAACGAGTCCGCGCACGATTTGTTGCATCTTCCAGACGAGGGCATTCGCCATCTGCGAGGATCGCAGATGGCGATGATTTTTCAAGAGCCAATGACCGCGCTGAATCCGGTCATGCGAGTGGGTGAGCAGATTGCAGAGGCGGTCGCAGTACACGCCCAGGTCAAGAAAAGGGAAGCCTGGGATCGAGCCGTTGCAATGATGGAAGATGTCGCGATCCCGGACGCAGCCCTTCGCGCCCGCGACTATCCCTACCAACTCTCCGGAGGGATGCGGCAGCGCATCATGATTGCCATGGCGGTAGTGAATCGTCCTGCGCTCTTGATCGCCGATGAACCGACTACCGCTCTCGACGTTACCGTGCAGGCGCAGATCCTGGAACTGCTGGCCGAATTGCGGGCCAAATTCGGCCTGGCCATGCTTTTCATTTCGCACGACCTCGCGGTAGTCTCACAGGTTGCAGACCGCATCGCAGTGATGTATGCCGGGAATCTCGTGGAATTGGGATCGAAACATGAAATTTTCCATGCTCCCGCGCATCCCTACACCCGCGGACTTCTGAATGCGGTCCCCACGTTGAAAACGGATCGCACGCGTCCGCTCGCAACCATCGAAGGCACCGTGCCGCCGATGCACGCGATTCCGCCCGGATGTCCATTCGAGCCTCGTTGCGACTTTCGGGTGGCGGACTGCGCACGCAATTTGCCGCCTTTGCTTGAGGTATCGCCCGGCCACTGGGCACGATGCCCGGTAGTGAATCAAGTGTAGAGCGAACATCCCTGTCCGTGCTTGGGACGTGATTCTTAGCGTAGGGAACCCAGAGCAAGCGTCCAAATCGAACACAGCGGACAACAGTGTCAGCCCTACATGCCCGTTTGGGTCTATAATCGCCATTTTGCCCGGTGACCAGTTGCGCATACTTCTGGTAAGCGATATTCATAGCAATCTCGAAGCTCTTGAGGCTTGTCTCGCGGCCGCTCCCGCGTATGACGTGGTCTTTAACCTGGGTGACATTGTCGGCTATGGGGCGAGTCCCAATGAAGTCATTGAACGCTCACGCCGCATGGGGAACCTTTTCGTCCGTGGCAATCACGACAAAGCAGTGTGCGGTCTGGTCGACATAGCTGACTTCAATCCCGTGGCCGCTCTGGCTTCGCAATGGACACACGATCAGCTCACTGGAGAAAATCTGGAATGGCTGCGTTCCTTGCCGCAGGGACCAGTGCGGATCGAAGATCTCCCCGATGTCCAATTTGTGCACGGATCTCCCGTGAACGAAGATGAATATGTAGTGACGGTAGGCGACGCAGTGGAACCGCTGATCGTGGCTCCGACGAAGGTTACTTTTTTTGGACACACTCATCTGCAGGGAAGCTTCACCTTAAACGGCGATCACGTCGACTCCATTCATCCTGCTTACAGAACGGTCGGGCAACCCGAAAGTAGTGAATTTCCGCTAAAGAAGAATTTGCCCTATCTGATCAATCCCGGTTCTGTGGGGCAACCGCGCGATGGCGATTGGCGGGCTGGCTTCGCACTCTTCGACAGTGACGCCGGTATCGTTACCTTTTTTCGCGTGCCCTACAATTTAAAAAGCGCGCAGGATCGCATCATTGCCGCCGAGTTGCCACCCCGTCTAGCAAGCAGACTGGCTGCCGGAAGATAACTGCCACGGAGGTGACCGATGCAACGACAATGGTTCCTCAACGCTAGCGGAACGGTCTGCGTCGCCGTTGTGCGTGCTTTTTAGGTTGGAGTTTAATTCTGCACATCACGCTCCGAGGGAAAGGTTGGAATGAGAACGAACCGTTGGAAATTGGCAAGACTTGCGTTTCTGGTTGCTTTGTTGGCCGCAACTGCCGTCGCTCAGGCGCAAAGCGCTAGCACCGTCGCTCGAACCTTCGATCAGGTCGCGCTTTCACCAGACGGGAGTCGCCTTGCTTGGGTGGTGCAGTCCCCGCTGAACGACTCCGGGGAAGCAACCGGAGGATCGGCGATTTATGTTCAGGAGTTGAAGTCTCCGGGATCCAAGGCAAGGCGAATTTCCGCGAGCAGCGATAACCAGACCGCAAGCGAGGGCACCATTGCTTGGTCGCCCGATAGCAAGCATTTGGCTTTTCTTTCCGACGTTGACGGGGAAGGGCAATCGAATTTCTACCTTGCGAACGTAGAGGGCGGAGTGGCGCGCAAGCTGACCAACCTCAAGGGCTACCTGGCCGACCCCGCGTGGTCGCCCGATGAAAAGACGCTGGCGTTTTTGTTCACCGAAAACGCGCCTCGCGCCGCCGGCCCTCTGATGCCCATGGTGCCGGAGACTGGCGTGATAGACCAGAAAGTTTACGAACAGCGACTTACTCTGGTGGACGTTGGGTCGGGTAAAGTTCGCCAGCTTTCGCCGCCGGATATGTACGTCTATCAGTACGACTGGTCGCCGGATGGCAAGACTTTCGCGACCATCGCGGCGCACGGCGCAGGAGATTCCAATTGGTATGTCGCTCAAATCTACACGCTGAGCGCGGATAGCGGGGAAATCAGGCCGGTGTACAAGCCTGCTCTGCAGATCGCGGTACCGCGATGGTCTCCGGATGGCAAGACCATCGCCTTCATCGGCGGACTCATGAGCGATGAGGGATCAATCGGCGGCGATGTTTTTACGGTTTCCGCAACCGGGGGAGAGGCTCGCAACGTCACGCCGGGAATTGCCGCATCGCCGTCGTGGCTGTACTGGGGATCATCCTCCAAAATTTTTTTTACCGAAAATATTGACGGTGAGGCGGGGCTTTCCACGGTCGATCTTTCAAGTGGAAAACTATCTTCGCAGTGGACCGGCCCGGACGTGATCTCCACGGACGCTGAAGGCGTTCCCGCTGTTTCGCTTTCGGCGGACCGACAGAACTCAGCCGTGATTCGACATTCATCTACGCACCCGCCGGAAATATGGGTCGGCCCCATTGGGGAGTGGAGACAGGTCACTCGTATCAATGATTCTGTCCGGCCCAACTGGGGCCAGGTCAAAAGTCTCCATTGGTCTAACGGGGATACCAAGATTCAAGGGTGGCTCATGTTTCCCACCGACTACCATCCCAACAAGCGTTATTCCATGATCGTGGTAGTGCACGGCGGCCCGGCCGGGCTTGCGCGTGTCGGATGGCCCGAGATTTTCTTCAATACTTACGATCTCTCCTCGCACGGATATTTCGTGCTTTATCCCAATCCCCGCGGCAGCTTCGGGCAAGGGGAGAAATTCACCCAAGCTAATGTCAAGGATTTTGGCTACGGAGATTTTCAGGACATTTTGAAAGGCGTGGATGAGGTCGTAAGAACTCTGCCGGTGGATAACAATCGCATCGGCATTACCGGCTGGAGTTATGGCGGCTACATGACCATGTGGGGCGTGACTCAAACCAACCGTTTTCGCGCTGCCATGGCCGGGGCCGGACTGGCGAACTGGCAAAGCTACTACGGTCAAAACGATATTGACGAATGGATGCCTCCCTATTTTGGCGCGACCGTGTATGACGATCCAGCGATCTATGCACGGAGCGCTCCGATCACTTTTATAAAAAACGTCAAGACACCCACGCTGGTGCTGGTTGGCCAGTATGATGGCGAATGCCCAGCTCCGCAATCCCGCGAATTCTGGTGGGCACTCAAGACGCTCGGCGTGAAAACGCAACTGGTCATCTATCCCGGCGAAGGTCACGAATTTCTCCAACCCGAACACCGGCAGGATGTGATCGATCGCACGGTCGCCTGGTTCGATCACTATTTGAAATAATGGAGAACGAAGCTCGCGTGGGGACGGCCGAGGGCGGCGGTCCCAAGCCGAGCGGCTCGGCAAGAGATAGCCGACTGCAGGGGAAAACTTCCGCTATGCATTCATCGGCTCATTCCACGAAAGAATTGTTCAGCCTCCGCGAGAACCCACCCGCGCATCACTTGGTTGCTTTCAGCGACGGCGGCGCGCGCGGCAACCCAGGGCCCTCCGGATACGGTGTCGTCATCCAGGATCAAGCGGGGCGAAAAGTTGCCGCACTGAGCGAGTACCTCGGCCATCAGACCAACAATTTTGCTGAATATCAGGGTCTGATCGCCGCACTCGAGTACGCCATAGCGAACGGCCACAAAGCGCTCAAAGTGATCAGCGACTCCGAGTTATTGGTGCGGCAAATCAAAGGCATCTACAAAGTGAAGAATGCCGCGCTGCAGGACCTTCATGCTCGCGCAAAAGAATTGATCGCAAAGCTGGATTGGTTTTCCATCGGCCACGTTCTTCGCGGACAGAACGAAGAAGCCGACCGGCTCGCCAACGCCGCCATGGACAAAGGCATGGGACGCGTGGCGCGCGCGCCCATGCCCCCGTCTAAGGCAGGAAGCATTCCTGCACCAGGTCAGGAATTCAACGGGGTGGTTCGAGAAGGAAAGATCGAACTACTGGACGGCAAACTCCCCGAAGGAACCCGAGTCCAGGTGCGAGTGAAGAAGTGATCCAGCGTGCGTGGGGACAGCCGCCCTCGGCTGTCCGGTCGAGCGAAGCTCGATTCCGATCCATGTAGCTATTCGTCCACCACCGAATTCCTCAACGTGCCCACCCCTTCGACGCTGATGTCAATCACATCTCCGGCAACCACCGGGCCAACACCTTTGGGAGTACCGGTCGCGATCAAGTCGCCGGGGAATAGTGTCATCGCCTGCGTGATATAGCGGATGACAACACCGAGTGAAAAAATGAAATCTCGGGTATTGCCCTGCTGTCGCAGTTCTCCGTTCACTCGGGTCTCAACCCCAACTCCAGCCCATGGATCAATCTCATCTGTCACCAACGGGCCAACCGGGCAAAACGTATCGAAACCCTTCGCGCGAGTCCATTGACCATCTTTATTTTGCAAGTCGCGCGCCGTCACGTCGTTGAGGCAGGTATAGCCAAGAATGTACGGACGCGTGTCCTCATCCGCTCTCACTTTGTAGCATCGCCGGCTAATCACGGCTGCGAGTTCCCCTTCGAAGTCGACGCGATGCGAAAGCTTCGGCCGCCGGATTTCGCCGCCAGGCGCGAGTAGCGACGACGGCGGCTTGAAGAAGATCAAAGGCTCGATCGGCACTTCGTTGCCCAGTTCGGCCGCATGCTCGCGATAGTTGCGGCCCACGCACACGATCTTCGACGGCCGGACCGGCGCGAGTAGCCTCGCCTCGGCAAATGTCACATGGTCCATGCGCTTGGAAGGTAGATCCTCGATGTCGCCGTCGGCTTCCTCCGGCGGCTTCAGCAGTAATCGCGTGATCTGCTCAACTCCGGCGACCGCTTCAACCAAGCCGTAGTGAGATTGTCCGTTAACTTCGAACCTGCAATATTTCATGTGAACCCCAGCCGTCAGCGTTTAGCTATCAGCTCTCTGAACATTCTTGCCAGCACCGTCGATCCCGCTAAGTTTAAACGCTGAGTGCTGAATGCCGAGTGCTGAAAGCTGTTTCTATGGTACGGTCTCACTGGCCTCCTGCGAGCGCGCACTCTCGTTCCCGCGTACATCGACCGCCGACACAGAATAGATGTAGGTCTTGCCAGACGCGACATTCATGTCGCGAAACGCTGGCATCTTCACCAGTTCCGTATTAAGCTTCATCGGTTCAGTTCCCGCCTGGTGACGAAAGACGTTATAGCCCGCGAGATCGGCGTCCGCGTCGGGAGCCCAAATTAAATCAATGAATGGTTGCTGACCGACTCCCGAAAAAACAGCCTGCAAACCGGAAGGTACCGCGGGCGGAAAGATATCGTGAGCGAAGACTTTTACAGCGGGCGTGTCGTCGCCCTCAAACTGAGTCTCGGGTTTTCCCTCCGCGCGAATCAGCGTGACCACAGTTGCGCGATAGAAGTATGTTTTCTCCCATTCGAAGCTATGATCCAACAGTTGTGTCGTGGACGATTCGTCCACCGGCAGTTCGCCCACAACGGTATCTGTACTTCCACCTTCCGGCCGACGATAGACGCGATAAAGGTATCGCAACCCCAGCGTTTCGGCCGGGTGTAAAATCCCGGTCCAACTAAGCAGGACGCCTTCCGCCGTCACATGCGCCTGGAAGTCGGAGGGTGGGGGCAACGCAGGTGCCGCCGGCACGTGCGCAACGTTCGAAAGTCCGGCACTACGGCCCTTGCTATTCAAAACCGAAATTGCATAAAAGATCTCGACATCGGGATTCTCACTTAAGAGCGTTTGCGGAAGAATGTCGGTAAAGCTCGCTCGCGCCGCCGGGGCAGGCTTTGCATGCTTATTTCGCTGAGCAGTTGCGCCGGGAATCTGTGGCGCTGGCATTTCTCCGACCGGATTCGCGCACTGGCTGATCGCGGCATCCAGACTTCTGCAAATATGTGTGGGACCCAAATGCCGGACCGCGAGACGGTCCGTGGTTTGCGCCGGGACGGTCCAATCTAGGTAAACGCGGTCGTCTTTGCGCACGGCCCGAAGATCGGTGACTGGCTGGGGCAGATCTAACGATGGAGGCCTAGGAATGCCGGGAACCCCGCAGCCGATAAGCGCAGCAGTGCCACACAGCAATAACAGAAGCTTCGAGAGGGATGGCCTCATCGGCAGAACAACAAGATTACCAGAAGGGCAGACCTTGCCGACGCGTTGCTAGTTCTACAGAATATATCGCGACAGATCCTGATCCTTCACAATGTCCGCCAGCATGTGGCGTACGTAGTCTGCGTCTACCTTGAAGTTCTCGCCTTTTTTATCCGGCGCGTCGAAGCTGATCTCGTCCAGCACGCGTTCCATGATGGTGTGCAGGCGCCGCGCTCCGATGTTCTCGGTGCCTTCGTTTACCCGGAAGGCAAAGCGCGCAACCTCTTCGAGAGCATCCGTGGTGAATTCGAGCTTCACATTCTCGGTTTCAAGTAGCGCGGTGTATTGCTTCACCAGCGAAGACTTGGGCTCGGTCAAAATGCGGATGAAATCTTCCATGGTCAGCGACTGCAGTTCCACGCGAATGGGGAAGCGCCCTTGCAGTTCCGGAATCAAGTCGCTCGGCTTGGAAACGTGGAACGCACCCGCCGCCACGAACAGAATGTGGTCGGTGCGAACCATGCCGTAGCGCGTGTTCACCGTAGTTCCTTCCACGATGGGCAGGATGTCGCGCTGCACGCCCTCGCGCGAAACATCAGGCCCATGGCCGCTTTCGCGGCCTGCGATCTTGTCGATCTCGTCCAAGAAAATAATTCCTGAATCCTCCACCCGATCAATCGCAACCCGCGTTACCTGATCCATATCAATCAGCCGCTGTTCCTCTTCCTGGATCAGGTATTCGAATGCCTCATTGACTTTCATCTTCCGCTTTTTCGTACGCTGGCCGAAGATGTTGGGCAGCATGTCCTTGATGTTGACGTCCATCTCCTCGACGCCTTGATTGGAGATGATTTCAAAAGACGGAAACGCGCGTTCACGCACATCGATTTCCACCATGCGCTCATCGAGCTTGCCCTCGCGCAATTGTTGGCGAAGTTTTTCGCGGGTGCGGTTCTGCGATTCACCAGAAGAAGATGCAGTCGAGCCTTCGAGGATGAACCCGGCCTGCGCCGGCTCTGCGGGCCGAGCCGGTGGAGGCGGCGGGAGAAGAATATCCAGCAAGCGTTCCTCGGCATTGAGCTCAGCCTTGTCAGCTACGTCTTCGAGTTTCTCTTCACGTACCATCTCAATCGCAATCTCAACCAGGTCGCGGATCATGGATTCAACATCCCGCCCGACGTATCCGACTTCGGTGAATTTCGACGCTTCCACTTTCAAGAACGGAGAGTTGGCGAGCTTCGCTAAGCGCCGGGCGATTTCAGTTTTCCCCACGCCCGTTGGGCCGATCATGATGATGTTTTTAGGAATGACTTCTTCGGCTAGTTCGGGCGTCAGTTTCTGTCGCCGCATCCGATTGCGCAAGGCAATCGCCACCGCACGCTTTGCGTCTTTCTGTCCGATGACGTGCTTGTCGAGCTCGGCGACGATCTCACGCGGCGTGAGCTCGTCGAGCGCTATTTGTTCTTCGTCTACGGTTCCGGGTAAGTAAATGGCCATAAGATCAGCTGTTGGTTGCCAGTCGTTGGTTGTTGGTCTGAACCGGCTTGGCGAACGACCAACGACCACGACCAACGACCACGACTAACGACCACGACTAACGACTAGAGCTCCTCAATCGTAACCTTGTCATTCGTATAAATACACATGTTGCCGGCAATTTTCATTGCTTCTTCCGCAATCTGATGAGCGGATAGTTGCGTGTGCGCCGCCAGCGCCTGTGCTGCCGCTTGCGCATACGGTCCGCCACTGCCGATAGCCGCGATGCCGCCATCCGGCTCAATTACGTCGCCCTGCCCACTAAGCAGGAAAGTCTGTTCCTTGTCGGAAACCAGCAACAGCGCTTCCAAATGCCGCAGGAATTTGTCGGTCCGCCAATCCTTCGCCAGCTCCACGGCCCCACGGCCGATATTGCCATGATACTGCTCCAGCTTGGCCTCGAAGCGGCTGAAAAGCGAAAACGCATCCGCGGTCGAGCCCGCGAATCCGGCGAGAATCTTGTCTTGATATAAGCGGCGGATTTTCTTGGCCGTATGTTTGATCACGCCTTCGCCGAGCGTGACTTGTCCGTCACCAGCCATTACCACATGGCCGTCCCGCCGGACGCAAAGCACCGTGGTCGAACGCACTAAACGCTTTTTCATCATGAGCGCAATCCTTCATTATAGCAGTGGAGGGCAGTTCAGCGGTGAGCATCACGAGCAGGCGGACGGGTCAGTTCTTACAGAGCGTTTTCCTTCGTGGACCTTCGTGTGCTTTGCGGTTGATGAAGGACAAGTGCGCGAACGACGAAGGACACAAAGGTCCACGAGCGAACGCGTGTACCTGATCGGAACCCTCCTCAGCTCACGACTACATCCGCGATCCGCGCCGCGTCGGCGCACGCTTGCACATCGTGCGTGCGAATAATGTGCGCTCCTTTCAGGATGACCGCTGTCTCCGCCGCAAGTGTGCCGTAGAGCCGGTCGACAACGGGCGCATCCGTTCCATTACGAGCCAGCGCTCGTCCAATAAACGATTTGCGTGAAACTCCTACCAGTAGCGGATACCGCAGTTCATGTAGTTCGTCGAAGCGCTTAAGGAGCGGATAATTCTCTTGAAAGCTCTTGCCAAATCCAAACCCGGGATCAAGCACGATCCGCTCGTGCTTCACCCCTCCTAACAGCGCCGTATCGGCCCACGCCCGCAGTTCACGCTTGACCAGCGTCACGATATCGGGCACCGTCGGCAGACTTCGCCACTCCTCCGGACGCCCACGCATGTGCATGAGCACGGCGCCGCATTTCAATCCGCCTAGCGTCTTCACCATCATAGGATCCCAGCGAAATCCGCTGACGTCGTTTACGATCTCGGCTCCAGACTCAACCGCCGCTCGCGCAACGTTTGCTTTGTAAGTATCTATCGAGATCACCGCCTCGGGGCGCTTTTGTTTCAACGCTGCGATTACGGGAATCACGCGCTGCAATTCCTCCTGCTCGCTCACTGGCTGTTTCTGTGGTGGCCCAGCCGTCGCGGTCTTGCGTTCGGTTTCGCTCACGGGCAGAACCGTGGCGCCGGGCCGCGTCGATTCGCCGCCGACGTCGAGAATATCGGCGCCATCTTCCAGCAACCGTAGCCCATACTCCACCGCGCGCTCGCGGTCGAAGTGCAGCCCTCCATCCGAAAACGAATCGGGAGTCACGTTGATGACTCCCATCACCAGCGTGCGCTTTCCCAATAGCAGCGAGCGCGATCCCAGATTCCATTCAAACACCGGACGCATGCGCCCGATTCTAAACCCAGCAGTTGGCACTTAGCACCCCGACCCTGACTAGATTCTGAGGGTTCTCGGAATGTCCTCACAGGACCAAATGCTAAGTGCTAAAGGCTAAGTGCTGAACGATAACCCAATGCTACAATCGACGCTTAGATGCATCGTAAACGCGCGCATTTCGCGATTGTTTTTTGCCTGCTCCTGGCGACGCAACTCTACGCAGCCTCCCACCGTCCGGTTGCAAAACGCATTGATAGTATCCTTTCCGCCCCCGATCTCGCCCGCGGATTTTGGGGCATCGAAGTCGTTTCACTCGACAGCGGAAAAATCATTTACGCTCACAACCCTGACAAGCTGTTCACTCCTGCTTCCAACACCAAACTGTTTACTACCGCAGCCGCTCTGGCGCTGATCGGTCCGGATTACACTTCGCGCACTACCGTCGAGACCAGCGGAATTCTCGACAAGTACGGACGCCTCACTGGCGATCTGGTGTTGGTCGGACGCGGCGATCCCAATCTCTCCGGCCGTGAATTGCCTTACAACTTACATACCACGCGCAACGATCATCCTATTCAGGTGCTGGAACAACTTGCGGACGCGCTAGTCCAGAAGGGCGTGAAGTATGTCGATGGCGACATCGTCGCCGATGACTCCTACTTCGCCTTCGAGCGCTACGGAGAAGGATGGAGTCAGGATGATTTGGTTCTCGCGGATGGTGCTCCGGTGTCAGCGCTCACCATCAACGACAACGTCGTGTTTGTGAATATTCTTCCCGCAGATCACGCCGGGGAGCATGCATTCGTGAGCGTCACGCCCTTTGCAGATTACTATCGCATCGACAACCGCATCATGACCACACCGGCGGGAACGGGCCGGAAGATTTTTATCAACCGCGAGCCCGGGTCGACGTCGCTCACGTTATGGGGTAATGTGCCGCTCGATGATGCCGGCGCAAACGAGGCTCTCGCGATCGAAGATCCCGCCGAGTTCGCCGCCGCACTTTTCCACCAGTTATTGGAGAAGCGAGGCATCGTCGTCTACGGAAAGCAAAGCACGCGGCATACCGAATTGGCGAGTCTTTCCACTTTGACTGTTACGGCTACGGCGCCTGCCAGGGGTGGTGACGAGCCGTCGCGTGCGTTGCCGAATCAGCCGCTGGTGCTGGCCAGTTATCAATCCAAACCTTTGATCGAGGATGTGCGAGTGATCAACAAGGTCAGCCAGAATCTGCACGCGGAGATCCTGCTGCGTTTGCTGGGCCGGGAGAAAGGGTCTGCGGGCACGGTCGAAGGCGGGCTTGAGGTGCTGCACGGTTTTCTGAATCAGGCCGGCGTCCCCAGCGACCAATATGTTTTTTACGATGGCTCGGGCCTCTCCCGTCAAAATCTGGTCACGCCCGATGCCATCGTCCAGTTGCTGCGCTACGCGGCTCGCCAATCGTGGGGAGCGAGCTTCCGCGACACGCTGCCGGTTGCCGGCGTTGACGGATCTCTGGCGGATCGCTTCGCGAATCTTGATCCTCGGACGCGCGTTTCCGCAAAGACCGGCTCACTCGGCGGCGTGAAGGCGCTTTCAGGCTATGCAACTACTGAGCGCGGCCAGCAGATCGCATTTTCCATCCTTACCAACAACTTGAACCTGCCCAATAAACGCGTCCTCGACGCCATCGACAGCGTTGTGGAAGCGATAGTTAATGAGAAGTAGCGCTTAGCGTTCAGCAATCAGCACTCGGCAAGCTCACAAAGATTGTCGAGTGCTGAATTCTCCTCATCTTGGCATTTTCTTCGATTGGCGATCGCGGACTGCTCGAGCTCCTCCGGGGCCTGTGCCGGTAGGTGGCTTGCGCATTCCTTCCAGCAGATCTCTCAGCACGATGGCGTTGTTGTACTCTTCGTTCCTGGAGGCGAATAGTAAGGTCAACTTCTTCCGCTGGTTAGCCAGACGATAAAGTTCACTGAGCGACTCGGTGCATTCCGGACGCGCCAGCTCTTTGAGATAACGTTTGCGAAACAACGGCCACACATCGGGGCGCGCATGAAACCATTTGCGTAACCCATCGGAGGGAGCAAGATCGCGCAGCCACTTGTCCACCGCGGCGCGAGCTTTGCTTAAGCCCCGAGGCCAGAGGCGGTCCACCAGGACGCGCGTCCCGTCAGAGGGGTTGGGCGCTTCGTACACTCGTTTTACGTTTACTCGTTTCGCTGTCACTCGGTTCCCGCGCCGGACATGGCTTTGCTTTATTATTGTAGCGGTTTGGTTTTGTGTGTCGACGAACAAATGGAGCAATCTCGCATTCTTACTACTCGGCAATCCAAAATTGAAAAGTTGAATCGCTTCGCTCTGTGTCTCTGTGTCTCTGTGGTGAGCCTGCTGGCGCTGCCGGGCTGTGACGTACAACGCCGCAAGAGCGACGCCGAACTAGGGCTCAACCCGCAGCAGATCGCCGGGCGCCGGATTTACGACAACTATTGCGACCGGTGCCATGCGCCATACTCTTCGCGCGGGCGCCAGGGTCCCAGCATGAAGCACGTCTTCAAAAAACAATATCTGCCAATGAGCGGTATGCCCGCGAACGACGACCGGGTCACGGACATTATTCGTCTTGGCCGCAACAAGATGCCAGGCTTCGGTCAGGTTCTGAATCAGCAACAGATCAACGATCTGCTGGCGTATCTGCACACTCTCTAGGGCCTCCCTCGATTTCAACCGCACCGGACCAGAGTGTGCGATCTACACTTGACGCAGTGGTTTTGGTAACGTTCGCCACATGGGTTTGACATCATGTTCCTGGTTCCCTACCCTTGTTTGTCCTGAGCTATGAAGATCCTCGTCATCGGAAGTGGCGGACGCGAGCACGCGCTAGTTTGGAAGCTGCGCCAGTCTCCACGGGTTTCGCAGGTCTACTGCGCACCGGGCAATGCCGGCATTGCCGCCGAAGCCGAATGTTTGCCTGCCGATGTGAAGAGTGTCGAGTCGCTCCTGGCGTTGGCCGCGCGGATCAAGCCCGACCTGACGGTCGTGGGCCCGGAGTTGCCACTGCAAATGGGAGTGGTGGACGAGTTTATCCAACGTGGACATCGCATCTTCGGCCCCATGCAGAGCGCGGCGCAGTTGGAATCCAGCAAGAGTTTTGCGAAAGAATTCATGCAGCGCCATCACATCCCCACGGCGCACTACGCCATTTGCGACAGCCCGGAGGATGTCGTCGAGGCCTTACCGCATTTTCATATGCCGGTGGTGGTGAAAGCAGACGGACTGGCCGCTGGCAAGGGCGTTGTGATCTGCAAGAGCAAAGAAGAAGCGTCGGCAGTCGCGATGGAGATGCTCAGCGGGAAACTGCTTGGCGAAGCGGGCTCGCGAGTCGTGCTCGAGGAGTGTTTGAAGGGTGAAGAACTTTCTTTCCTGGTGCTGAGTGACGGCGAACGCGTAGCAGCCCTGGCCGCGGCGCAAGATCACAAGCGGGTGGGCGAGGGCGACACGGGGGCGAACACCGGCGGCATGGGCGCTTATTCGACGGAGACCATGGTCGACGCGCAGATGCAAAACTGGCTATTGCAGCACGTCGCACGTCCGGTAGTGGCGGGAATGAAGGCGGAAGGCGCCGAGTATAAAGGCGTGCTCTATTGCGGTTTGATGATGACCGCTCGCGGACCGATGGTGCTCGAGTTCAACTGCCGATTTGGCGATCCCGAGACTCAGCCAATTCTGATGCGGCTGGAAAGTGATTTGGTCGAAGCGCTGGAAGCTTCGATTGATGGCCGGGTCAGCGATGGAGACTTCCGCTGGTCTACGGACGCCTCGGTTTGCGTGGTGATGGCTTCGGGGGGATATCCGGGTACTTTTGAAGTGGGTAAGAAAATCAGCGGGATTGAGGACGCGGAAACCGTCGCGGGCGTGAAGGTCTTTCACGCGGGTACAACCAAACACGACGATGCGTACTTTACCGCCGGCGGGCGCGTGCTGGGGGTTACGGCGCGAGCTGCCAGTCTTGACGAGGCGGTGAAGCGCGCTTATGAGGCGGTGGGGAAGATCAGCTTTGGAGAAGCTTATTATCGCAAGGACATTGCCGCGCGGGCGCTGAAGAAGTAGGTTGCTATTCTGAGCGCGGAGGCGAGTTTACGCATTCCGGACAAGAAACAGATCCTTCGCGTTGCTCAGGATGACAACGCGAAATCAAAGGGACATCATGAGCAAACCACTGGTTTCGATTGTGATGGGGAGCGATTCTGACCTCGACATCATGCGTGAGGCGGCGAAGGCTCTTGATGATTTCGGGATTGTCTATGAGATCGATGTGACCTCGGCGCACCGGTCTCCGGATCGCACCGCAGACTTTGCCCGCAAGGCCGCGGGCCGCGGGATTCGCGTGATTATCGCGGGAGCCGGTGGGGCGGCGCATCTGGCCGGAGTGATTGCCGCTCATACTATTCTTCCAGTGATTGGCGTTCCCATTCCTTCCACCGCGCTGAACGGCATGGATTCGCTGCTCGCCACCGTGCAGATGCCTGCGGGGATTCCGGTCGCTACGGTAGCGATCGGGAAAGCCGGAGCCACCAATGCGGGAATTCTGGCCGCTCAGATTCTGGGGCTCGCCAGCGAATCTCTGGCAAGGAAGCTGGATAGTTTGAAAGAGACGCTGGTCAACAGTGTGGAGGAGAAGTCGCGAAAATTGAAGATTACTCTGGGCACCTAGCTTGGGTTTCGGAGCGCGTCTCCGTGAGATCCGAGCACGAATGCGCCACGCAAAATGCAGAGATCCTTCGCGTCGCTCAGGATAACAGCGCTTGGCGAGGCTTCCGCTCCAGATGAGGTCTCTTCGTGACGGGTTCGTCCAGGATGAGGCCAGGGAAAATTGGGGCGTTAGGCCGACCGACTAATTTTCTAGGGTCTCATCCTGAATCCCGGCCTCAGCCGGGTGAAGGATCTGGCGGATAGCGTCAAGACTTCGCGCGAGGCAACGATAGTATCGATTGCGTTTTAGCGAATGCGCGCAAGATCCTTCGCTTTGCTCAGGATGACGTCGTACTTTTTGGGACTTGCGACAGCTTAAGATCGTTTGACTGAGGTGCGCATGCTGCGGCCGATTCTTCTGGTCGTTTTCTTATTTTTTGGTGTGACTATGCAGTCTTTCGCTCAAGACCGCGCTTACGGCCGCTCCGTGGTCATGACGGACCGCGGCATCGTCGCCACCAGCCATTACCTGGCGTCGCAGGCGGGAACACAAATCCTTGCGAAAGGTGGAACAGCGATCGACGCCGCCATCGCCGCCAATGCCGTGCTCGGAGTTACCGAGCCCATGAATAACGGGATCGGCGGCGATTTATTTCTCATATATTGGGACGCGAAAACCGACAAACTCTATGGCCTGAATTCGAGCGGCTGGGCGCCACGTGGACTGTCCGTGGAATTTCTTGCGAAACAGGGCATCACGTCGATGCCTGAGGACGGGATTCACACGGTTACGGTTCCAGGGGCTGTCGAAGGATGGAGCCAAGCCCACCAGCGCTTCGGGCATCTGCCATGGAAAGATCTTTTTGCTCCAGCCATCTATTACGCCGAGCACGGTTACGCTGTGCCGGAAATCATCCATGACTACTGGGTCGAGGAGGAACCCAAACTCCAAAAGACCAGCGAGTCGCGCAGGGTTTTTCTGCAGCATGGGAAAGCGCCTGAAATCGGAGCGCACTTTTCCAATCCAGATCTAGCCAAGACGCTACGCTTGATCGCCGATCAGGGGCGCGATGCGTTTTACAAGGGCGAGATCGCGCGGGCCATCGTAAGCACTTCGGCGTCGTTTGGTGGAACCATGCAGTTGGATGATCTCGCCGACTTTTCCGCGGAATGGGTTGAACCTATCTCCATCGACTATCGCGGCTGGAAGATTTACGAACTTCCTCCCAACGGCCAGGGCATGGCGGCACTCGAGATGCTGAACATCATGAGTACATTCCAGCCAGATGCCGGCGGGCCGCAGGGCACGGTGGAGCTGCACAAAAAAATTGAGGCCATGAAACTGGCCTATGCCGATCTCTATCGTTACAACGCCGACCCCAGATTCGCCAAAGTCCCAGTGCAGGGCTTGTTGTCGAAGGCCTACGCCGCGCAGCGCGCCGCTCTCATCAATCCGAACAAAGCCAACTGCAATCCCGGCCCCGGAAGTCCCGCGACCAGCGACACAGTTTATCTTGCGGCGGTTGACAAAGACGGTAACATCGCGTCGCTGATTCAAAGCAATTACTCTGGCTTCGGTTCCGGCGTTGTGGTGAATGGAATGGGTTTCGCGTTGCAGAATCGAGGAGCGTTGTTCGTGCTCGATCCTAGCCATCCCAATGTGCTGCAGCCGCGCAAGCGGCCATTTCACACGATCATTCCCGCTTTTATGGAGCAGGGCGACGTCCACATTGGCTTTGGCATCATGGGTGGACCAAACCAGCCCCTGGCGCACGCTCAGTTTGTTTCGAACTTTGTGGATTATGGAATGAACATCCAGGCGGCGCTCGAAGCGCCGCGATTCACCGTAACTGACAACAACGTAAGTTGTGACATTCCGATCGAGTCGCGGGTCAAGCCTGAAGTCTTGCAGGCACTTCGTGACAAAGGCCACAACCTGATCGTGCGCGGGGCCTACACCACGGCCATGGGACGCGGCCAAGCGGTGATGCACAATTCCAAGAGCGGGATCAATTCAGGCGCATCCGATCCGCGGGCGGATGGCGTGGCCGAACCCGAGCCGCCAGAAATACATTTTTAGATCAGTTGCGGGGACCTTACAGCTTTAGCCCTTTAAGATATTCCCGCAGCGGGCCACCGAGATCCTTACGCTTGAGCGCGAATTCGATTGTGGCTTGAAGGAAACCAAGTTTGTCCCCCGCGTCGTGACGCTTGCCTTCGAAGACGTAGCCGTACATTTTTTCTCTCTTGAGCAGGGCACGCATGCCGTCGGTCAGTTGTAGTTCGCCGCCCACGCCGGCCTTGGTTTCTGACAAGGTTTCAAAAACCGTTGGCGTCAGGATGTAGCGTCCTATCACGGCAAGATCGGAAGGCGCTTCTTCCAGCTTCGGCTTCTCCACCATATTGCGGATTTCGTACAGTCGGCCGTCGAATCGTCCATCTGCCGGTTTTACGTCGAGGACACCGTATGCCGAAATGGCTTTGCCATGGACAATCTGAATCGCAATTACCGAGGATTGAGTCTGGTCGAAGACGTTAATCATCTGCTTCAGGCAGGGAGGGTTGGCGTCGATAATGTCGTCGGCGAGCAATACGGCGAAGGGCTCGTTGCCCACCAGTTCGCGAGCCATGAGCACGGCGTGGCCCAACCCAAGCGCTTCCTTCTGCCGGACGTAGGCGACGTGGATCATGTCGGAGATACCGCGCACGATCTTTAGCAGATCGGTCTTTTTGCGCTCTTCGAGCATCTTTTCCAGTTCGTAACTGACGTCGAAGTGGTCTTCGATGGCCTGTTTTCCACGGCCGGTAATGATGATGATCTGGTCACATCCGGAGGCGAGCGCCTCTTCTACGCCATACTGAATGATCGGCTTGTCGACCAGGGGCAGCATTTCTTTCGGTTGTGCTTTGGTGGCGGGCAGGAAGCGCGTGCCCAGTCCGGCAGCGGGAAATACGGCTTTGCGAACTCTCATGGCCATAAGAATCAGTGGTCAGCGGCGCTGACTTACGCCACCATAAACCAAACTAATGATTGTACCGGATTGTGATCGCCAGCCGGGACGCCTTCGTCAGCGATGCGAAGATGTATACGCCGCCGAAAATCACAAGAGTGCGTCGGGTCGCCCTCTAGCGTGTTAAAATTCCCGCAAGTGCCCCCATGCCCGGAACCCAATTGATCGAGCTAGCCCCGTCGATCTTGTCGGCTGATTTTGCCCATCTGGCGGAGCAAGTCCAGGCGGCGGCCGAAGGCGGAGGCAGCGTTATCCATGTGGATGTGATGGATGGGCATTTTGTTCCGAACATCACGATCGGGCCGGCGGTGGTGCGGTCGTTGCGGAAGGCCACCGATTTGCCCCTGGATTGCCACCTGATGATCGAGAATCCGGATTTGTATATTCCTGATTTCGCCGATGCGGGAGCCGATTGGATCTCCGTGCACCAGGAAGCTTGCAGGCACTTAAACCGAACTCTGCACTTGATCCGAGGGCATGGCGTACGGGCAGGCGTCGTAATTAACCCGGCTACGCCGGTCGAAACGCTGACCGAAGTGCTGGACATCATCGATTATGTGCTGGTCATGTCGGTGAATCCCGGATTCGGGGCTCAGAAGTTCATTCCGGGGGCAGTGCACAAGATCCGCAAACTAGCAGAACTGCGTCGGCAGCGGGGGTTGAGTTACCGGATTGAGGTTGATGGCGGCATTGCTCTCGATACCGTGGCCGAAGTGGTGCGGGCGGGGGCCGAAATTCTGGTTGCAGGCAACGCCGTGTTCGGCAAAGGCGATCCAACCAGTAACGCACGGCAACTGTTGAAGGCGGCAACCGAAGCGACTTTGCAGAAGGTGTGAAGTTGCTTTGAATATATTTTTGCCCCGCGAGTCCGAGCAAGGTATTTCCAAGTTCTGAGGGTTCTTATGTCTCGTCGTATTTCGGTGATACTTCTTTTGGGCGTGCTCGCGGTCACGATAGCCTGCACCAACAAGAAGGTCAGCAACCCCATCGCGAATGTCGATTCCAAGCAGCCTGATAAAGTCTTGTTCGACCGCGCCATGGACGCGATGAAGCACAACCGCTTCGACGTGGCGCGGCTGTCGCTGCAAACCCTCATCAACACCTATCCGGATTCCGAATACATTGCCCGCGCCAAACTGGCTGTAGCCGACTCCTGGTACGCAGAGGGCGGTTCGGCATCGCTTGCCCAGGCGGAAATCGAGTACAAGGATTTCGAAACCTTCTTCCCCAACATGCCGGAAGCGGCTGAGGCTCAGTTGAAACTAGCCAACATTCACTACCAGCAGATGGAGAAGTCGGATCGCGATCCCACGCAGGCCATGCGCGCGCAAGAAGAATACCGGCAGCTCATCATGCAGTATCCCGACAGTAAGCTGGTGCCGGAGGCCAAGGAGCGCCTGCTGCAAGTGCAGGAAGTGATCGCCCAAAGGGAGTTTGGGGTGGGACGTTTCTACTATTTGCGCCAATCGTACCCCGCCGCCATTGCGCGGCTGGAGTCTCTGGTCGACGAGTATCCGCTCTATAGCAAAGCCGATGAAGCTCTCTACCTGCTGGGGCAGTCGTACGAAGGCGAGATTGCATTGGTGCGTGCCCGTCCGGGCAATGAAGCAGTCAAGTCCCGCATGATTGCTGATTTCACCAAGGGTGCCGCGCAAGCCTACAACCGCATTCTGACCCGCTATCCAGTGATGGATCGCGCCGATGATGCCAGAACACGGCTTCTGGCCCTGCATCAACCGGTGCCTCGAGCGACCAAGGCCGCGGTCGCGCAAAACAAAGCGGAAGAAGCCAGTCGGCACGAGCCCAGCCAATTCTCGAAAGTGATGAAGACCTTCGAGAAACATCCAGACGTAGCCGAGGCCGCGAAAGTAGGCCAGCCTACGCTGGTCGATCCCACGCCGATGAGTGCAACGCAGGTGATGCAGGAGGCCACACGAGCCGCGCTTGGAACTGGGACTGGCACCGGCAGCAACTCGGTTTCCATTGAAACTGTTAAGGGCGGAGTACCGGGGGCCGACCAGCCTGCACCGCGTTCGGATACTCCGGTTCCGGCAGACGCGACGGCCGCAAGTAATCCCCCAGCGGCTGATGCATCAGCGCCGGCGCCTAGTCAGCCCGATCCGAACGAGTTAAAACCCAACGTAGGGCCAGCAGATCCTAACGAGCTGAAACCCAACGTTAGCGACGATAACACCCAGGCTTTGCCGCCGCCGCAACAGGTCAACGAAATCCAAGCCGGAGCGGCCAGCCAGCCGGCGAGCGGTGGAACCAGCGGAGCCACGGCAAGCGATCCGAAAAATGCTGCTCCCTCGGCGTCCTCCGCCACCGATCAGGCCGGCGACAGCGATACGACCGCCTCCAGCAAGCATAAGAAAAAGAAGGGCATTCATAAAATATTGCCGCTGTGATTGCGCACTTACTGCACGGCCTTCGACTGGGTTTCGACAGGAGTAATCTTTGCGCCAGTGGTTACTGGTCCGTCGTAACGTGTTTAATGTCGTATCCTCATTGACTTAGAGTCCGAGACAAGTTAACTTCGCGCTATCTCCCCTTTCAGATAAAAGGACATCGCTTGGCGCGGAAAATACTGCTCGCCGATGACAGTGTGACAGCCCAGAACATGGGCCGGAGAATCCTTAGCGATGCCGGCTACGATGTCACTACGGTGAATAACGGGTCAGCGGCGCTTAAGAAAATTGCCGAGTCAAAACCCGACCTCATCGTGCTCGATGTGTATATGCCGGGCTATGGTGGGCTGGAAGTGTGCCAGCGCCTGCGCGAAGCGCCGGAGACTGCGCGCATTCCCGTGCTGTTGACTGTCGGCAAGCTGGAGCCTTTTAAGGCGGATGAAGCCCGTCGCGTACGAGCCGATGCTTTCATCGTCAAACCGTTTGAAGCCAGCGAACTTCTTACTGCGCTTACCAAGCTGGAAGACAAGATTGTTCCGCAGAGCCAGCCTTCGAGGCAGAGCCGCTTTGCCAAAGCATTGGCCGGCGTCGAGGAACCAAATCCTTCGAAGGAATTCGGCGACAGCGAGACGGGATGGAAGAACCGCCTGTCGATTCCAGCGCCACACTCCAAGCCTCGTGGCGCTGACCCCGAGGAACCATCCGCCGTAGTCGCGAGTCTTCGTGAAGCCGTCAAAGGCGATGAGCCCAAGCCTGCGGAAATGAAATCCGGATTGGAAGAGGCCTTGCTATCCTCGATGCCGCAGGACGTTACGGCCGAGGAAATCGCAGCCATCAAGGCCGCCGCCGCCGCGTTTAGCGCCCCGGGCAATGAATCAAGCTTCACCCAGCGGCCGGTTGCCGATCCAGCAGCGGCTACAACTCAGGAATCAGTTGCGAAGGCTGAAGAGTTGCCGCCAGTATCATCCGCCAGCGAACTGGTTCCAGCAGTCGCGCAAACGGAATCCTCAGGAGCAGCAGCGCCTGAGAACAACGCGGCCCCTGAATCGGCGCCTGATTTGCCTCAGGTTGCAGCCGAAACCGCGAAGCTGGGCGATGAAGAAGTCACAGCGGCGCTAGCCTCACTAGCGCCAGCGAATGGTCACGGCGACGCAACGCAGGTCAGGGAAGCTGACAAGTGGGAGCGTGAATCGAGGGATCTGGTTCCCGTGACGATGGCAGTGGCCGGCGCAACTCAGGAGTTCAGCGGTCCCAGATGGATTGCGGAGCCAGTTCCGCTCCGGGATGATGAAGCGACTCTCGTTCTCGAACAGGAGATGGAAAAGGCTTACGCAGCTTTCGCCGCAGCCGATGCTGCGGGGATGAGCTTCGCGAGTTCGCCTGCTCACGAGGCGTTCTCGCCCATCGCGGAAGCGCCGATAGTCTCGTCAGAAGCCGTGTCAGCTTCCGTGGAGTCGTTTTCGCGCGCTGATAGTTCTGAATCAAGCCCACAAGATCCTGCGCCGCAAGCGGCTGCGAGCAGCGAGGAATCAGTTCCGCCGCAGGCCGAAGCGGTGCTGGCGGTCACCGCTCCAGTCGTCGACGCGGTCAGCGAAAGCGCCGCTTACGCGGCGGCGGCTTCGGCGAGTCCCAGCGCGGCTGAATCGACTGTCGCAGTGGATGCGACGGCAGCGCCAAATCCCGTGCTCGGGTCTTCGGAGAACGCTTCTGCAACCTCTGAGCCCGGCGATCGCCAAGGTGAAACCGAGCTGGCTGCAGCTTGGGCGAACTGGAAGCAGATACGCGAATCGGTCGTTGGGTCGCAAGTCGTCGATGCGCAGGCCCCCGATGCGCAAGGCGTCGATTCGCGGATTCGTGACTCGCAGATCGATACGTCGCAACTGAGCTCGCAGATCGCGGATGCGGTTACGGAACTTCAACCGGCTAGCGCTGAAGCTAAGTCCGAATCTCAGCCTGAAGATTCGGCCACCGGCGAGGAAACCAGCGAGATTGCGAACATCGTGGATAGCGTCCTGGCTGACCTTAAACCCAAATTAATGGCAGAGATTGCCAAGAAGATGGGCAAAGATACGAAGAAGAAATGACGCATGGCCTTCGCGCGCCCGCAAATCGGGCTGCCGCAGTTTGCGGATCTACGTAGGCCGACCGCAAAGTGCTTCCTCCGGTGCATAAGACGATAAAAAGGCCGCGATGTCGCTGCACATATTCTGGTGCAGAAAATACCTTGTGAGTCCCATGTACAAGAGGGGGACAGCGTTGGTGAGAAACAGTGGTATCCAGTCTACGATTGTCCCTCCCGACGTTCTGCGGGAAACAAAGTACGTTGCCAGAGCGGCGAGCACAATGAGACCAAGCGAGATTAGACCTTCCGGAAATTTCATCGCTGTCCGAGCCGTAAATCGCAGCACAATCATCCCACTACGGCCCCCCTATTTCAAACGTCGCGATCTGCTTGAGTTTTAGTCAACAGTCGCGATCAAGGCGATTACACTCTTTGAGGGTTGCTGCCTTTCCCCTCGTACCTCCCATTTCCAACGCGGCAAGGGGGGTCACTTTTGCCGTCGCCGTACACCGACCCTTCGCGGGTTTGACCGGGTTTTCAAACGGACTGTAAGATCAAAGGTCAGTTCTCAGTTCTCAGCCGTCGGTTCTCAGCTCATCGAATTTCTTTTGCAGGTTGCGATAGAAGCCTGGTTGGCTGAACGCTGAGTGCTTCTTCGAAACCATGGCCCACGATCTTCCCAAAGCGTACGAGCCGGGCGCGATTGAAACGCGTTGGGCCGACTACTGGATCCAGGAAAAACTGTTTTCCGTTCCCACGCCTCCGCCGGGGGAGACGCGTCCGGTGTTCACGCTGCTGTTGCCGCCTCCGAATGTCACGGGACGGCTGCACATGGGGCACATGCTCAACCAGACGCAGATGGACATTATTGTGCGCTGGCATCGCATGCGCGGTTTTCTGACTTTGTGGCTTCCGGGCACGGATCACGCGGGCATTGCCACGCAGATGATGGTCGAGCGCCAGCTTGCGACGGAAGGCAAGAAGCGGCGCGAGATGGGACGCGAAGCATTTATTGAGCGTGTCTGGGAATGGAAGCGGCATTACGGCGGGGCGATTCTCGACCAGATGAAACGGCTGGGCGCGTCGGTGGATTGGGATCGCGAATATTTCACCATGGACGAGAATCTTTCGCGGGCGGTGCGCGAAGTTTTCGTTCGCTTGTATGAAGAAGGATTGATTTATCGCGGCAAGTACATCGTGAACTGGTGCCCGCGCTGCGGAACCGCGATTTCCGATCTCGAAGTCAAACACGAGGAGATTTCGGGCAAGCTCTACGAGATTCGTTATCCGGTAATTGGTGCGAACGAGTTCATCACGGTGGCGACCACGCGGCCGGAGACCATGCTCGGGGACACCGCTGTTGCGGTGAATGCAGGAGACGAACGCTACAAGCATCTGCACGGGAAGAAAGTTTTGTTGCCGTTGATGAATCGGGAGATCCCGATTATTACGGACAACCTGGCTCAGCCGGAGTTTGGAACCGGCGCGGTGAAGGTCACGCCCGCGCACGATCCCAATGACTTTGAGGCTGGACTTCGCCACAACCTGCCGCAGATTGAAGTGATCGACGAGCAGGCGCGGATGAACGAAAATGCGGGTGCGTATGCCGGCTTGGATCGCTATGAAGCCCGCAAGCGGGTGCTGGAAGATCTGCGCCAGCAAGATTTCTTGGTTGGCGAAAAGGATTACACCATCGCGATTGGGAAGTGCGATCGCTGCGGCACCGTCGTCGAGCCGCGGCTTTCGACGCAGTGGTTCATCAAGATCGCGCCGCTGGCGCAACGCGCAACCGAAGCTGTGGAGCAGGGCGAAATCACCATTGTTCCCGAGAACTACAAGCAGATTTATCTGAACTGGATGCACAACATCCACGACTGGTGCATCTCGCGGCAACTGTGGTGGGGGCATCGGATTCCGGCGTGGCATTGCTCCTGTGGGGAAATTATTGTGGCACGCGAGGCTCCGTCTTCGTGTTCAAAATGCCGCGGCTTGAAGCTGACGCAAGATACCGACGTGCTGGATACATGGTTTTCTTCGGGATTGTTGCCGTTTACGACGCTGGGCTGGCCGGAGAAGACGCGTGATCTGGAAGTTTTTTATCCCACCACGCTGTTGATCACGGCGTACGAGATTCTGTTTTTCTGGGTTGCCCGCATGATTATGTTTGGTTGCCATTTCATGGCGGGTCATCAGCAGGATCCGAAGGTGAAGCAGGCCAGCGGTTGGTGTGACAAGAAAGACGACAGCGTTCCCTTTCGGCAGGTTTATATTCATGCGCTAGTGCGCGATGCCGAGCGGCACAAGATGTCGAAGACCAAGGGGAATGTGATTGATCCGCTTGAGATCATCCAGCGTTTTGGGACGGATGCCACCCGGTTTACGCTGGCAGCCATGGCTGCGCCCGGGACGGACATTGCGTTTAACGAGAGCCGGACGGAAGGCTATCGTAACTTTGCCAACAAGATTTGGAATGCGGCGCGGTTTATGTTCATGAACATTGACCGGGTGGCGCCGGGCCTTCGGCCTGCGACCGGGTCTGAGACCCGGTCCCACACAGGCGTGGCTGGTGTCGAGGCGCAGACGCTCGAGGATCGATGGATTCTTTCACGGTTTAATCGGGTCACCAAGGGCGTGAACGAGGCGCTGGAGACCTATCGCTTCCACGAAGCCGCCAATCAGATTTATGATTTTTTCTGGGGCGAGTTTTGTGATTGGTACATCGAACTGATCAAGCCTCGGCTGCTGGACGCGGCGGAACCGCAATCTGCGCGTATCGCAGGCGGTAATCTGCTGGGTATCTTTGAAGCCGCCCTGCGGCTGTTGCATCCCGTGATGCCCTTTATCACGGAAGAGATCTGGCATGCGATTTACGATGGTCGGCCGCCGTTGCAGTCGATTGCCCTGGCGCCGTTTCCGCAAGCGGATGAGAAACAGTTGGATTTGGCTGCCGAGACTGAGATGGCAATCCTGCAGGACTTGATTGTCAGCGTGCGCAATTTGCGGGCAGAGTTGAAGGTTGAGCAGAAGTTGCGGGTGCCGGCACAGGTTTACGTCGAAGAGCCGGAGATTCGGCGGCTGATTGATGAGAATCGAGGCGCGGTCGAGCGGCTGGCTAATGTCGAGAAGATCGAGTTTGTCGAGAATTCGCTGGCCAAGCTCTCGGGCACCCGGCACACGGCGCGTTTCGAAGTGCATGTTGTTTACGAAAGAAAAATCGATGTCGCTGCGGAGTGCGAACGGCTGAAGAAAGAATTGGAGCAGATCGAAAAAGAGTTTGCCAATGGCCAGCGTCAATTGGGCAACGAGCAATTTCTTGCGAAGGCTCCGGCCAAGGTTGTGGAGGGGATTCGGAAGCGGGCCCAGGAGCTGGAAACTCTGCGCGAAAAAGTAAAGAGTAAGCTGGATGAACTGAGATAGTCGAGCTTTGCTCGACCGAGCAGAGGGCGGCGGTCCCAACGTGGGCTTGGTCAATAATTTATGGACTGGAATAGCCGACGCATTACTGCTGTGATTGAGAACGCACTGCTGGAAGATCGCGCCACGCGCGATGCGACCAGCTATGCCTGCATTGATCCGAACCAACGGGCTTCCGCCACGATTCTGGCCAAACAGGAATGCATTCTCGCGGGAATTGGCTGCGTGTCCCGCATTCTGGATGTGTACGCCGCTTTGGATGGCGCGGTAACATCGCATTACGAAGTCACGACGCATCCTGAAATCTTCGATGGCATTCGCCTGCGTTCGGGTCAGTCGATTGCCGTGATCCAGCACAATGCACGAGTGATTCTTTCCTGTGAGCGCGTCATTCTGAATTTCATACAGCGGCTGAGCGGGATTGCCACGCTGACGCGCCAGTTTGTGGATGCCGTTTCGGGCACCAAGGCGCGAATTCTGGACACGCGCAAAACCGTGCCGGGACTGCGCATGCTGGATAAATACGCGGTGCGTTGCGGAGGCGGGCAGAACCATCGCCTGGATTTGTCCGACGGTGTTCTGATCAAGAACAATCACATTGCGCTGGCTGGAGGCATTGTGCCTGCATTGGAACGCGCACACAAGAATCGTCGAGGCCAGCAGATCATCGAGATCGAAGTCCGCACGCTCGAGGAGTTGGAGCAAGCCCTGGAACACGCCGGCGAAGCGATTCTGCTGGACAACATGTCGGTCGAAACGGTAAAGCGTGCGGTCGAGCGCTGCTCGCATCTGGAACGCCGCATTCCGCTCGAAGTTTCCGGGGGGATTACGCTGGAAAACGTGCGCGCTTACGCCGAGACGGGAGTGAATTTTATTTCAGTTGGGGCGCTCACCCACTCCGCCAAAGCAGTGGACCTGAGCATGAGGTTAGCCCCGGCTTAGGCCGCGATTGCTGTTTCGCGTTCCATCCCTGATAATTCCTGCATCAAGCAATCAACTCCAAAACGGCGAGCGCGGGCAACTGTGGCCCTGCCACAGGCTGCGGCACAAACTGACGTCCGGCTGGGACGAGTTGTGCGGTTGCTCATCGATCACGCCACGGTCGTGGTCAGCGGAACCAAGATCGCGGCCGAGATCGGCACCAGCCGTTCGGAAGTTTGGCGGCTGATCCAGCAATTGCGCGGTCTTGGAGTTCATATTGCTGGTCATCCCTCAACCGGATATAGTCTGAAGTCCATGCCCGATCTGCTGCTGCCGGATATGCTGGCTCCGCAACTACAGGGAACCATTTTCGGTAAGCATCTTCATCACTATTACAAAATCGGATCGACCAACACGGTTGCTCTGGAAGCCGGGAGCGCCGCCGCCCCTGAAGGAAGTGTTTTCCTGGCTGAACAGCAGACCGCGGGACGGGGAAGGGGAGCCAACCAGTGGCACTCGGCACGTTCGGCGGGAATCTATTGCTCTGTGCTTTTGCGGCCAGCGCTGCCGCCATCCGGAGCGTTGGTTCTCACACTCGCTGCTGGATTAGCCGTACACGCTGCAATTCAAGAGATCGACTCGCGAGTGGTTCCCGACTTGAAATGGCCTAATGATGTTCTGATCGATGGGAAGAAAGTCTGCGGCATCCTGACCGAGATGCACGCCGAGGTCACCCGAGTACGGTACGTCGTAGTTGGCATCGGGATCAATGTGAATCAATCGAGTTTCCCCGCGGAATTGCAGGCGATCGCCACGTCCCTGCGTTTGGCGACGGGTACGGAATGGTCGCGCGTAGAAGTGTGCGTAGCTTTGCTAAGATCGCTCGACCGTGAATATAGAAGCTTGCTGGAGAATCCAGACGCAACTGCTTTGATCCTGCACCGCTTCGAGGAGCGATCGTCTTCGGCTCGGGGACAGCGCGTTGTGGTGGAAGACGGTGGCTTCGAGGGTGTGACGGAAGGTTTGAATTCACGCGGGTTCCTGCAAGTTCGTGCTGCACAGGGTATACGTACTGTGTTAAGCGGCGTAGTGAGGCCAGCCTAACGTCTGCCGGGCAGGGCTAGGCTTTGACGGCCGGGCGGCTGTCCCCACGTATTCATTTATGCTTTTAGTACTTGATGTCGGCAATACCAATACGGTGCTGGGAGTCTTCGCCAAAGTGGCGAAAGTCGCTCCGGCCGCTGGTCGTGCTGTCGAACCTGACTCGCCAGGCTATGAATTGCTGGTGGCGAATTGGCGAGTGGCGACGGTCGCGACCCAGACGGTCGACGAGTATGGCGTGCTTTTCCGCAACTTATTTGCGATGGGGAATCTTGAAGCAAAAGGCATTCATGGCATCGTGATTTCATCGGTGGTGCCCCCCCTCGACTCGACGCTGGGGCAAGTATGTGAACGGTATTTCAACACGAAGCCGCTTTTTATTGAACCGGGCGTAAAAACAGGAATGCCGGTGCACTACGACAATCCGGCTGAAGTGGGCGCCGACCGCATCGTGAACTCCGTTGCTGCGTTCGAAAAATATGGCGGCCCCTGCGTGATTGTGGATTTCGGAACCGCGACCACCTTCGATTGCGTCTCTGCCAGGGGAGAATACCTGGGCGGTGTCATTTGTCCTGGGATTGGAATTTCCGCCGACGCCCTGTTCGAGCGCACAGCGCGGCTGACTCGTGTGGACATCCGCAAGCCGGCTCATGTGATTGGCAGCAACACCGTGGGTAGCCTGCAATCCGGCCTTTACTACGGGTATCTTGGTCTGATCGATGGAATCCTGGAACTGCTGGTTCAAGAATTGGGAAGCGAAACCAAAGTGGTCGCCACGGGCGGCCTGGCTCCGCTGTTTGGCTCGGGCTCAAAACATATTAAGCGTGTCGATGAGTTCTTGACTCTGGAAGGCCTGCGCATAATTTGGGAGCGCAATGTGACGGCGAAACCTGCCCGGGAGGCTGCACCGACGAAGACTTCCCCAGGAAACAAAACACGCACTCGCTGATCCGAGACAACCTGCCGTGGAAAACTACTTCAACTACTTCACTGAGATCGAGGAACACTTTCAGCGGCGCTGGGGCGCCCCGCTGCTGCTTTCCACACTCGATTGGATGCTGATGGAGAGCTGGAAAGAGGCAGGTATTCCATTAGAGGCTGTGCTGCGGGGTATTGACACTACTTTTGAACACCATGAGCGGAAGTCTTCGCGAAAAACCCGGAAGACAAACGGCCTAGGATTTTGCGTGCAAGAAGTGCTGACGGCCGCCGAGGAGATGAAAGAGGCCGCGGTAGGCGCGACGAGCCTCGATTCACCGAGCGATCGCCCCTCTGGTTTTCAGGCGTCGGAGATTTCTGCTTTCTTACGACGCAACGCAGAACAACTTGACGCCGCGAAGCTTCCGGAAGCAAGAGGGATTGATGCGACGCCGCTGGCGCGAGAGACTGCAAGTACACTGCGCGAGATCGCCGCTGAACTGGACGCCGACAGGACTCTGCCACGATTGGAGGACCTCGAGCGCAGGCTCACCGTGGCAGAAGAGAAACTGTTTGCGGTTTTACTGGCGGCGACACCGGATGAGCAGATCGTCAAAGTGCGGGCAGAGACGGATCGGGAACTCGCGCCATACCGGCGCAAAATGCCGTCCGCCCAAATTGAGCAATTACAGAAGCAATACATACACAAGCGTTTGTTGGAGAAATACGGGCTTCCGCGACTCAGTCTGTTTTATATGTGAAACGCTGACTTGCAATTGCCAATCGATAAACCAAACGGCCTTGAAAGGGCGTGTCGTCAGACGCGCCGCCAACGTCTCAACCCAGGGTTTCAGTCTCTGAGCCTGGCGGCTTAAACTCTTTGCTGATTTTTGCGATTTTGCGGTGCGGCTGAAGCCGCACCCTTTCAAATCTGCCTGAACTTTATTTCCGAGTTTCATATCGATATGCTTGACCTTTACTGCAGGCGGAAGCGTTCGTTCATGAGCCGTTGGAGGCGTGGTTTATATAGAATGTCGTAGGCGAATTCTTTATCGGGAAACATCGCCAGCGCGGCTCGCTTGGCGCCGGCCGCTAACTCGGAGGCTTCTTCGACGGTGAGGTTTGGGTCCTGGCCAATCACCGACATCACCATGCTGATCATGATCTGCAGGCGTCGAATATTTCGCGCTTCCTGCTCCCGTTCGCTCGCAACCGCCGCCTGTCCGCGCCGTTCCAAACTACTCATGTGGCCCCCACATCGCGATTAGATGTTCCCCGGTGCAAGCGCGTTGCGCCAGCCCTTTGAAGCTATTGTCGTGGCAGAAGGCGCGGAGCGCAATGGCCTCATTGGTGTAGACCTTCGGTTACTCCGATAATCAGAGCACAAAAGCCACAAAGGAATGTGGGTAACGAATCTGCCCCGCAGACCGCCTGGTCGAGTTAGAATCAGATGCACGCGCTCCCCGAAGCATGCGCGGTGGATTGGTCCTGTCGGCCAATTCTGATTGGAGGTAAAGATGGCAGATCCGAATTCATCGGGAAAAGAACGTCCCAATCCGAAAGAGAAACTGGTGCGCGTGTTTGACACCGAGCAGGAGTCCGAAGCGATGGTGGTGCGGGGTTTGCTCGAATCGGCGGGCATCGACTCGGACTTGACTTCTCTCGACGCGCAACAGGACATTCTGCCCGGCGTGGGCGGAACTGTGATTCTGGTGCGTGAGGAAGACGCAGCCGAGGCGCGGCAAATGATCGAGGAATATCGGCGGACGCCAGACGAGCTTGAGACTGCGGAGTTTGCCATCAATGAAGAGCCGCCAGCTGAGAGCTGACGGTTTTTCCGTCAAGGTAAAACGTAACTGCCCCGTCCATATCTGTCCGGTAAGTAAGAACGTGCGCTGCCGCGAGCCGATCCAGCACTTCCTGCCGCGGATGCCCGTAAACATTGCGCGCGCCCACTGAGATGACCGCGTACCGTGGATGCACTGCGGCCAGCAACTCCGGGATCGTCGAGGTCGAGCTTCCGTGGTGGGCCACCTTTAGAAGGTCGGCCTGCGGATTTTCTTCGACGACCTGCTTTTCCGTTTTTTTCTCCGCGTCCCCTTCCAGCAAGGCGGACGTTGCCCCATAACTGATTTTGAAAACCAGCGACTCGTCATTCGGCCGTGAAGGATGCGCCTCAGCATCCCGTGGCGGCGCCAGGACTGCAAGTTTTGCCCCTCCTATTTCAAGACTGTCTCCGGCCTTATGAAGAAAGACAGGAATCCTCAGCGCTTTTGCCTCGCGCAGAAGCGTTTGTAACTCGGGACTCGGCGAATCCACTCCCAGCCACAACTGGCGCGGATGAAAATTAGCCAGCACCGCCGCCATTCCTCCCATGTGGTCGGCGTGGGCGTGGGTCAGCACCACGATGTCGAGCTCATGAAACCCTCGCGTCCAGAGGTACGGCGATACCACATCTTCGCCGATATCCAATTCCGAGTGCATCCAGAAGGGTATGCCGCCGGCATCGACCAGAAGTGTGCGGCCCTGCGGCGAAACCAGAAGGATCGAATCGCCCTGGCCAACGTCGATGGCGGTGAGTTCGAGCACTCCTTGCCGCATCTGCGGATGCGGCGGCACGGCGCAAATCCAGAAAGCGCTGAGGGCAAGAGCAGCCCATCCGGTTGCCACGAGAAACCAGGGGCGGCGGCGACTCAGCAGCATCGCCAAAACGATTGCACCCGCGCCCAACAGCATGACGCCAAGCTGCGGCGTGGGGACGCGAGTGTCGGCAATACGTAAAGCGCCCAGCCATCGCACAGGCCCATTCATCGCGTTAAGGGCAACTGCGGCAATGAATGCGGGAAGCTTGGCCAGGGCGAGCGAGGCATAACTTGCCGCGATGGCGATGATGGCTGCAATCATAATGATTTCGGTAAGAGGCACGGCCAGTATGTTGGCCGGCAGCGAAACCAGTGTGGCGCGATGAAAGTAGTAGGCCATGGGCAAAGCAAATCCGGCCTGGAGCACGGCGGAAATCACAAGAAACTCGCATCCCACAAGCAGCAGCCGCGCGCAGCCGGAGAGCATCATCAACGGAATGCGCTTTCCGAAGAACCGCTGCAGCCGGCCAGCGACCATCCTTAAGTCGAGCCGAACCTGCGCCATTGCGGGCGACAGCGCGGCGTCATAGCCTATCGAATTCAGGCTCCTCAAGGCCTGCAACAAAGGTTGCGTCGTTCGCTCCAGAACAGGCGCACCGATACCAGCAATGACCAGCACGCACAGAAAGCTGAGCTGGAAGCTGGCTCCTAGCAGGGCCGCTGGATCGACAATCAACAAAGCCAGCGCCGCCGCCCCGATGGTATTGAGAATCGATTTTCGGCGATACAGCAACCGTGTACCCAAATAGAACGCGAGCATCAGTGTGGCCCGCCATACCGGCGCGCCAACGTCGGTCAGAAGGGCATAGGCGACGGTGAGCAGAATTGTTATCAAGCTGGCGACGAGATCACAGGCTCGCATGAGGCGCAGGAGCCAAAATATTACCAGCGCGAGAACGGCAACTTTCAATCCTGAGATCACGAGGATGTGGTAAGTTCCGGTGCGTTGGAAGTCGGTGAGAGTTTCGCGTCCGAGGAACGAATTGTCGCCGATCAATATGGCATCAAGCAGTGCCGATTCCTCCGGCCTCCACAGGAGGCGGATTCGCTCAATCAGGTTTCGGCGGAGCCGGGTTCTCCATAGCTCGGCGCGGCTGCCGGCAAAGCCTGGCAGGAGTTCAACGGTTTCTGCCTTAGTCGAGCCAATCGCCACCACTCCGGTGTCTGCGAGGTATCCGGCGTAATCGAACGCGCCTGGATTTCGGAAATTGCGCGGTCGATAAAGTTTGGCAGGGAATCGCAAACGCTCTCTGTAGCGGAACCAGTGCATGGGCTCGGCATTTGGTTTTTCAGCTTCGTTGTTTCCAATCTCGTGCTTTGTCTCGTGGCCGTAGATGCTGACACGAAGGCCGGAGCGAATCGGTATGACCTGGCCTCCTGTTTCTATCTCCTCGGTCTCCAGATCCAACCGTTGTTGGACATCGCCCCAATTCTTTTCGTGTTGTGTGCCCTCTTTGACCACATGAGCGGTGACGATTAGTTCGCGGCCGTCTGCGAATGGGAGAACACCGGCGCTGTCGCGATCGTCCGGCGCTCGGACTTGCATCATCCATGCGCCTGTCACGTACAGAGTTGCTAGACCAAGAGCAAATGCGGCCTTGGCTCGACGGCCGAGAAAAAACACCGCTGACGCCCAGAAAACGACGGCCGCAATCAGCCACCACAGCGGGGGACGCCAGACGTAGAAGCCGGTAACAATCCCGGCGGCGTATGCTGCGGCAGCCCAAAGCATCGGTTGTCGTGACAACGGCTTTCCCGGAGTGGTGGCAGGCGCGCTGGATTGCGGATTCACCTGCTCGCCGGAATGAAGAAATCAAGAATTGGGAAACTGCTTTGGATACTGGCCTTAACGCCTTTCGACAGGAAAACCATACGTGGTCATCTCCGCCGGCTACTGCCTATCTGGAAAGATGAAAAACGCTCTCCAAATGGTAGGTCTGGGGGAACAGATCGACCAGGTGCACCTGCTCGATGCGGTACCCGGCATGGAGCAGGCCAGCCAGATCACGAGAGGCAGTCGCCGGATCGCAGGAGATATAGGTCATCCGGTGCGCTCCCAATCCGACGAGGCTCTGGACCACACTTTCCCCCAGACCACTCCGTGGCGGGTCCACCACCACGAGATCGGGCCGCGACCTACTGCCAGGGCTCCGCAAGAAATCGGCAGTAGTCGCCCTAACGGCCTTCACGTTTGAAGGGGAATTTTGGACGAGATCAGCATAGGAAGTCTGTGACGATTCAACCGCGATTACTTGTGCAAATCTTCGGCATAGCAGCGTGGAAAAAAGTCCCACGCCTGCATAGAGATCAAGCGCGGTTGTGCCCGAATATCCCTCGGTGACGATCTCCACCAACTCATTGATTAAATGGCGGTTAACTTGAAAGAAAGCTCCAGCGCTGACACGGAAGGAGGCATTGTCGATCCGATAGGTAAGGTCTCTCACTGCCGAGGCGGAAATCTGCTTTGCCTCGACAGTGCCGAGCGCAGTGGATAACTTTCTCTTGAAAACCACGACGCCCGCTACTTCAGGTAGAGTGCTTGGCAAAGTGGCTACCCACTCCCTTACCGGGGTGCTTTGAGTTCCGTTGTCGCAGGAAACCTCAATCAGGAGTTGAGTGTCATCTGCATTGGCAAAAAACTCGATCTCGTGAATTCCGTCCGGTAGCGAGTGTTCGCGCCCGATTCGCCACAGGGCAGCGATCGCACGATTAATCAATTGTGAACTAACCGGACACTGCTCGATCGGAAGGACTTCGTGGGAGCCGAGTTTGTAATAACCAAGCGCAAATTGCGGAGCCGTACGAACCTGAAGCCGGCTTCGGTTGCGGTAATTCCACGGTGGTGACGGATGAATGGTTATGTTTGGTTCCAGTTCGAGCTTGGCAATGCGGCGAAGATTTTCTTTCAGGATGGCGGCTTTGCTCTCCAGTTGATGCTCGTAGCTGATGTGCTGATAATGGCAGCCGCCACAGTGCTGGAAGTAAGGGCAATTGGGCTCTACGCGGTGAGGCGAAGCTTGCAGAATTGTTTCTGCCCGGCCTCTGGCAAAACCGTGCTTCTGTTCGAGCAGCGAAGCTTCGATGATTTCGCCCTCGATTACAAAGGGGACGAATACGGCTTTGCCGGGACCGTGTTCGTCCGGCGAAAGCCGCGCCAAGCCGTCGCCGCCGTATACCAGTTTTTCGATGGTGAGTTGCAAGCGAGGATTCTATGCTATCGAGGCCGAAAATCAGGAAGGATCACGGCTTCTGATCCGTGGCAATTGGGGATCGGCAATGAATCCGTCTATTTGACCCTTTAAACCGCATCGGACTAGACTGCGCTGTGCAGCGGAGGTGTTCCATGAAACGGGTTCTTTTGGTCCTGATGGTTGTGGTGCTGTTGCCGTCAGCGCTGTTGGCCGATGAAGGCAATCACCACGAGGATTTGACCACCGATCAGCTGGGCATGGTGCATTTCCCGGTATCGTGCGCTACGACGATGCAGAAACCGTTCGAACGCGGGGTTGCACTTCTGCATTCGTTCTGGTACGAGGAAGCGGAAAAAGAATTTGAGCAGATCGCGAAAGACGATCCGCATTGTGCAATGGCGCATTGGGGAATCGCGATGAGCATTTGGCATCAGCTCTGGAACCAGCCGGACGCAGCGACCATTGCGCGAGGTCACGCGGAGATCAAAAGCGCAAGATCGCTGCATCCCAAGACGGATCGAGAGCGTGATTACGTCACTGCCATGGATGAGTTCTACCGGGGCAAGAAACGCGACTATTACGACCGAGCCAACACCTACTGCCAGGCGATGGCGACAACATATAAGGATTTTCCCGACGATCGCGAGGCCGCGGCGTTCTACGCGCTCTCGTTGCTCGCCTCGGAACCGGACAACGATACAACCTTCGCCAATCGAAAGCAGGCTGCGGCGATCCTGGAGAAGCTCTTCGTCATTGAACCCGACCACCCCGGGGTGGCGCACTATTTAATTCACAGCTACGACAAGCCGCAACTGGCTCAACTTGGACTGCCTGCGGCGCGTCGCTATGCGAAGATCGCTCCGGCCGCTCCCCATGCGCTGCATATGCCATCGCATATCTTTGCACGCCTGGGCTTGTGGCAGGACGACATCGACTCCAATCTCGCTTCTATCGCCGCCACGCGCAAGACCGCAGCCATGCATATGGGCGGCGAGGGTCACCAGTTCCACGCCATGGATTTTCTGGTCTACGCTTATCTGCAGTGCGGGCGCGAAGCCGATGCAGAAAAAGTGATCGAAGAAGTAAAGGCCATGCCCGCGAAAAAAGACGATATGTACGGGATGGACTTCGACCCGCGCACCAATGCGCTGGTAACTTTTACCGCGAGATACACGCTAGAGATGCATCACTGGAGCGATGCGGCTTCTCTCGCTCTCATTCCGGGGGCGGAGACCGGCGACAATTCGATTACCTACTGGGCGCGCGCGATCGGAGCGGCGCGAACTGGCAACCTGGCTGACGCGCGCAAAGATCTCGCCGAGATCGAAGCGATTCACAGCGCTTTGCTGAAGCAGAAGAAAGCGGACTTTGCAGAAGCTGTCGAGCAGGATCGTCAGGAAGCCGCAGCTTGGGTGGCCCACGCTGAAGGCAAGAATGACGAGGCCATCCAGGCATTACGGACCGTCGCGCAGAAAGAAGAAGCTGAAGGCGACGAGCCTTTGGCCATTCCGGCACGCGAAATGCTGGCGGACATGATGCTCGATATGAACCGCCCGGAACAGGCGCTGGCCGAGTATGAGTTGGACCTGAAGTTCAATCCGAATCGCTTCAACGGGCTGTACGGGGCGGCGCGATCGGCGCAGATGGCGGGTAAAAGCGAGAAGTCGAACGCTTACTACGCCCGCCTGGTTAAGGTTTGTGATGGATCAAATTCGACTCGGCCAGAACTCAACCGGGCAAAGACCCTGTTGGCGCAGAAATAGTTTGGCGTCGGAATCCGTCACTTCTTGTCTATCCTCTGCAAGCGGAAAAGCAGGGTTCCCCATCCCAGTTTTGAGCGCATCTGCACCGGAGTGTGGTTCGCGTCATCGGTGAACCAGGCCCACACCGTGCCTTTGCCCCGCAGAGCTCCGGAAATCGCTTCGGCTTTGACGCGCACTGTCTGGAATGTACCTGCGGGTGCCTTGACCTGCTCGCGAGCTTCTACACGAGCTGTCACCTCGGTGGTTTTGTTTCCGTCGTCGATCGGGAAGGTGTAGCTGTTGCCGGGTTGCAAAGGCAATGATGCCAGATAATAGAAGCCGCTGACTACATCAGTAACGCAACTGGGAAGATCGTTTTCCACATGTTTGGTTTCGCCAGTCTTCAGGTTTTTCTCGTCAAGCACGCTTTTGTTCCGAGAGTAATCGAAATGCAGTTCGGTTTGCCGCGAGTGAGAACCTTCCTCCGTAGTTTTCGAAACCCGCAGCGAGCAGAATGTGCGAGGATCGAAGAACGCCTCGAAATGGTCTTGAACTTTGTAGAGCGCGTTTACTACCCCTGCAGAGTTTGCAACCGCAATGACGTGCTGCTGGCCACCGTCGAGACTAAGCGTCACCTCGGATGTTCCAGCATTGAACAGATGCCATTCGACGCCATACACGTAGGTCTGCCCATTCGGAAACGCATGGTTCGGAGGCGGAGGAATGATTCGCGCCGAGGGAGCCGAGCTAATGGTTGGGAGCGTGGGCGCGCTGGCCTGCGCTGGCGGATGGGTCTGCGCGTTCAACGGGAAAATTGAAAATAGTGCGAACAAACACCACGCCGGATTGGATATTGAAAAGATATGCATTCTTGCTTAGATGAAAGATTCCAGTGTCTGGTGAGATACAGAATGCCAGGCCGAGGATGTCCCGCAAATTTTATCGGCTACAAAACCGTTTAGCTATCAATGCTGCCATGATCAGCGCAGAACCTAGTGTCGCATTGTACTCGCGATGCTTCCAGTAGAGATCCCACGAAAATTTCCCGTGGTTGTTGCTAAAGGAACTCGACCTGGGCCAGAGCCGAGGTACCTGGCGGGCGTATTCGGCAAATTCGGCAAAGTGTTCTCGCAAGTATGCTTCTTCGCCGCGGATCACGGGCAAGTAAACCGCCAGAAAAATCACGATCAGCCCGGCGCCGATCCACAAGTTTCGTGCGCTGATGGCGAAGCCTACAGCAAGAATTAGTGAACCGAGGTAGAGCGGATTGCGAGTATATGCGTAAGGTCCTGTAGTTGTGAGCTGCTCATTTTTCTGCACGTGACCGGAGGCCAGCGCACGAACCACGAGTCCGGGAACGATTAGAGCAGAGCCGATCAGCACGGATAACTCCGTTGGCGTTGCGAGCCACAGGTAGAGCGCGGTGAAGCCGAAGCCCAGAGGTATGCGGATGCGGTGCGCGATTGTCGCCCAGGTAATGCTAGCCACGGTTGCTCCCTAGAAGGTTTCGCGCGGCCGCAACCACTTCAGCGACGCCGATCTCCAACAGGCCGGGATCAGGTTCGGGGCTGCGTGAGTGCGTTGTGGGGCTGACCGGGCTGCGCAATACTATACTGCGAGTTCCAAACGGCCCATTGCGCGCTGGATTGGTGGGGCCGAAGATTGCGACCACGGGAACGCCAAGAGCTGCGGCCAAATGCATAGGCCCGGTATCGCCGCCGATGAACAGCCGCGCATGGCGGGCGAGCGCAATCAATTCCGTGATCGAACAGGAAATACCCTTCGCGGCGCCCGCGCTGGCCGATTCGACTGCTCCCATCAGAGGCTCCTCGCCGGGGCCGAAATTGACCAGCGATTTTACGCCCTCTTCGGCTAGCCGCTTGGCCACTTCGCCATAGCGCTTGGCCGGCCACCGTTTTGCGCCCCAGCCGGCGCCAGGATTGAGCAACGCAAAATTGCCGGCGTGGCGCGATCGTTCTTCGCAAAGCTTTTCGATTGCTTCATCACGCGGGAATTCTATCGTCGGCGCTTCCAGCGAGGTGTGGGCTACCGCTTCCGCCAGCGAAAGATTTTGCTGCACGATGTGGCTGCCACGGGCGATGACCTCGCGCGTATAAAACATGCTGGCGACATTTTCTCGCGGTTGCGTAAATCCGTAGATCGTAGGTGCTCCCGACCAACGAGCCAAGACGGCAGAGCGGAGTGCACCCTGGAAGTCCACGGCTACTTCGTAACGTTGAGCGCGGAGTTCGCTGAACCCTGCCGCAATTTGTTCCCAAGTTTGGGTAGAAAACGGGGACTTCCGCCACGTTTTCGTGTTCACGGTATGAATTCGATCAACCAACGGTCTTCGCGGCGAACGCGGACCCGAGCGGGGTTCGGGCAAAGTGCAGAGCAATTCTGCCCACCGTTCCTCAACGATCCAGCCGATACTGACCTCGGGGAACGCTCGTCGCAACGCCGCCACTGCCGGGATCGTGTGGATAATGTCGCCCATCGAACCCAGCCGTACCATCAGCAACCTGCGAGGAGTGAATGAAACGGTATTTTCCGGAGTAGCTGTGGCCGGCAGTTGCATGCTCAGGAACGTCGCGGCCCGCTCCGCGAACGGATGATCTCAGTTGCCGAATGATCTTTCGGGTCACCCACAATTTCCACCCTGCCGCCACATTCCGCGACGGCATCCCGTTCCGGCACGGTGTCGGCGGTGTAGTCGGTTCCCTTCGCATGAACGTCAGGGCGAACCTCCCGGATCAAGGCCCGAACGTCATGCTCGGGAAAAATGACGACCGCGTCAACGTCAGCTAACGCGGAAAGAATCTCAGCCCGTTCTTCGGCAGGCATCAGCGGACGGCCTTCTCCTTTCAACGCCGCCACAGATTCATCGGAATTGATAGCCACGATCAATCGTCCGCCAAGCTGCTTAGCCGCATGCAGGTAGCGCACATGGCCGACGTGGAGCAGATCGAAACAGCCGTTGGCGAGAGTTATCGTCTCGCCCGCCTGCTTCCATAGGGCAACGCGCTGCTTCAGTTCTTCGCGGCTGAGGATTTTCTGTGTCGACATTCAGTGGGCTCTTGTCGCCGGTGGCGATTGCTCGAGCGCATCAAGCAATTCCTGCCGCGATACGGTTGCGGTCCCACGCTTCATCACTACGATTCCGCCGGCATAATTCGCCAGATGCGCGGCCTCTTCGGTGCTGGCGCCTGCGGCGAAAGCGGCGGCGAAAGTGGCGATCACAGTGTCTCCCGCTCCGGTCACATCCGCGACTTGATCGGAGCCAAAAATCGGAATGTCGACCGGTTTGTGTTTGCCTGCAAACGCCGCCATGCCATCGCGACCGCGCGTAATCACGAGCGACTGCAACTTCATGCGAGACATCACTTGCTCGCCCGCCGAGCACAAGCGCGACCAATCATTGCCGATGCGCAAACCCAACGCAGCTTCGACTTCCGGTTCATTGGGCGTGGCCGCGACGGCGCCCGAATATTCCAGCATTCGGTAGCGTGAATCGAGGACGACCGGAACTCTGTCGAGACGTCCGCGCTCGCGGATGGCGTTGAGGATCGCAGGACTCGCCGCGCCGTAGCCATAGTCGGAGATGAGCAGCGCATCGGAGGCGCGCGCATATTGTCGTGCGGCCAAAACCAGTTCGCGCTTCAGGTGACGGTTAGGCTCGGCTTCAGGTTCACGATCAACCCGCACGACCTGTTGCCGAGCAGTGTGGGTCATGCCCGCCAAGATGCGCGTTTTGGTCACGGTCGTGTAGCTCTTGTCTTTCAAAACACCACTCACCGGAATATGTTTATGGCGAAATGCTTTCAGCAGCAAACGTCCAGCTTCATCGTCGCCGACCACTCCAACTGGCATTACGTTGACCCCCAAATCCGCGAGATTGTTGATTGCGTTGGCGCCGCCTCCCGGCACGATGGTACGCTCGCGATGTTTCAAAATCAGTACCGGCGCTTCCCGAGACACGCGCGAGATTTCGCCAAAGACAAACTCGTCGGCCACCAGGTCGCCGAGCACGGTGACGGTTATCTTGGGGAACGACTCGACGATCCTTCTTAGCCGTTCGGTCTCTTTGGGGTGTTTGGTCATTTAGAAATCATGTTCTCGCGGATTCGGATCCATGTTCTCAGGCACCGATTTTCTCATGCCTTGCTCTCCGCTCCGCAATCATCCGCAACATGGTATCGACGGCGTTAGCCGCGTCCACTAATTCCATTTTGACCGGAATCACCACCAAAGGTTGCAGGGCGTCGCGATACCTACCCAGGTTGATGGCGTCTTTTTCAGTGGTGACAAAGCCCTCAGCTTCGCTTTGCCGGCGCAGTTTCAAAAGGTCGCGAATGTCCTGCTCAGTGTAAGCGTGGTGGTCGCGGAACAAAGCCTGTGCCGCAGGCTCGACCCCTGCCGTACGCAGTTGCAGCAAGAAATTCTGTGGCCGTGCAATTCCGCAGAAAACCACCGGCCGAGATGGAACATTATTCAACGAAATGCCCCGCCGCACCCGCCATACCAACTTGTCTTTCAAAGGAAACGATTGTGGCGAAGCACCGCTAGCCAGGACGGCCACATCAGCCCGGCCCAACGAAGTGAGCGGCTCTCGCAAACGCCCTGCCGGAAGCATACGGTCGCGCGCGTCCTCGGGAGTAACCAGTACGATATCGAAATCGCGTGCCAGGGAGCGATGCTGAAAGCCGTCATCCAGCAAATGCAGTTGCGGACCGAAACTCTTCTCCGCGAACCGGCCCGCTTCATAGCGATCCTCACCGACAATCACAGGTACTTGGAGACGCCGGGCCAGCAGCAGAGGTTCATCGCCAAAGTCCTGCGGCAAACCACCCGGATCCACGAGCACAACACCGTGCGTTTTGCGCCCATAGCCACGGGAGAGGATATCGAACTTCACCCCGCGAGCATGCAGCATTTCTCCGAGGACGAGAACGAACGGTGTTTTGCCCGACCCGCCCACCGATAAGTTGCCAACGCTCACCACCGGCCCTTGCAATTGGTTTGCACGGACGATGCCTCGGTCGTAAAGCGCGTTGCGTGCCCGCACAACTGCTCCGAAGATAGAAGACAGAGGATTCATGGACTGCGCTCAGGACAATTTCTGGCCCGCTCCGACCTGATCACTAGCAGGCACTAATAGTTTTTCCAACGCTTGCAGAGTCCTCTGCGTAGCCCCCATTTGCGACTGCAGAGTTTCTCCCGCCCGCCGGCCCAGGGCGATTCGTTCGGATGGATTGGAAATGAGCTCCATAAGTACCAGCGGAAGCTCAGCCGGACCGACGACACGAACAGCATTTCGACTCTGAAACAAGCTTACGATGTCACGAAAGTTTTCGGTGTGATTGCCCACCACGATAGGCACGCAGTGTAAAGCGGGCTCGATGATGTTGTGTCCACCGCGGGGTACAAGGCTTCCGCCAACGAAAGCGATGTCCGCCAGCGCGTAAAGGGCCGCCAGTTCACCGATCGTGTCGATCAACAGCACGCCGCCGACAATCGGGTCGCCGCTCCACAGAGAACGACGCCAGAACCGGATTCCAAGTTGATCGAGCAACTTGGCCACCTCGCCGAACCGCTCCGGGTGACGGGGCGCCAGAATCATCGCGGCTCGGGGATGGCTGGCCATAATATTCACGAAAGCGTGCAACAACATTGGTTCCTCGCCATCGACCGTGCTCCCGCAAACAATCACGGGGCTCGTATTGGCTTGTTTGAAGGCCGCGCGCAAGCTGGCAATGACCGGCGGCGCGGGCGGGGCTGGCACATCAAACTTAAGGTTGCCGATTACCTGGACGCGCTCAGCCGGCGCACCAATTTGCTCAAGTCGTCGAGCATCTTCACTGGTTTGCGCCAGGAAAAGATCCACATTTTGCAAAACTTTCGTTAGAAAATGCCGGAAGCGCCGATATCCCGACGAAGAACGGTCTGAAATGCGGGCGTTCACTACGGCAATCCGCGCGCCGCTGGCACGGGCAAGCCACAGGAAATTTGGCCAGAACTCGGTTTCTGCAATGACAATCAGCTTGGGCTGCAGCAATCGCAAATAGGGCTGGATCGCAAAGGCAAAGTCGAGGGGGAAGTAAAAAACGTTCTCTGCGCCGAAGCGGGTTCGCGCTAACTTCTGACCTGTGTCCGTAGTAGTAGAAATGACCACTCGATGCTGGGAAAATCGTTTCCTGAGTTCCGCCACCAAACCGTTAACAGCCAGGACCTCGCCGACTGAAACCGCGTGAATCCATATGGTGGGCCGTGTCGGATGATCCGCCAAACGGCGTGGAATCCTTCCCAAGCGCTCACCCAAACCGGCGCGATACTTGCCATGACGCAGCCTTTGCATCAGCCAATAGGGAAGGCTGACCAGCAGCCCCGCCGCCAGCAGCGCAGTGTAGATCCAATACATGCAAGAAGGAACATTCTACCTGCACGCGCCCCACCCGAGGCACCACCGTTTGTGAGGTTTGCATCCTATAATCGACAAGATGCGGTGCACACGTTTAAATCCCTGGCTGCAGCGGACCGCAGTCTCTGCGATGTTATTGTCAGCAGCCGTCTGCCTCGCGGGAAAGCACTTCGTGATGCCCGCGGCGCAGCCTGCGAAAACTTATCCCGCGCACGACGAGCATCCTACGGAATTCGTCACGGTCGCGCTTGACCCCTACGACATGGCCGACAAGGCAAGTATTTTTTCGGTTCACTACGGCGAGGTGGGTCTGATGCCGATGTTCCTGGCGATCACAAACGACGGCGATCAGGCCGTCTCTCTGGCGGGAATGAATGCGGAACTAGTTACATTTAATCAAACCAAAATTCCGGCGGCCACGGAAGAGGACATTTACCGTCGTATTTCCCGGCCCGCAGGGAAGATTTCTCCAAATCCGCTGCCCTGGCCTAAGAAGGCGAGCGGCAGCATGAGCAAGGACGCGATGGAGGAGGTTCAAAACGCCCAATTTGCCGCCAAGGCGGTTGAACCTCACGCGACTCAGGCCGGCTTCATATTCTTTGATGTGTCGGGAATTTCCACACCGCTCGCGGGCGCGCATTTCTATCTGACCGGCGTGCGCGATGCCAAGGGAAACGAACTGATGTATTTTGATGTGGCGCTGGAGAAATACCTGAGCGCGCCGCCCAAGCCCAACTAGCCTCCCTACCAGGCCAGAGCCGAGAACCCTTTATAATCGCAGGGTATGGCCACCACGCCGGACACCTCTGTAGCGGCCCGCGCAAAATATGAGCCCGTGATCGGGCTGGAGGTGCACGTCCAGCTTTTGACCGTGTCCAAGATTTTCTGCTCGTGCTCGACGCGTTTTGGGGCTCCACCCAACACCAATGTTTGCCCGGTTTGCCTGGGCCTGCCGGGAGCTCTGCCGGTGCTGAATCGCAAAGCGGTGGATTTTGCGGTACTGGCGGCCATGGCGCTGAACTGCCGCATCAACCAGACTTCCATTTTTGCGCGCAAGAATTACTTTTATCCGGATCTGCCCAAGGGCTATCAAATTTCGCAGTACGACAAACCGTTGGCCGAGTTTGGCAAGATTGACATCACGACTGCGAATGGATCTAAGAAGATCGGCATTACCCGGCTGCATCTCGAAGAAGATGCGGGCAAAAGTCTGCACGAGGGTTTCGCCGATTCGGCCGAAACTACGGCCATCGACTTGAACCGCAGTGGGGTGCCGCTCATCGAAATCGTCAGCGAGCCGGACATCTCTTCGCCCGCCGAAGCGCACGAATACCTCACGCGGTTGAAGGAAATCATTCTGTATACAGGAGTCAGCGATTGCAACATGGAAGAGGGTTCGTTGCGTTGCGATGCCAATGTCAGCGTGCGCCCTCGGGGGCAGAAACAATTCGGCACGAAAACTGAAATCAAGAACGTGAACTCGTTTCGCTTTATTCGCGAGGCGTTGGAGTATGAAATCGATCGGCAGATCGAGATTGTCGAAGCCGGGGGCAAAATCACGCAGGAGACGCGGCTCTACAACTCGGCGGAAGGCAAAACCTACGGCATGCGCTCGAAGGAGCAAGCGCACGACTACCGGTATTTTCCCGAGCCCGATCTTCTTCCGCTCGTGGTAGATGAAAAGTGGCAGGCGGAAATTCGCAGCACTCTTCCCGAGCTGCCGGAAGTGCGACGCAAACGCATGATCGCGGACTACGGCATCACCGACTATGATGCGCAAGTGCTGACGGCGACGAAGTCGTTTGCCGATCAATTTGAGTCGGCTGCAAAGGCTGCGAAGAATCCAAAACGCGTGGCGAATTTGGTGCAGGGCGAGCTCATGGGACGATTGAAAGCGAAGGGCTTGGAAATTGAACAGTCGCCGATTTCCATGAAAGGCGTAGCGCTGTCTGCGGATCTGGTGGAGAGCGGAGCGATATCTGGAAAGATGTTGAAAGACTTGTACGACCGGTCGTTCGAGCTGGGGAAAGACTTCGGCGAAGTTTACGAAAAAGAAAAGCCGCAGCAGATCACAGATTCTTCTGCGATCGAAAAGATCATCGACGAGATCGTGTCGGCGAACCCCAAACAGGTAGAACAGTATCGTGCGGGCAAGAAGACAGTCATTGGCTTTTTTGTCGGCCAGGTAATGAAGGCCTCGAAGGGGCAGGCAAACCCGCAAATGGTGAATGAGCTACTGACGCGAAAGTTGGAGGGCTAACAACCCTGTTCAAGAAAATCCTTATTGCCAACCGGGGGGAGATTGCGGTGCGGGTCATCCGCGCCTGCCGCGAGCTCGGAATCCCATCCGTTGCGGTTTATTCAGACGTCGATCGCGCTTCACTGCATGTTCGCAAAGCGGACGAGGCTTACCCCATCGGGGTCGCCGCAGCCACAGAATCCTATCTGAACATCACGAAAATATTAGAGGTTGCGAAACAGAGCGAGGCGGATGCGATTCATCCCGGGTACGGATTTTTATCCGAGAATGCGAAATTCGCCCAAGCCTGCATGGACGCTGGTGTGAAGTTCATTGGCCCCAGTCCCGCCTCAATGGAAATGATGGGATCGAAGACGAGGGCGCGGCAAGAAATGGAAAAAGCCGGAGTTCCGTTTGTGCCCGGAAACTCGCGAGGGCTCGAATCTGCCGACCAAGCCGAGCAGGTGGCAACGAAGATTGGTTATCCGGTGATGCTGAAGGCAGCAGCGGGCGGCGGCGGAAAGGGCATGCGTTTAGTGCATACGCCGAGGGAATTGAAATCCGCTCTGGAAGCGGCGCAGAGCGAAGCCGAGCGGGCGTTCGGCGACCGCGAAGTATACATCGAGAAGGCAATCATTAATCCGCGCCACATCGAAATGCAGATACTGGCGGATGAGCATGGCAACACGGTTTATCTCGGCGAGCGAGAATGTTCCATCCAACGCCGGCATCAGAAGGTGCTCGAGGAGTCACCGTCTCCGATCGTTGATTCGGATATGCGCCGTCGTATGGGCGAGGTCGCGGTTCGAGTGGCTAGGGCGGCGAATTACGCGAACGCGGGAACAGTAGAATTCCTGGTCGACCAGGACAAGAATTTCTATTTCCTCGAAATGAATACGCGCCTGCAGGTGGAGCATCCCGTGACCGAACTCATCACGGGGCTGGACCTTGTGCATCTGCAGATTCGAATCGCAGCTGGCGAGAAACTGCCGTTTCGACAGGAAGACATTCACATCCGCGGACACGCCATTGAGTGCCGAATCTACGCCGAGGATCCTGACAACAATTATTTTCCGAGTCCGGGGAAGATCACGTTGTTGCTATCGCCCTCGGGGCCGGGAATTCGCCGCGACAGCGGCATGTACGAAGGCTGGACAGTGCCTATCGATTACGACCCGCTGCTGGCCAAGCTGATCGGATATGGAAGTGACCGGAAGCAGGCGATCTCACGCTTGACTCGCGCGCTGCATGAGTATTTTGTGGGTGGAATCAAGACCAACATCTCACTGTTCCGCCGCATTCTGACCGATGCTGATTTTCAGGCTGGGAAAGTGGACACTGGTTACCTGGATCGATTGTTGAAGGCGCCTCCTCCTCACATTCAGCGCGAGGATGCGGAGGTCGCAGCCATCGCCGCTGGGATATTCGCTATCCTGGATCCGGCGTCGGCCGTCGGCAGTGGAAACTTATCGGCTGCCGGGAGCGCACCCGTAAATGGCATTGCGACATCGGCTTGGAAACGCGCGGCAAGGGTAGAAGGGCTGGGTGACTAAGCTCTTATGGTCTACGACGTTGCCATTGACGGTAAACGCTACCGGCTCGAACTTGAGCGAGCAGAAGCCGCCTGGAATTGCCGATTGAACGGGCGCGAGATGCAGATTGACGCAGTCCTAGCACGGCGCGATGTGCTATCGGTCTTGATCGGGGGAAAAGCCTACGAGATCAAACGTGAGCACACGGCGACGGACATGCATCTTTGGGTCGGTAGCGTCCGTTATCTCGCAGAATTGCATGATCCGAGATCACTGCGCGGCCGGCGAGGTGCGAGCGCGGACGAAAAAGGTCCAAAGAAACTTTTTGCACCGATGCCCGGCAAGGTGGTGCGCGTTCTGATCGGCGAGGAGCAGCCGGTTGAAGCAGGACAGAGCATCCTGGTTGTGGAGGCGATGAAGATGCAGAACGAGATCAAGTCACCAAAGAAAGGCAGGGTGCAAAAGATTGTGGCTGCCGAAGGCGCCAACGTCAATGCCGGCGATGTGTTGGCAATTGTGGAGTAGGAAGCTTTTAGCTTTTGGCTCTTAGCCAGAACCTTCAAAAAGCGGGAAGGGCCGAGGACTGAATCCTAAATGCTAAGTGCTCCTCAGTTCGCAGTGCCATTGCCTGCCAGCACTTTCTCCGCGTAATAGTTTTCCACTTTGGCCTGATCGCGCAATACCTCGTAATAAGCCGCCTTCAGGAGTTGCTCCCGCCGGTCGCGAAGCTGGGAGCGGATTGCCTCCTGTACTCGGGGATCGGACAGTTCCCGTTGTCCGGCACTTTCTTTGGCAATCAGTTTCACGATGCGGAAGCCGATCAGCTGTTTGGTCATCGGATTGATGACGGTGATCACCGGGGTGTATTGGCCAGGCTTTAACTTGATGACAGCATCGCGAGTGACCGGATCGGTATTCTTCAAGGACGATTCCGGCGTAAAGCCCAAGTCGCCGCCATTTCCCGAAGTCTCCGGATCTTCGGAATAGTCCATCGCGAGCGTGCCGAAATCGTCGCCGCTATCCAGTCGGTTGACCAGCATTTGAATTTTCTTACGCGCATCCGCCTCGTTCAGCGCCTTGTCGTTCTTCAGATTGTGGACCTGGGGATTCGGCGCTATGGTTACGAAGATTTGAGCCAGGTGATACTGAGGCTCAACTAAGTTGAACTCGGCCTTGTGCGCGTTGTAGTAATTCGTGATGTCCTGGTCGGAAACGTTGATCTTCGACGTCACCTCTTTGTTCAGAACCTTATCTACCGTCAGTGAGCGGCGCAGATCACGCTTGAAGTCATCGAGCGTGAGTTTCTTTTCCTTCATGCGGGCGTCGAATTCCTCTTTGGTGTAAGGCGACTTGATCTCGTTGAGCTTGCGCTCGACTTCGTCGTCGGTGGCCAGCAGGCCGAGTTTTTCCGCGCGCCGCATGAGGATTTCGTTATCCACCAGCTCGCGCAAGATGCTCAAGCGCAGGCTGGTGGCTTGTTCGCCCACGGGCCGCTGCTGAGAACCCGCAGTCTGGTTGTCGAAGTATTTCTCGACATCGGCCTGGTAGATCTTGCGGCCGTCGACGGTTGCGGCAACGTCATCACCTGCCGACTTGCTTCCACAGCCCAAGCAAAACCCAAGAAGAGAAACGGCAAGAAGTGCGGCCACGAAGAGACGAACTAGCGGGTTGGTTTTCAATGAATCCTCTCGGCACTATTTACTGGGCGGCTGTGGATCACCGGCGGCCGTGGCTGGCGCCTGCGATGGCACCGGGACTCCCGCCCGCTGCAAAGCCGCGTCGATGGCTGCCCGCATTTCGCTGATGGGAAGCGCCCCATCCATTTCCTGCCCGTTCACGAACAGAGTCGGCGTAGCGCTTACGCCCACGCCCTCGGCTTCGTGCATTGAAGCTTTAATCGCGTCTTCATTTTGCGCCTTGACGCAAGCCTGAAGTTTGGCCTGGTCGAGGTTATGTTTCTGCCCCTGCTCAAGAGTCAACCGATCCAGCGCAGCAAACTGCGCATCGCGTCCCTTTTGCGAATTAACTTCGTGCTGGTTGCTGTGAATATAGTCGGCGAAGTCCCAATATGCGTCGTTGTTTTGGGCAGCCAAACAGTTCGCATCCACGGCCGCGTGCACCGCCCAGGGATGAATCTCTGTCAAAGGGTAATCCTTGTAGACAAATTCTACGCGGTCCCCGTATTCCTTCAGAAGTTCGGGAAACAACGTCTGGTGCATGCGCGAACAAAATGGACACTCGAAGTCATCGAAGTTGACCACCACCACTTTGGCGTCCTTGTTGCCACGCGTGGGACGTCCGTTCAGATCGATCTTCTTCATCGCCTCGGCGTACGGATCTTTAGTCAGGTCTAGCTTGGTCATTCGAGCCAGGGTCTTGCCATCTTTGGAAAGAAGAAATTCATAGGTCTGTTTTTTTTCTTCGCCTTCGATGGTAATAGTCAAAGCATCATAATTCGCAAAGTCACTAGGCCGGGGCGGGCCGACCGTGATCTTTACGCTCGCGGGAATGCTGTATGTAACACGGACCTGGCGCTCGATTTTGTGAGTCAGGTCGGAATTCAACGGGGCTAACTGAGCGGAACAGCCCAGGCAAACCAGCAAGAGAACGAGGATCGAACGTCGCCATAGCATCTTTAAGAACCGCCTGCACATTGGGAATGAATATGATTATCTCATACGGAGCACATCGAAGAGGCTAACCATGCGGGTTTTGCCACGATTCCGGAAAGAGCTCTCCACCGATCAAAGCTTGCGGAAGAGTTGTTCGGCTGGCAATAAAGAATTCATCGAGCCAGAACGGAACCCCTCAAGATCCAGAGTTACGAATTTGAAGCCGAGAGCTTTGAAAATGCGTGTAAATTCAGAGGCCATGGTGGAACTAAGAGCACGCGGTAATTCGTCGCTGGCAATTTCAATGCGCACACTTTCGCCATGATGACGCACGCGGAACTGTCGAAAGCCCAGCCCACGAATTGCGTCTTCACCCTGCTCGACCGTGCTCAGTGCCTCGCGCGTGACCGGACGGCCGTACTCGATCCGCGAAGACAGGCAAGCCGAAGCCGGTTTGTCCCAAACCTGCAAATTAGCGATGCGGGCTAATTCTCTGATTTCTTGCTTGGTCAGTCCAGCTTCGAGCAGAGGCGCAGCGACGTGGTGCTGGCTGGCAGCAATTTGTCCAGGTCGAAAATCGCCCTGGTCATCCACATTGACTCCGTAAGCGATCGAGTCGAATCCTTGTGCCACCCGAAAGGCTTCCATGACCGTGAACAGTTCATCCTTGCAATGGAAACAGCGGGAGCCGTCGTTGCGCGCGTAATCGGCTCGGTCGAGTTCGCCGGTAGTGACGATTTCGAGAGGAATGCTTTGCTCGCGAGCAAAGGCAACGGCATCGTTGAGATGGGTACGAGCCAGGCTGGGCGAATCAGCGATTACCGCGAGCATGTCCGTGCGCAGCACCTGATAAGCAACCCAGGCTAGGAACGCGGAGTCCACGCCGCCAGAATAGGCGACCAAGGTTCGACCCAACCTACGGATGTTCGCGTCGAGCGCATCGCGTTTGGGGGCGGTTGCTGCCGAAACAAGCATGGCAACATCCTAATACGTCGAGCCTTGCGGTGATAGCTTTGCTGCAAAATCTCGGGCGCTGAAAAACAGAATCTCGATTCCCGGGAAATTGCGCTGCTCAACCGTTGGATAGAACTTCTTCAGCAAATTGGTTAGTTCAATCGACCTCGCGTCCGGCAATCCCGACTGAGTTTCGGCATAGGTAAGAACGAGCCAAGCGCGCGGATGTTGGGGAAGCAGGCGTTCAAGGTCCGTGTCATTGGGCTTCTCCACGAAATCAAGAAACGTGATGCGATCGCCGTGATGCGGATACAGAACAATTGGAGCGGCTGACTTCGGCTCCAACGCGGAATGGTAGAACTCGTAAGGCATCCGGCCCATGGGCACATGAAACAGTACAGCGTCCCCGGATTGAACATGGTTCAGCAAGTAGCGAGTCGCGGATCGCCAATCATCGCGTTGGATGTCCAGATCGTGTTTGTAATAGTCGATCGTTCCCTTGACAGAAAAAATGAGAACGAGCAAAAGAGCAGGCGCCATGAGTGCAGGGCGAAGGCGGGCAATTCCGCAAGCTACCAGCAGCAGAAGCGCCGGTAAACAGAAAATAAAATAGCGGGGGACAAACAACGGTTTGATCAATGACAGCGCCAAAATAAACGCGGTCGGAAGAACCAGCCAGGACAGGAGAAAGCGGTAACGCCAAGCGTCCCAAGGTACGCGCCCCAATTTATGCGTCGGCCAAGCTGGAAGCAGAGCTGCCACGCAGGCCGCCACACATGCAAGCAACAACAACGGCCCACCGTTTCCCGTCAGATGCAACCCAAATACCCAAAGATCCTTCAGGCCGGGGCGTTGCACCCAGCGCAGCGGACCAGTGCCCGTGGTCGCGACGAAAAGCAAGATGGGCGACACCAGCAGTGCGATCCACCGCCAGTCTTTTTTGCTCTGCCGGGGGACCTGCTTTTGATCCAGCATCTTCAAGGAAAGCCATTGGGCAATCACCAGCAGCAGAGAAAAGAATTGAGCATAGACCGCTAGCGTGCTGCAGATGACATAGGCAACGCGATTGCGCCGAGACGGCTGGTTCAGGCACTTCAAGAAATACAGACTCGAAAGCAGACACAGGAGCACCATCAGCGAATAGCTGCGTGCGTCCTGCGAATATTGGACGTGATAAGCGTTGACCGCGAGCAATGCCGCTGCAACCAGTCCAACTCGCGAGTCAAAGAGACGGCGTCCCAAGAGGTAAATGACTGGGATCGAGGCGATGGCAAAAAGAACCGAAAGCGACCGAACGAAAAACTCGCTTCCCCCAAGATGCAGCCAGAAATGAAGGAGAAAGTAGTACAAAGACATGTTGGCTTCGCGCCGCGATAGGATGCGGGCAAAGTTATACCAATCCAGGCGGGCGATGGCGACGCTTACTCCCTCGTCAAACCAAAAAGATTTCACGGCTAGCGAATGCAAGCGAAGGCAAGCTGCTACGGCCGTGATCAGAGCAAGCAAAATCAGCTCAGTCGCCGACGAAGATCCCATGCGCATCTCTGGGAAAGCCGGCTCCGCGATCTTTTGGTTAGCAGCGCCGCGACCTGTAGCGTCCACAATTTTCACGAGGGTGGTCCATACAATCGGGAACAGCCGTGATCGCTTCACGTCCAGCGAGCTAGAACAGTCTTTCCGTGCGTCTGAGATTGCCAAGCGCGCCGAGGTTTGCCAGAGCGAACGTGAAGCGATACTGGTTCTCATTTCGCACTTCGCCCAGGGCGAAGCGCCGAAATTCCAGGCTTATTCCACAGCAATCCCAGTTATACGTGGCCTGGGCGGCCGCGTACTGGACAAATCCTAACTTCGCATCGAATCCAACATTGGTCGCAACGCTGAAACCCTGTTTGCCGGTGTGTCCGTAACCCAGCAAAAGCCGGAACTGATTGAAGAGCTCCGGCCAGAAAAGAATATTCGGATCCGTGGTCGTGTTGAACATGCAAGTGCTGACGGCACATTCACCCGGCTCTTGCAGGTAGGCATCGCCGCCCCCCACGGTGAATGGACCGACGCGGTAATTTGCGAAAATCGTACTGGCATTCAGGCCGCCGCGCACAAAATCGTAGTCCACGTCCCACTCGATATCAGTCCGGTCGCTAGCCTGAACACGCAGCCGGGAGATGAGCGGTGAAAGATGACGAGGCGTGGTCAAGAATGTAGTGCCGGTCAGGTCCGCGGTGCTGGTAAAGATGTTGCTCTGCCCAGTGACTAGGGCGCCGCCAAAGGTCTGATTGATGAAGTATTTCTGGGCAAGCTCCCAAGTTACGATCTCGCGCACTTGCGGCTCGGTCTTGCAGGGCGCCTCGGCGGTTTCGCCCGGCCGCTCCCACGGGATACGGTTGGGAACAGGCGCGCCCCCGATAAACAGCGCGGGCATTGCAGGCTTCTTGCAATCTTCCGCTTGGCTTGACACGCGCTTGGCGTAAAGGCGATTCACCACCCCATATTCCACTTCATTCGTATTGGCGAGAATATCGCGTTCGTCAAAACGCAGAATGTTCGCGAAATTGTTGACCCCTGTCACATAGCTGTAAGCCACGCGGGGTTCAACCACATGTTTCCACTTGCGTCCCATGAACTCGCGATCAAAGATGCGGCTCAGAGCGGGTGGCCGCACTTCCACTGAGCCTTCGACTGCCCACCGATTGGTAGGATCAGACTCCGCCACTCTGGCCCCGCTGCTAGAGGTTCCAAGTTGCTGGGTATACTCGGTGTCGCGGAGCGAAAATTCCGGACGGAACGACCATCCGCCAAGCTTTAGCGGCAACGCCACGCTGGGCTCCAGATCGAAGCGTCCGACCAGGGCAGCAGTGCTGAAGCCGGGTTCACTGCGCGAAAGCCCCTCGGCCGCAGCCTCATACGACCAGTAGAAAGGCGAAGGTCCGAGTTGGCGATCCACGCTGGACACTTCAAAGCTAGGGGCGTGAAGGATGGTAACGACATCCCCGGCAGTCGTGCTCTCGAAATCCTGATAACGCTGCATGGAGGCGTTGTAGAAAAATCCGTCGGTTGTGTTGGAGAGAAACGCCTTGGACTTTACTTCGGAGTCGACTGCCTGCGCGAAGACATCATTAAAAGCCAAACGAAAAACGTAGGAACTGAGGTAATCGATGTTGGCGACTCCGCGAAAATTGTGGCCAAACTCGCCTTCGCCATTCAGACGCACTTCTTCACCGCCTTGATTCACCGTTGGATTCCCAATGCCACGGTCGAGCACCTCGTAGTAATTCAGATCAAGAAAAGACGTGCTGCTGGGCTGCGCCCGAAACTCCGCTTGTGGAGCCCATCCCCGAGCCGAGAAATACTCCGCCCCGATATGCGCGTCCATGCTTCGATTGATGGCCCAGAACAGCGATTCGCCGAGGATGGTTCCTTTTATGGAGGATGTCCCAATATTGGGAATGAGGAATCCGGACTGACGCGGGATTCGTTCCGCAGGAAGAGTCGCGAACGGAAAGTACAGTACCGGAATGCCTTTTATGCCAAACAGGCTGTGGTATATCTTGGCCGTGCCCCCGACATTGACCACAACTTTGTTGGCGTTGAATTGCCATCTTGGATGGGGCAACTCACAAGTCGTGACCGTGCCGTCGTAGACCATGTAATGATCCGGGCCGGTCTTCTCGACGACCTTCCCCGTGAAAAAAAAGGGGTTTGAGGACGTCAGCATGAGCCGGTTTCCGCGCATCCGAACGCCGATGCTGCCGGTCACGTTTTCGAATCGCCCGCTTTCCGCCCGCACGTTATAAGTTCCGTGGCTGGCCTCGATATGTTCGTCGTTGGGTCCACCCTCCAGGACGACGTGGCCATCGGCGGTGGAGTCGCCCGTATCCGCATTGTAGGTGACTTCATCGCCATGAAGGATGTAGACGCCGTAGTGAATCTCAGCTTTCCCGTGCAACTTGTAGATGGGTCCGATTTTCTCCTGCGAAATGGCGCTTATGGTTACTTCTTCCTCTCTCGACGTCGAGGGCGTATTCGGCAGGTCTTCAGCTCCATTGGAGGCCCTTGCTGGGGAACGCAACTGGCTGGTAACTAGCGGGGGTGCGAGTAGCAGATGACAAACGAACGCCGCCGTGATAAGGAATCGTGTGCGGGAAGTCATCGGAAAGCGCACGAACTCCCCGAGTGTGATGTTCACGCTGGGGTATCGTGAAGTTAGCACGGCGCTGGCCCGAGAGGCAAAGTTGCCATTCCGATATCATCGACTAATTTGAACGCTCTGACTTCGCTCTGCTTGTTCTTCGTGCTGGTTAGTATGGGAATACTGGTCCGTCTGCAGCCCACGCCGCGTCGCTATCCATGGTTGCGCCCGGAAGTCCTTCCAGTTCGAGACCTCCACGCATGAAATCCAGATTCGAACCCGATGTCGACTCCAGCCTGAGGCTGCCTCCCTCGGTTCGACTGGTGGACCCTGAAGCGTACGATGCCAGCGAACAGCGCTTTGCCGCCAGCGTCGAAGAAAAGTCTGCGTCTCCGCGCTTTGTAGTCGATGCTGCGCAAGAATCGTCGGCGAACTTGAAAGCTGGAGCTTTGCCACAGGCTGAGGGTAGCGAAAATGAACCGGGACGGGAACTGGACAAGTCGAGCGCTGCTGGCGTTGATGGTGGTGTGGCTAGCACGGAAATGGGTCTGGAGACCGCGTCGTCTTCTACGCTTCAGGCGGAGCTGTTGGAACCGCAGGATTCTGGTTCTTGGCGCAACGAAGTGGCGGCTCGGGTAAACAATTACCGGGCGCGAAGGCGTCCGCGCGTGCCTCGTTATCCTTCATTGCAGCTAAAGTTCGACCCTCCCGAACCGTCACGGTCTGCTGACACCGCCGCTTACCAAGCTACGAACCGCCTGGCAGTTGCCATGCAGAATGCTCTCGGCGCTCAAGAAGAAGAGTCGATCCCGCTCAGGATCGCTGAGACGGACCCTTCGACCGCGCCGGAAACCGGGGCAAGGATTCTTGAGTTTCCCCGATCTGCGGGTCCTCCGCCAGTTTTCGACGAGCTTGCCGAGCCCGTCTTCGACCACCCGCGCATCCTCGAAGTTCCGGAGTTTGTGCTTCCGCCACCGGCACTTGGCGGGATACTGATTGAGCCGGTCGAAGAACCGGCGCAAGAACGGCGTCCTGGTTTCGAATTACCACTGCAAGCCGCTCCGATGTCCAAGCGCGTCTTGGCAGGCGCCATCGATTGCCTCGTCGTAATCGCGGCATTCATGGCGTTCGCGTCCATTTTTTTCAGGATCACCGCAATCATCCCATCGCTGCAACAGGCAGCCGGTATTTCCGTGAGTCTGATCGCTGTGTTCTGGATCACCTATCAATACTTTCTCATCGTTTATACGGGAACAACTCCCGGACTGAAGCTGGCGCATCTCCGACTAAGCCGGTTTGACGGCGCCAAGGTTCCAAAGAGAATCCGCCGTTGGCGCGTAGTTGCTTCTGCGCTATCGGGCATGTCGCTGGCGCTAGGCTATGCGTGGTGCTTTCTCGACGAGGATCGCCTCTGCTGGCATGACCGCATCACCAGAACTTATATGGCGCCCAAAGCATCGAAATCGGAGAGCCCGTCGTCTCGCTAATCTGGACGTTAGCTCCCGTCACGCAAGTCGCAAACGGAAGTTTCCTCCCCGGTCCCAGATTCCGCTCCCCTATTGTGCTAAATTCGTAGACTTACATTTCCGGCATTCTTATTAATGTCCTCATCCGTCCCAAACGTCCGGCGTCCCGCGGTAAAGGTATTCGTTGCCACCACGGTGATGCTGACCTTCATCTCTTTCTGGCGGGCAGCCGCCATCGTTCTTGCGGACCTGGCTTCTTCGGCTTATTACGCTGGCGGCGATGCCGAGAAAGTCATCGGCAAAAGCGCCCCCTGGTTCATTCTCGCGGTGATGTTGTTCAGCTACTGCGTGCGCGCTCTCTATATCGAGTCCAGCAGCATGTTTGTTCGGGGCGGCGTATACCGCGTAGTGAAGGAGGCCATGGGCGGCACGCTGGCCAAGTTCTCGGTGTCCGCGTTGCTTTTCGACTACGTGCTTACCGGGCCCATCAGCGCCGTATCGGCGGGGCAGTATCTTGCGGGTTTTATCGAGGATATTGGCCGCTACGCCCACCACCCGTTGGTTTTTTCGGAAGACCATTTTTCCGCCGGGTGCGCCGTCCTGATTGTGCTGTATTTCTGGTGGAAAAACATCCAGGGCATGCACGAATCGAGCGAGAAAGCGCTGCAGATCATGATTGTCACTACCGTGATGGTTGTGATCTTGATCGTGTGGTGCACCATCACCATTTTCAGCGCACCGATTCATTTGCCGCCCAGCCCCTTGCATCCCGGAGTAGTCAAGCTCAACAAAGAATCCCTGGGCTGGCTCTACGGAACCTGGATCAGCCATCTGACGTGGATCATCCTTTTCGTCGGATTTGGACACTCGGTCCTGGCTATGAGCGGCGAGGAAACTCTGGCTCAGGTGAACCGCGAGATCGAGCACCCCAAGCTAAAGAACCTCGAAAAGACCGGTCTGGTCATCTTCATCTACAGCCTGCTGTTCACCTCGCTGGTCTCGTTCTACGCCGTCATGATTATTCCTGACGGCGTGCGGCACGACTACTTCGCCAACCTCATCGGCGGCATCGCGATGTACCTGGTTGGTCCCACCGTGCTGAAACTGATTTTCCACGCTTTCGTCGTCCTGGTCGGGGTGCTCATTCTGGCTGGAGCGCAAAATACCTCGATCGTAGGCGCAAATGGCGTGTTAAACCGCGTGGCCGAAGACGGTGTGCTCACCGCCTGGTTCCAGAAACCGCAAAGAAGATTTGGCACCAGCTATCGCATCATCAATTTGATTGTGGGGCTGCAGCTCCTGACCATCATTCTCAGCCGGGGCAATGTTTATGTCCTCGCGGGACTGTATGCCTTCGGCGTGATCTGGAGCTTTGCCCTGAAGTCCCTGGCAGTCCTGGTGTTGCGCTTCACCGAGCCGGAGAATCGACAATGGAAGGTGCCGGGCAATTTCCATATCGGTAACACGGAAGTGCCGCTGGGCCTGCTCGCCATCTCTGCCGTACTGCTAACGACCGCGTTAGTGAATCTGTTTACCAAGTCCGAGGCCACGATCGCTGGAGTTATATTCAGCGCCGTCTTCTTCGTGCTTTTTGCCTATTCCGAACATCACGTCGCGAAAGAGCGGCACGGCAAGCCGGAGAATCTAGATCAGTTTCGGGTCTACGGTAACCAGGAACTCGGATCCGGAGCGCTTGGAGTGAGGCCGGGAAATATCCTGGTTGCCGTCCGCGACCCCAGAAATCTCTACTACCTCCGCGATATTCTCCGCACCACCGACACCAATCGTCAGGATGTGGTCGTGATGACGGCGCGGCTCTACCATCGCGAACATTCTTTCAGTGGCAGCGCGGACGTTGAGGCCTCACAAGTGTTCGATCATTACGAGCAGGAACTCTTCACCGCCGCTGTCGCGGTTGCCGAAAAAGATGGAAAACCGGTTTCGCTGCTCGTAGTTCCCGCGACCGATGTCTTTGAGGGGATCGTCGTAACCGCGCAACGTCTGGACTCGAGCCGGATTGTCTGCGGGCTTTCCAACAAGCTGACCACCGACGAGCAGGCAAAACTCACGGGCGACGCTTGGGAGCGTTTGCCCGAACCCAGACCGCGACTGATCTTGGAAATCCATGAGCCCAATGGAAAAGTTCGTGAATATCCACTTGGGCCGCACGCGCCGCGGATGCGTCCACAGGATCTCGAACTCATGCATCAGGTGTGGCTCGACATTACCACCGATCCCAAGTACTGCGGTGCTCACCACTATCACATTGTCGCGCTGGCCCTGGAAGAGTTGCGCCGGGAATTGAATGGGGACCAGCGGGCAGAGGTGCTGGCGAAATTGCTTGATGAAATGCACCGAGACGAACCTCCGAAAGGTGAGTCCAAACCTCCAGATTGCTGAAAATCTCCCGGACGTTGCCATTCCCAGTCGTTGTCATGGTGATGCACTTCTTGCTCTCCTGTTAACATCGTTTGGTGAACCCAAATTCTCCCGTTCGCGTGCGCTTCGCACCTTCCCCGACCGGTCATCTGCACGTGGGGAATGCGCGCACCGCGTTGTTCAACTGGCTCTTTGCCCGGCAGAAGCACGGCACAATGGTGCTGCGCATCGAGGACACCGATGTCGAACGCAGCGAGGGGCGCTTCGAGGACCAACTCATCGCCGATCTCAAGTGGCTCGGCCTCGATTGGGATGAAGGTCCCGACGTCGGCGGCCCATACGTTCCCTATCGCCAATCGGATCGTCTCCATCTCTATCGCGAACAGGCTGAGCGCCTGCTCAACGAACACAAGGCGTATTTGTGTTTCTGCACCGAGGAGGATTTGCAGAAAGAACGCGACCAAGCCCTGGCTGAAGGGCGTCAGCCAATCTATTCGGGCAAGTGCCGCATGATGGATCCCGAGGAGGCCAAGCACCGCCGCTCCGCCGGGGAAGCTTGTGCCATCAGGCTCCGGATTCCCGAGCATCCCATTCGTTTTCATGACATTGTTCACGGAGACGTTGAGTTTTCCAACGAAGTCGTCAGCGATCCGATCATTCTCCGTTCCAACGGCATGCCGGTCTACAACTACGTGGTGGTGATCGACGACGCGCTGATGAAGATCACCCACGTGATTCGCGGCGACGATCATCTCTCGAACACGCCCAAGCAAGTCGCGCTCTACGAAGCGCTGGGTTGGCCGGTACCCGAGTTTGCGCACTTGTCGACCATCCTTGGTGCCGACCGCGAACGGCTTTCGAAGCGTCACGGCGCGACTTCGATCGCGAACTTTCGCGACATGGGCGTCTTGCCGGAAGCGCTGGTGAATTATTTGGCGTTGCTGGGCTGGGCGCCGACCGGAGGCACGAGAGAGATTTTTAATCTTAAGGAATTGGTAAAAGAATTTTCCCTCGAACGGATCACCCCGTCGGCTGCCGTTTTCGATATGGAGAAGCTCTACTGGCTGAACCGGCAATACATCAAGGCGTGGCCGCCAGACGATCTCGTTGCCGTGGGGGTGTGGTTTTTCGCCAAGGCTGGATTAATCGAATCCAGCGACGCCGAGTGGCTGAGTGCCCATCGACTTCCGATCGTCCAGGTAAACAACGATTTGCGAGATTGGCTGGGGCAGATCGTGCGGCTGCTGGTGCCCTATGTGGATCGTCTGGAGCAGTTGCCGGAACGCTCGGCGCCGATTTTCAGCTACGACGCGAAGGCTGCATTGGCGGCGCCGGACAACGCCGAAGTCCTCGCCTGGCCAAACACCAGCGCCGTCTTCGCCAGATTCACCGTTAAGGTTCTGGCAGACGAATCGGCGAAAGCGGGTAATCTGACCGCAGAGCAGTTCAAGAAAATTGTCAACGAAGTGAAAGCCGAAACCGGAGTCAAAGGCAAGGAATTGTTTCATCCCATTCGTATCGTGATCACCGGATCGCACTCGGGTCCGGATTTCGACCGGTTGATCCCCATCCTCGAAGCAGGCAGCCATCTGCACCTGCCCAAGCACGTACTCACTGTGCGCGAGCGGGTGGAAGAGTTCGGCGAGGCCCAGACGGGCAATTCGGCCACGGATCCCCACTGATGGGCACGGATTTCTTGAACTGAAATAACAAGAAACATTCGTGATGATCCGCGCAAATCCGTGGCCGATTTTATTTTTTCAAAATGCCCTCCAACGCCGTTCTCAAATCCGGCTTCCGGAAGACATAGCCGCTAGCCAAGAGCTTCGCGGGTTCCACCCGTTGGCTGGCCAAAAGGAGTTCGTCACCCATCTGGCCAAATACGAGGCGTGCCGCGAAAGCGGGCATGGGAAAAATCGCAGGCCGTGACAACACGGAACCCAGCATTTTGCTGAAGTCCGCATTCGTCACCGGATTCGGCGTGACTACATTCACCGGCCCTCGCAGCCCGTCGGTCTTGATGACGTGCTGAATCGCGCCGACCAAATCGTCGATGTCAATCCAGCTCCACCATTGGCGCCCGTTTCCCAGGTTGCCGCCAACTCCCAGCCGAAAAGGCGGCAACATCTTTTGCAGCGCTCCGCCGGACGGGCTCAGCACTACACCGATCCGCATCTGCACGGTTCGGACTCCGGCCTTCGCAGCGGGTTCAGTGGCGCCCTCCCACTCGCGACATACTTCGGCGAGAAAACCGTCTCCGGACGAGCTGACTTCGCGCAAGGCTTCGTCGCCGCGGTCGCCGTAATATCCGATAGCCGAGGCCGAAATCAATACCCGCGGCCGCTGCGGAGCCCGGGCCAAAGCCTCGGCTAAATTGCGCGTTCCCTGCACCCGGCTATCGCGAATGCGCCGTTTCTTGGCTTCCGTCCAACGACCAACAATCGATTCTCCTGCAAGATGGACAACCGCGTCGAAACCGGAGACTGTCTCAGGTGTGAGCGGCCGCGTGGGATCCCATTGAATTTGTTCTTTGCCCGATGCGGTGCCACGAAGCAGGCAGGCGATTTCGTATCCACTCGATTTTAGGGCCGGGATCAGCGCGGCACCGATCAGGCCGGAAGACCCACTGACTAGAATCCTGGCAGGCATAAAATCAACAACGGATTCACTCTATCAGGTCGCCGAAGACCAGAACCGACGCGGAGAGCCACGTCCCTACGGTTGTAGAGACGTTGCTTGCAACGTCTCGTTCGCGGCTATAATCCGTTATGGCGACCTTGCGCGAACAGATCGCGACCACCGCACTCACGGTGACCAAGTTCCGGGAGTTGCTGCGCACTATGCGTGCCAACCGGCCTGGCGACGATCTGGAACTCGTGCGCAGAGCCTACGAGTTCTCCCAGAAAAATCATGCTGGCCAGTCGCGGGCTTCCGGCGAACCCTACCTGGTCCATCCCCTTAGCGTGGCCCAGGTTTTAGCCGAAATGAAAATGGATGCGGTCGCCATCGCTGCCGGATTACTGCACGACTCCGTCGAGGACACTTCGGTCACGATTGTTGACATTCGCAAAGAGTTTGGCGAGCAGGTGGCTCACATCGTCGAGGGCGTCACCAAGATCAGCCAGATCGACTTCGCCACACGCGAGGAGCAACAAGCCGAGAACCTGCGCAAGATGATGCTGGCCATGGTCGACGATATACGCGTCGTCCTGATTAAGCTCGCCGACCGCCTGCACAACATGCGCACCCTTGAGCATCTGACGCCGGAACGCCAACAGAAGATTGCCAAAGAGACGCTTGAGATTTACGGCCCCATCGCCCATCGCCTCGGTATGGGCAAGATTCGCGGGGAACTCGAAGATCTGGGATTCCGTTATCTCGATCCGCTCACCCATCAGCAAGTGCATGATGCGGTGGAATCCCGGCGAAAACAGGGCGAGCAATTCCTGGCGCGAGTCGAGCAAACTCTCCGCGATAAACTGAAAGAAGCGGGGATCACGGCCGAAGTGGAGAGCCGCATCAAGCGCCTGTTCAGCATCCACAAAAAACTCGTCCGGCAGAAAATCAGTGTGGACCAGGTCTACGACCTCTATGCCATGCGAGTGATCACCAAGTCCCTGCAGGATTGTTACGGAGTGCTGGGAATCGTGCACAACCTGTGGCGGCCCGTCCCGGGACGAATCAAAGACTTCATCGCCATGCCACGGCCGAATTTTTATCAGTCGCTGCACACCTCGGTGATTACGGAAGATGGCACGCCCTTCGAAGTACAGATCCGTACTGAGGAAATGCACCACATGGCCGAGGAGGGCATCGCCGCCCACTGGAAGTACAAGGATGGTCCCGTCTCTGCCCAAGACGAGCAAAGGCTGGCGTGGCTGCGGCAAGTGGTCGAGTGGCAACGGGATGTCTCCGATCCCACCGAATTCCTTTCGACACTCAAGATCGATCTGTATCCCGAAGAGGTTTACACTTTCACGCCCAAAGGCAAGGTCGTTGTGCTGCCGCGAGAATCTACACCGATCGATTTTGCATATTCCATTCACACTGAGGTAGGCCACAGTTGCGTAGGCGCCAAGGTAAACGGGCGCATGGTGCCGCTGCGTCACAAGTTGCACAGCGGCGACATTGTAGAGATCGTCACCCAGCCAGGGCGCACGCCCAGCCGCGACTGGCTGGCCGTCGTTAAGTCTTCGCGCGCCCGCAACAAGATCAAACACTGGCTCAACATTCATCAGCGTGAACGAGCGATCGAAATCGGACGCAAGCTGATCGAAAAAGAAGCGCGGAAGTATCGCGTGGCGTTGAAAGAAATCAAGGACGAAGAACTGCGCAAGATTGCATCCGATTACGGCCTGGGCCAGACTGATGACTTAATGGCCGGGATCGGATACGGCAAGTATTCGGCGCGGCAAGTGCTGGCTCGTCTTGCCCCAACTTCCGCCGCACCGGTCGCTGACAGCGAATCCGGCGGCATTGCCAGCGTGGTGCGGCGGGTCTTCGGCGGAGACAGCGGGAATAATGCCATTCGCGTGAAAGGCCATGGCGACCTGCTGGTGTACCGCGCGCGATGTTGCAACCCCATTCGGGGCGAGGAGGTCGTGGGTTATGTGACCCGCGGTAAAGGCGTCGCCGTCCACGCAGTGAATTGCCCCAACGTAGTAAACCTGCTCTATGAGCCGGAGCGCCGCATCGATGTAGAATGGGCCCGCGACGAAGGAACGCCCAGTTCGTATCCGGTGAAGCTTACAGTCTTCTGCGACGATCGTTTCGGTATGTTGAAACAGATTACCGCAGTCATCAGCGACGCCAAAACCAATATCCGGGATATGCAAGTGCGCAGCTCCAATGGGCAAGCCAACATCGACGTCATTCTCGACATTGCCGACCTGAAACATCTGGAAAACATCGTTAACGGCGTACGTAAGATTGCCGGCGTGCATGACGTGCAGAGACTGCAGAAGGTCTAGTCCTTGGTCGTTGGTCGTCGGTGAGGCCGGACTGAGAACCGGAAACGATGAATTCACCGCTGGTTTTTCCTGAAGTTCTTTCGCCCGTTTGACATCGTCTGCGCGCATCTGCATTAATCAGCAGCGGCAATAATTATGGAGGTCGGATGCGAGATGTGATTTCTACTAAAGACGCGCCACAAGCGATTGGGCCGTATTCGCAGGCGATCCGGGCTAACGGATTCGTCTTTGTTTCCGGACAGGTGGCGATAGATCCAGCCACGCAGCAGGTGGTCGGCGGCGATGTCGCGGTCCAAACCGATCGCGCACTCAAGAACCTTTCTGCGATTTTGCAGGCTGCGGGAAGCGGGTTGGGAAAAGTCGTGCGCTCGACGGTGTTCCTGAAAAATATGGGCGACTTCGCCGCCATGAATGAAGTTTATGGACGCTACTTCACGTCGACTCCGCCGGCCCGATCGACGGTCGAAGTGGCGCGTCTGCCTAAAGATGTCCTTGTTGAAATTGATGTGATCGCGCTGACATGATCGTACTGGGACAGAGACTAGCAATTTGCGATTTTGTGTCGCCAAGTTAGAATTCGAGGTTCCACACTAATCGAAAATCAACTCAGGGAGAAAAATTGATGCTGAAGAGTCTGTGTTTGCTTGCAATCGTCGTATTCGTAGTTATGGCCGTTTTCGCGCAGAGCAGTAAGAAGGCCGACAACAGCTCGCCTACGAAGGTCACGGGAGACGGCACCAAGACCGCCGATGGCCTGCAATATTGGGACATCAAAGTTGGCACTGGGCCCACGGCGTCTGCAGGTCAAACCGTCAAGGTCCACTACACCGGATGGCTCACCAACGGCAAGAAGTTCGACAGCTCCCTCGACCGTGGCGAGCCGTTCACGGTGGAACCTTTGGGAACCGCGCCAGTCATTCGGGGATGGAATGAAGGCATCATTGGGATGAAGGTTGGGGGCAAGCGTCAGCTCCGGATTCCGCCTCAGTTGGGCTACGGCGAGCGGGGTTACCCCGGAATAATCCCTGCCAATGCAACTTTGATCTTCGACGTCGAATTGCTGGGCGTGCGGTAGAGGCTTCAACCACAAAGGACACCAAGTTTCACAAAGGAAAAACTGTATATTACGTTTCCCTCGGTCAACCTTCGTGTTCTTCGTGGTTAGGGCTCTTAGGCCTTGGCGACTTTGCCGCTGCGCAGGCAGGAAGTGCAGACGCGCATCCTCTTAGCTCCGCCCTTTACTTTGGCGCGAACCGGACGCAGGTTGATGTTCCAGCGCCGACGGGACACGTTGTGGGCGTGGCTGATGGTATTTCCAAATTGCGGCCCGCGGCCGCAGATATCACAAACTTGTGCCATGACGACTCCAGAGAGGTTCAGAACTTGCTGTGCGAAAATTAGATTTTACCGGACTTGAAGTGGTTTCGGCAACTGGGACCGCTCACCGTTCCAGTATCCACTCCCCAACCGCATTCAGCATCTCCGGCGTTTCCGGGTCCCACAGCGTGGTGTGAGGTACCTCCGGATATATCTTGAAAGATTTGTCTGGCGACGCCGACAGCTTATCGAAAGCGATGCATTCCCGGTGGCTCACAACTCGATCCTTGCCGCCCTTGATCAGCAGCGTGGGAGCATGCACGCGAGGCGCAATTTTCCATCTCCAGCCAAAAACGATGCGCTGCACGTCGAGCAAGTATCCAAAGCTGACGTTTTTGTAAGCCAGCGGATCGACGCGGCGGCGCGCAATGAACTCCGGGTCGCGGGAACTCTCTTCAAGACGCTTCCCTACAAGATTGATGACCGGCTCGCGGTGAGCCAGCGCGAAGTAGGGCATCAGGCTCAAACTCTCCAGGCTGAGGAACTGGCTCATATCCAGATTCAGGGCCAAGGCCAGAAGAATTAAACCCGCAAGCTCGCGGCTGTTTCGTTTGGCGTAGTTCAGGGCCAGGCTAGCCCCCATGCTATCGCCTAGGAGAAAAATCCTGGCCGAAGGCCGCTGCTGCCTGACGAAGGCGATCATGCTTTCGACATCGGCTCCGACCTCTTCCGAGGTGCCCACGAACCCGCGACGCCCTTGGGACAGTCCGTGTCCGCGGGAGTCAAACCCATAGACATCGGTCCCGTGAGGGTTCAGCGCGTCGGCAATAACCTTGTATGGCGCACTGTGATATCCAATGCCATGCAGAACAACCACCACCCGGCCGTTCCACGCCGTGCTGGTGGGCCAGTGGCGATAGAAGAGGCGCGTTTGGTCGACGGACGTGACGTATCCGTGCCGATCGGGAATCTTGCCCGAGAGATGGGATACATCTTCGGCGCAAATAACCTCGGGCGGCATCGCCGCCTCTATCTGAGCGGAATCGAGCATTATGGGATTACGAACGGAGGCAAACGTCGCGCTTCCGGCTGTCGCTTTCGGGACCCTTTCGAGGTCGTTGCATTAACACTACCTATTGATATCACGCCGCGAGTGTTTAGGTCACTCCCTCGCAGTTACTTTCGGTACTCTTCTGGCGTGCGGCCGGCTGCCGAGGCCTCCATGCTTATGAAAATGCTGAGGGCACGCTATGCGATACTGAATTCATGTCGGCCCACGCGGACCCGAAATCAGTGAAAGTCAACTTGAGCACCGGCACTGGTCTCGATATCGAGTGGAAGGACGGCCACCGGTCGCATTATTCTTTTCCCTTCCTGCGCGATGCCTGTCCCTGCGCCCTGTGCGACGAAGCGCGGTCCAAAGCGCACCAGCAGCCGGGAGACCCTCCGAAACTTGCGCCCGGAGCTTTGCCTATGTACAAGCCCGCGATCAAAGCTGTTTCTGCGGAAGGCGTGGGCAAATACGCGATCAAGTTTCATTTCAACGATGACCACGAGTTGGGGATTTATTCGTGGCAGTTCTTGCGGGATTGGTGTCCGTGCGAAGAGTGCAAGGCTGCGCGTGCGGGAGTAAAAGTGGGATGAGACGAATGACGAACCTGCTCAGCGACTCCAGGACGGGGTCATGGAGAAGAGGAAAGACTCGGAGGGATTTTCACTCCAAGTGCCCTTCGGAAGAACCGCCAAGCAATCAACACCGGAATCGGCAGTCCGAGGAGCATCGCCCTTGGCTGGCTACCCGTCACAACCTCCACAAGCAGAACTACCGCACAGACGACGTATAACATGGCCCAGCGAATGAGTCGACGCCGGAGGTATTTCGGATCTCGCTCGGTGCGCTCCGCCGTTCGGACGGTTCTAAACATCATCCATGCGAGGAATGCCGTGAACGCCAGAACGCTGACGATGCTTGTTGCGATCATCTTAGGAACTGACGCCGTGACGTTCGTTGCGACTAAGCAAATCATCGCTGCCCTCCCACTGCGGGGCGTACCGATTATAGCTATGAACCTCCTGGCCTCCACAAAACGCGATGGCCCCGATTTCTCGGGGCCAGACAATTCTTGGGTACTTGCAGCACCCTGCGACCCTTTTAGTATAGACCGCGACCGTTCTCAGTCAAGTTACTTTTGTAGGGAAGCTGTCCCTGCATTTGCTCCCTACAGAACCCGCGCTCAGAAAGACCGAGCGTGGACCCGACGGGATTCGAACCCGCATCTGCTACCGTCGCAGGGTGCTGTGTTCCCGTTACACCACGGGCCCGGAGAAAGTCTACTCACGCTTGCCACGAATTAGCACGGTTGGATGTCACAACGAACGGGCGTCGGTTTCAAAAGAGGAAGCTGCCGACGAATCCCTGTAAAATCTAAATGGCTGGCTTTGGAGCCTCTCCCGACTTTGTCTTTCCTCGACCAACTCAACCCGCAGCAGCGTGAAGCTGTCGAAACCACCGACGGGCCCGTGCTTATCCTGGCGGGCGCTGGGAGCGGGAAGACTCGCGTCATTACCTACCGCATCGCTTATCTGATCGAGAACCTGGGCGTTATGCCGGAATCCATCCTGGCGATGACGTTCACCAACAAAGCTGCTTCCGAGATGGTGGAGCGCGTGGACAAGTTGGTCGGTGGCTTGTCGATTGCCAAGCCGGTGATTTCGACGTTTCATTCGTTTTGCGTGCGGGTTTTGCGGCGCGACATTGAGGCCCTTCGCATTCCGTCGAGCGTCCCGGGCGCTCCGCCGATCGGTCACACCAAGAGCTTTGTGATTTATGACGAGAACGATCAGCAGCAGCTGGTCAAGTCGGTTATGCGGCGCCTTGGGATTGACGACAAGCAGACCACTCCGCGTGCCGTGCTGGCCCACATTTCTTGGGCCAAGAATCACATGCTCGATCCGCAGGAAGTTTATTTGCAATCGGCTGATCCGAAGACCGAACGCGTGGCCCAGATCTACGCCGAGTACAAAAAAGAACTGGCGAAAGCGAACGCGCTGGATTTCGACGACCTGCTGCTCGAAACCGTGCGCCTGCTGAAAGCTGCGTCTGAAGTTCGCGAATACTACAACCGTCGATTTCAATACATTTTGGTTGATGAGTATCAGGACACGAACCGCCCGCAGTACGAATTAATGCGGCTGCTGGCGGGAACCCGGCACAACATCTGCGCGGTCGGCGATGAAGACCAGTCGATTTATTCCTGGCGCGGGGCGGACATCCGCAACATTCTGGAGTTCGAAAAGGATTTTCCCGAGGCCAAGATCATCCGTCTGGAGCAGAACTATCGCTCGACGCAGAACATTCTGCAGGCAGCGTCGGCGGTGGTCGCGAACAATCTTAAGCGCAAAGGCAAGAACCTGTGGACCTCGCGACAAGGTGGCGCCAGGCTTGGCTACTATGAGGCGCCCGATGGCGAGAACGAGGCGCTATTTGCCGCGGACTACATTGCCAAGTATCTGCGGGAGGCCGTGGACCAGGGCGAAAATGCGCGGGCAGCCGTGCTTTATCGCACCAATTCTCAGTCGCGTTTGTTTGAAGAAGCGATGCGCCGGTATCAGTTGAAATATCACGTGGTGGGCGGGTTTTCGTTTTACGAGCGCGCTGAAATCAAAGACATGATTTCGTATTTGAAGGTCATTCATAACGTGGATGATTCGATCTCGCTGCTGCGAGTGATCAACACGCCCGTGCGAGGAATTGGCAGGACCACGATTGAGACTTTGGAGCGCGTCGCGCTCGAGACCGGATCTTCGTTGTGGGGAGCGATCGGCGAGGCGATCAAGCGCCAGCTTCTTCCGGCACGGGCTCTGGCCGCGCTAAAGAGTTTTAAGCGTTTGATTGAAGATGGCCGCGCCATGTTAGCTGGAACTTATGTGGAGCGGTTGGAAGATTCGGCGTGGGAAGATCAGCACGCAGACCTCGCAGCGGATGAATTCGCGGAGGATGCTGACGTTTCCTTCGAACCCGACGAAGACGAGAATATTTCGTTCGACTTCGGGTCGGCTGATGTCAGCATTACGGCTGAGAGCGCGGGCGCACCCGAAGCGGGCGAGGACGCCCGCTCCACACCCGTCGCGGAGCCAGGCTTTCGCACTCCCGGCGAAGCGGCGAACACGGCGGAGATCCTGAAATTCTTGATCGACCGTACGGGTTATATCAAGCGACTCGAGGAGGAAGACACTCCGGAGGCTTACTCGCGTATCGAAAACCTGCGCGAACTGGTGAATGCCGCCATGGATTCGCGCGACCGGGGCGAGACTCTGGATCAGTTTCTCGATCATGCTGCGTTAGTCAGCGACGCGGACGCCTACGATGAGCGGGCGCAGATCACACTGATGACGCTCCATGCCGCCAAGGGCCTGGAGTTTTCGCTGGTCTTTCTCTGCGGCTTGGAAGAAGGATTATTTCCCCATTCCCGTACTTTTTTGCAGCCGGACGATATCGAAGAAGAACGACGCTTGTGCTATGTGGGCATGACGCGGGCGATGGATACTCTAATCTTGACCCGGGCCGTGTATCGGCGGCGCTACGGAACGGACTTGCCGGAGGCCAGCGTGCCGTCGCGATTTCTCGAAGAAGTACCGGCGGAGTTGGTGGAAGAATTGGGAGGATCCCGCCGCAAGCGCGAGTCTTCGCGGACAAGAGTGCCCGCGCCACACGAGCCTGAACAGCAAGTTCACTACGCCTACGAAGACGAGGATCAGAGCACCGCGAACTGGGCCGCGCGCAATCCTCCGCGGGCGCCAGCGTATTCTGGACGCAGCTACAATTCCATCGACAACATCGCCGAGTTTTTCGCGTCACGGGGAAAGAAATTCAGCGTCCCGAAAACTCTGGTCGAAGAGCCCAAGGGCAAGAAGGGTTTCAAGCCGGGACAGAAGGTACGGCATCCCAAATATGGCGAAGGGACGGTGTACCATCGAGAAGGTGAGGGTGAAGAAGCCAAGATTACGGTACAATTCCCTCGCTTCGGTTTGAAGAAGCTGGTGGAAAAGTATGCCCAGCTGGAACGGGCATAGGAAGATTTAGCAATTTTGTAATCGGGTCATTGAGTAATTTTCTGTCGCTTTCAAAATTACCCGATTACGCAATTACCAAATTACAAATCACGCTATCAGGACGCATTCATGGCAAATACAAAAAAACTAACCAAAGAAGAACGCAAGAAGGCAAGACGTACGGCCCGCAAGAAAGTGAAGGCAGAAAAGCCGCTCAAGCCGCGGGAGTACGCGCGTGGCTCGAAGAAGCGCAAGGTGAAGAAGATGGTGCGCGGCGCGGCGAAGCGCTAAAGGTTAGCGCCTGGCATTTTGCACTTGGCACGGCCCGAAGGGTTCCGGGCCAAATGCCGAGTGCTAATGGCTGAGTGTTGCATTCCAGGAGACATCGCCTTTTGGCACAAGTACCGACCACCACCAATCCGGCCACCGAGGGCAGTCCGCGAACCTCGGAGAATCAGCTTTTCTGCTGTAAGTCGATTGACAAGCTGATCTCCGACTCAGAAGAGCCAGAGCGAAAGCTGAAAAAGACGCTCGGCCCCGTTTCGCTCACCGCCCTCGGGATTGGCGCCGTGATTGGGTCGGGTATTTTTACCGTGATCGGGACCGCAATCGGTGGTCAGAGCTTCGACACTTCGTCCATCCTCAATGCGCCTCTGCTCGATTTTCTGATCACGCACCATGCCTCGCTGGGACGGCCGGGCGCGGGTCCAGCGCTGGCGCTGTCATTGGTCCTGGTCGCGATCGTCTGTGCATTCACCGGGCTTTGCTACGCCGAGCTGGCATCGATGATTCCAATCGCAGGCAGCGCGTACACGTATACCTACGCGACCATGGGAGAGTTGATTGCCTGGATCATCGGCTGGGACCTGATTCTGGAATACGCCGTCAGCAATATGGCGGTCAGCGTCGGCTTTTCAGCGCACTTGGTCGCCATGTTTGATTGGTTCGGATTTCATCCCGCCCTGCGCTGGATTTCCCCCGCGTATCTGCCCGGGGGCCTTACCGACCTGAGGGGCAGCGTACTTTATACCCCCGGTTTGCATTTTGGTTTCAACTTTCCGGCGTTTCTCGTGGTCATGTTTTTGACCGTGATCCTGGTTCGGGGCATCCGCGAATCGGCCGAAGCTAACAACGTGATGGTCATTCTGAAGATCGCGGCCATTCTCGCATTCGTCATTGTTGGTGGGGAATACGTGCATCCTAGCAACTGGCACCCATTCGCTCCTATGGGATGGTCGGGAATCCTGACCGGCGGCTCGATCATTTTTTTCACCTATATCGGATTTGATTCGGTCTCGACCGCCGCGGAGGAGGCGCGCAATCCGCAGCGCGATCTCCCCATCGGAATTATTGCCACTCTGATCGTGTGCACCATCCTCTACATCGGGGTTGCAGTTGTGCTTACCGGGATTGTGCCGTGGCAGTCAGTGCGCGACGATGCCGCTCCCGTGGTCAACGCGATGAAGTTGCTGACCGTCCAAACCGGTTCGCACACCCTGAATTGGGTTGACCTGGGAGTGCTCTTCGGGGCGATGATGGGCATGATTTCGTCACTGCTGGTTTTCCAGTTGGGACAGGCGCGCGTGTGGTTTTCGATGTCGCGGGATGGCTTGCTGCCTCGGCTGTTCGGACGGGTGCATCCGCGTTTTCGCACGCCGGCAACCGCGACATGGATCGCTGGTTTTCTGGTTGGCGTTCCGGCAGGCTTTCTGGACATCGGCACGCTTTCTGATCTGTCGAACATCGGCACGCTCTTCGCCTTCGTGCTGGTTTCCATCGGCGTGATCATTCTGCGCTACCGCGATCCCGGACGGCATCGCGGGTTCCGCGCTCCGGGCGGCATTGCGGCTCCGGTGCTGAGTGTGTTCTTTTGCGTGCTGCTCATGTCCGGCCTGCCGATTCTCACGTGGCTGCGATTCTTTGCCTGGCTGATCATCGGCCTGAGCATCTACTACCTCTACAGCCGCCACCACAGCGAGTTCGCCGGGAAGCCGTAGGCCTGGCTGGATTACTCGTTGGTGTCGATTTCTACCGACGCCGCACGAGCGCGGATCCCGCGCCTGCATTTTGAGAAGGACAATCGAAAATGCTCTAAAATTGGTTTATGGCGTCTACTGCCTTGAACGCCTTCGTCCTGTCCCTGCCCAAGGCCGAGCTGCATCTCCATCTCGAAGGTTCAATCGATCCTTCTACGTTGCTGGAGTTGAAGAAGCGTCATGGGAGAAATGGCACACTGGCGGAAGTAAAGCAGCTTTACCGCTATAAAGATTTCACCGGCTTTCTCATGGCCTTCAAGTCCGTCACCGAGGAGTTGCAGGCTGCCGAAGACTATGAGCTCATCACTTATCGACTGATGGAAAAGCTCAAAGCGGAAAATGTTCTTCATGCGGAAGTATATGTTTCGGTGGGCGTCTGTTTGTGGCGGAAGCAGGATTTCGATTCGATCTTCACTGGCCTCGAACGTGGGCGCAAACAGGGAGAACACGACTTTGGCGTTTCGTTGCTGTGGATATTTGACTCGGTGCGCCAGTTTGGACCGGAGAAAGCGCAGCAGGTGGCCGAGTTGGCTGCGCGTTATCGAGGCTCGAGCGTGGTTGGATTTGGCATTGGCGGGGATGAACGGCAAGGTGCTCCTGAATTGTTTCGCGACGTCTATGCCTATGCCGCCGCTAATGGCCTTCGCCTTACCGCGCACGCAGGCGAAACTGCCGGGCCAGGTTCAGTGTGGGGCGCATTGAATCTCCCGGCCGAGCGCATTGGTCACGGTTTCACCGCCTCGCAGGATCCTGAACTGGTGGAAGCGCTTTCCACCCGGCAGGTTCCGGTGGAGATTTGCATCACCAGCAACCTGCGCACCGGCATCTGCGCCACGATCGCCGAGCATCCCGTACGCAATTATTTCGATCAAGGGGTAATGGTCACTCTCAACACCGATGATCCCGCGATGTTCGAGACCTCCCTGAGCCGGGAATATCAGATAGCTCAAGATGCTTTCGGTTTCACCGACGAGCACTTGCGCGAGTTGGCGCGCAATTCGTTCGAGGCGTCATTTCTCCCGGCAGAAAAGAAGCTTGCCTTCCTGAATTTGTTCGACGCGGCCGCGGCCAGATCGTAACTGTATTCCGCTCAATAGAGCGACGGCGCGCCGACGACACAAACGCATGCCCACGATCTCACGCGAAAACGACGATCCGGCTCGAAAGCGAATCCAGCTCAAGTTCAGATGGATTCCTGGCCGATTTGGAGTTTGCCGATTGCCGTCCGGCGCACCCCTGCCAGAGTGGGCATGGAGCGGGCCTTTTACCTCAGTGACGCAAACTGCGGATGAGCTGTCGGTCGTCTGCCTGTGGGATAACCTTCCGCCAGAGGTTGATTCCAAGCATAGGTGGATATGTCTCAAACTCGAAGGGCCGTTTGCTTTTTCGGAAGTCGGGATTCTGGCCTCATTCATCGATCCCCTCGTCGAGAATGATGTACCGATCTTTACCATCTCCACATTCGATACCGACTACGTGCTGGTCAGCGAGGAATACGCCGGAATCACTTTGGGAGCTTTGAGGGATGCTGGCCACGAGTTGCTACCTTAGAAGACGTGAAGTCTGGCGTTCACGGTCCCGCGAAAAACCCAGATCCCTCGCTCTGCTCGGGATGACAACGACCTGGCATTCTGCCAGCAGCCATGCGCGTTCTGGACGGGCGAGGACGCCCGTTCTCCGTGGTTTCAATCTTTGCCGTTCGACCTCTAAAACCTTCCGATCGATGATGAAATCGCGATGCCGATCCGTTCATATGGTCTAATAGAGCCATCGCAAATTTCATGTCTACTCGGCTTACAACTCTGCGCCGCCGCATGCTCGGGCTTCACCGTAATCTTCGGGGAGCAGGTATGATTGCTCGCGCCTTTGTGTCCACGGACCATCCGCTGCTGGCGCACATTATTCCTATCCGGCGCTGCAATCTGGCTTGCGAATATTGCAATGAGTACGACGATTTTTCGAAGCCCGTGCCGACTGAGACGATGTTCGCGCGGGTCGACAAGCTAGCGGAGCTGGGCACGTCAGTGATCACAATTAGCGGCGGGGAACCGCTGCTGCATCCCGAGTTGGACGAGATCATTCACCGTATTCGCAAGCGTGGGAAGATCGCGGGGCTGATCACGAACGGCTACCTGCTGGTCGCGGATCGCATTCGGCGGCTGAATCGCGCGGGACTGGAATGGCTGCAGATCTCGATTGATAACGTTACGCCGGACGATGTATCGAAGAAGAGCCTCAAGGTTCTGGATAAAAAGCTGGAACTGCTCGCCGAGCACGCCAACTTTCATGTGAACATTAATTCCGTGGTGGGCGGCGGCGTGTGCAATCCGCAGGACGCGCTAACCATCGGCAAACGGGCATTAGAGCTGGGTTTCAGTTCGACCATTGGCATCATTCACGATGGCAGCGGACAACTGCAGCCGCTGGCGGAAGAAGAAAAGCGCGTGTATCACGAGATGAAGGCGATGGAGAAAAGCAGCTTTACGCGCATCAACGGCTTTCAGGACAACATCGCGCAGGGACGGCCGAATCAGTGGCGCTGCCGGGCCGGAGCACGTTACCTATACATTTGCGAGGACGGTCTCGTACACTACTGCTCCCAACAGCGCGGCTATCCTGGGATTCCGCTCGAGAACTACACCGTGCAGGATATTCGCCGCGAGTACGTGAGCGAAAAATCCTGTGCGCCGCATTGCACCGTTTCCTGCGTGCATCAGGTATCGATCTTCGATTCCTGGCGAGCTCCGCAGCAAGCGGCGTCGACCGCCGGCGATCTGGTGCAGATTCAGTAAGTAGGCAAGCACTTTCTGCCCTAGAGACGTAGCTTGCTACGTCTTCCCCTGCGAGGAAAACACACTCGTATCGGAATGTGGCGCAGACCTCGGCATTGGGAGGCAAAAGAGGCGTAGGTGAGCTACGCCTCTGCTATTTCTTCGGCTTCGCCGTGGGCGGCAGTAGACCATTCAGGCGAAGATACATGGCCGCCTCGCTGTAGTGGTCCGCCCAATCGTTGGTAAGAGCAATCAGCGCGGATGCCACGCTGCCCTGCCTTCCGCCAAAGAGCACGACCGGGTCTGCGAGTTTCGAATCGTCCACTTTGCCCAAGGCAGCTTCGCAGAACATAAACGATCTCGTCAGCCCGGCCTGCAGCTTGTCTTTATCCGTTTCGGCCACAGGCTTCATGGGCGGAGGCGGCATGCTGGCGGCCTTGCTGCAGAGCTCAATGTTGGATGACGTCATGTGCAAGACCAGATGGCCGAACGTCATCTGCGCGGGCGTGGGGCTGTAGCCGAACTTGTCGGCTGGCATTTCTTCAACCGCCCCCAGCAGATTATTTTTCTGGCGGGAGAGAATTTCTCTCACCGTATCCGTCACTGGATTCTTGGTTGACGCCGCGCTGGTCGGCGCAGCTTTGGCCGGTTCGGTTTTACTGGGCTCAGGCTTATCTTGCCCGAATAAAAAGACTGCGGACGCAAGCAGAGCGAGCAAAGCAATCGTTTTCTTCATGATGCCTCCATTCTGCTGTTTAAGAATACCTCCGAGCAAGCCGCTTTCGCCAGAGGCGACGCTCATCGGTCCGTCTCCCTGATATGTGAGGAACCGTGGATAGCGGCAATTTTCCTCGATCATTCGTGCGCTTCGGGATCGTCAGACTCATATTGAAAAACCTCCTCCAAGGGCACTTGGAAGACGCGGGCGATGCGAAAAGCCACATCCAGGGACGGCGAATACTTGTCGCCTTCGATGGCGATGATCGTCTGCCGGGTCACACCCACTTTCTCGGCCAATTGCTGTTGGGTCATCTCGGAGCAGTGAAAGCGCAGCGTCCTGATCTTATTTCGAATCCGGGTTTTCGTCATTCAGCTGCCCCTCCGATACAAGAACAACTGCGTCGCATACTTCACGATCTCCGACACGACTACCGAAAGAAGCATGAGGTTAGCAATGAGGAAAGGAGTCAGCACGATCATGACGAGGGTCCCCATCAACATGAAAAGATCGGTGACTAAGAGAAAATAAGCGTTTCGATAGGCCTTGGTTTCAATCAGGAAGTCGCGCTCGTCTTTGGGCTCAACTTTCGATGTCAAGGCGATGGCGATGTGATAGACCACCTCAATCGCAACGATCACGAACACTGCAGAGATAAGGCGACCCAAGGCCGCGCGATTAACTTGCGATGGCTGGGCGCCGCTAAAAACGATTGCAAAGTAGTATCCATAGACCACCAGAGTCGCTGTTAGCGTTCCCCAGATGCTTTTCTCGCGATAGGAAAGATTCATATTGTGGCCCCTTTAGGTACGTTTAAACATACACAATGTATATTTAAACATTCATTATGTCAAATATTAGTTACAAAAAGAACCGCAGTGGGTGAGGGGCACACGGGAGTGGTCCGGTATTTTGCTGATTTGTATGGGATTGCGTGGCGATTCCAATCCGGGCTGGACCTGGACTCCGTCAGAAACTGCGAAGGGCCCTGGACTCGCATCCAGCGCCCTCCGCAACATCTTGGACTCCTATCGAGCCTACCTATTTGAACGCAATCACGCCAAACAACCCATCGGCGTTGTTGCCCGGCCCAGCAGTAAAGTAGAGCTGATTCTTCTTCCCGTTGCTTGCCGTCCCGCCACCAAACTCGATACCCCAGAGCTGGTTGATCTTGATCGGCTTGTTAGCTGAATTTGTGATGGTGCCCACAAACTTGCCGGTCGTCAGATTAAAGCCGTTGATGGTTCCGGTGTTAGTGTTGTTGGAAATCAGCAGGGTGTTGCTGAGCGGGCCGAAGTTCTTCGGAGCTACGGCAAAACCCCACGGCTGGTTCAGCGGCGCCCCATGTGTAAGCCGCTTCACAAACTTGCCAGCTTCGGTAAAGATATCGATGTATCCGCCACCCCCGCCTTTTGCGTTGACATAGGCAACGTAGAGCTTGCCGCCGATATCCTGAACGTTGAACACCACAAAGCCCTTCGGAATCGTTTTATCCGTAAACGACTTCACAAAGGTAAAGCCATTGTCATACATATCAATTTTGTTGTTGTTGAAGTCGGCCGCATAGAGGAGATTTCCCGAGCTCTTGCTGGTAATGGCCAAGCCGGTGTAGCTGGCCTTTTGGCCGGAGTTGTTTACCGCAATGAGGGACTGCGAAGGCTCGAAGTCCGACCAGCCTTGAATGGTGCCATCTAAAGTCGCGAACAAAAAGACGGATGGCCAATCGTCAATCTTAAAATCACTCTTCGAGGTATCGTAGACAATTCCTGTTGGTGAGCCCGGGCCGCTTCCGCTGGCCGAAGGCACGATCACCTGCAGGCTCTGCGGCACACCCGCGCCATTGTAGAGGGTGGACCAGCCATCCCATTCGTCACTGATCCAGAACGGGCCGCCAGGAGCGTAGACAAGTCCCCATGCATTCTGCAGGAGTGGATCCATATGTTTGGCTTTCCCGGTCTGATTGGAAGTCAGGTTGGTTAACGCGTATTGTGCCTGAGCTGCACTGGAAACGAAAGCCAGTGCCAGCGCCAGCCACAAAGTCAGAGCAGTCGTACGAGCCCATCGACGTTGCATGCTGATTTCTCCTTTAAAGTAAAGAATGGTTAGAGGGCGGGGGGAGGACCCAATATCCCACGCAGGTCCGAACGCTGAATGTCTCGACCTGCAAGAGCCAGATATTAGGGCTCATTCCGGGGTCGGTTGTCAACAGATTGTCACGGATTTGTAAAATTCTTTCGCGGCCTTGCCATCCAGAAAAAAACGCGGGATTAGACCTCGATTCTTCGCGCCTCAACGCGATGTTACGATGCCAATCAGCCAACCTCATGCCTGAATTTTGTGACGTCGCGCTCCCCGTGCCGTTGGACACCGCATTCACCTATCGCGTGCCAGATGGAATGCGACCAGTGATCGGCGGACGCGTGCTGGTGCCGTTTCGCCAGCAGCGTATGTCGGGTGTCGTCATCGCGCTGCATGACCGCGCGCCCAAAGTTCAGGCCAAGAATGTACTCAGCGTGCTCGATGTTTCACCCGTACTCGATGAGCAACTTCTCCGCCTAGGCAAATGGATTGCGGATTACTATTTGGCGCCTCAGGGCGAAGTGTTTCGGACCATGTTGCCGCTGGCCGCGGAATTCAAACGAACCATTGGTTACCGCATCACTAACGAAGGACAAATGGCGCTGCACCGGGCTGGAATGTCAGGCTCATCGGCGCGCTCACGCAAAACCCCCGAGGAACAACTGGTAGAGTTTCGCGTGCTCGACCATCTAGCGGAGCGTGAGACGGTTCGTGAGCAGAGCTTGCGCGCCGCGGCCCGGGCTTCGAAATCGGTGTTGACCGGCATGGTTCGCAAGAAATGGATCGCACGCGAAGATCTATCGGACGTGCGCGACGCCACTCGCACCATAAAGGTTGCGCTGCTGAAAACGCCGGAGGGCAAACTCAATTCGAATCAGCAGGTGGTGATCGAAACCTTGGCTGCAGCGGGCGGAAGGATTGCCGTGGACACTCTGCGGGCGCTTGAGGTTCCGCGGACTACGCTCGCGACGCTCGTGAAGAGTGATCTGGTTGAGATCGTCGAAGAGCCGGTTGAATTCACGGTCGCCAGCAAGATGAGTCGACCGTCGCCACTGGAGTTCCAGTTCAACTCTGCACAGCGGGATGCCCTGAAAAAGATTGAAGACAGCATCCGCGTGGGCCAGTTCTCTGGCGTTTTGTTGCATGGCGTCACCGGCTCTGGCAAGACGGCAGTTTATCTGGCGGCGATGCGCTCGGTCCTGGAGGCGGGACGGTCCGCAATCCTGTTGGTTCCTGAGATTGGGCTTACGCCGGCAGTTGCGGCTGATCTGCATCACGTGTTCGGCGATGAAGTTGCCATCCTGCACTCGGCGCTTTCTGATCAGGAGCGGGCCGAGCACTGGCATCGCATCAAACGCGGAGAAGCGCGCATGGTTGTTGGCACGCGTTCGGCGGTATTTGCTCCGGTTTCCAACTTGGCTTTAATGATCGTGGACGAGGAGCAGGATTCCTCCTACAAGCAGGAGGAGACGCCGCGTTATCACGCGCGCGACGTGGCGGTGATGCGAGCCAAAATGGCAGGCGCAGTCGTGGTGCTGGGATCGGCCACGCCTTCGCTGGAGTCTTATTTTAACGCGAAGAAGAACAAATATGCGCTGATGGAATTGCCGGATCGCGTGGAACAGCGGCCGCTGCCCGAGGTTGAAATCGTTGATATGCGACTGGAGTTTCAGGAGACGGGCAAGGAACATGTAATTTCGCGAAAGCTGGCGGAGGAAATCAGGCAGCGGCTGGATCGCAAAGAGCAGGTCATGGTGCTGCTCAATCGTCGCGGGTATTCGCCGGTGGCACTGTGCCGTTCTTGCGGCAACCGCATGGAGTGTCGGAACTGCGCCATCGCCATGACGCATCATAAGGGTTCGAATCGGATGGTGTGCCATTACTGCGGATTCATGGCGCCGGTGCCGAAGGTCTGCGGAGAGTGTGGCAGCGAGTATGTTTATTTTCTCGGGACTGGATCGGAAAAGCTGGAAGAGTTGTTGCACGGATTGTTTCCGCAGGCACGCATCGGGCGTCTTGATCGGGACACGGTTCGCGGCAACGAGGATTTTGAGCGGGCGCTGAACGCGCTGAACCAAGGCGAGCTTGATTTGCTGGTAGGCACGCAGATGATCGCGAAGGGTCACGACATTCATGGGGTCACGTTGGTGGGCGTGGTTGGGGCGGATATGGCATTGGGGTTTCCGGATTTTCGCGCCGCCGAGCGCACCTTTCAATTGCTGACCCAGGTGGCAGGACGCGCGGGGCGCGGACAGACTCCGGGCAAAGTTGTTTTGCAGACTTATTTTCCGGATCACTACGCAGTGCAGTATGCGGCGCAGCACGACTTTGTTGGGTTCTATGAAAAAGAATTGCGCTTTCGCAGTTGGATGCACTATCCGCCCTACAGTGCGCTTGCAAATGTTCTGGTACGCAGCGACAAACTGGATGAGGCGCTGCGCTGGTCGGGCATCTTGGGCAAGTGGTTTGAGAAGACGCGGCACGAAGGCATCCGCGTGCTGGGCCCGGCAGCGGCGCCGATTGTGCGCCTGAAGCGCGACTATCGCTATCATTTTGTTTTGAAATCGCCGAGCCGGGAGAAGCTCAACGCGACCTTAAGATCGATGCTCGTCTATGCAGCCCAGCGGAAGATCCCGCGCACGCAGGTGATCGTGGATGTGGACGCGGTTTGGCTGATGTGAGCTGCTGGTTCCCTTAACGGTTTCGCGTGCCGGGGGGCGCCCACAGCCGCACTGTCCGGGCTCACAAGCCGCGGACAGAGTGTCCGCGCTCCACGCAACGTGTTATGACAGGCGTTTGATTCCGGGGAAGCCGTCGAAGCCGGAGTCGAAGGTCAGGATTTGCTCGATGCCGTGTTGTTCCATCACAGCCAGGTGCACGGCGTCGCGGGCGGACATCTTCCGACCTCCCAGGACGATTTCTTTTGCGCGTTCGGTTATGGCACCATCGATGGGTAGGACCTGGTCGACAACGCCTAGCAGCGCGTCGAAGCATGGTTGGATGGCGTCGCGGCGGTTGATGGCGGTGTAACGGTGCAGGATCTCCTGTAGTACTTCCGCGTCGGTTACAAGACGTTGGCGATCGCTTACCAGTTTTTCGAGCAGGCGTTGGGCATCGGTTTTATGAGGATGGGACGCGCCGACAAGGTACATCGGGATATTCGAATCGATCAAAATCATGGATGCGGACCGGCCCCGTACCCGCCCTCGATTTCGGCCAGTATGGCGTCGATATCGCCGGTGGGATAGTCGTGTTGGGCTGCGGCGCGGATTACTTCGAGTTTCTTAGCAGCGCCTCCCGTCGGCTCTTTACGACGGGCCATGTCAAGGGCTTGCCGGACCCATTCTGCCAGGGACATACGGCGGGACCGCGCCATTTTCTGGATTTCGCGGTAGTCGGGATCTTGCAGAATTACCTGGAGTCGTTTAGCCACAAGATGAGTCTAATTGACTCATCATTATGAGTCAAGCTTCGAGATTGCGGTCACTATACGCAAGATCCTTCACCCGGCCGAAGCCGGGTTCAGGATGACTTCCAAGTTGCGACCGTGTACTCCAGGTAACCAGGCTGCTTTGTCGTTGATGAGTGCAGCAATTTCGATGTCCAAGGCCGCGGACAGGAGTTTCCGCGCAAGACGGGCTTTGCCCTGCGGCTAGCGGGCTTTGTTTTGCAGGAATTCGTGGACTAATTGTTTTACGTCGCGGTGTTGGCCGTCGACGGCGTAGTTTAATTGGCGCATGTCGTTATCGGAAATTTTTCCGGCTAGTCCATCGAGGGCGACTTTCACCTCGGGATGCCTGGCTAACGTTTCCTGGCGAATGATGGGAACGGCTTCGTAGGGTGGGAAATAATGTTTGTCGTCTCGGAGGACGAACAGGTCCAGGGCGGGGATGAGGCCGTCGGTTGTGTTGCCCGCTATAAGGTCGACTTGCTTGTCTTTCAGCGCGCGAGTGAGGAGACCGAGATCCATGATTTGCGGCGATTCGGCGAAGCGCAGACCGTAGGTGGCGGCGAGTCCTTTGTAGCCGTCGGGGCGCTCCATGAATTCGTAGCCGAATCCTGCGCGCCACTGTGGAGTGTAGGGCGCGGCTTGCGAGATGGTCTTCAGGCCGAGGCGGCGAGCGTCATCGCCACGAATTTCGATGGCGAAAGTATCGTTGAAGCCGAACGGGGCGCCCACAACCAGATTGAAGCGCTTCGCGTATTCGGTTTGGACCTCGTTATAGACTTTTTCTCGATCAGCGTTGGGTTTTTCTTTCAGGACCGCGGTCAATGCGGTGCCGGTATATTCGGGATAAATATCGATCCGTCCGGCGAGGATGGCTTGCTGGCAGATGAACGTACCGGCGAGATAAAAACGGCGCTCGACCGGAAGATGGGTCTTGGCTTCGATTTGTTGGGCGATGATTTCGCCGAGGATGAGCTGTTCGGTGAAATTCTTGGAGCCGACTACGATGAGGTTCGAGCGCGACGGGCCGCAGCCGTTTAGCAATACAAGGAGCAGCAAGGACAAGCACGAGATCCTTTGACGTGGCTGCGACCGATTCCTGTTTGGATGGGCCATGTTTAAGAATTCAGCTCTCAGTTTATGGTTCTCGGCTCTCAGTTGTCTTTCAGTTTGAGCTCAGGCGTTTCTCCAGCCATCCCAGGCTTACGTCGGCCAGCAAAGCCATGACGGCGGCGGGAATGGCGCCGGCGAGAATGACTTGGTTGTTCACCATGGCGAGGCCGCGAAAGATATATTCTCCCAGGCCGCCAGCACCGATGGCTGCGGCAATGGTCGCCAGCCCGACCGAGATCACGGTCGCGACCCGAACGCCCGCAATAATGACTCCCAGAGCCAGCGGCAGCTCGACTTGAAAAAGGAGCTGGCGATCGGTCAGGCCCATGCCGCGTCCAGCCTCGATTACGGCGGGATCCACGCCTTTGATGCCGACATAGGTATTCCGAATCATGGGCAGCAGAGCGTAAAGTGCGAGCGCGAGGATGGCAATACGGTCGGCTCGTTCGCCGATCCAGGGCGCGGGTAGGAGGAATCCGAAGAGGGCCAAGCTGGGGATGGTTTGAATGATGTTGGCGCTGCCAAGTACCGGTTTGTTGAGCGCGGGGTGACGGGTGATCAGAATGCCGAGGGGGATTCCGATGAGCACGGCGAGGACGGTCGAGATTCCGACCAGCCACAAATGCTCGAGCGTGAGTTCGAGGACTTCGGTGTGATTCTGCAGCATGAATTGGTAGAGGTTCATAGTTCCTCGCTATGGCTGCTCATCATTTTTCAAAAGTCGACCACGCTTCGCTCGGTTAACGGGCGAGGACGCCCGTCCTCCATTAATTTACAAGCCGGTGCCGAAGGCATCTTTGTAAGCAGAAGGCAGCGGCTCCGTCGAAGCGAGAAACTGCTCGGGTGTTTGCACGCCGACCACGCGGCCTGCTTCCATTAACGCAACGCGTGTGCCGAGCAACAGAGCCTCGCGCAAGTCGTGGGTCACGAAGATGACGGTTTTGCGCAGCCGCTTCTGCAAGTCAAGGAACTCGCGTTGCAATTCGGCGCGCGTGATGGGATCGAGCGCGCCGAAAGGTTCGTCCATCAAGAGGATGGGCGGATCGGCGGCCAGAGCGCGCGCCACGCCCACTCGCTGACGCTGGCCTCCGGAAAGTTCGCGAGGATAACGCGAGGCGATCTCAGGATCGAGCCCGACCAGTTGCAGCAACTCGTCAACCCGCTTGGCAATTCGATTGGCAGGCCATTTCTCGATCTTCGGAACCAGGCCAATGTTGCGCTCGACGGTGAAGTGAGGAAAAAGTCCTACGTCCTGGATGACATAGCCGATCATGCGGCGAAGCCGGATCACATCCCATTCGTGAATCGGGCGCGAATCAATCCGTAGTTCGCCGGTGGTGGGCGTCAGGAGGCGATTGATCAGTTTGAGCGTTGTGGTCTTGCCGGAGCCACTGCGGCCTAGCAGGACTAGAGTTTCTCCGCGTTGCACTTCGAGGTTCAAATCGTGCAGCAGCACGCGGGCCCCATCGCCGTTGCCATGCAAACGATAGGAGACGTTGCGGAATTCGATGGCGGGACGAGGATCGGGAGAATCGCTCATGAGTCGGAACGGCCGGCATTACACTTCGTATGCTGACGGCGGCAAACCGGTGATGCGAATTCCGGAGTGGCCTTTGTGCCGGATGTTCAGGCCGATCAGCAAGGCAGTGATCTGTTCCACGATGCGCGCATTTTCCAGTTTGCCACCGTCGATGGCACGGACGCCAGGAATCTTCGCGGCTAGAGCGCGGACGACCTGGGCGGCAGCGGGATCGTCGCTGCAGACAATTACATCGCAATCGACCGGACCATCGGCGTTCAGCAGTTCAGCGCCAGCGTTATGAAATGCGGCCACAACGGAAATGCCTTTCGGCACAAGTTCCGCGGTTTCTTGCGCCGCGGAGCCTTGCCAGACGCCGAGTGTGCGGGTGGCGCGGCCGCCCACGCTTGCGGCTAAGGGGACGGTCGTATCGATCACTATGCTGTCGGGGCGAATCGCTGGTTTGAGTTGCTTGAGCAGAGCGGCGTGGCCTTCGAAAGGAATCGTGAGCACGAGTAAATCTGCGACTGCGCAGGCGGCGATGTTTTCATTGCCTGAAATATTCGCATTTGCTCCAACGCGCTGTTGGATTCTGTCGGCGGCATCCTGAGCACGCTTGGCGTCTCGCGATCCGATGATGACGGTCTCGCCAGCTTGCGCCCAACGCAGAGCCAAGCCGAATCCTTCAGGACCGGTACCTCCGAGAACCGCGATGGACCGGGACGCGCTCATAAGAAGATAGTCACACGTCTATGCAAATTCGGGTTCCAGTGACTCCTCGGCGATCACCGCTTCGGGCTGTACTTTTAGCTTGATCCGCGTGTAAACGGTGTTGCGCTCGGCCGGAATACGGCCGGCTTCAAGAATAAGCGACTGAAAATCTCCCGGACTCGTGTATTGGCCCGCGGTGGCTCCGGCTTCGCGCGAGATATTTTCTTCCATCAGAGTTCCGCCGTAGTCGTTGGTGCCGGCGTGCAGGCATAGCTGGGACAATCCGCGGTTCAGTTTCACCCATGACACTTGAATGTTGTTGATGGCGCCAGCCAAAAGGATTCGCGCCAGCGCGTGGATTTTGAGATGTTCCGCAAGCGTAGGACCAGAGCGCGCAAGACCCTGATGGAACAGCAGAGTGTTCTGGTGGACGAAGCCGAGCGGGACGAACTCAGTGAAGCCGCCAGTCTGCTGCTGAATTTCGCGGAATAGCAGAAGCTGATTGACCCAATGCTCGGGCGACTCGACGTGTCCGTACATGAGCGTAGAGGTACTGCGAATGCCGCAGCCGTGCGCCGTGCGGATGACTTGCTTCCATTGTTCGGTGGAAAGTTTGTTGCGGGAAAGCACGAAGCGGACGTCATCGTCGAGGATTTCCGCAGCGGTTCCTGGCAACGTGTCGAGGCCGTTGTCACGAAGCATTTTCAGATAATCTTCAAGCGGCATGCCGGTCAGTTCGGCGCCGTAAACGATCTCCATCGGCGAAAAGGCGTGAATGTGCATACCGGGGACCGCTTGTTTTACAGCGCGCAGAATGTCGCGATAGTGAAACGCAGGCAGGCCGTGCGGCAGTCCACCCTGAATGCAGACTTCTGTAGCGCCGATTTTCCAGGCTTCGCGCGCCTTCTGCGCCACTTGCTCGAGGCTTAGAAAGTAGGTGTCGGATTCGCGTGGACCGCGGCTGAAAGCGCAGAATTTGCAGCCGACGAAACAGATGTTGGTGAAGTTAATATTGCGATTTACGACGTAGGTGACGATGTTACCGACTAACTCACGGCGCAAGGCATCGGCGGCAACCAGCAGGCCGAGCAGATCATCGCCGTCCGCATTGGCCAGCCGCGAGCATTGTTCGCGCGTAAGCGCGCCGCCGTCATGCCCTTCCAGCGCTTGCTCCAGCGCTATGCGCATAGCGCGGCTCACGCGAGGAGCGATGTCTGGCCAATCGAGAGAAGGAAAGTTCTGCAGTTCGGATTGGGTAAGAACGCGTGCCATGAAATCCTCCCCGAAAGGATCACATCAACGAAACAAATCACTGGCTGCCGGTCGAATCAGATCCCGAGCCCGGCCATGCCCGGGCCGGTATGCGAATCCTCGAATGATACACGCGGGCGTGCGAGCTAGCTTGCCGCAAACCAGGCCCGCGGCGCAAGCCAGTTCGTCAGCGATGGCTTCGATTGTTACTCGCAGGGGGTAACCGTGGGGATCGCGATGCCCGCGGTAGTCATGCAGAGCTTCCATTCCGGCAACGCCAATCGCAACTTCAGTGAGGCCTTCTCGCCATGGACGCCCAAAACTGTCGGTGATGATTATCGGGATAGAAAATTTCAGGCGTTTTTTCAGTTGGCGATGGAGTTGAGCAGCGGAACGGTCCGGATCTTTTGGAAGCAGAAGCGCGTGGCGGCCGCCGTCGACGTTAGAAGCATCCACTCCGCTATTCGCACAGATCAGGCCGTGGCGAGTTTCCGTGATGAGAACTCCGCGCTTGCGTCTCACCACTCGCTTGCTCTCTGCCAGAGCCAGCTCGGTTACGCGGGCATCGAGTTTGTAACGGCGCGCCCACTTGCGTGAGCTCGCGGAGGGGTTGATTTCTTTTAGCGGGACAAGTTGTCCTTCTGACTTGGACACGATCTTGTGTTTCACGATCAGGATGTCGCCTTTTCTGGGCGAGAGCTTGAGATGCTTGAAAGCTTGAACAAGTTTGTCGGTCAGCGAATCGCCAGGGCGGACCTCATCGGCAAAAGGAATTGGAAGAACGCGTAGCTCTGGAAGGGCTGTCATTTTCGCGGACGGGCGAGGACGCCCGTCGCTCCATCGGTGCCATCATTCATTTGCTGCCAAAGAAAAGTCGGTCAGGTCCCACTGCCGTGCCAGGCGCTGGGCGCGGCTTTCGCCAGGTGCTTCCGCGAGTTGGTGCAAGTCGGAAGGGTTATCGATGTCGAGGGCGATGCCGGGGAGCGATAGGACCACGCACGGTTTCTGTGTTGCGAGCGCTGCGGCTAAATGCGGTTTGAAGCTATCGTTTCCAAAACGCAGGGGGAACAAGCCCGCAGGACGCCGCCAGGCCGCGTTCGTACCACGGCCGTCAGCGGCGGGGACGAGTACGGAACCCTCAACCGGGGCAGCTTCCAGGATCTGCTCCAGTTCAGAAACATTAATTAGCGGAATGTCGCCCGGAATGACCAACGTGCTGTCTACGTCGTGACCCTCACACCTCCGGGTTGCCATTTCGATAGCATCAGTTTCACTGCGATTTGCGTGGTCGGGAATGACCTGGAATTCAAATCGCCGCGCCAATTCAATCGCGAACGCATCGCTGGTGACGATGCCAACCTCAGGCCGATTTGCCCATGTGCCCAGGGTTTCCAGCACGTCGAAAAGCATCGCCTTTGCCAGTTCAGTGCGAGTCGGTTGGTCGAGCACCGATGCCAAACGCTGCTTGGCGTTGGCGAGACTTTTCACCGGGACAAGAATCATGACGGGTCCGCGGCGCGGGCATCTTCCGCGCTCAACAGGGCGAGAACGGTTCGCGCCAATTTGGTTTTGTCGTCCGCGGTACGCATGATGGTGTTGGTGCAGTGTACACGCAAACCCGGACGATCCAACTTTTTTGCTGCTTCCAGGTCGCGGACGTCCGCAATGAGAATATCCAGAAAATCCTCATAAGCCTTGGCGACTCCGGCGATGGAGACGGGCAGTCCCTGCGCCGCCATTAAAGCGCCGGCGGGACCGGAAACAGCAGCCTCATTCACAATCGGGCTGATTGCAGCCACCGTAGCCCGGGTTTGCCGCAATGCTTCCCGAATGTCCGCGACCGCGAGAATGGGGCCAATGCTGGTCGCGGGATTGCTCGGGGCCAGAATTACGGCGCTGGCCGACATGATCGAATCGACCACGCCTGGCGCAGGCTCGGCATCGGTGGCTCCGGCGAAGCGAACTGATTTCACGGGATCCTGATACCAGCGCTGAACAAAATATTCCTGAAAGCTGAGATCACCCACGGGCGTGTCAATTCTGGTTTCGACTCGCGAATTGCTCATCGGCAGAATCCGTGCCTGTACGGCCAGCTTGTTGCAAATTGCGGTGGTAGCTTCGGTCAGCGTTTTCCCCTGCGCCAGATATTTCGAGCGCAGCAGATGAACCGCGAGGTCGCGGTCTCCAACATGAAACCAGATGGGCTCAGCCAGTTCTCCCATAGCCTGCAGGCAAAAGAATGTGTCACCCTTTACGCCCCAGCCGCGTTCCTTGCTGAGCAGGCCGGCCATCGCGTACGTGATCGAATCTAAATCGGGCGAGACATACAACCCCCACCATTCCAGATCGTCGCCGGTGTTTACGATGAAGGTGAGTTGCTGGGCGGAAGCAACCTGCCGCAGGCCCTCTACGAACTTTGCGCCGCCCGTACCGCCCGTGAGCACGACGATCATGCGGGCCTCCGCGCATAGCCGTCGCTATCGATCGCGGCTTGAACTTTTTCCGATAGCAAACCTGATTGTCTGATTACCGCAGGCACGAACTCAGGATAAACCGGCAACCGCTGACGCAGAACATAACCTTTCGCCTCGGTTCGTAACTTCAGTTGTTCCAGGTGCGGCCACGGTTTCTCTGGATTGATGAAGTCCGGCGTCAACGGTGAAATCCCTCCCCAATCGTTAATGCCGGCATCGAGCAACTCGTCATAGAACGGGGCAGAAAGATTGGGAGGGGCTTGAATGTTGACGTCTGGCATCAGCAGACGTGCGACTGCAATGGCGCGCATCATTTCGCCCTGCGTGGGTTCGGGCCAATCGCGCATCGGGATATCCGGCTTGACGCGGAAGTTCTGAATGATGACTTCCTGAATGTGCCCATAGCGGCGGTGCAATTCGCGGATGGCGAGCAGCGTGTCTACGCGGTCGTTGAGAGTTTCGCCGATTCCCATTAGCAAGCCCGTGGTGAAGGGAACGTTTTGTTTGCCAGCTTCCTCAATAGTGTGCAAGCGTTTTGCTGGAATTTTGTCGGGAGCGTTGTCATGGGCTGCTCCGGCCGCCAGAAGCGAAGCGTTGGTGCTCTCAAGCATCAGGCCCATGCTGGGAGAAACCTTGGCCAGACGTGCAATCCATTCCGCGCTCAACAGCCCAGGATTGGGATGAGGCAACAAAGAAGTCTCGCGAAGGACTAGTTCGCACATGGCCTCGAGATAATGCAGCGTGGATTTGTATCCCAGTCGATGCAGAGTCTCGCGCATCTCGGGAAACGCCAGTTCGGGCTTATCGCCCAGACTGAATAGCGCCTCGGTGCATCCCATCCTCTCGCCTGCGCGGATGACCGCCAAGATCTCGTCCGGATTCATGGTATGTGCGCCCGGTTGACCGGGATCGCGGCGGAAAGTGCAATAGCCGCAGTAGTCACGACAAAGATTGGTGAGCGGAATAAAAACCTTGCGCGAATACGTCACGACGCCCGGCTTGAAGCGCTGCCTGGCTCCCATGGCGGCCGAGAGCAACGCGGGAAGATCCTGCTCGGCGCAGCGGATCAGCCGGCAAGCTCCATCTCGAGAAAGCGGCATTCCTGCGCGCAGTTCGTCCAGGTACGAACTAGGGAGGGGTTGCCGCGTCCAACTGGCTGGGCTTGTGCTCACGCTCCCGAAATCATACATTAGGTTTCCCTCGAAAAGAGATAGCGCTCGACCAAAGCGCCTCGTGATCATGCCGGACGTGATAAAACTTGAAGGGCAGAGTGGAGCAGTCGAAACTGCGCTCATCACAGCGTTCGATTGGTCCAGTAGTCGGGAAATGACTAGGTTTGTTAAGCTTATTCGCCCACAAGGATTAAGGGTCAAGAAAGATGTATCCGCGAGCGTTTCACTATCACCGCGCCGGCTCTCTAAAGGAAGCTGCGACCATGCTTGCCCAGCTCGGGGACGAGGCGAAGCTGCTGGCTGGTGGCCAGAGCCTGATCCCTTTGATGAAACTTCGTTTCGCCAATCCTACTCATCTGGTGGATCTGAATTTCATTCCTGGCGCCTCCTACATTCATGAAGACAACGGAAAGCTTCGTTTCGGGGCGCTGACCCGGCACGCGGAAATAGAGACGTCAGCCGCGGCTGGAAAAATTCCCATCCTTCACGACTGTGCCGCGGGCATTGCCGATGTGCAGGTGCGCAATCGGGGCACGATTGGCGGCTCGCTCGCTGAAGCCGATCCCAGCGGCGACTGGGCTACTGTGCTGCTCACGCTGACAACTGAAGTTCGATGTCTCGGCACCGAGGGCGAGCGCACTGTGTCCCTGACTGATTTCATCAAAGACGCTTACACGACCGCCTTGGCTCACGACGAATTAGTCAGCGAAGTAGCGGTGAAAACGCCGCCTAGAGGTACCGGAGGGGCGTACCTGGCGTTCAAGCGCTCGGCGCCAGTCTATCCGACGGCCAGCGCGGCGGTGCAGCTCACAATGGACCATGACATGTGCCAGGATGCAACCATCGCGCTGGGCTGTGTTGGCCTGGTTCCGGTGAGAGTAACGGATGCTGAAAGCGCTCTGCACGGGCATGTTTTGAGTGAAAAGACAATCGCAGATGCAATGGAATCATCGCGGGCTGCCGCCGATCCGCAATCGGACATGCGCGGCTCGGCCGATTACAAGCGCGTTCTGGTCGGCGCTCTGGTGAAGCGAGCCATCGAGATTGCAGCTCGCCGGGCTCGCGGCGACCAGGTTGAGGTGGGCCACATTTATGCCTGACAGCTCTTATGTCTAAGAGGATTGAAGACATTCCGATCGCGCTCAAGGTCAATGGGAAGTCCTATTCGCGGACAGTTGAGCCACGCAAGCTGCTGGTCGAGTTTTTGCGGGAGGATCTCGATCTCACCGGAACCCACGTGGGCTGCGACACCACTTATTGTGGTGCCTGCACGGTGTTGATGAATGGCGCGGCGGTGAAGTCATGCACCGTGTTTGCAGTGCAGGCGGACGCCGCGGATATCCTCACAGTCGAAGGTCTGGAAACCAATGGCGAACTTCATCCCATCCAAAAAGCTTTTGGCGATTGCTACGGATTGCAATGCGGGTACTGCACGCCGGGGTTGATGCTGTCGGCCTTGCACCTATTGTCCCGGAACAAACAACCGAATGATCGCGAAATTCGCAAGGCGATTGCGGGAAATACCTGCCGCTGCACGGGGTACCAGAATATTTTGAAGGCAATTAAAATGGCGGCGCAGGACCTGAAAGGTGCATGAAGCATGGCGATCAAGTTTGCCGGAAACTTCGAGGTCAAGCGCACCCCCGAAGAAGTTCACGACTTCCTGGTTGATCCCAATCGGTTCGCCGCGCTGCTGCCCGAATTTCAGGGTCTCTCGGTGCAGGATGCGACTCATTTCACGGTGAAGGTGAATGTTGGCATTTCCTATATTAAAGGGGTGGCGGAAGTGAAGCTGGAGTTGGCGCGGGCCGAGCGTCCGAAAGGGGCGCAGTATAAAGGGCAGGGAAGCGTGGCGGGAGGAAACGTTGCCTTGACAGCCGGATTTGATCTGTTCCCACTGGATGGCGACGGCGGCACGAAAGTAGCTTGGCAGGGTGAGGCCCAGATCTTTGGCCGCCTGACCTCGATGGCTGGCGGGCTGCTCGAGCCGTTGGGGAAAAAGCAGGTTCAGAAGTTGATTGACGGATTGCAGGCGGCGCTGGGATGAGGGGATCGGCATGAGCACGATCAAGAACGACGACACGAAAACCTGGGTTGGCAAAGCCCTTCCGCGCAAGGAAGAGAACCGGCTGTTGCGCGGGCGCGGTAAGTTTGCCGATGACATTAAGCTGCGCGAAATGCTGTATTTGAAATTCGTGCGTTCCCCTTATGCGCACGCGAAGGTGGTGAGCGTTGACGTCTCTGCAGCCCAGGTGCTTGCTGGTGTGGCCTGCGTGCTCACCGGAGACGAGATTGCCGCACAGACCCAGCCTTTCATCGAGATCGGACCGGACCCCTTTGCCCGAATCAAAGATTATCCGCTGGCCGTCTCCAAAGTGCGCTACCAGGGAGAGCCGGTCGTGGCCGTCGTCGCGGAATCCCCCAGCCTTGCGGATGACGCCGCCGAATTAGTGCAGGTCGAGTACGAAGCGCTCGATCCGGTAGTGGATGCGGAAGAGGCCTTGGCCGACAAGAGCATTCTGCATGACGAAGCCGGGACGAATCGCGTCTGGAATGGAGTCTTCGAGTATGGCGACGTTGACCGCGCCTTCCGTGAAGCGGCCTACGTCGTCAACATCGACCGGATGCATTTCCATCGCTTCTCCAGCACGCCACTGGAAAATAACGTCGTCATCGCGCAATGGAACCCGAAAGACGATCGCATTTACTACGAATGCAACAATTCGTTTCCGTCGTTTGCGATTCAGTTCCTGGCGGCGCATCTTGGCGTACACATCGACCGGATACGCGTGGAGACTTCCGATATCGGCGGCAGTTTCGGCATCAAGATCACAAGCTATCCGCAGATGGCAGTTTGCGCGCTGGCGTCGAAGAAAGCTGGGGGCCGGCCGGTCAAGTGGGTGGAGACGCGAACGGAACATATTACTTCGAGCGCCCACGGTAACGAGCGGACCTTTCGCGACACGAGAGTCGCGCTCGACAAGAACGGCGTGATTACTGGGCTGGTATCGCGACATATCGATGACTGCGGCGCGTATCCACGGTACGAGCCGCTAGGCTGCGTGATCTGGTCGCAAGTTTTCCCGGGTGTTTATCGCTTCAAGAATGCGCGGATCGACTTCACGCAGGTGGTCACGAACAAATGTCCAGTGGGGCCCAATCGCGGATACTCGCGCATGCAGCATTTATGGTTTCTGGAACGCGTGATCGATATCTGCGGACATGAGCTGGGCATTCCAACCGACGAGATTCGCTTACGCAATTACATTCGGCCAGAGGAGTTCCCCTACACGACTCCGAACGGTTGTGTCTACGACTCGGGCAACTATCCGCGAATGTTGCAGCTCGCGAAAGAGCGCATCGGTTGGGACGAATGGAAAAAGAAGCAACTCGCAGCGCGCAAAGAAGGCCGCCTGATCGGAATCGGCATTGGCACTACGCTCGACTCGGGTACTAACAACTTTGGCCAGTCACAGATCGTGAATCCGGGCGCGCCGTTTTCCGGCAACTCGCAGGGCGCGAACTGCAAGCTGGATATTTATGGCGAGGTCGTGGTCTCGGTTGGATCCTGCCCCCAAGGTCAGGGACATGAAACGACTGCCGCTCAGGTCGTGGCCGATGTATTGAAGATTCATCCCGACCGCATCACAGTGCGGACTGGCTTCGACACCGAACGCAACGTGCATACGGGGTTTTCAGGAACCTATGCCAGCCAGTTTGCCGTTTCAGGGCTTTCCGCGGTGCACGGAGCCGCGCAGAAACTCAAAGGTGAAATGAAGCGTCTGGCGGCGTTCCTGCTCGAAACAAAAGAAGACGATCTGGAATTCGGTACCGGCGAGCAGGGTCCGGAGATTCGTGCCATCAGCACCGGGAAGTCAGTCAACTATTGGGGGCTCGCCAACATCGTCAACGTGAATAGCGCGGTGTTGCCGCCCGAGTTGTATGAACTGACGCTGAATTGCCGCTACATCTGGAGAGCGCCGTTCAAAGTGCCGGACAAAGAGAAAAAATATGGCAGCCTGACCTTGACCTACGCCTCTCAGCTTCACATCGCCGTCATTGAAATCGAGCGCGACACATTCATTCCGCGCATTCTTGACTACGTTGCGATCGATGATTGCGGCACGGTGATTAATCCGCCCATTGTCGAAGGCCAGGTGTACGGCGCAACTGCGCACGGTATAGGCGCGGCGCTGATGGAGACTTGCGTCTACGATGCCGTCGGCAACATGCTGACCAGCACCTTCAGCGATTACACTCCCATTACGGCTATGAATATGCCGAAGGTGAAATACGATCACATCGAAACCCCGTCGCCGCATAGTTACAGCGGGGCCAAAGGGATGGGCGAAGGCGGAGCCGCGCCCATCCACACTATTTCCGCCGCGCTACAGGATGCACTGTTCGCCAGCGGCATCATGATCGACGACTCGTTCAACAACGCGGATAGTTTGTTCCGCGCGATGGTAGGGAAAGAAACGAGCCAGGCCGGAAAGCTGGTGAAGGTAGAAAGGCGAGTGTAGCGCCGTAACGAATGAAGCGGGTTTGCATCGTCGGTTGCGGCGCCATCGGCAGCCTATACGCGGCGCACCTGGCGCGGGTCGCGGAAGTATGGGCGTTTGTTCGCCGCGAAGAGCACGCCCGAGCGCTCAATCGCGACGGGCTTCGCGTCTCGGGGAAGCACGAATTTCATGTGTCGCTCAAAGCTACAAATCGACCGGACGAACTCCCGGACTGCGAACTCGGCATCGTGGCGACCAAAGCCACGCAGGTGGCGGAATCTATTTCCACGATCGGCAACCGATTTACTCAGGGAGCGGTTATCTCGGCGCAGAACGGACTGGGTAGCGAAGAAATCGTCGCCACACATACGCGTGGGCAAGTCATTCGAGGCACCACTTTCATGAGCGGCACCAAGCATAGCGACACGCATGTGCAGTTCGAACTCGATACTGCAACCTGGATTGGCCCCTTTGAGCCACGCCACACTTCATACGCGCTGGTGGAAGGCGCAGCCGACCTGATCAACGCTGCCGGCCTGAAGGCTGAAGCGTTGCAGGATGCGCGTCCGGCGCAGTGGTCGAAGCTCATCTTCAATGCCTCGGTCAATGCCGTTTCCGCCCTCACCGGATTGCCCCATTCACCTCATTTCGCGGATGAATCGCAGTTCTCCGCTCTCGGACATCTGTTACACGAGTTGATCGCAGAAGGGAAAAGCGTGGCCCACGCGGCGGGGATAAAACTCCAGGACGATCCGTGGGAGATGAACAAGATCGGTGCCGTGACCAACCACCCGCCCTCGATGTTGTATGACATTCGCCATCAATTAACGACAGAAGTTGATTTTCTGAGCGGAGCTATCGCGCGCGAAGCAGAACGAGCCGGTGTGCCCGCGCCGCTTCACACAACCGTCTATCGGTTGATTAAGGGCAAGGAATCGTCGTGGACGTTTAAAGACGAGAATCACGCGGTCGGACGGTAGAAACGTTACTTGCAATGTCCAGGGATCGATTATGTCTTGGCCAGTTGACGAAACAAAACTAAATCGCGTCCGCACATTGATGAAAGATCAAGACGTGACCGCGCTGGTGGTGCGTGCGCCGGACAATCTCGTGTATCTCACGAATTATTGGTGCATGAAGGGATACGACGCGGCAGTCTTTCCCCGCGAAGGCGAGCCAACGCTCATCGCTTTGGAGCCGCAGCTGGCGGACGCAGAGCGAAATTCCTGGACCAAAGACATTCGCCTATTCAAGGGCTATCACGAAAGCGATCCCCGTCCGCCGCAATATCGCGCCCTCGATGTCGCTCTAAAGGTGCTGAAAGAACGCGGCCTGACCGACAAAGTTGCGGTCGAGCTCAACATGGGCACGCAGTCTGCTGACCGCATGGTGGGCGAGCCCACGACGCCTACGCAAATGTATTTCGATGCGTTCGGCGAAGTTGCGGGTCGAGTGGTTGATGCCACTCCTCTGCTCAACGAAGCCCGCGCCATCAAAACGCCACAGGAAATCGAACGCATGCGCTTGGCCAATGAATTGGCGGCATTGGCCATGGAGCACACTCGCGAACACATGCGCGCGGGCATGAAGGAAAGTGAAGTAGGCGGGATGTATGAAAGTTTTGTGCACGGCGTCGGCGTGGGCTACAAGGGAAAAGTAGAAATGGCGCGCGCCTTCACGTTGGTCTGGTCCGGCAAGGGAATCGCCACGTTTACCGCGACCGGAGATCGTCCCATTCAGAAAAACGAGCCGACTTTGCTCGAAATCTGGGTGTGTGTTGATGGCTATTGGACCGACCTTACCAAGAATGCATGCCCCGGTGAACTTACGCCCGAATATCAAAAGCTGCTCGACCTGTTGCTAAGCGTTTTCCACCAAGCGGCTGCTTATGCGCGGGATGGCGCGAGTTTTCCCGATCTCGATCGCCTGATTCGCGCCCGCATTGCAGACGGTGGATATCCCGGCCAACCCTCACATCCCATCTGTCACGGCGTGGGGGCGCGCGCGCATGAGTTCCCCTATGCGCACCAGGCCGGGAGTGGCACGATCAGGAAAGGGATGGTGCTGGCTATCGAGCCAGGGATTTACTGGCCCGGGGGCGGCGGTCTGCGGCTCGAAGACAATTTCTTGATCACCGATCAGGGCAACGAGAAGCTGTGCAGCTACCCGGATGATTTTCGCCTGGCCGGACGGCACTGAGAAAAACTGTGGCTAAATCAAACCGAGGTCCGACATCGAGGCTCAACCCGAAACTGGTTGAGCGAATCGTTACCGAGATCAAGGAAGAAGAAATCGTGGCCATGTGCTGCGATGTCATCAATATTCCAAGCCCCACCGGCGACGAATCAAAAATGGCGGAGCACCTGCGTGCAGCGTGGGAAGCTTTGGGCCTCGAGGTCAGCTGGCAGGAAGTCGAAGAAGGGCGCGCCAACGTGATCGCACGCTGGGAAGGCAGCGGCACCGGACGCTGCCTGATGTTCAACGGTCACATGGATACTTCCAACACCGGCCAGGAAGAGTTCCTTAGCGGAATTGGCTACAAACCAAGCGCCGTGATTAAAGACGGAATGATTTACGGCCTCGGCATCTACAACATGAAGGGCGCGCTGGTCTGCTACACCCATGCGGTGAAGGCGCTGCAGCGGGCGGGGGTGAAGCTTCAAGGCGATGTCATCCTTGCCGCCGTGGCAGGCGAAATCGAAAAGACACAGTGGAAGGAATTTCGCGGCCGCGAATACAGAGGCTACGGCGTGGGCACGCACTATCTGGTGAATCATGGTGTGCTGCCCGATGTTTGCATCCTGGGCGAGCCCACCGACATGCAAATTATTCTCGAACACTACGGATCGCTTTGGGTGCGGATCTCGGTCGCGGGCATGTACGTCCACTCTGCGTTCGCGGCCGGACGCGCGGAGCGCAACTCCATTCGGCGTCTTTACGACGTGCTTGGGGTGGTATTGAAATGGATCAAAGGTTGGGAGCAGAAAAACTCTTATCGAGGGCACAAAGGCGTCGCCAATCTTGGCTGCATTCGCGGTGGGCAACCCTGGCGCGTTAGCCGGACGCCGGAGCGCGCCGAATTGTTTCTCGACCTGCGTGTTCCGCCGCATATGCCGATGCAAGCAGCGCGACGCGCGGCTAAGTCGCTTTTCCTCGATCTGAAAAGACGTTATCCAGATTATGGCCTGGAGTTTGAGACCTACGTGTCAGTTCCCGGCGCCACCATCGCTCCGGACCATCCGATGGTGAGAGCAATCGATGTCAACCACCAGCGCGTGATGGGCGAAGCTCCCAAACGCGACGTCGTGCTGTGGTGCTCAGACGCTTCGGTGATGACGCGATATGGGATCGACACCGTGAACTACGGGCCGTCGAGCGGTCCCCGCGACGCCGAAGGCGAGAAAGTCAAAATCAAGACGCTGGTGGATATCACGAAGATTTACGCTTTGACCGCCGCCGAGCTTTGTGGCGTGCAATAGCATCCCGAGGAATTTTGCCAAGCCAACTCGAAATCGATCGCCGCTACAAGAATATCCGTGCAGCCATGGAGCGCGCTGGCCTCGACGCGCTCATTGTCTGCGGCAATCAGTATGCGGGTTTTGAAGGCGCGGTGTTGTACGTCTCGGGTTTCGAAATTGTGCATCGCTACGTCTGTGCTCTGGTGCCGCTGGCAGGCGAACCTACATTGGTGTTTCCACGCGAGGCCCGCTGGATTGGCGACAAACTCAAGCCCTGGGTAAAGGACCATGTCTGGCCCGATGTCCCCGGGCAGTGGATTGCTGACCGCGCCCGCGAGCGTGGTTGGAAGCGAGTCGGGGTTTACGGCATGAATTTCATCATGGCGGTGCGCGACTATCGCGAACTGGTAAACGGTCCATTTGAAATGGTGCCGTTTGACTTCGAGTTCGACATGGCACGCGCAGTCAAGAGCGAAGAAGAACTTGCCGAGGTTCGCGATGCGATGGATATCATCGTCGACGGATTCTGGGCTCTGGTCAAGGCTTACGAACCAGGCAAGGCCGAAGCGGAAATTATGGCGCCGGCGGTTGAACGATTCTTTGCCCGAGGGGCCGGTCCGCGCATGATGAATATTCTGCTTTCGGGTACACACGGCGAGGCGGAAGCATCATTCAAGGTTCCGGGACATCGCATAACCGCAGTGGACGACTTGCTGCTCTATTCTCTTGAGGTCACCGGTTCAGGAGGATACTGGGTGGAGTTTTCGCGCCCGCTGATTCGCGGCAAAGTGAGCCCGCGAACGCAGGCTATGGCGGATGCCTATCCGCAGGCGCTCGAAGCCGCGCGCAAGCTGATGCGTGCGGGCGAACTGGCCAGCAGCGTTCATCGCGTCGTCGCGGACACTTTTGCGAAACATGGGTTTGCCCTCGGTCATTTGTCCGGGCACAGCATCGGCACAACCATGCTGGAATATCCTGCCATCGGCGCAAAGAGTGAAGTGCAGCTTCAGGAGAACATGATCTTTTCGTTGCATCCCCAGGTGGTCGATAAAGACGGCAGCCTCTGTTTGTACACGCAGGACACTTATCGCGTTGGCAAAACAGAGGGCGAGTGCCTGGCGGATGTTCCTTGGAAGTTTTATACCGGCGCGGAGAGGCCACTGAGAGCCGAGAACCGGGAACTGACAACTGCTGTTCTCCTGAAAAGGTCCTGAATCTAAATGAAAATCTGCATTATCGGTTGCGGTGCAGTCGGAAGCCTGTTCGCCGCGCATCTTGCGAAAGCTGGCGAGGCCGAAGTGTGGGCCTACGACGTTTGGAAAGAGCACATCGAGGCAATCCAACAGAATGGCCTGCGACTTTCCGGAGCGGAGGAATTTACCGCGCGCCTCAACGCGACCAGCAATGCCAAAGAGTTGCCTCGCTGCGATTACGGCATCGTCGCGACCAAAGCGATTCATACCCGAGTGGCGATCGCTGAGGTCGCGGACATTTTTGATGACAAAAGCGCGGTTTGCTCGGTTCAAAACGGCGTCGGCAACGAGGAGATCATTGCTGAACGCGTGCAATTCGTGATTCGAGGCACGACATTTCCCGCCGGGCATCCGATTGCGCCGGGGCATATCGAGTATGACATTAAAGGCGATACCTGGATCGGCCCGTTCGAAGAAACCAATACGTCGATGGAAAAGGTAGAGGAACTGGCGCGCCTGCTCACCCGTTCCGGGATGAACACGATTCCCTTGAAAGACGCTCGCGGCGCGCAGTGGACCAAACTGATCTTCAACGCCGCGACCAATCCGGTGGGGGCGCTGACGCTGTTGCATCACGGAGCAGCTGCGCGTTTTGCGCCGACCAGCCAGCTTTTCAACGAGCTGATCGCCGAGGGTGAGGCAGTCGCAACAAAGCTCGGAATTGAATTACACGGCGACCCTCGCGAACTCGTGCAGAAGGGCGCGAACGCTCCCGGCAAACACCGGGCGAGCATGTTGCAGGATGTGCTTGCCAAGCGGCAGACCGAAGTCGATTTCATGAACGGAGCGATTGTGCACTGGGGCGAAAAAGTTGGCGTGCCGACTCCGCTGAACAAAGCACTATGGCAATTGGTCAAAGGTCTGGAGCATTCGTGGAAAGATCCAGACTGAGAGCTAGAAGCTAGAAGCTAGAAGCCAGAAGCCAGAAGCTAGAAGCAGACCTATGTCTATCCCATTTAACATTGGCGTTCTTCAACTGAGCATGGAGCCGGTGCGCGAAACCGTGGCCATGGCGAAGGCCTGTGAACACGCAGGATTCGATGCGTTCTGGATCGCTGAGGCTTATCCCTGGTGGCGAAAGCATGGGTTCGAGGCGCGTTCTTCGACCGCAGTGCTGGCGGTTATCGCGGCTGAGACTCGCCGCATTCAGTTAGGGTGGGGCATCATTTCGCCTTATACCCGTCATCCGGTGCAGATTGCGATGGAAGCGCGGGTAATGCAGGATCTCGTCGGCGAGCGCTTTCTGCTCGGCCTGGGAGCTTCCAAGATCTTTATGAAGGAGATTGGCGAGGGTGAGGGAGAAAAAGTGGGACCGGCGACCGTGATGCGCGAGAGCGTCGAGATCATCAAGGGCGTGCTCGCGGGTGGCGCTTTTGAGTATCGAGGAAAAGTCTTTCAGGCCAACGTGCCCCCGCTTAAACCGGATGCGCATACGCCGCGAGTTGTGCCCCCCATTTACATTGCCGGAACCGGACCGGTGCTGCAGAAAATATCCGGAGTGATTGGGGATGGGTTGCTCACGGCCAGCATCACGACGCCAGCGTTCGTGCGCTACTCGCATAAGAACATGGAAGACGGAGCGCGCAAAGCAGGCAAAGACCCGTCGAAACTGGTGCTCGGCTCTGTGATTGTCGGAAGTATAAATCGGGATTCTGCCAGGGGCAAAGAAGGCGCGCGCGAGCAGGCGGCGATGTATTTAGCCAACAAGGTGCAGAACATCAAAGGTTCGGCTGATGTGCTGCTCGAATGTGCAGGCCTGACTTTCGATGAATTGCGGCCGGTGGCCGATGCTATGGAAAAGGGTGGGCGGAGAGCCGCTGCCAAAGCTGTGACCGACGAAATTCTGCGTAAAGTTTGTCCGATTGCCGGAACGCCGGCCGAGTGCATCGCCCGCATCGAGGAATTTCGCGACGCTGGTTGCACTCACATCATGCTGGAAATCTGGGGCGACGACCGCGCTGGGCAAGCCAGGTTGTTCGGCGAGGCGGTACTGCCGCATTTCAAGAACTAGCCACAGATTTTACGGATTAACGCGGATTACTATTTCTTGAAATTCTTCGTCCGTCAGCAGGCCGCGCTTGGCGATGGCGCGCTTTTTGACTTCGGCCAGGATCGGTCCGCGCTGTTCGGGGGTTATATTCAGTCCGAGTTCCTTGCATTTCAGATCGATGCTATCTGGCCCACTCTTTTTCCCTAGCACTATGTTTCGGCGTGCGTTCACGAGTTCCGCGGAATACGGTTCAATGGCTTCGGGAATGTGAAACTGCGTCGCGACAGCCCCGCTCTCGCGGACGAATAGATTTTCTCCGACGAGCGGCTTCCAGGCGTCCAACGTATACCCGGAGGATCTGGAAACGACTTCAGAAACCTCGCGCACTTTCGTTAGATCCATAGCGACCGGCACATCGTATAAGCAGCGCAGCGCTAGTGCGATTTCGCAGATGTCGGCGTTGCCGGCGCGTTCGCCCATGCCGTTGATCGTACCCTGTATCCACGTTGCTCCAGCGCGGACGGCGGCGACGGCACATGCAGTGGCCATGCCAAAATCGTTGTGTCCGTGAAAGTGAACCGGCACGGTCGGCCCGACCCACTTGCACACTTCACGAACCAAAAAGTCGATGGCCTCGGGGCCACATGCGCCGATAGTGTCCACGACAACGATTTCCGAGGCCCCAGCTTCGAGCGCGCCAAGATAAATTCTCTTCAAAAAATCGAGCTCAGTGCGGGTGCCATCGACTGCGAAAAAGGCCGTCGTAATTCCGTTTTGCTCCGCGATGGACATCGCGTCTACAACGCGCCGCAACACGTCCTCGCGTGTCATGCCGTAGGCTCTCAGCTTTATGTCGCTGGTCGGGGCTTCGATCACCGAGGCGCGCAGGCCCAAGCGCATGAGTTCTTCGATGTCCGCTTTTACCGCTCGGGAGAAGCCCCATAACTCGGCCTTCAACCGTGCAGTCTGCATGAGTTGGATGGCTTCGGCATCTTCGGGCGACACGCGTGGGAATCCGGCTTCGATGCGGCTGACGCCCAACTCGTCGAGCTTGCGGGCGATCTCGAGCTTTTGCTGCGGCGAGAGGACGACGCCGACAGTTTGTTCGCCGTCGCGCAGAGTGGTGTCGTAAAAGCGAACTTTCGTGTGCGGAAACGCGCTGCGGATCTCCGAACGGGCATTCAGTTCGCTGACCCAGATATTGGAATTGTTCGTCATTTCGTTCGGCTCACCACAGAATCACAGAGGCACAGAGAAACATTGGTTAATTTAGAAATCGAATAATTTAGTAATTGAAAACCCAGCCCGTGAATTCAAATTGCCCAATTCCTAAATTACACAATTACCCAATTTATCAATCCTCTATTTCACCGTTTCCTGCGTGGCCAAGGCTGCGGGCTTTCGGCCATAAGCCTCTCCCCAGGAGATCACTCGGTTCTGCAAGATGCCAATTTTTTCAATTTCACACTCCATGACGTCTCCGGGTTTCAAGTACCAGGCTTTTGGATCACCACTGAAAGCCGCCACGCCCGACACTGTCCCGGTGGAAACTACGTCGCCGGCGCTGTAGCCCATGGGCGAGTAATGCGAGAGGATATCCGCAATCTTGACGGACATTTTACTGGAGTGCGAGCGCTGCCGCGACTCGCCGTTGACGCGCAACTCCATCGCAAGATTGTGCGGGTTAGGAATCTCATCGGCGGTGACGATCCAGGGACCAAGCGGGCAGAAGGTGTCGATTCCCTTGCAGAAACTGAATACGCCAGATTTCATCTCGCGCCGCTGAATATCGCGCGCAGTGATGTCATTGAAAATGACATAGCCTCCAATGTGCTCGGCTGCTTCCTCGGGAGAAAAATGTTTGCCGCCCTTTTTCAGGACCACGGCCAGCTCCAGTTCGTAATCCAGTTCCTGCGTGAGATGCTCGGGATAAATTACCGGCTCATCGTGCCCAATAATGGCGTCGACGTTCTGAAAGAAAACGATCCAGGGCATCACGGGATGGGAAAATCCCGCCTTGGTCGCCTCTTCATGGTGCTCACGGAAGTTGCCAGCGGTGTGAAAGAATTTGCGGGGAATGATTGGAGCCTTGAGCTTGATTTCGGCGGCGGAGTAAAAGATGGCCTCGCCTCCAGGCCCGGTCGCACCGTCATTCTCTAACGCGTGGTGCAAGGCTTTGTGCGCGGCTTCGAGGCTGGTATCGCCGCCCTCAAATAGAGCAAGCATGTTCGGCGGGACCAGGGCGTCAGCAAGACGCTCGAATGCAGTTTCATTTTCGACGTCGCGCAGATAGAGCGCGCAGGCGGAGTGCAGGTCGACGAAGCGGCCGTCGTCGGTCGCGGCGCCGATGCGCTGCCGCTGCGCGGGGTCTTCAAAAGTCACAAGTCGCATTCGGGCCGAATCCTAGAAAGCGTATGGAAAGTGCAAGGTCTAAAATATCACTTCTAAACGACTTACTTTTTCACTCGTTCGTGGGCACGTCAGTTCTTCATCATCAGCTCCAGTTTTCGGTTGAGTCTGCGGCAATACCGTGGTAGCTTTCCTACGCTCCACGGAGGCCCCCCGTTCCGTGCATTTGCCGAAGAAGGAGAATTCCAATGTTATCCAAAGTAGCGCATAAGTTCGCCTGGGTGTTTGCCAGTGTAATTGTGCTTGGTTGCACGGTCTGGGCCCAATCGGCTGAAGTTGAGACGGCGGTAGTTCCGGCAACCCACACGCTTACCATCACGGTCAAAGGCACGATTGGTCCGCTTTTGTCGGGAACCGATCCTCTGGGCCTCGATGGGCAGAAGGGGGTGGTTAAAATACTGGCTAGCGAGTCGCTTAAGCCTACAAAACACACCAGCACATCCGCCACTTACAGGCTTCCCGCAGGCGCGATCACAGTGACGGCGGGAAGCAACAAGTTCTCGACCAAGTCTCCATCCAAGATGATCATCAATCTCACCAGCAAGGCGGATACTTTCACTCTGGTTATCGCGGGTCAGGTCGACGGTGTCAGTTTGATGGTCACGGATACTACTTATTTGAAGGCAGGCAGTTGGACGACCGCCGTGCTGATGCATCCCGGGGTCTTCACGCCTTCGCCGCAGAAACTGACTGCGGCCAAAACCAGCACCGGGCCGGGTTGCAAGATCAAATACACCGTTTTTGGATCCACATCCATTCTCGGCTTCAGTGGAACGGCTTCTAACAGCGCAACCACAGATCCGTTGCTTCCTGATGTGAGCTGGGACGAGTAAGCAGATAGTGTGAACCGTCGATCGGACAGGCCCGATCAAGCATCGGGTCTGTCTCTTCTATGAACCTCCCTTTGCCTGAATTTCGCGCACCCACGGCAGTCGAGCGCGCATTCAACCGAATCTTCGGATTTCTGGTCGGCATTGGCCTTGGCTTTTCCCACAATTATCTGCTGCAAGTGCGCGGGCGTAAGAGCGGCAAGCTCTACTCCACTCCTGTCAATCTGCTGGAGCTTGGAGGCAAGCGGTTCCTGGTGGCTCCGCGCGGGCGAACTCAATGGGTGCGCAACGCGGAGGCCGCGGGAGAAGTGACGCTGAAGAAGGGCAAGACGAAACTGAAGTTTCGCCTGCGCGCCATTTCGGATGCAGAGAAGCCGGAGATATTGAAAGCGTATCAGGAGCGCTTCAAAAGCGAAGTGCAGCGGTATTTTCCGGTGGCAGCGGGCTCATCGGTTCAAGCCTTCGAGCCGCTGGCGCAGAGTTATCCGGCGTTCGAGTTGATCACCGTTTGACCATTGGAATCACACCTTGCGGGCAAAGATGTACGCTCTCCGGCTCGGGTATTCGACGTCAGGATAGGGTTCGCGCTCGACGATCTCTTCGACCGCGAAACCTGCGGTTTCGAGATCGAGCCTGATCTCTGACGGCTGAAGCAGCAGGAAGTCCATCGAGATTTTCTGCCCCCACAACTCATCCTCGTGAAGCACTTCCTCCCCGGCGTGAAAGCCGAGCAGCAGAAGCCCTCCAGATTGCAGCACACGCCAAAGTTCTCGGAAGACCGTAGGCAGCGATTGCTTAGGAATATTCACGATGGCATAGAAGGCCGCGATGCCAGCGAGCGTTCCATCGGCAATATCGAGTGCCAACATGTTGCCCTCGCGAAAGGGAATGTCGGGATTCAGGTTTCGAGCCTGCTCCAACATGCCGGGGGAAAGATCAAGGCCAAAGACGGATGCGCCTGCATCCCGTAAGTAGCGAGCCACGTGGCCGGGACCGCATCCCATGTCGCATACGTCACCTTGTCCAGTGGTCTGTTTGGCGAAGCGGTCGAGCAGTTTACGATCGAGAGGCTTGTGCCGCAGTTCATCGGCGATTCGTCGCGTGTACTCCGCAGCGAGGCGATCGTAACTTTCGCGGATGGAGCGTGTTGTTTCGTTGTCCATGAACCGGCCTTCCGGTTGAGCGGAGAGCTGGTCGGTTGTGCCCACGTGCTCCACCTATTCCAGAACGCTGTCGTCCAGCTTTTTTCTTCCCCAATCGGCGGCCGCTTGCACAAATGCCAGTACCAGGGGATGTGGCTTTCCCGGCTTCGAGGAAAGCTGTGGCTGATATAAAGTCGCGATATAGAAGCGGTGCGTGGGCGATTCGATGGCGCGAATCTCACCCTTGGCGCCGCGGGCCACGACGGGAAATCCGGCTTCCATGGCAGCCCATTCGTAGTCGGGGTTCACTTCGAAGTTGCAGAAGAACTCTTCGGTAGCCGTGTCCTGCCCATAGAAAGACTGCAGGTACGATCCGGGACGCAAACGAATTTCGGGAATCATGCCGGAGAGTTTGGGCGCATCTTTCTTGCGGTCCGGAACCGCGCAGGCCACGGGATAGATGATGATATTTTTCGAGCCAGAATTGTTCTCAGCCGAATCTGCGTCCTTAATGCCGACTGTGTTCCGCGCGCACTCGATGAGCGCGTACTGAAAACCTCCGCAGGTGCCTAGAAAAGGCCAGTCGCGGCGGCGCGCGAACTCGATCCCTTTTAACATGCCGTCGAAGCTCTTGTAAGGACTGCCGGGCGAAGCCCAGATGCCATCCAAGCTTTCCAGGGTTTTCTTGGCCTCCGGAGCGAGGACGGAGGGAGTTGCGATCCATTGCGAATCGATCTTGATTTGCAGCTTGGCGGCGCAATGCTGCAGCGAGTCGTTGATCGCCTTATAGCCCCGCGAGCCAGGGTCGAGGTCGCCAAGAATACCGATGCGAAGAGCGTCGCTCACGGAGTAATTCTAATTGAGATGGTTTGGTTGTGCTGGTTACGTGAGTGTGTAGGTTGATGACTCGGTGATACCGGCCTTCAGTTGCGAGTGCGACATCTCTATTCTTATTTGGCGGCGCTGAAGGTCATGGGGACGTCCACTTTGTCGGCCTCTTCCACCTTGAACATCGGTTGCGGCTTCAGGTTCATGAAGCTGGCCACGAGGGTGTCCGGCATCTGCTGGATGCGGATGTTAAAGGTGTTTACCGAGTCGTTGTAGAACTCGCGACGGTCGGCGATTTCGCTTTCTAATTCTGTGATTCGCACTTGCAGTCGCATGAAATTATCGTTGGCCTTCAGTTGAGGATAATTTTCAGCCACAGCAAAAAATCCGCGCAGCGCCGACGTCATGCTTTGATCAGCTTGTGCCTTTTGATCGACACTGACCGCCTGCTGGTAAAGGCTGCGAGCCTGCGTGATCTTCAGAAGAGTGTCGCGCTCGTAGTCCATGTAGCCCTTGCAGACATCGAGTAGCTTCGAAAGTTCATCGTGGCGCTGCTTGAGCAGAATGTCGATGTTCGACCAGGCTTTGGCGATGTCGTTTTTCAAAGCAATCAGACCGTTAAAGATCATGACCACGTAGGCAGCCAGACCTAAGATCGCAAACAGGCATACGAGCGAGATGAGGGTGTTCATGGTGTTGTTTTCTCCAAAGTTCTTTATAGCCAGTCGAAGCGCGCGGCCATGATGTAGACGCACAACAGAGTGAGCGCGGGTCCTCCCCAAATCATCAGCGCGGACTTCCAGCTTAGCGAGTTCACAACATCCCGCTGGCTGTGCCAGCAAATCAGGAATGCCGGATCGTGTGCTCCCTTCATCAATACGACCGGGGGATGCAGATCGAACTGCTCGAGTGCCGGCGCTGCTGCGGTGCCGCCGCCGGTCGGCACGGAAGCCGGGCTCACAGCGACGGCCGGGTTCACGACCCCGGCCGCGGCCCAGGCGGCTGGATTCGTGATGCCCGCTTTCATCAAGGCTGCGGTAACCTTCTGCTGCTCCGCCGGGTCAGAAATGTGGGCGGGTGGATTGGCGCTCAATAAATGGATACCCGTGGGTTCACCCTTGAATGCAGACAACAGCACCCTTCCCGCGGTGCTCACATCCGTCTGCGGGGACAGGCTTGACAGGTTCGGCAGACGCAACGAGAGCGCGGTCTGCTCCGCGGTCAGGCTGAGAACCGGGGTCGCACTGACGCTCAAGCCAGGATTTTGCGCCAGCGTTCCCAGAATGAAGAGCGCGTTTTTCGGCTTGATGCAGTATTCGTCGATCTTTATTTTCTTGTCGGTCGAAACTCCGTGCCGTGCAAGAAAGCCGGAAATATTAGAAGGAATCTCAAGACTGCTGGAGAACAGCGATGTACCGAATTCGTCGTGAAAGTCGCGATGGATGTCCATCTCCGCGCCTTGCGGGTCGACCAGCACGCGTCCAGTGTTATCGTCGAGAAAAAAAGGAACATGCAGGCGTTCCTCGGCGACTTTCACCCATTGAGTATTCCTGCCCCGCTGCTGCCATTGCCATGCAGTGGAGTGAAAGTAGAAGCAAGGCAGGCCGGTGATGGGTGCTGTCAGGGTGTAGGGACCCACGGCGAGGCCGTTGATTTCAACCAAGCCCAGGGCGGCGCTGCGGATTTTCGACGCGGGCGTATTCAGGATTAGACGCTTGCGTTGCAACAACCGGAACCCACGGTAAAAGACATACACACCGGCAAAGGCGCCAATGACGGCGACAGCAATGCCGTCGCTTCCTGAAGAACGAAAGAGTGCCAGCAATGGGATCACGTGGTTGTTTCGATGCCCCCGGCAAAAGACACGTGTGTCGTTCCGAGCATAGCGGACATAAAAATTGAGTCGCAACAAAAACGGCGATGACTGCTTACGTTGGTAATGCCTTCGTTTCTCGTCTTCGGGCAATGACGGCAAACTCTTTTTGGTGAAAGGCTGAGTTGTTCAATCGGAGGCAGCAAGAGCGATGAGGCTGCGGGTTTTCATCTTGATATATATGACAAAAGCATCTAATATAATTGACTAAAGCAAGTATTGGCATTTATGACTCAATGCGATCAGCGGGTTGCGGCAGTGCGGCGGTTCAATCGTTTCTACACCCGGCAGATCGGTGTCTTGCGGGAAAAGCCTTATAAAAGCTCGCTTTCGCTGGCTGAAGTCCGAGTGCTCTACGAACTTGCCCATCGCGAGAATCCAACTGCGACCGAACTCAGCCATGACTTGGGGTTGGACGGCGGCTACCTGAGCCGAATCCTGAGTGGTTTCGATAAGCTCGGCTGGCTGGATAAGAAACCTTGCCGGGCCGATGGCCGGCAAAGCCTGTTGGCGCTAACGGGGCAAGGCAAGAAAGCTTTCGCCCCGCTCGACGCTTGCTCCCGCGAAGAAGTCGCCACGATCTTGGGTGGACTGTCGGCCGCAGAGCAAGAGCGCCTGATCGATGCGATGGATACCGTCGAAGGACTGCTCGGCACCGAATCCAGACAAGACCCCGCTTACATCCTTCGGCCGCATCAGCCAGGCGATATGGGCTGGGTGGTTCATCGGCACGGAGTGCTTTATGCCCGGGAGTATGGCTACGACGAGCGTTTTGAGGCGCTGGTGGCGGAGATTGTGGCAAAGTTCATCGAGAATTTCGATCCCAAGCGGGAACGCTGTTGGTTCGCCGAAAAAGACGGCCAGATCGTCGGCTTTGTGTTTCTAGTAAAAAACTCGAAGACCGTCGCCAAATTGCGTTTGCTTTTGGTTGAGCCGAGAGCGCGCGGCCTCGGCATCGGAAGGCGATTAGTGGAAGAATGCATTCGCTTCGCCAGGCAGGCCGGTTACAAGAAAATCACTTTGTGGACACAGAGTTCGCTGCAGGCTGCGCGGGGCATCTACGAGAAGGCCGGGTTCCGTTTGGTTGGGAAGAAGAAGCATTATAGCTGGGGGCAAGACGATCTGGTGGCAGAGACTTGGGACCTGAAGCTCTGAGCATTCGAGCTTAGCTCTCCACCAAGAGCCTGCGGAGCTTTGCTCCGCCCGGACCCTTCGACTTCGCTCAGGGCAGGCTCGCGAGGGCGACCGTCCCCACACGAGTTTTCATTAGCGGAGCGCTAGCGCTCGTTCTTTCAGGATTTCTTCTGCCGCGGTGATCGCGGTTTCCAGCTCTTGATCCGTATTGTAGAAATGCGGCGACATACGGACTCCGGCTTTGGGGCGCCAGTCCACCATGATCTCGCGCTTCAGCAGCTCGCGGCAGACTTCTTGCGAGTCCGGCATGTCGATGGAGACGGTGCCTCCGCGTTTTTCCGGATCGCGGGGGCTATTCACTCTCCAACCTTGCTTTTCTACTAATTCGATCAGGCGGGCAGTCTGGCGCTTGGATTTCTCGCGAATCCGCTGCACTCCGACTTCGGTGATGATCTTCAGTCCTGGCCGGCAGGCCTCAAGCGACGGCACGTGGGAGGTGCCGTTCATAAATCGGAATGGAGGGTCGGTGTAGCGGATCGGCCCGGTTTCGAAAGCCATCGAGTCCTGATGCGCGAACCAGCCGGTAAACTTCGGCTCGAGCTTCTTGCCCAAGTCCGGACGTACGTACAGGTACGCTACGCCCGGACCGCCGCATAGCCACTTCAAAACTCCACCACAGGCGAAGTCGGTATCGAGAGTTTGTACATCCACGGGCACGGTGCCTAGCGACTGGAAGGTATCGAGCACGACGTAAGCGCCGACTTTGTGGGCCTGCTCGATGATTGCTTTGGCGTCGTTGATGTACGCGCTCCGGAAAATGACGTGTGAGATCGGGACTATCAAAGTTTGCTCGTCGATGGCGTCGAGCAGGCGCTGCGTCGGCACGGTGATTCCATCGTCCGTCTTCACCATATGAACGCGCGCGCCGTAGGCTCGCTGCGCTTCCCAGAAATACATGACCGAGGGAAAATTCATGTCGGTGTAAACGACTTTGTTGCGCTTGCCGGAGAAATCGAAACAGGACGCGACTACGGCTTGGCAAGTCGTTACATTCTGATGCGTGGAAACGGAACCTTTGGGCGCATTCATGAGCGCGCCAATCTGGTCGCCGACCTCGGTGGCCAGCATCCACCAGCGTTCTTCCCAGGCGCGAACGCCGCGCGTGGCCCAAGTATCGGCATAGGCTTTCATGGCATCGTAGACGCCTCGCGGCATGGCACCCAGGGAATTGCTGATCAGGTAAGTGGTGCGCTCAAGGATGGGGAACTCCGAGCGGTAGTGAAGCAGTTCGTCAGTCATGAGGATATTGTACTGGTGAAATCGGTGTCGATGCCAAGAGCCGCCGAGCGGTCGCACGGCCGAACCCGGCGAGACTAAATCGCGGCCATTTGCCACCGGAAGGTACGAAATTCGGCGAGTCTGCGGAAATCTCGTTCGTTAGCAGTGATCACTGTGATGCCTTGTCTGCCGGCGCTGATCGCGATCAATGCGTCGTTGGTTAATCGTCCCTGTCCGATTCGCTCGTAATCATACTTGGCCGCCAGCCGCGCCAACACCGTGCCGGCTTGAGTCCAATCGCTTAGGTTCGGAACGAGAATTCGCTTCGCCCGATCGAAATCTCGCTCAAGACGTTCGACAACCTGACGATTACGTGCTGAGGCACCGGCGTAGAGTTCTTCGAGCACCACTGCGCTAAGCCAAAGAGGTGCAGGGGCGGCAAACCGGCGAAGGGCTAAAACTGCATCGTCTCCCTTACGCAATGCGGAAATGTAAACAGAAGAGTCGAACAGGACGGGCTGCATCCTAACTACCCAAGGTGCCGTATACGTCCTTGATATCAATACCACTCTGCACAAAACGCTCAGTGGCTTCGAGGACCAATCGGTTTCTCCGTTGCTCGGCAATTGCCAAATCTAAGGCACGTTCGATGGTTTCAGTCTCGGTTTTGGCGCGCAAAGCCCTTTGAGCGCGCTTGATCTTTGCCGGATCCAACTGAAAGTGCTTGTGTGAGCGACTTCTCGCCGTTCCCATGAGGGTCCCTCCGCCAGCCAAGTATAGCATTGAATGTACATAAAATCGCTATTCGTGTACATAATCAACATGTCTTGAATTTGCCAATCACGACATTCCCAGAGTTACACAATGTCTTGTATGCCAAGGCTGGCTACTCGTCCTTCGTAGGGACTTGGTTGGGACCCGCCCACTAGCGCTCGGCAGGAACAGCTTTGCCCCAGGCTCTCAGGAAAGCGTAGGCCGCGCTGAGAATGAGCAGCGTCGTTACCCCGCTGAGCAGGCTGACCCGCGAGTCCCACCAGGTTTTCAGAATGGCGGCGGTGACCAGCGCCAGCCCAAGTATCGATCCCCAGGCGCCCAGCGGCGAGCGCATGGGAAGCGCGCTCACTTGGTCGGAAGCCATGCGCCGGCGGCAGGAAATGTGCGCGGCCAGTGATACCAGCCAGGAAAGCATCAGGCCGAACAACGCGCCGCTGAGAATGTACACGAAGGCGTTTCCTGGAACCCACATTTCGAGAACCACGGCCACAAGGATTCCGTAAGACGAAGCCACCAGAGCCAGTTGTGGCGACCCTGCTGCATTCAGCCGGCCCAGCGAGGCCGGCGCCCATCCTCCGCGCGCCAGCGAGAACAACATGCGCGATGCGGAGTACAGATTTGCGTTCGCACCTGAGAGCGCAGCCGTGAGTATGACAAAACTCATCAAGCTACTGGCTGCCGGAATTCCAACGTCACGAAAAACGGTAACAAACGGGCTTTCCGTAACTCCCACGCGATTCCACGGCATCACCCCTACGAGCACCACGATGGCGCCAAGATAAACGACGGCGAGCGTGATAAAAGTCCACCTCACGGCGCGCGGAATTTCAGCCGCAGAACGGGATTCGCCTGTAGTGATGGCCACCATTTCGATTCCGCCGAAGGTGTACAGCGCGAACGTCATGGCCAGCAGGGGCGCCAATACGCCTTTTGGGAAAAAGCCTCCGTGCGCGGTATATTGAGCGGGAACGCGCCCGCCCGCCAACAACATCCCGCCGATGACGATGAACGTCGCCATAGTCACGAGCTTCACCATGGCGAACCAGAATTCAAAGCGGCCGTAGTCCCCGACGCTGCGGCGGTTGATTACGATTAACACCAACGAGAACAGCGCGACCCACACCAAAGCCGGAACCGTAGGAAACCAGTAGCGCATGTAGGTTGCGGAAGCGACCAGGTTGGCGCCTACGGAAACCGAAATGGCGATCCAGTATCCGGCGCGCGAGATAAATCCAGCCCACGGGTTCAAATAAAGATCGGCGTACAGGCCAAAAGATCCGGCGGCGGGGTGCAAGCTGGATAATTCGCCGAGCGCCATGGTGACTGTCCAACTGATAAAACCCGCCAAAACGAAGCTGAGGATCACGGCCGGGCCAGCGATCTCCATGGCGGCGGCTGACCCCAGCAATAAGCCGGTGCCGATCGAGCCGCCGACCGCGACCATGGCCATTTGGCCGGCGCTGAGTTGGTGACGGAGACCGCCTTCCTGGATCGTCCCCTCTCCTTCAGGCATTCCGGGACGTATATCAGAAAGCTCTTATTTCCCAAAGAGTTATTCCGCCTATGACCTTCGTAATCGCGTCCCGGCGTTACGTCGTTGCCCGCCCTAGTAACCTGCTCCTAGACTCTTTATGGGTTACTCCGCGCGACGCTAGCTCTCATGGCAGACACTGTTAGGCGAATGGACCGGGCAGAAATCACAAAACGCGTGGAGCGTGCCGAGAAGCTTCTCCAAAAGGGAAAGACCGCGGAGGCGCTGGAAGATTATTTGCAGGTTCTGGCCGCCGAACCCGGCAACGACACAGTATGCCAGATGGCTGCCGATCTGTGCCTTTCCCTGCAACGCATTCCCCAGGCGGTAAAGCTGTTGGGCGACCTTTATGAGCGTCAAATCCAAGTCGGCGACGCCACCCGCGCAAGTCTGACCTATAAGAAGTTGGCTCGATTCGTGACTCCGACTTGGGAACAGAAACTGCGGTTTGGAGAACTGCTGGAGAAGTCCCACCCCAAGCAGGCACTCGAGACCTATGAAAGCGTCTTTCAGGAGTTGGCGAAGCAAGATCGTAAACAAGATTCACTGGCGGCACTGAAGCGCGTCTTGGCGCTGGATTCCAGCGAGAAGAATTTGCAACGAATGGGTGAACTCTCATCCGAACTGGGAGAGAGCAAAGCTGCCGCCGCGGCATTTCTGAAAGTTGCGCAGCTTACCCAGGCTGCGGGCGGGAATGCGGCGCAATGGGTGGAGCGCGCCTATGCCGAGGACCCCGCCGACCCCGAGATTGCCTTGGGGTACAGCAAGAACTTGCTGGAGCAAGGGCAGTCGGGGGCGGCTATTTTCGTACTCGAGTCTCAAGTCAGTGCCGGCTCTGCATCGGAGGAGTTGCGCGATACTTACGCAAAAGCGCTGCAAGCTGCCAATCGCTTGAGCGATGCGGAACCTGTCCAGTGGAAACTATTCGAAGAAAATCCCTCGCGCGTGCAGGAAATCGCCAACCTGATCGGGCTGTTCATCGATGCCCAGCAGGACGCGGAAGCCGTTGCCCTGGGAAGAAAGCTGGAGCAGTACCACCGCCGCAAGGGTGATCGCCGGGCCTTCCTGGCGATGATTCAGGACATTGCGGCAGGGCACCGCGCGTCTCCTGAACTGCTCGAGTTCATGGGCGAGCAGTTTAACGCATCGAATCGAGAGAGTGACTATTGCCAGACCCTGCTCAAGCTGTTCGATCTTTACTGCAGCGTCGGCGATTATTCGAAGGCGGCTGATTCTTTGGATCGCGCCGCCGAAGTCGATGCCTATGAGTCCGGACACCAGAAGCGGCTGGAAGTACTGCGCGGGAAGATTGACGACAACCGCTTCAAGGTGATCGCTTCGCGCTTCTCCAGCATGGGCGACACAGCTGCGGCGCCGCTTCCGAATCAGGAAAAAATGTTAGGCGCGGCGGCGCTTCAGGATCTGATGCTGCAGGCGGAAATCCTGGTGCAATACGGAATGCGCTCGAAAGCGGTCGAGCGCTTGCAACGCATTCAGGAACTGTTCCCTCGGGAAGAGGAGCGCAATCAGGATCTGCGGCAGTTGTACATGACTGCGGGGTTGAACCCGCAATACGCGTCATCAGGCCCGGTGGAGTCGACGGCATCCTCGATTTCTTCCGAGCAGCGTGCGCCACAGGCTGGGCCGGCACAGTCGAACGATGCCGCTGATGTCAGCAGCTTTGCGCGCGTCGCCGAAATTACTCGTAAACTCTATCGTCAAAGCAACGCGGACGCGGTGATGTTGACTGCAGCCAAGGAGATCGGAGCGCAATGGAAGGTCAGCCGGTGTGTGGTTGCCATGCGCAAGCCGGGATTGCATACCACCAGTGTGAAAGAGCATTACAGCGAACTTAGCAAGCCGGGAGAGCCGCGGGCGCTTGAGAAAATCGCAACCACGGTGCAGGACCTCGCGATCAACCGTGGCGGAACGCTTACCATTGCTGACACACAATCGAATTCAGACTTACAAGCCGTCCGTGATGCGCTGTCGCAGATGGCGGTCACTTCACTTTTGGCCTTGCCTCTTAGCGACGGAGCGGAACACGTTGGAGTCCTGCTTCTGATGGATAGCAAGGCACATGCCTGGGGCTCGAACGACGTGATGGTGCTCAAAACCATCAGCGACCAGATTGTGATCGCGTTGAACAACGCCGGGCTTCGCCGACTGGTGAAGAATCTTTCTGTAACAGATGAGCAATCCGGTTTGCTGAAACGCGCTTCCTACCTAGATCTTCTGATGGCGGAAACCCGGCGCAACGCTCAACAAAGCACTCCGCTCACGGTTCTGCTGATGCAGTTTGGTGAAAAAGCTGCCATGGTGAAGGAGTTCGGCGAATCAGCCGTCGAAGCCGTTATGCAGCAAATCGGCCAACTCTTTGCCGCTAATATCCGGCAGAACGATCTAGCTTTCCGCTACGAAACCACGACCATCGCCATCGTGCTCGGAGAAACGCCCGAAAAAGAGGGCGTGATGGCAGCGGAGAAGCTGCAGAGACTGATGGCTCAACTGCGAATGCCGGAAAAGCAAGAATCAATCCACTTCAACGCGGGCCTCGCGGAAGCGGTAGTGCGCGGAGAATTCGACCCGGTCGATATCGTCACCGAAGTAATCAATCGTGCCGAGCAAGCCCTGCAAAATGCCATTGCACAGGGGGCGGGAAAGATCATCGCGCTAGCTGCGTCTTATGCAGCCGCCGCGGTGGCGTGAGGTCACAGCATTTCCGCGCTCGATGCATATAGCGCTCGGTTTTTTGAACGGAGCACCGCAACGAATCCGTCGATCTTTCGTTTTTCATCGCCGTACACCAATACCTTCGACATCCGTTTCTCTGAAACCAAGTCATAGACATCTGACAATGCGCTGCAAACCTGCTTAATGGGTTTCTCATTGTCTAAGCGCCCGATCAAATAGACAGTCTCCATGTTGCGTTCAAGACCATCGCGCACGAACCTAACATAGGGCGATATGGACTGGCTAAGCTTCAACGGTTTTCCAACGATGACGACAGCGAATCGACAGTATTGCTGGACGAAATTCAAGTCCGTTCGCTCGTCTCCAACCTTCCGCAGGGCCAGCGTCTTTAGAAATTCGACTAGGGCCTTAACTTCGCTCACGATCTGTTGGCTCTTCCGGTTGCCGAACACTTTTTGGCCGAGATGGTCCATTTCCTGCAGAAATACTGGGAAAAACAAGCCAGCCTTCGAGATGACGTCAAACTTCTCGAAATATTCTGTGACCACTGCCGAGCCATCGTCAATGTGTGGATGCAGATATTCTTCTAGCAGGCTGCGGAAAAACTCGATTTGAAGCGGGCGCAGTACCACGAACCTCTCTTGTTTCCACAGCACAACCTGATAAGAAGAAGGTATGCGTGGACAAGACGAGCAGCAGTTGGACGTGTTCAGC
>JBAVAQ010000045.1:0-121235 GCA_049585795.1 Terriglobales bacterium | reverse complement strand
CAGCCTCGCTTTTACGATTTCAACGTTTGGACGGAGCACAAGCGCATCGAGAAGCTGCACTACATGCACCAGAATCCGGTAACGCGGGGATTGGTCGACGAACCGGAGCAGTGGCGCTGGAGCAGCTACCGAAGCTATGCCCTCGGCGAGGTTGGTCTGGTGCGAATCAATGATTGTGATGTTCTGCAAATGCGGATCAGAGATTCGGCGTGACGCAAGGCACCCGCCCCTTGCACAGAACGCAAGGAGCGGGGCACCCAACCTATTATTTATTCACGCCTCCAGAAAACCACCTAGCCACGCACGCCCATTTCTGGCATAATTACTCGTGCACCCATCCTGCACAAAATTTCAAACACAATTTAAGGTGAGGAAGCGATGTCGGCAAAGTACATCTTTGTGACCGGGGGAGTGGTGTCTTCGCTCGGAAAAGGGCTGGCGGCGGCTTCGATTGGCTGCCTGCTGGAGAGCCGTGGGCTGAAAGTCAACCTGATGAAGTTCGATCCTTACCTCAACGTGGACCCGGGGACGATGTCGCCCTTCCAGCACGGCGAGGTTTTCGTTACCGACGACGGCGCCGAGACCGACCTCGACCTCGGCCACTACGAACGCTTTACCCACGCCAAACTTTCTCGCGATAACAACTGGACCACTGGCCGCATTTACGAGCAGATCATTGCCAAGGAACGGCGCGGCGATTATCTCGGCAAAACCGTGCAGGTAATTCCTCACGTGACCAATGAAATCAAGGCGGCCATGAAGAAGGTCGCGCAGGATGTGGACGTCGCGATTGTCGAGATTGGGGGCACGGTGGGCGACATCGAGTCGCTGCCGTTTATGGAAGCGATTCGGCAGATGCGTCAGGAACTGGGGCGCGAGCGGACTTTGTTTATGCACGTCACCCTGGTGCCGTTCATCGCAGCAGCGCAGGAGCTCAAGACCAAACCCACACAGCATTCGGTAAAAGAGCTGTTGAGCATCGGCATTCAGCCTGATATTTTGCTTTGCCGTACTGACCGCTTTCTTTCCAAAGAAATCAAATCGAAGATTGCGCTCTTCTGCAACGTAGAAGAAGAAGCAGTCATCACAGCCAAAGATGTTGCCTCGATTTACGAAGTGCCGGTGGTGTTTTCGCATGAAGGCGTGGACACGCTCGTATTGCGGTATTTGCACATCGAAGCCAAAGAACGCGATTTGAAGAGTTGGGAAGAGCTGGTGCATCGCGTCTATAACCCGAAGGCCGAGGTCACAATCGGCATAGTAGGCAAGTACGTCGAATACGAAGACAGCTATAAGTCGCTAAAAGAGGCTTTGGTGCACGGGGCGCTGGCTCACAATTTGAAACTGAATCTGAATTGGATTGAGGCGGAGGGACTCGAAGCCGGGGACAACGAAGAACAGCTTGCCGATTACGATGGGATTCTCGTGCCCGGTGGCTTCGGCAAGCGCGGCATCGAGGGCATGCTGGTTGCGATTCGATATGCTCGGGAGAAGAAGGTTCCTTACTTCGGAATTTGTTTGGGAATGCAGACGGCTTGCATCGAGTTTGCCCGCAATGTTTGTGGATTGGCCGATGCGAATTCCAGCGAGTTCGACCCGGCAACTCCGCATCGCGTGATTTACAAACTGCGCGAGTTGCGCGGCGTCGAGGAACTTGGCGGCACCATGCGGCTCGGTGCTTGGACTTGCAAAATTGAACCGGGAACTTTGGCGCACAGAATTTATGGCCAGCTCGAGATCAGCGAGCGCCACCGGCATCGCTACGAATTCAACCGCGAGTATGAAGAAACTCTGACTGCAGGCGGGCTGCGGATTTCTGGGTCAACTCCGGACGGGACTTATGTGGAGATCATTGAGCTTCCCGACCATCCGCATTTTATTGGGTGCCAGTTTCATCCCGAGTTCAAGTCGAAGCCGCTGGAGCCGCATCCCCTGTTCAAGACTTTTGTGGGCGCGGCTTACGAGCACGGGTTGAAGCGGCGGGCAGAGAAAGCCGCGGCTGAGATTGAGCTGTTCCATCGGCCCGAAAAAGTCGGGCGACGATAAGAAAAGGCGTTAACCACTAAGGACACGAAGGTACACAAAGGAAGGCTTCTGGGGCTCGTCCTGAGCGTATGAGTATTTCTTTTCAAGTCGAGGGTGTCCGCATTGGCTCGGGCAATTTATTTCTCATTGCCGGGCCGTGCGTGATTGAGAGCGAGAAGCACGCCTTATTCATGGCAGAAGTGATCAAGGGCGTGACTCGGTCGCTCAATGTTCCGTTTATCTTTAAGGCCTCTTACGACAAGGCCAACCGCACTTCGATGCGCAGCTTTCGCGGACCGGGGCTGATCGAGGGTTTGCGCATTCTGAAGAAAGTTAAAGATGAAGTGCACGTTCCGGTGCTGACTGACGTGCATGAGACCGCGGACGTTCCCAGGGTTGCCGAAGTCGCAGACGTTCTGCAGATTCCGGCTTTTCTTTGCCGGCAAACCGATCTCATCATCGCTGTTGCCATGAGCGAGCGGGCAGTGAATATCAAAAAAGGCCAATTCGTTTCGCCCTGGGATATGAAGCATGCCGTGGAGAAATGCCGCGCAGCGGGGAACGATCGGGTATTTCTCACCGAGCGCGGATCGAGCTTCGGCTACAACAATCTGATTGTCGACATGCGGTCGCTTGCCATCATGCGGAAATTCGCGCCGGTAGTTTTTGACGCGACTCATTCGGTGCAGTTGCCCTCAGCGTCCCCCGGCGACGAAGATGGAACCGCGACTAGCGGCGGGCAGCCCGAGTTTATTCCGGTATTGGCACGTGCGGCCGTTGGAGCCGGCGTGGATGGGGTTTTCCTCGAAGTCCACGATAATCCCAAAGAAGCCAAGTCCGACAGCGCCAACGCGCTCGCGTCCACGGAACTACGTGGCGTCCTCAAAGAGTTGCTGGCGGTGCACGGGGCACTTCAGGCTGCGCATTCCACGCCGTAACCAACCGGTGGCGAAAGTACGGTTTATCAGGGCACGGTTAGGCCCATCGGCATCAGGGAATTCTAAGGCTGACGGTTGCCCGAGGGATGTGACGTTGCGCACACACCCGCCCTTTGCAAAAAGCGCAAAGGACGGGGCACCCCAAATCTTTTATTGATTGTCGTGAAGGATGGGCCACCCGCCGGGCGGCGCTCCATCTGGGATGCCCTGAAAGCTATAGAGCACACTCTCTTTCGACTCGGCCGAGGCGGTTGAAGCAAGCCCCAGAATAAGCGCGAACAAGAGAAGGCGATTTGCCACCTGGGAAAGCTGTTCGTGGGTCATCGGCACCCTCTCCTACGATGGGATTCCAGCATGCCGGGGGCAGGAACGGCGCGGGTTCCGGCGATAGTACATCGGATTGGGGCTGGCGTCCACAGGAGAGATTCTGCCGTGGCAGTTTGGGTGGGCTCCGCCATAAACAGAACTCGAAGGGGCGAGTACAGAGATCCTTCGTTGGGAGTCCTCGGCTTTGCCAAGGGCTCCGCTACCTCAGGATGACTGACGGCGTTTTGTTTTGCGATTTAGAGTTGCGTCTCGTAAATTTATTTTCCGCCGGAGCCCTTTACTTTGATCGGGGCTGATTCCGAGGCTGCATATCTCGAATCGCCGCTGTATTTGGCTACGATTTCTTCTACGTCCTTCGACGTTCCGGGGCACGACCACGTACGGCGCGGCTGAAGCCGCGCCCTTTCAAAGCTCCAGCCGCGGAGATTCGACTTTCACCACAGGCTCTAGCCTTACGAGACAGTCCAAGCGCGCAAGCCGAGAAATGCCTCAAGCGCGGGCTTTGTCAATCATCGCTTCCCAGATGCCTTTGGACTTGAGAACGAGTTCGATGGCTTCGCGGATTGCGCCGTGGCCGGCAAGAGCTTTGGTTGTGTAGTGCGCGACCTTTTTTACTTCGGGGACGGCGTCGCCCACGGCAACGGCGAGGCCAACGCGGCGGAGTAAGGGGATATCCGGAAGATCGTCGCCGATAAACGCGACCGCAGAATCAGAAACGCCAGCTTTTTGAACGATTTCTTCATAGGCCGGCATCTTCACTGGCTGTTTCATGTAGATAAATTCCATTTTCATTTCGTGGGCGCGACGCAGGAGCGCGGCGCTTTCGCGACCGGTAATGCAGCCGGTGCGCAGACCGGCGGTTTGGGCGAGGGTGAGGCCCTGGCCGTCGTGCGCGTCAAAGGTTTTGATTTCGAGGGCGGTGCCGTCGTTTTGCGAGAGCAAGGTCACGCTGCCATCGGTCATGGTGCCGTCTACGTCCATGAGAATGACGCTGATTTGTGCGGCGCGCTTTTTGAGTGCGGGAGATATTTTGAGAGCACGAGCCAAAGAAAGTCTCCTGGAAAAGAATTAAAGAATTTGTCTGTTATAGCCTGATCGATTGCGCAACCGACGAACGTTCACCGTTGACGCGCCTGCTGCACCATCTCCACCAGGACGTCTCTCGCTTCCTTCGGATTATGCACCTCCCGCAAGAATGCGACGCGAGTGCCGCGCATGCCATCCGGGGTTTTCAAACGCACCTGAAAGCCGAGGCGGTCAACGGAGGTCATCGCGGCTTCCTGCGAGTCGATGCCAGCAAACGCTCGGGCAATGAGAATCAGCGCGTCTCTGTGATCAGCGTTCATGTGCTCGATGATTTCGCCGGTCGCGTCTGCCAGGGGATCGGGTTGCGCGCGGTCGTATTCCGAGGCAGACACCCAGCCCATGACGCCGAAGCCTCCCACGTAATAAACATCGACTACGTCCATGCGATAGAAAGAGAAATCTTCGAAGTCGACCCAATACTTGCTGTTGTCGTAGCGCTGCAGGTAGAGCTGTCTCGCTGCCGGCACGTCTGATTTTGGTAGTGGCAGCGCATTCCCCACCAATGTGACCCTCGATGCTCCAAGCGGATCACCGCTGGCATCGCCCTGGGTCACGAGCAGGCCGGCGCGTGGGTCGGCTTGCAAGTTTTGCGTGTGCATGGCCATGGTGCTGATGAGAAAAATGGGCCGCCCGCGGTCGTCCAGTCCGTAGGGCATGACGGATCCAAACGGGAAGCCCGGCTGTTTTCGCGACAGTGTCGAGAGGCTGCCGATGCGGCCCAGGTACATCAGGGTGCGCGCTCGCTCGGGGAACGAAGGTTCGGGGACCGAAGGTTGTGCCGTGGCTGGGCCGCCCCCTGCATGTTTTCCGATCGATGAAGAAGTCATTATGAATCTCCTGGCTCCTTACATAATCGCATGAAGGCTGAGGAATTCTCGAAATCTGCTACCATTTTCGCGACGACCAACTTCGAATGTTCATTTTCGCCACCATAGCCGGCATCGTTGTAATTCTCGCGGTCCTGTTGGACGCGTTTGAGACGGTTGTCCTGCCGCGACGGGTGCGACGCAAATTTCGCATCACGGTTTGGTTCTATCGCAATACGTGGAAGCCGTGGCGCAAGATTACCGGCCACATCAAGTCGCCGAGCCGCCGCGAAAATTTTCTCGGCTACTTCGGACCGCTGTCGCTGCTTTTCCTGCTCGCTTTGTGGGCAAGCGGTTTGATCTTCGGCTTCGCCTTGCTGCAATACGGCGCGGGCGAGCATGTCATGCTGGCGAACGAGCCGGTTACGTTCGGCCGGGTGGTCTACCTGAGTGGCTCGACTTTCTTCACGCTCGGTTACGGCGACATTATTCCGACGTCGACTTTTGCCCGCGTGCTGGCAGTGCTCGAAGCCGGCATGGGCTTTGGCTTTCTAGGCACGGTCATCGGATACCTGCCCACTATTTATTCGTCGTTTTCGAGACGCGAGATCGAAATCTCTTTGTTGGACGCGCGCGCGGGTTCACCGCCAACGGCCGCGGAATTGTTGATACGGTTTGGGAAATGCCCACAGCTGGACGATATCTTTCGCGAGTGGGAACACTGGGCGGCTGAACTGTTGGAGAGCCACATTTCTTATCCGCCGCTGAGTTTCTTTCGCTCCCAGCACATTAATCAATCGTGGCTGGGCGCACTCACCATGATGCTCGATACCACGGCGCTGGTCGCCGCGGGCATCGATGGCATCGCAAAGCCGCAGGCCAAGCTCACTTTTTCCGTGGCGCGCCATGCCATGGTGGACCTAGCCCAGCTCGTGAATGCGCAATACGATCCGCTCGCCCCCGAACGGTTTGACGATGAGCAATTGACGAAACTTCGACAAGCGTTGCTGGAGCACGGTTTGGGCTTTGAAGATACGACCAAGTCTGAAGAGACCCTGACGCATTTGCGGTCGCTCTACGAGCCTTACGCCCTTGCCCTGGCGCGCAATTTGCTCGTCACGCTGCCTCCATGGATTCATCCTGAGAAGAGAAAAGACAATTGGGAAGCGGGACCGTGGGACCGCGCCATTCAAGCCAAGAGTCTGGCTGGATTAGGGCATCACGCCGAACGGGTTCAGAAGATGGACGATCACTTCTGAAAGTTGTCTGTAGAGACGTAGCTCGCTAGGTCTCGCGCGCTCAAAAATTAGGTGGTCACCCGCGCGAGACGTTGCGATCGCGAGAGGTTGCAAGCAACGTCTGTACAGTACACGCGGCGTGCTAACATCCTCTTTCTCTCATGAAACATATTGGCGAAAACGTGGTGCGCATTGAGGCGGAGGCGTTGCGCGTCCTGGCCGATCGCATCGCGGGGCCCATGGCCGAGGCGTTTAATCGCGCGGTGGAATTGATTTACGCTTGCAGCGGCCGGGTCGTTGTTACGGGCATGGGCAAGAGTGGAATCATCGCCCGCAAAATCGCAGCAACTCTGAATTCAACCGCAACACCTGCGCTGTTCATGCATCCGGTCGAAGCCGTACACGGCGATTTAGGAATGGTGGTGCGCGGCGACCTCGTCTTAGCGCTCTCGGCCAGCGGCGAAACCGAGGAAATTCTGCGGCTGCTAGCTACGCTGAAACGTTTGCAGGTGCCGTTGATTGCACTGACTTGCGACGAGATTTATTCGAGAGATGTGGGCGGGGGCGCCCGCGCCACACGTGCTGGGCGCTCCACTCTGGCGGAGGCTGCGGACATTGCACTCGATTGCTCGGTGGCCGAGGAGGCATGTTCTCTCGGGCTTGCCCCGACCGCGTCTACCACCTGCATGCTGGCTCTGGGTGATGCGCTGGCGATGACGCTGGCGGAGAAGCGCGGCTTCAAAGAAGAGGATTTCGCCAACCTGCATCCTGGAGGCAAGCTGGGCAAGCGGCTGGCACGAGTGGAATCGCTCATGCACACTGGGGAGGCGGTGCCTCGGGTCACGCCACGCACGACGATGCCTGATGTCATCTACGAAATGTCGCGCAAGAAACTGGGCGTGACGGCCGTGGTCGAACGTGAAAAGTTGGTGGGCGTGATCAGCGATGGTGATCTGCGGCGATTGCTTGAACAGCGCGGCAAAGACGTCCTGGATTTAACCGCTGGCGAGTGTATGACCCGAAATCCGAAGATGATCGCGGCGCATGAGTTCGCCGCCACCGCTCTCGCATTGATGGAAGAAAAGAAAATTACGTCGCTGGCGGTCGTGGATGGAAGTGGGAAGCTTGAAGGAATTGTTCATCTGCATGACCTCTGGGGAACTGAAATGATGTAGCGCCGTCGTCCCGGCGCTACAATGAGTCAATCCTATGTATCACTACGATCCTAATACGGCGCTGGAAGAACTTACGGAAGACGCAACCCTGCCTAACCCGGTCCATGTGCGCGACATGATTCTGCGCAAGCATCCGGGGCCGGACAAGTCTCTCGAACTCAACCGGATGTTCATTGAATATCAGAAGTTTTTCGGCGAGACGCAGAAGTTGGGGAAAGAGATTCTGAAGCAGTTGGCGGGTTAAGCAGGCGCAGGCTCTTGGTGCTTCTTTAGGCTTCCGATGTAGCCAGCTACTGCGTCCTTCGCCATCTTCCGAACCTCCAGCAATGTGCGCCCATGCGTGACGCAGCCGGGCAGAGCGGGGACGATTGCGGCATTGGATTGAGGCCGATTCTATCCTGGCGATAAGGGCGAGTTAAAGGTCCGCCGAACTTTGCTCGACTGGACAGCCGGGGGCGGCTGTCCACACGTCACTCTCACGCGATCATTTACAATAGCCAATTCCCTTGCTGCTTAGGATTCTTAACTATGCATCGCTGGTCTCAACTGTTTATTCCTACGCTGCGCGAGGCGCCTGCGGACGCTGAAGTCGCGAGCCACAAACTTTTGGTCCGGGCCGGGTACATTCGGCAGCTCGCGGCCGGGATTTACTCCTATCTTTTTTTGGGAAACCGGTCGTTCAACAAGATCATGGGCATTGTCCGCGAGGAGATGGACAAGATCGGGCAGGAGTTTTATTTGCCGGCGCTGCATCCGCGCGAGCTTTGGGAGGCCAGCGGGCGCTGGGCGCTGATGGGCGACAATTTGTTTCGCCTGAAAGACCGCAAGGGGGCTGATCTTTGCCTCGGCATGACGGAAGAGGAAGTCATGACCGACATCGCCAGCAAAGAGCTGCGCAGCTACAAGCAGTTGCCGCAAATCTGGTATCAGATTCAATCCAAGTTTCGCGATGAGCCGCGGCCCAGATCCGGGCTTTTACGGGTGCGGCAGTTCATCATGAAGGATTCGTATTCGTTCGACATCGATGCCGCCGGGCTCGATGTTTCCTACAAGAAACACTACGAGGCTTATTGCCGAATCTTTGACCGGTGCGGGCTCAAGTACATGGTGGTTGAGGCGGATTCGGGTGCGATGGGCGGCAAGGAATCGCATGAGTTCATGGTGCGGACGCCGGCCGGGGAAGACCTGATCGTCAGCTGCGAGGAATGCAACTACGCGGCGAACATGGAGAAAGCGAGTTCGAAGCTCGCAGGCGTGGAGGATTTGACGCTCGAAGGGGGCGGCGAGCCGCTCGAAGTTCATACCCCTGGGATGAAGACAATTGAGGATGTCGCGCGATTTCTTGGCGTTTCTCCAAGAAATAAGATCAAGACGCTGGCCTACATGGCGGAAGAAAAAGAGGCGAAAACGGGCAAGCCCAAGCTGCGTGCCATCGTCGTTCTCATGCGCGGCGATCACCAACTTAATGAGGCGAAGTTTGCCGCCGCAGTGGGCGGCAAACAAACTCGACCCATGCAGGAGGACGAAATCAAGCAGCTCTTCCGTTCGCCAGCGGGATTCCTGGGGCCGATAGGCGTCGAGTGGGCCAAAGACATCAAAGATGGGGACCGTCCTTTGTTGCTCGTCGATAAGGCTTTGGAAGGTCGCAAGAATCTGATCTCCGGCGCAAACAAAGAAGACTATCACCTGAAAAACGTGACTCCGGGGCACAACTTCCAGCCGACCGCGTATGCCGATCTGCGTGCGGTCACGGCCGGTGAAACCTGCCCCAACTGCGGGGCGCCCCTCCGCATCGACACCGCGGTCGAAATTGGCCACATCTTCAAGCTGGGTTACAAGTATTCGGAGTCGATGGGCGCGAGGGTTCTCGACCGCAATGGCAAAGAAGTGACTGTGATCATGGGCTGTTACGGGATTGGGATCGAGCGCATCCTGACGGCGGCCATCGAGCAGAGCAACGATGAAAACGGCTTCTGGCTGCCGCCGTCGATTGCGCCGTTTGAAATTGTCGTCTGTCCCGTCAACGTAAAGGACGAGGTTCTGTTGAAGGCCGCTACCGACATCGCGACCCGCCTAGAGGCCGCCGGTTTTGACGTGTTACTAGATGACAGGGACGAACGGCCAGGGGTGAAGTTCAAAGATGCTGACCTGGTGGGCATACCCTTTCGTGTTACCGTCGGAAAGAAAGTTACCGAAGGTACTGTGGAGGTCGTTCAACGCTCGACACGGCAAATTCAGGATGCTAGCATCGCGGCAATAACGGATTATTTCAAGGCTTTGCGGCCTGCGCGCTGATCGGATCTTGGCGCGCGACCGAAGCCGGGAGCACGCGATGGGAACGATCAAACTTATCTTTGGCATTTTCGTGATTGTCGCAGGAATCTATTTGGGAGCGGAACTGATCCCTGTTTATTACGAAAATTACCAATTCAAGGATGACGTCAACACGGAGGCCACGCTCGAGACTTACACGGCCAAGCCAGAAGACGCCATTCGCGACGCTATCTATAAGAAAGCACAAGGTCTCGACATTCCGCTGACGAAGGATCAGATCAAAGTTCAGCGCCATGGCACGCAGGGGACGGGATCCCTCACTATCAGCGCACCCTATACCGTGCATCTGGATCTGCCCGGATATCCCGTGGACCTGCACTTCGACGCGTCCACCGAGAACAAGAGCCCCTTCTGATAACGGTTGTGCATTCGGCGTGATTTAGAATAGGACCAGAGCCGCACCTCTGCGAGTTCTGGCTCATTTCGATTTGCCCGAGAATTCGGAATCTGTGAGTCCGGCGAAGCCGGCTCGGGGATAACGCATTCCCCACCGCCGTCATCTCACTGAAGGGGGCGCGCCTCTTGTCGACGAGACTCAGATGACTCCGCCAGACACACTGTGACCATTAAACTAAGTATCCCGAAAAGGAAAAAAGGAGCGCAATCGGGCAAGGGAATCGTCTCTCGCGACCCGGTGATTCGAGCTGCATTCACGGTTTTTATCGTTCTTTCCGTCTGCATCTGCGGCTTCTTTTCTTATTTCTATGTCAAGTACGGACGGATCATCGATCAGCGCTTCAAAGGACCCGTTTTCAGCAGTTCGGCCAGTATTTACGCCACACCGCGGACGGTTCGATTGGGCGAGAAGGTCGATTTGCGCGAGATTGCGGCTCAACTCCGCCGAGCCGGTTATGCGGAAAACGATGGCCCATCCCCGATGGGAAGCTATCGCAGCCTGAATAATGCCATTGAGGTCCGGCCCGGTCCCCAGTCCTACCATAGTCCGGAGCCGGCCACCATCCATGTGCAAGATGGCCATGTCTCGAGCATCTCCGGAAAATCTGGCGAACTGGAAGCCTACGAACTCGAACCCCGTATGATTACGGCGCTGTTCGATGCCGAACAGCGTTCCAAACGGCAATTAGTAAAGTACGACGACATTCCCAAGATCATGGTGGAAGCGGTGCTCGCCATCGAAGACCGCCGTTTCTTCCAGCACAGCGGGGTGAATTTCGTCCGCTTGGGCGAGGCCGCTTGGGTTGACTTTACTCATCAAAGGCACGAGCAAGGCGGGTCCACGCTGACCATGCAGCTGTCGCGCGCATTTTTCCTCAGCCCCCAAAAAACCGTCAAACGCAAGATCGTGGAAATACTGATTTCGATGGAACTGGAACAGAAGTTCAGCAAACAGCAGATCTTCGAGTTCTACGCCAACCGCGTGGATCTAGGGCAGCGCGGTTCTTTCACTATCAACGGTTTCGCCGAAGCTTCCCAAGCTTATTTCAATAAAGATTTGAAGGATATATCGCTGCCTGAGGCGGCGTTGATTGCCGGGCTGATCCAGGCGCCCAGCTATTTATCCCCCTATCGCCATCCGGAGCGAGCGACCGAGCGTCGAAACCTGGTTCTCGACAGCATGGTCGAGACCCATGCCATTACCCGAGAGCAAGCCGATAAGGCGAAAGCCACGCCACTAAAGCTTGCGCCTCCAAATGTGGAGGCCAGCGACGCTCCCTATTTTGTCGACCTGGTTCGTGATGCGGTCATCAGCCGATTGAATGAACGTGAACTGAACGAGCAGTCCTATCGCATCTATACAACGCTGGACCCCGACTTGCAGCGGGCCGCGGCTCAAGCGGTGGATGCGGGCATGAAGCTGGTCGACGATCAGGTGACCAAGCGGCGGACCAAGAAAATAAAAATAGGGAAGAACAAGTTCGAAACCAAAGTCGAACCGGGGCCCGAGGCGCAGGTCGCCCTGGTTGCTCTGGATCCGCACACTGGAGAAGTCTTGGCTTTGGTCGGCGGCCGCAACTACGGATTCAGCCAACTGGATCACGCCGTGGCACGGCGTCCCACGGGATCCATTTTCAAACCCTTCGTTTACGCTGCCGCCATGAATACGGCGGTGGATGGAGCCAACCCGGTTTTCACTCCCGCCTCGATAGTGACCGACGAACCCAGCACCTTCGCTTACGGCGATCAGATTTACGAGCCACGCAATTACAAAGAGGAATATCACGGCGACGTTACTGCGCGTTACGCTCTCGCCATGTCGCTGAACAACGCGACCGTAAAGCTGGCTGAGGAAGTGGGATACGACAAGGTGTCGGATTTAGCCAAGGCTGCGGGAATCGTTTCGGTGAAGCCGACACCGGCGATGGCTCTCGGTTCTTACGACGCCACTCCTTTGGATATGGCTGCAGCGTACACCGTCTTTGCGAATGCTGGCATGCGGATCTCGCCGGTGGTAGTCAATTCGGTGCGTAACGCCGTCGGGGACGTGGTCATGGACTTCAAACCGGAGAAACGCCAGGTGCTCGATCCGCGCGTTGCCGCCGTCATGACGAATATGATGGAAGGCGTGCTGAACTTCGGGACTGCCTACGAGGTTCGTACTCGCGGTTTTGATGCTCCCGCCGCAGGTAAGACCGGAACCTCCCACGATGGTTGGTTTGCCGGCTACACCAGCAATCTTCTTTGCATTGTCTGGGTGGGTTTTGACGATTACAGTGACATTCACTTGAGCGGAGCCCAAAGCGCGGCACCCATCTGGGCTGAGTTCATGAAAAAGGCGGTTGCCCTTCCCCAGTATTCGGATGTGAAGCCATTTTCCCAGCCACCAGGGGTGGTGGACGTCCAACTGGATAAAACTACCAACTTGCTTGCAACCCCCTCCTGTCCGGAAACTTACACGGCCGAGTTCGTCGCAGGGACGGAGCCGAACCAGACTTGCGACCAGCCTACCGGGGTGAAGGGATTTTTCTCGCGAATGCTGGGGTTAGGCGGCGAAAAACCGCTTCCGCCGCCAGCATCCCCTGGCCAGAATGGGGCTCAGGCTGCTGGAGGTACGCAGGATGCTAACGCTGCGGATCAGGATGGAAAGAAAAAAAAGGGATTTTTTGGCAAAATTGCGGGTATCTTTAAAGACGACAAACCGTCTAACCCCCCGCCCGATCCGCCGGCGCAGACTGCACCTGCGCCCAAGTGAGGGAACATTGTTGGGTTTGAAGGTGTCAAAGGAAGTGTAGAGAGTTCGCCCGGTTTTTCGGAGGTGAGCTATGCGCCGTCTGTCTCTCTTCTGCCTGCTAGCCTTGATCGTCTGTGCTGTCTCCACCCTACAAGCTCAAAATTCGAACCCGGAGCTGGTACAGATCAGTCCGCCGACCATTCGGCGCGCCGCACCACCTTCTGCTACCGCCTCGCTTGAGGAACTGGAAAAACGCGGCGATGAGCTCCGCGTTGAAAAGGACTACCTGGACGCTCTGGATTACTACCGGGCAATTCTGGCCAAGAATCCGAATAATTCTGACATCCACAACAAGGCTGGCATCGCCGAATTGCTGATGCAGCATTACAAAGAGGCTGGGAAAGACTTCGGACGCGCCATCCACCTTGATCACCGGTATGCCGATGCCGTGAACAACCTGGGCGTCATTGATTATGAGGAGAAGAAATACGGAAAGGCGATAAAGCAATACGAAAAAGCGCTCAAATTGCGCCCGGATTCTCCCTCGTTCTATAGCAATATGGGCGCAGCCTATTTCGGCAAGAAGGAGTTTGAAAGAGCCACCGAAGCCTACGCCACGGCCCTTCAACTCGACCCAAACATCCTGGACCGCACTTCCCATAACGGAATATCGGCGCAGCTCCCGTCGCCCGAGGATCGAGCGCGCTTCGATTACATCATTGCCAAGCTCTGTGCCAAGCGGGGCGATTCCGACCGGTCGCTGCAGTACCTTCGTCGGGCTCTCGAGGAGGGATATAAGGGGATCGACAACGTCTACAAGGATCCCGAGTTCGCCGGTCTGCGCAATGATGCCCGGTTTACCGAGCTGATGGCGGCGCGTCCACCGGCAATACCGGAGTAAGTCGCTCTGTTGCTTGAGTTTAAAGGCAAGAAATAATTTTTGGTAGGGCGCGAAACTTTTTTCGCGAGGCGGGTTTTTACAGGGTAATGACTCCTGAAAACAACAGGGTGAGTAAGGAGAAACGGTAGCCCATCGGTTGTCGACCCGAGCACGCCCCAAGCAGACAACCGGTGGGTTTTTTATTTAGCGATTAGCGGTTAGCCGCAGCACTTAACCGAACCCAAGGTGTGGTTTCCTGTCGTTTTTCTCCAACCTTCGTTCTGAGAAGCTTTTTTCTTGACGGCCCCGGTGAAGGGCATCGACCAGCGAATCCTCGCCCTTACTGGAACCGCGTAGGCACTCAATAAGGTCCTGCAGCTCAAGATCGGCCTTTCGCGTCCGTCTAACTTTCGCTTTCGCGCTTTGTGAGGATACGGAACTCTTGCGCTTCATTATCGTCTTATTCTTCTCCGATCAGATTTTACCATAGGCGAACATTTAACGAAAGAGTCGTGCTAAGATATCGAAGATGCCTTCCCTCCCTTCACCTCTCGCCTGGGCCCACCCTCTGGTCCGGGATTGGTTCGTTCGGCGCTTCGGCACGCCGACTGAGCCGCAGGAGCAGGGATGGCCGCACATTCTCGCTGGCCACACCACTTTGATTTCGGCACCGACGGGCTCCGGCAAAACCCTGGCCGCGTTTCTCGCCTGCATTGATCGGTTGGTGCGCAAGGCTCTGGCCGGCGATCTTCAGGATCGAACCGAAGTCCTTTACGTTTCGCCGCTGAAGGCGCTGGGCAACGATATTCAGAAAAACCTCGAAGTACCGCTCGGCGAAATTCTGCAGATGGCAGGTGAGCGCGGACTTCTCATGCCGCAGATTCGCACCGCGGTCCGAACCGGCGACACACTCATGCACGAACGGCGGGCGATGTTGAAGCACCCTCCGCACATTCTGGTAACAACACCCGAGTCGTTCTACATCCTGCTGACCGCGGAAAAGAGCCGGGCAATCCTGCGCGATGTTGAGACCGTGATCGTCGATGAAATCCACGCCGTTGCAGACGATAAACGCGGCGCTCATCTGACCCTCTCGCTGGAGCGGCTGGAGGCGTTGACGCACCGTCCGCCGGTGCGCATCGGACTTTCAGCAACGCAAAAGCCGATTGAGGAGGTCGCACATTTCCTCACCGGCACTGCTTTTTTGAAAAACGGGCGTCCCGACCCCGTAATCGTGAACGTCGGCCACAAGCGCAAGCTCGATCTCGCCGTCGAAGTTCCCGCCAGCCAACTCGGTCCTATCGCCACCAATGAAATGTGGGACGAGATTTACGACCGTCTCGTCGAACTGATCGAGCAGCATCGCTCTACGTTGGTTTTCGTCAACACCCGGCGACTGTCGGAGCGAATCTCGCATCACCTGGCGGAAAAACTTGGGCCGGACAACGTCGCGGCCCATCACGGCAGCCTCTCCCGCAAATTGCGTCTGGCGGCAGAGAAGAAGCTCAAAGATGGCGAAGTCAAGGTATTGGTCGCAACCGCCTCGCTGGAGTTAGGAATTGACATTGGCACGGTGGACTTGGTGGTGCAGATCAGTTCACCGCGAGCCATTGCCGTGGCTCTGCAACGCGTGGGACGCTCGGGTCACTGGCGGGGCGCGGTTCCCAAGGGACGCTTCTTCGTCACTACCCGCGACGAACTTCAGGAATGTGCAGCCTTGCTGCGTGCCATCCGCCAAGGCGATCTTGATCGCATCATGATCCCGGATGCGCCGCTGGATATTTTGGCCCAGCAGATCGTGGCCATCTGCGCGGCTGAGGGAACAAGGGCCGTCGAGCTTCGCTCGACCGGACAGCCGGGGGCGGCTGTCCCCACGCGTCAGGGTGAGAGCGGCGGCTGGGACGAAGACGAACTGTTCGCTCTGGTGCGCCGGGCGTATCCCTACCGCAATCTTTCGCGCGAAACCTACGACGCGGTTCTCGAAATGCTCTCTGAGGGCATTGCCTCGCGACGCGGACGCTATGGCGCTTACATTCATCGCGACCGCATCAATCGCATGCTGCGAGCACGGCGCGGTGCGCGCCTGGCGGCCATCACCAGCGGCGGCGCTATCCCGGAGACTGCGCTTTTTACCGTGGTCGCCGAGCCCGAAGGAATGGTCGTGGGTACGCTCGACGAAGACTTTGCCGTCGAGAGCAATGCCGGCGACATAATGCTGCTGGGCAACAGTTCGTGGCGCATTCGACGGGTCGAGGGCAAATCGGGACGCGTGCTCGTCGAAGACGCTCACGGCGCGCCGCCGAGCGTTCCCTTCTGGCGCGGCGAAGCTCCTGCCCGCACCGAGGAACTTTCGTTGCGCGTGGCCGAACTGCGGCAAGAGATCAGTGACCGTCTGCCGGGCACTTCGCCGATCGGGGTTTCTTTCAGTCAGCCCGAGGTTGCCGAAACAATTGCCTGGCTGAAGGAAGAATGTGGCCTGGACGACTCCGGCGCCCAGCAGATGATCGAATACATTCTTCAAGGGCGTGCGGTTCTGGGAGCGGTGCCCACGCAGCAGACTATCATCGCCGAGCGTTTCTTCGATGAGGGCGGTGGAATGCAACTGGTGATCCACGCGCCCTTCGGAGGACGAATCAACAAAGCCTGGGGCTTGTCCCTGCGCAAGCGGTTCTGCCGCAGCTTCAACTTCGAATTGCAAGCTGCGGCTACGGATAACGGGTTGAACATCGCCCTTGCTGAGCAACACAGTTTTCCCCTTGCCGACGTTTTTCATTTCCTGAATGCAGAAACCGTGCAGCCCATCCTGGAGCAAGCTGCCCTGGCTTCGCCGATATTTGGAACACGCTGGCGCTGGGACGCGAACCGCGCTCTCGCGCTTTTGCGCTTTCAATCGGGAAAGAAAGTTCCGCCGCAGATTCAGCGCATGCGCTCGGACGATTTGCTGGCTTCGGTGTTCCCCGACGTCGCCGCCTGCCAGGAAAATATCGAGGGAGACATTCAGATTCCCGACCATCCTCTGGTGAATGAAGTCATGAAAGATGTGCTCACCGAGGCCATGGATCTGGATGGGCTAAAGAATCTGCTACACGGAATCGCCGACGGGCGCATCCGCTGCGTGGCCGTGGATACGCCCGTGCCCTCGCAATTTTCCCATGAAATCCTCAACGCCAATCCATATGCCTATCTCGACGACGCGCCTCTCGAAGAACGGCGGGCACGTGCGGTGGAAATGCGGCGAATCCTGCCGGAATCGGTATTGGAGGAGGTTGGGAAGCTCGATCCGGCGGCGATTTCGCAAGTCCGCGGAGAGGCGTGGCCGGATGTCCGCGACGCAGATGAATTGCATGATGTGCTCCACACCCTGATCGCCTTTCCTATAGACCGTGTAGCGACGGCCTACGTGGATGATCGAGGGATCACGTCTTGGAAAGAACATTTCCGGCAATTGATTGAGCATGGCCGAGCGGCAAATGCATTCGTTGGCGACAGTCGCTATTGGGTCGCGGCCGAGCGCGCCCAGATGTTTTCCCTGCTCTTCCCCGATGCCGGTTTTCATCGACCCGTTATCGAGATCGAGAGCGCACTTCCCTCGTGCGATGATGCCGTTCTGACCATGGTTACGGGCTGGGTGTCGCATCTAGGTCCGGTTACTGCCGAGCAACTCGCATCCCTGCTCGGAATGCCCGTATCTGAAATCGAAAAAGCATTGCTTCGCATGGAGGCTAATGGCGCAATCTTGCGCGGAAAGTTTACCGATCAAGCCCTGCGGGCGGGAACGCCCGCGCCACATCAGATCGAATGGTGTGAGCGCCGCTTGCTGGCGCGAATTCATCGACTCACGGTTGCGACCCTTCGCAAGCAGATCGAGCCCATAACCCCTGCGCAGTTCATGCGCTGGCTATTGCGCTGGCAGCACGTCGCGCCGGGAACGCAGGTTCAGGGCGAACGGGCCACGCTTGAAGTGCTGCGTCAGTTGCAGGGATTCGAAATTCCCGCCAACGCATGGGAGCGGCAAATCCTGGCGCGACGGGTTGTCAATTACGACCCGCAGTGGCTGGATCAACTCTGCCTTACCGGCGCTGTGGGCTGGGGACGTTTGTCTCCGCATCCCGCGACGCTCGAGGATTCGGCCGCAGGCAAGCGGCGAGTGATTCCGACCAGCGTCGCTCCCATCACGTTCTTCGTTCGTGAAGAAGCGGACTGGATGACTTCCCACAATCCCGCAGCCCATCAACCCGAAGCGCGCGGCTTGAGCGACGGGGCGCGGCAGGTGCTGGATTTCCTGCGCCAGCGCGGAGCTTCATTCTTCGCCGATATCGTCCGCGGCACGGACAAACTCAAGGCCGAAGTCGAAACGGCGCTTTGGGAACTGGTGGCCGCAGGAGTGGTCACTGCCGATGGTTTCGACAACCTACGCTCACTAATCGATCCCAAACGGCGCGCGGGACAGGGCAGCGGTCGCACGGCGCGACCGCGGCATAGCTCCGGACGATGGGCGCTGCTTTATACCGACCAAGCCATCGAGCGCAACCGGACCGTCGAAGCCACTTGCTGGATGCTGCTCAAACGGTACGGAATCGTCTTCCGCGACGCGCTGGCACGGGAGACCAACCTGCCCAAATGGCGGGAACTGCAAATGGCTTTTCGTCGATTGGAAGATCGCGGCGAAATCCGCGGCGGCCGTTTCGTGGATGGATTTCTCGGCGAGCAATTCGCTTTGCCGGTTGCAGTTGAGTCGTTGCGAGCCACGCGGAAAATGCCGCCGACCGGAGAAACGATCACCCTCTCCGCCGCCGATCCGCTGAACCTGGTCGGCATCCTGGTTCCCGGCGAGCGCATTCCTGCTATCTCGGGAAGAAGTGTGAGTTTTCGCGATGGAATCCCAGTTGAGAACGTCGACACTCAGCTGTCGGCACAACCGTCCGCGGCTGCCGGTTGAGGAAGGCTCCTATTTCCAGAGCCCTTCAGCCGTTGAGCGTCCCGAAGAATCTGGCTTGTAATTTTGACCGGCAGGGCCTCAAAAGGACGCAGGTCGCCCGTCTTCTCCCGATATGCCCGGAGTGCCTCGTCCACAAAGATCTTGTCCATAGTGGGATCGGATGAAGAAAATCGGGAGTCTAGCGAGGGGGTCTCCCAGGCTCCCGATTGGGCCTTTACCCGGCAAGACTGCCAAAAGCGCTTCCCCCATCGCTTCGCCAGGTCTGGGCTTGTAGCTATGAGTGCACGTTTCGAACCACTGCCACGGCTACGATCAGAAGCCTGGACTTCGTTCCAAGTCACTGATTCAACTAGCTGACGCGTTACGAAACGGTCTTCCGCAATTTTTAAAATCTCCCAAAAACCTATCTGAACGGATAGCCCGGCTATCTGTTCGGATAGTGAAACTACCGCAGATAGTTTTGCGAATCCGCCAGAAAATGTGTTAGAGAGGATGGCACGTAGTGAGGTAGTCAGGTGAACCCGAGGCTCTTGGCGATTGCTGGGCCGCTCAAAGATTCGACGTTTGCTCTGCCAAACGGCGAAATTCATATCGGCCGCGACCCCTCCAATTTGCTTTCCATAAGCGACCCTTCGCTGTCGCGCCACCATTGCGCGCTCAGCCGGGATGGCGATGGCTACAAAATAAGAGATCTGGATAGCCGCAACGGCACGTCGGTCAATGGAGTAGCAGTGAAGGAGACGCGATTGCGCCACGGAGACCAGATTTCCGTGGGAGATTCGATCTTCCTGTTGCTTCTTCATGACGACACGGACGAACCAGCCGTTGGTCGGGTTGAGTACGAAGATAGCTTGACCCAGGCGACAGCCCAACTGCGTCCGCAAGACGTGCTTTACCTGCAGCCGGAACAGATTCTGAAAGAACTCCCGGCAAAATCGCGTGTGGCCCGCAACCTGAATGCTCTGCTTAAGATCAGCCGAGCTGTGCACTCTATTCGCGATCTCGATGAACTGCAGGGCCAAATCCTCAACCTGATTTTTGAAGTAGTGCCGGCCGAACGCGGCGCCATCTTGCTCGATGGCAAAGGGGATGAGACCTTCAGTTCAACTTTCGCGCGCCACCGTATCGCCAAGTCCGCGTTGCCCGTCCCCATCAGCCGTACCATCGCGCGTCAAGTCATGCAGGAAGGACTGGCAATTCTGGGCGCTGACGTTCCGGGTTCTCATGGTCTGGCGGATGTGGAGAGCCTGATGAGTTGCCAGGTCCGCTCATTGCTGTGCGTTCCCTTGACTGTGTTCGAAAAAGTGACCGGCTGCATTTATCTGGATACCTGCAATGCCGCCAGCCGGTTCGACGAAGATCACCTCCAGCTAGTCGCGGCCATTGCGGGACCCTCGGCAGTCGCCTTGGAAAACGCGCGCCGCATGCAGTGGCTGGAGCAGGAAAATCTCCGGCTTTCAGCGGAAATCAGTCTTGACCACAATCTGATTGGCGACAGCCCCCGGATGAAAGAGGTTTATCAATTCCTGGCGCGAGCCGCGCCCACGGATTCAAATGTGCTGTTGCAAGGCGAGAGCGGCACGGGAAAAGAATTGGCGGCCCGAGCCATCCATCGCAACAGTCCGCGGTCCGGTAAGCCTTTCGTCGCCATCAACTGCGCCGCCATTCCCGAGGGTCTGCTGGAGAGCGAACTGTTCGGTTACGAGCGCGGCGCGTTCACGGGGGCGGCAGCGCAGAAAAAAGGTCGCCTCGAAATAGCAAATGGAGGAGTCGTTTTTCTGGATGAAATCGGCGACCTTGCGCCTGCCCTGCAGGTCAAGCTGCTGCGAGTCTTACAGGAGCGTGAGTTTGAGCGGGTGGGCGGTACCCGTCCAATTTCGGTGAACATACGCCTGATCGCCGCCACCAACCAGGATCTGGCACAAGCCGTGAAGAACGGGTCCTTCCGCAAGGATCTCTTTTATCGCTTAAATGTTCTCTCGCTAGTCATGCCTCCCCTCCGCGAGCGTCGCGAAGATATATCCATCCTGGCCGACTATTTTGTCACCAAGTACGTCAAGAAGCTCAACACCAAAACCAGGAGGATTTCTGCCCAGGCGATGACGCGGCTGGTGAATTACGACTGGCCGGGAAATGTACGCGAACTGGAGAACGCTATCGAGAGCGCTCTGGTGCTGGGTGTGTCGGATGTTATGCAACCGGAGGACTTGCCCGAGTCCATCCTGGAGAAAGCGGCTGCCTCGGCTTGTGAAGGAGCGAACTATCACAATCAGGTAAGAGAACGGAAAAAACAGCTGATCCTCGACGCCTTGCAGGAAACCAAGCTCAATTACACGGAAGCGGCGCAGTTGCTCGGCGTCCACGTAAATTACCTGCACCGCTTGATTCGTAATCTTGATCTCAAAGACGCGATTCACTCCGCGCCCAGCCTGCGACCCGCAACAACGGAATATTCTCCGCGCAGAGCTTCACGGCAGTTGGAGACCTAGCAGAGTCGCTGGATTCAGATAAATACCCTCCCAGCGCACGGCCACATGCAGATGAGGTCCGGTGGCCCGGCCAGTTCCACCGCTCAAACCGATCTTCTCCCCACCGGTGACGCGTTCGCCCTCTTTAACTTTGAACTTCGAAAGATGCATATAGAGCGTCAGCAAACCTTGACCATGATCGAGCACCACGCAATTTCCCTCGAAGAACAATGGCTGCGCCAACAAGACCGTCCCGCTATTCAGCGCTGCAACCGGCGTGCCCTCCGGGACAGCATAGTCGAGTCCCTGATGCACGCTCTGGGTTTTGCCGTTGAAGGTGCGCGAGGTCCCAAACACGTCCGAGATTTCGGCTTTCACCGGCGGATGAAAATCACCCGCCCATTCGCGCTCTGGAGTCACCCGCGCAAATGCGTGCTCCTTGATCGTCTTGTCTTGATTGATTTCCTGGAGTTGCTCAGCGTTGGGTTCCGTATATTGTTTGGGCACGCTGGCTGCAATGCTATGATATTTTCCCTTGCCGACCGCAATTGGTTTTTCAAACGCCAGATCCTTCCCATCCGCGGTCACTCCCTTCAGCTCCAGCGGATAACTTCCCGGTCGGGCTTCGAGGCTCGCCCCGGCGATTCCATACCAGACCTTGCCTTGGGGATCGGATGAAAAAAACACTTCATGCTCGAGCCACCTGCCGGAAAGCGATTTAAGTGGTGTTGGCGAACTCACTCGAAACACCACCGGCGATCCATTGACCAACCGCACCGGCTGCCAGCGAACCGACCAGGAATCTGCGGCTTTGCTCTTCCCTGTGGCGGAAGCAACCATTGCGCATAGAGGAAGAGAAAGCCCGCTACACAAGACCCCTGCCATCAGGATCGTAAAGATCCTGCGCCAGACCACTGCGAATATCGAGGACGAAAGCACTCTAAAATCAGCCTAGCACCGTTGTCTGCACATGCGGGCAGGAATGGTTGCACAGTACCCTACTTCGCACCATGAAACCTGCGATCAACGTCATCGTAAGCCATTGAATCCCAAGTAGAACACGATGGTAATCATCCGGAATCGTTTTGCCCGGACATTTGCCTCACCCTAAGTGAAAATCTTCTAATGTCCCAGAGCTTGCCCCGCCAGCTTGGCGCACCAGTGTTTATCGCGTCCATGGCCCTCGCAGCGTTGGGGTGTTTCTACACCGCGCTGGCGCACTGGCAATCGACAAATCCGCTTAAATTCTTCTGCTACCTGGCGGTCGCACTTCTGGCTTCGTCTCTCAAGATCAAACTGCCCGGCATCAACGGAACTATGTCGGTGAACTTCCTGTTTATTCTTCTGGGAGTTTTGGAACTGAGCTTTGGCGAAACTCTGGTGATTGGGTTCGCAGCGGTTCTGGTTCAGTCGTATTGGAAGTCTTCCAACCTCAAGCCGATCCATGTCATTTTCAATCTCTCGCAATTGCCCGTCGGAACCGCGGCGGCGTACGTCGTATACCAACTTGTAACTGCGCACGTGTTGCACCGAAGCGATCCTCTGGCGTTATTGCTGGTTGCGATCGCCTACTTCGCCGTCAACACCTTTGCTATGGCAATCATCATCCGGTTGACCGAAGGTAAGCCGGTTTTGAAGGTTTGGTCGGAATGCTATTTCTGGTCGTTTCCTTACTACCTTGTCGGCGCTGCCATCGCGGGCTTGGTGAGCTTCCTGAATCGCCACATCGGATGGCAGTCTTCGCTTCTTGTCCTGCCTCCCGTGTATCTCATGTATCGGTCGTACCGGCTTTATCTTGGCAAACTCGAAGATGAGACCCGCCACGCCGAGCAGGTGTCCAACCTCCACTTGCGAACTATTGAAGCTCTCGCATTGGCAATCGAGGCCAAGGATCACACCACGCACGATCACTTGCAGCGAGTGCGCATCTATGCCATGGAACTCGCCAACGATCTTGGCTTAAGCGAGGACGAAACCGAGGCTTTGCAGGCGGCCTCTGTACTGCATGACATCGGCAAGCTTGCCGTGCCGGAACACATTATCTCGAAACCCGGGAAGCTCACGCCCGAGGAATTCGAGAAGATGAAGATCCATCCGATCATCGGGGCCGAGATTTTGGAACAAGTCGAGTTCCCCTATCCCGTCGTGCCCATCGTGAGCGCGCATCACGAGAAGTGGGATGGCAGCGGCTATCCCAACGGACTGAAAGGCGAGGCCATCCCGATCGGCGCAAGAATCCTCGCGGCCGTCGATTGCCTCGACGCTCTTGCTTCTGATCGCCAGTACCGCCGCGCTTTGCCCCTAGACGAAGCCATGGCCCGGGTGGTCGAGGAAGCCGGCAAAAGCTTCGATCCGCGCGTAGTCGAAGTTTTGCAGCGGCGCTACATCGAACTTGAAAAACTCGCCAACGCTAAGCCGCCGAAGGCTCCCACAAAGCTATCAACCGATGTGAAGGTTGAACGCGGATCAGCCCCGGCCGCGGGTTTCGCCGAACCCGAAACTCCTCTTACCCAACCGCCGGAGCAACGCCGCGATTATCTTGCCTCCATCGCTGCTGCGCGGCAAGAGGCGCAAATGCTTTTCGAACTGAGTCACGACCTCGGCAATTCGCTCAGTGTCGACGACACGCTGTCCATGCTCTCGGTGCGCCTGAAGCGGCTCGTGCCATACGATTCGATGGCGGTCTATCTCAAGCAGGACAACCTGCTGACGCCCGAGTACGTCAGCGGCGATAACTTTCGTTTGTTCTCATCTTTAAGAATTCCGCTGGGGGAAGGGTTATCCGGTTGGGTCGCGCAAAACAGCAAGCCGATTCTCAATGGCAATCCCTCGGTCGAGCCGGGATACCTCAACGATCCCACCAAGTACAGCACGCTGCGCTCAGCGCTGGCGGTGCCGCTCGAAGGTGTATCCGGCGTCGTCGCGGTGCTGGCGCTTTATCGCACCCACCAGGACGCGTTCACCAAGGACCATCTCCGAATTCTTCTGGCAATCAGCTCTAAACTCGGATTTACCATCGAAAATGCGCTGAAATATCGTCTGGCTGAAGATTCGGCCACGACCGACTATCTGACTGGGCTGCCCAACGCGCGTTCCCTTTTTCTGCATCTCGATCGCGAGATTGCCCGATGCAAGCGTTCCAAGCTGCCCTTAGCTGTCTTCGTTTCCGATCTCGACGGATTCAAGCAAGTGAACGACCGCTTTGGCCACTTCCAGGGCAACAAACTTCTGCAGATGTTCGGTGAAGCTTTGAAAGACTCGTGCCGCGAATACGATTACGCGGCGCGCATGGGCGGTGATGAGTTCATTCTCATCGCGCCCGGCCTCAATCAGGGTGCTGCGGCGGAAATGGCGCTGCGGCTCGAAGCCATCATCGCGGAAGTCGGCCAAACGGTTTGCGGCGAGGGCCTGGTTTCAGTGAGCATCGGGCAGGCTTTCTATCCCATCGATGGCGCGAACGCCGAACACCTGCTCGCCGAAGCCGACCGCCGCATGTACGCCGTGAAGAATTCCCACCACGCAAGTACCGCCAGCCGCGAGACGGCAGCGCGGTCTGCCCATGCCACCAGCTAAGCGCTCGGGGCTCCACGACGGGCCAGGTTGGCGTCCGAGTCCGAAGAACGAGTTCACGAGACTCAGGTCAAGGCGGGATGCGAACCTGGGGCACCAGCCGGAGTCAGGCCAATTAAGCGGGTTGACAATGGACCCGGACCAGTAAGTCTAATCGCGATTTTGCAACAATTAGATGTTTCATGCGGCGTCGCCCTTGTTTCCATCGGCGACGATAGAGTCGAAATAACCAACGCGGTGAAGAAGATCCAAACGATTGAAGAAGCTGACCAGATTACGAGTTCTGTGTGGGCAGAAGGGTCGACTTCAGATTCCGGTTATGGTGCAATCTTGAAGACGGTTCCGCATTGGCCCCCGCCACCTGAGCCACCACAGCCACCACCAAGGGTCGTGCCGTACAAGTTTCCGGCCGGGTCGGAAATTACCCCGAAACCGGGGGAGTAGTTGCCGCCGCTGCGGGTACTTTCGAAGTAGTGGAGCACCGACTCCGTCCACTTGCCGTGTGCAGCGGGCTTCAGCACAAAGGCTGTACCGCAGCCTAAGTCATCACAGCCGTAACCACCATCGCCACCTAGGGAAGCCGTACCGTACAGGTTTCCAGCTGCGTCGAAGATCAGGCCACCGCTTATACCTGCCCCATCCTTACCGTCGAAGCTGTACAACACCCTTTCCTTCCACCTGCCATTTGCGCCGGGCGTCAACTCGAACGCTGTGCCATCGTCATGGGAGCCACCATTCTCGGTAGTGCCGTACAGGTTGCCGGAGGCATCGAAGATGAGCACACCTGCAGGGGAGTGTCCGTCCTTCCCGTTATTGATGAAGTTATGCAGTACTTTCTCATTCCATGCTCCGTCCTCGTTGGGAGTCAACTCAAAGACCACGCCGCCGCCGGAGGCGCCACCACCCGGAGTCGTGCCGTATAAGTTTCCGGACGCGTCGAAGATCAGACTGGCAATCGGGTAATACCCGTCCTTACGATTGAAGCTGTGCAGCACCTTCTCGGTCCAACTGCCATTGACGTGTCGTTCTAGCTCAAAAACTGTGCCCCGTCTGAATACACCGCCGGCGGCGGTCGTGCCGTATAGGTTTCCGGCCACGTCGGAGATCAGACTGGAATTGGGTTCGGCTCCGTCGTTGCCACCCCTGAATCTATATAGCGCGCTATAGGTCCAACTGTCGTTCTGCCCAGGAGCAAGCCGGAAGACGGTCCCGTTATCCTCACAATCGTCACCGGTGGCGGTTCCGTAAAGATTCCCAGCCGCATCGGAGATCAAGCTGGCGGCGGGTGCGCATCCCTCGGAGCCAAAGTTGTACAGCACCTTCTCCGTCCATTTACCGTTTTCGGTTGGCGTTAATCGGAATACGGTGCCGCAGCCCACACCGTAGCATGAGTTCCTACCACCCCAGTAGGTCGTGCCATACAAGTTTCCGGCCGCGTCGAGGATTAGGCCACCGACGGGATCGGACCCGTCATTACCTTTTCCGAAGTAGTGCAACACCTTCTCTTTGGGGGCTCCAAACAGGGGAGTGGCTGTGGTGAGAAATCCAAAGGCAACAGCGAAAACGATGAGGAGCAAGACTGGCGATCTGTTGCGATCCATGATGCGTCCTCCTTGGCGTGAGGGGACACCCCGACCCGTGGCCAGCATTTTACACCTGCCCTCCGTGCCGAGGGAATAGAACTTCATCTAGAGATGAGGATGGTTCCTTTCATGCAGATCCCACACATGAGGCTCCCAGGTTGACGCAAACAGGCCATAGCGCTCAAAACGCTCTTTCCTGTGTGTCCGCTGATCCGCCGCCACGATGTCGGCTAAAAGGCTCCGCCCTCTCGCGTGGAATGCGAAAAGGGTAGGGCGCCCGCCTTTCATCCCCGGCGTTCGCTGCTAATCCAGGTGACTAAGGTAACCAGACATCTTCGGAGGACAGATTGGCGCACGGCCAAAAGCCAGCGGGACAAAGCGTCCCATCGAAAGCCACAGCCATTCATCTAACTTAGTGATTCCGTGGTGCTTATCCCCTGTCCCGTTTCGGCACTTTACCTGCAACTCCACTTCTGCGATCTCCCCCGGCGATCAGCTAGACCTGTACGCCCGCGGGAGGATTCGGATCGATGAAGAAGTTCCTGGTCATTTGCTTACTGGCAACCGTCACCCTGGCGTACGCCGATAATTCCAAGTTGTCTCCGGACCTGCAAGCGTCGAAGGCGTCGCACGCCGTGGTGATTGTGCAGTACAACCAGCAGCCTGGACTGCTCGATCTGGCAAACCTTACCAACTTGCTGGGCACTATTTTGAGTGATTTGCCTCTGGTGAACGGGATCGTCGCCGACCTGCCGATTGCAAATATTCTCTCGCTGTCGAATCAGGCGAATGTCAAATACATCAGCCTGAACCGTTCGATGGCTCCCACGCTTAGCAATGCCGCGCCCGCGATCAATGCCTTTGCCGCGTGGCAATCCGGTTACACCGGTGCAGGCGTCGGAGTGGCGCTGATCGACAGTGGCGTAATCAACCATCCCGATCTTCACGGCGGTCTTCTCGGATTGTCCCGAGTGGTCTATAGCCAAAGCTTTGTCACCGGCACCTCGAGCGCAACCGATCAATATGGTCACGGCACGCACATCGCCGGGCTGATTGCCGGAGACGGCGCCAGTTCCACGGGCTCGAAATATTCGCGCACCTTCGAAGGTATTGCGCCGGGCGCGAACCTGATCAATCTTCGAGTGCTCGATCAAAATGGCGAAGGCACCGACAGCAGTGTGATCGCTGCGATTGCGCAGGCCATCGCGCTAAAGGGGCTGTTGAACATCCGCGTAATGAATCTTTCGCTGGGCCGGCCAGTGTATGAAAGCTATAAGCTCGACCCGGTTTGCCAGGCGGTGGAACAGGCCTGGAAGAGCGGCATCGTTGTGGTTGTCGCGGCCGGAAATGACGGACGCTACCAGCCCACCAACGGATATTGGACCATCAACTCGCCGGGCAACGATCCCTATGTGATCACGGTGGGCGCAACCAACACTTTGGGTACCCCCAGCCGCAATGACGATAAAATGGCCAGCTATAGTTCTAAAGGGCCGACCGTCATCGACGACATTGTGAAGCCCGACCTGGTCGCGCCGGGCAACCTGCTGGTGTCGCTGGCAGCTCCGGGCAGTACGCTTTACACAGAATATCCGGGCAATCAAGTGCCCAACAGCTATTACGTGAATGGCGGATCGAGCGCGTCCTCGACTACTTACTTCACGCTCAGCGGGACCAGCATGGCGACCGGCGTGGTCAGCGGAGTGGTGGCCGATCTGTTGCAGAAGAGTCCCCGCCTCACGCCCGATCAGGTGAAAGCCCGGCTGATGCTCACGGCGTGGAAATCGCTGCCCACGTACAGCACGGTTTACGATCCGACCACGGGAACCACTTATACCGATCAGGATGACGCGTTCACGGTCGGAGCGGGATACGTGGACGTGGAGGCGGCGCTGAACAGCACGGCTGTCGCCAACGGGACGGCGATGTCTCCCACGGCCGAGTACAATCCCAGCACTGGCAACGTGTACATGAGTTCGAATCCCTCCGCAGTATGGAACGAATCGGCCATGTGGGGAAGCGCGTCGGTTTGGGGATCTTCCCAATTCGTGGGCGCGAACTCAGCCATGTGGGGCAGCAGCGCCATGTGGGGCTCGTCGGCGATGTGGGGCAGCAGCGCGATGTGGGGATCGTCGGCCATGTGGGGCTCCTCCGCAATGTGGGGAAGCAGCGTCGCAGCTGGCGACCACAATTAAGTGAAGCAGTTCATTTCCACCTTCTAACGACGTCATCCTGAAGCCCCGCGTTTTCCAGCGGGGCGAAGGATCTTGCGCGCGGTACCTCGAAACTACCCAACGCCAGGTTGCGTTCGCCCCATTCCAGCGTAGAATGTCGGCAACCGCCCTGACCAGATTGTCGCAACCTCATCGTGGGCGAACCCAATAGACGAGGCAAAGACGACCATGACCCCGAAAACCAAACTGATCCTCGGAATACTCACCGCAGTGGCAATGTTTGTCCTCTCTTTCGCAATCCCCCGCGGAGGCTCGCTGCAGGAAGCCCAAGCCGCCCAGTTTCCCATGACGGTCGGAGTGTGGGCCATCTTCGTCTTGCTCTTCGTAAAACTGAAATAGCCACCCCGAATTGTCATCCTGAGGCAGCGGAGTCCTGGGCAAAGCCCGGGACTCCCAACGAAGGATCTCTGCAATCCACTCCTAGTTGGCAAAGGGTGGTCCACCCTGATGAATGCGCAGGGGATGACAATCTATCTGATCGAAAATTTGTAAATTGTCGTTGATTCGAAGCGTTGCCCCGGCTTGAGCTCTGTCGTCGGAAAATTGGGATGATTCGGCGAGTCTGGGAAATGCTGGGTTTCGAGGCAGAATGCGTAGCGGCGATTGTAGACCTTGCCATCCCTGCCATGAACTCCATCGAGAAAATTTCCCGTGTAAAGTTGAATGCCCGGCTGCGTCGTCAAGACTTCAAGCACCCGCCCCGAATGCGGATCGTAAGCTTGCGCTGCGAGAAACAGCGACCCCGGTTTTTCGTTGTTGAGTACCCAATTGTGATCGTAGCCGTTTCCCATTTTTAGTTGCTGGTCGTCCTCGTCGATGCGAGCGCCGATTGCGGTTGCCTTGGTGAAATCGAACGGCGTTCCTTTGACACTTCGCAGCTCGCCAGTGGGAATCGAGAATTGATCAATCGGAGTGAAGCGATCGGCCTGGATCATGATTTGCTGCTGCAGAATGTCTCCGTTGCCCTGACCGGCAAGGTTGAAGTACGCGTGATTGGTCAGGTTGAGCACGGTGTCTCTGTCGGTGGTTGCGCTGTAATCAATTTTGAGTTCGTTCTTGTCGGTGAGCGTGTACACGACTTTCACCGGCAAGTTCCCCGGGAAACCTTCTTCTCCGTCTTTGCTCAAGTAGGTCAGTTCCAAGGCTTGTCCCGCTTTGCTGGAAACATCTTTTGCGTGCCACACGCGCTTGTTGAAACCGCCGTGCAAATGATTGTCGCCGTTGTTTTTTTCCAGCGTGTAAGTGATGCCGTCGAGCGTGAACTTGGCGTGCGCGATCCGGTTGGCATAACGTCCAACGGTTGCGCCGATGTAGGCTTTACCCGTCTCGTAGCCTTCCAGGTTGTCGTAGCCCAGCACGACGTCGTCCAGCTTGCCGTTCCGGTCGGGAACTTTCAAAGAGACGACAGTGCCGCCGTAGTTGGTGATTCGCGCTTCCATGCCATTCTTGTTTGTCAGGGTGTAGAGATCCACTGGTTGCCCGTCTTCGGTCTTGCCAAACGATTGCTTTTGCATTTTCGATTTCGCCTCGGCTTGCAAGCCAAATACAAAGATCGTTGCGATGAAAAAAAACATCACGATTATGGTTTTACGGCGTCTCAACATTCATCATCTCCGTAGAAGAAACTTACGACGACTGCGATGGTTCCCTTTGCTTTTGCGAGAAAGAACCAATCAGTAAACCACCGATTACGCCGCCAGCCAAGTCATGTCGCGACATTCGCACGGCTTTGCCAAAATTTGGCCAGTGCTCAGAAGCCGTTACCCGGCGTGATCCCCTCGCTCTCGACACACTCATAGGCCTTGCCCGCCGAAAGTTTCTTGTATTCTTCAGTTCTGCCGTTAGGCCACTGAATGACCACACGTTCGATCTCGTCACGTCTTCCCAGACCGAAGGTGACGGGAAGTTCGGACTGCGACAGATAGCTCGATCCGCTCTTGACCAGACGCGATTGCGTCGTGCCCTCATAATAAATTCGCACGGTCGCGCCAATCGCATCCCGGTTCGATTGTTTTCCGACCAGGCGAAAGCGGATGCTTCTGTTCCCCGCGAGTTGATCGTTGCGATAAAGATAGGCAGGACCGTTGTTGGTGGTCATGAGAATGTCGAGATCGCCATCGCGATCAAAATCGCCGCAGGCCAGGCCCCGTCCGACTTTGGGCTGAGCGAATGACTCGCCGACCTCCGTACTCACATCGCGAAAGGTTCGCTTGCCTGTGTTCAAGAAAAGCTGTGGAGGCTGAGCGTACCCCACATTGCCTCGGATGTTGCGCACCGTGTCGTCAATGTGTCCGTTGGCAGCAAGCAGATCGAGCAGCCCATCGAGGTTGGCGTCGACGAACATGCAACCGAATCCCAAGGTGGTTTTCGAAGGAAGTCCGACGCCGGCCTGGGTTGCGATGTCTTCGTAAGTGCCGTTGCCGAGGGCACGGTACAGCCCGATCATCTCATTGTCGAAATTCGTAATGGCTACGCCGGCTACGCCGGAGTTGTCAAAATCGGCCGCGTCGACTCCCATGCCAGCGCGCGCCTTGCCGTCGGCACTGAAAGCGATTCCTGCCTCGACCGCGACATCTTTGAACGTGCCATTGTGCGCGTTGCGATAAAGTTTGTTGGGCTGCGTATCATTGGCTACGAGCAAGTCAGGCCAGCCGTCACGGTCGTAGTCGAGCATGGCCACGCCAAGCGACTTCGAGCTGCTGTCAAAAATACCGCTGGTCGCGGTGACGTCTTCAAAAATTCCATCGCCGCGATTGTGGAACAACCAACAGGTTTCACCGCGATAAGCTTCAGGTGTGCAATAAGACTTATGCTTTCCGTCAAGGCTGCAGAAAACATCATGCTCGGGTGACCACTTCACGTAATTGCAGACGAACAGGTCAAGCCGGCCGTCGCGGTCAAAATCGAACCATAGCGCGGAGGTGCTCAGGGCTTGGCGATGGCCCAGGCCGCTGGAGTTGGTCACGTCGACGAAAGTCCCTTTCCCGCTATTCTTGAAAAGCCGGTTCTGTCCCACGCAGGTAATCAGAATGTCGGGGAAACCGTCGTTGTTGTAATCGCCCACGGCGACGCCCATTCCGTACATCTCGAGGTCGAGGCCAGACTTGCGGGTTACATCAGTAAATGTGCTGTCGCGGTTGTTGTGGTACAGCCGGAGCGTGGACATTTTCCGCTTGTGGCCGGGCCAGTCCATGCCATTGATCAGCAAAATGTCCTGCCACCCGTCACCGTCGTAGTCGAGGAAAGCGCAACCGGAGCCAAGAGTCTCTGGAAGAAGCTTGCCTCCGTAAGCGCCGCTGTTGTGATCAAACTGAATCCCGGCTGAAGTGGTAATGTCGACGAACCGGAATCCGGGGGATGCTTCCGGTGCGGTACCAGCGAATAATTCCAGTGGCAAGACCGAGGCCGACGCCGCTCCCGCAAACCCGCGCAAGAAAGATCGGCGGTTCACCGAATGTTCACCAGGCCGCTGCGAATGGCGTAGACCACGAGTTCGGCAGTCTTGTGAATTCCGAGGGCATCCATAATGTTGGCACGGTGAACCGCCACCGTGTTCGCGCTCAGATCGAGATCGCCCGCGATCTCCTTGTTCGACTTGCCGGCGACGATGAGCTTCAGCACTTCGAGTTCGCGCACAGTGAGTCCGGATTTGCCTTCACCCTTCAAAGTGGTAGTGCGAGACAGCTGGGGGTCGAGCACGATCTCGCCCGCTACGACTCGGCGGATGGCAGTCACCAACTCCATATCGACCGCGCTCTTCAGAATGTAACCATGGGCGCCGGCATCCAGCGCCTGATGAACCCAGGTGTCTTCGGAGTGCATGCTCAACATCAGAATGTGTGTCTCGGGGAGCTTCTCAAGAATGCGCCGGGTCGCGTCCAATCCACTCATGTTTGGAAGAGCGCAGTCCATGACGATCAGTTGCGGGCGCAGTTGTTCTGCCAGCTCCACCGCCTCAGCGCCGTCACTGGCCTCGCCCACCACCGTAATGTCACGTGCGTCTTCGAGGATTCGCCGGAAGCCGCGGCGGACCAGGCTGTGATCATCGACCAGCAGTACGGAGATCTTATTGGACATGCGGCTCCGTTTTTTCGATGGGGACTCTCAGACGAACCAACGTTCCACCCTCCGCGGGTTTGAGAAATTCAATGCTTCCTCTCAATAGCTCAGTGCGCTCGCGCATCGCGACTAACCCAATGCCTGACCTCGCCGGCTGCTCCACAAAACCCGCGCCGTGGTCTTCAACTTCCAACTCCAAAGCCTGGGGCAGAAAGCGAAGCCGAACCCACGCCTGGCGACTTCCGGAGTGGCGGGCGAGGTTGTTCAAGGCCTCCTGCAGGATGCGGTAAATATGAACGCCAACGCTGCCGTTCACCGGAAATGGCGTTCCTGATTTCTCGTAGGATATGTCAATTCCAGTTTGCCTCTCCAACGTCGGAATGTACCAGTCAATCGTACTCTCAAGTCCGGCCTCATCGAGCATGACCGGGTGCAGCGCCTGCGAAAGACTGCGGACTTTGTCGAGCGTGGACTGCGCGATTTCTGAAACTTCTCGAAGTTCAGCGCGTAGCGGCGAGTCTTCGGGTACATGATTTCGGGCGCGGCTTAGCATGGAACCGATCGCGGTCAGGATCTGACCGAACTCATCGTGAAGTTCTCGCGAGATATGCAGCAGTGTGGACTCCTGCGTGGAAATTAGTTTCTGCGCCAGTTCGCTGCGCTGCTCAGAGAGTGCGGCGAGTTGTGCGAAAAGTCGACGATTGGATTGGATGAGATACAAACTGGTAAGCAGGATTGCGCCGAGGATCGCCGCGAAAAATATGTACACCTGCCGCTGCACACGATCGTAAATGTGTCCGATGCGCAGCGCGACTTGTTCTTCGCTTTCGTTGTTCTGTACCAGCAACCGCGCGACGGCCGTGCTCAGGGCTGCCTGTCGCGCCTGTAACGAAACCCGGATCTGGCTGCGCGCATCGTTCTCCTTACCATCACGAGCCAGTGCGAAGGTGCGGTCAACGGCGTCCCAGAACTGCGCCATTGAATTGCTGAGGAATTGTCTTTGCTCAGGAGTGCGCTCGGCGACTGCAACTTGCCCTTCGAGTTTCAGCGCATCATCGAGGTCCGCCCGAATGCGGTCAAATTGCGCCGACCAGGCGGTGAGCGGATACGGCTCGTCGTTGTCGAGCATGTCACGCATGGCCAGAGCCAGGGAATTTAAATCGTTCTGGATGCGGAGCAATTGAAGCGAGTCTTTGCGGTTCCGGGCGGCCAAGCCGTTCTGCAATTCACGAAGGCCCGAAATCTGCACCGTGATGTACCACGAATAAGCGACCACTGCGGCAAGAGTAATGATGAGTCCCAGGAATAAGCCCGGGGTTGGAGACCGGCCAGACGCAAGCGGGCGAAGCACGCTCCGAGGATATAACGCGGGTGGGCTAAGTTCCAACGGTGTGGAATCAGATCAAGCGAAACATTATCGCTACTACTTTCATATTATTGACCGGCCGCATGCATTCCCTATAATCGCGTAACTCTTGTGGGTCCGGACCAACTTCAGATGACCGAGGAACGATTGGCTGCAAGTCGCGAATCTCTGCGAAAGAAATTGTTCGCCACGCTGGGCGTGATTGCGCTGTTGTGGGTGTTCGCCTGCGGTGCGCTGTTTGCAGTCATGCGGCAATCGCCCGAGACCTTTGCTCGGGTGATGGCCAAAATACCGGGTCCAGTCGCATTTCTCGTGCTTCCATTTGAGACTTTGTGGATGCGCGCCCGCGCCGGCAAGCTGCAAGTGGGAGATCCCGCGCCAGACTTTATTCTGACCAAGCTCGACAAGAGCTCGCAGGTACAACTGTCTGCGCTAACGGCTCAAGGAAAGCCGGTGGCTCTCATATTTGGAAGCTACACTTGACCTCCCTTCCGGCGGGAGGTTCCCGCTCTCAACAAGCTCTACCAGCAATACGGAAACCGGGTCGCGTTCCTGGTGGTCTACATTACCGAGGCGCATCCCAGCGACGTCTGGCAGATGCAGAGCAACATCAAAGACAGCGTCGTCTTCGCCAGCCCGAGGAGTGAAGAAGAACGCGATCTCATTGCCGGCGCCTGCGTGCGCAAGCTGGGAATCGACATTCCAGCGGTACTGGATGAATTTGGCAACTCCACCGAGCAGTCGTATACAGCGTGGCCGGATCGCCTTTACTTAATCGATGCCACCGGCCGCGTGGCATACAAGAGTAAGCCTGGCCCCTTCGGCTTCAAGGCCGAAGAGTTGAAGGATGCCGTGATGCGCGTAGCACAAGTCCACTGAACCCGGTTCGCAAATCCCGGACCTCTGCTTTAAGCCAACCCATACAACAACCAATTGGAACCTGCGGCGATGGGAATGCGCACAACGAATCAAGTGCGAAAATTGCAACCACAAGCGGACCCTGCAAAATTGCGATAGACTTCTGGATCGCAGGCTATTCGCTGCTTGTATAACGCCTTAGGCAAAATCGAGTCGGGGTTCGAGTCTCGCGGACCACATTTTCTGTTTTCAAACCATGGGAGTTCCTCAATGCGTATCTTGAAATTTGTGATAGCAGGTATTCTCTGTTCCCTTCTCGGAAGCGTTGGTGCGAATGCCCAAAGCGCCCCTGCGTTAGAGAGCGTCCCCAAGCTGGAGCACTTCGACATCAGCCGGGTCGATAAGACGCTCGATCCCTGCCAGGACTTTTACGCGTACGCGTGCAGCAGGTGGAACGCTGCCAACCCCATCCCCCCGGACCAAGTGGCATGGGGAACTGGCAGCGGCCTGCGGTATTGGAATGAGAACATCTTGCGTGAAGCCTTGCAGAACGCGGCGGCGCAGACCAGCAATCGCACGGACTACGAGCAGAAGATCGGCGATTATTGGTCCGCCTGCATGGATGAATCCGGGATCGAGGCGGCTGGAACCCGCGACTTGAAAGCGGGTCTGGAACGCATCGATCAGATGAAAAACAAGTCGCAGCTTGCCGATCAGGTGGCCCATGTTCACATGGCCATTCCCGGGGCGTGGGAAGGCGACGATAACCAAACCCGTGCCGCACTCCTGGGTTTTTCGCAGACCCAGGATTTTGACGACGCTTCCAAAGTTGTCGCCGCGATCGATCAGGGCGGTCTGGGTTTGCCGAACCGGGACTTTTATCTTAAGGACGACGCTAAATCGAAGGAAATCCGCACTCAGTACCAAACCCACATCAGCAAGATGCTCGTGCTTGCAGGAGAAAGCGAGCCACAAGCTGCTGTCGACGCCAAAACGATCGTGAATATAGAAACCGCGATGGCGCAGGCGCAGATGGATAACGTCGCCCGGCGCGACCCCAAGAACCTGAACAATAAAATGAGTTTGGAGCAGGTACAGGCGCTCACCCCTTCGTTCGATTGGAAGGTTTACCTCAAGGACGTGAATGCCCCGCCGTCTTCGCCGCACTATCTGGTGAGTTCACCGCAATTCTTTCGCGCTCTCGAACCATTGATCCAGCAGCATTCAGCGGATGATTGGAAAGTGTATTTGCGCTGGCACCTGATCCACGGTTCGGCGCCTTATCTGGGCAAAGCTTTTGTCGATGAGAACTGGAATTTTTATTCCCACACGTTGCTGGGAGCAAAACAACAACTGCCGCGGTGGCGCCGCTGCGTCCGGGCTGCCGATCGCGATCTGGGAATGGCTCTGGGACAGGCATATGTCGCCGTGGCTTTCCCGCCGGAGAGCAAGCAGCGCACAGTTGCCATGGTGCACGACATCGAGCATGCGATGGACCAGGACATCACCAATATTGACTGGATGCAACCGGCGACCAAGGAACAGGCGAAAATCAAGCTTCACGCCGTGTACGACAAAATTGGGTATCCCGATCATTGGCGCGATTACTCATCGGTGAAAATCACGCGCAGCAGCTACCTCGACAATGTTCACCAAGCGACCGCCTTCGAGTTTCATCGTCAGCTTGCCAAGATTGGCAAACCGGTCGACCGGGAAGAGTGGGGCATGACGCCGCCGACCATTAATGCCTATTATGACCCGCAGCTCAACACTATCAACTTCCCTGCCGGCATTCTGCAGCCGCCGTATTTCGACAGGACGATGGAAGACCCGGTGAACTACGGCGCTATCGGCATGGTGATCGGACATGAGCTTACGCACGGCTTCGACGATGAAGGCCGTAAGTTCGATGCCGAGGGCAACCTCCGCGACTGGTGGACGCCTGCGGACGCGAAAGCTTATGAACAGCGCGGCGAGTGCATAGCTGATGAATACACCGAGGAAATCCCCGAAGCTGGCGTGAAGCAGAACGGACACTTGACGCAGGGCGAGGATACGGCCGACAACGGTGGCTTGCGACTGGCCTTTATGGCAGTGACCAATAAACTCCAGTTGGAAGGCAAATCAATCGATGCCAAAGACGCGGATGGCTGGACGGCGCGGCAGAAGTTTTTCCTCTCCTACGCCAACTCATGGTGCGAGCAGTATCGCCCAGAATTGATGCGAACGGTCATACTGACAAACCCGCACTCGATCCCGAAATATCGGGTGAACAATGTCGTCTCCAATATGCCGGAGTTTCAGCAAGCGTTTTCATGCAAGAAAGGCTCGCCCATGGTGCGAGCCGATCAATGCCGGGTCTGGTGAGCTTGCGGAGAGCCGGCCCAAATAAATTGAACTGGGCCTCATTGATTTACTGTGGCGTGGCTGGGACGTAGACTCTATCCGCGCTCACCAGATCTGCATTGGGCACTTCAGTTTGAAGCTTGACGCGTTCCATTCCAGCCTTTTTTTGCGGCTTGGCGAGAAAAGTCAGCAAGTATTGATTATTCAGCTTGCGAGTTACGTCGGAAAGATAAGGGGTGAACGAAACCGGCGGCGCAGAACCGATGAGGTAATAACTCTCGGCGCCAGTCTCGTCGGCAAGCTGGGAAAGGTAATTCTGACCCCAGTACGTCCGCCAATAGCTGTGGCCGTAATGGCCCTCGCCTGGGGTATAGATGGAAAAAACGAGAACCCCCGCGCGCTGAGCCTGGGCGATCACCGCATCGACGTAGGCATTGTCCGGGCCACTGCCCCAGTACCGGTCGATGCCGTCGGTAGCCATGATGACCTCGCGACGTTGGTTGCTTTCCGGCCAGCGCTTAATCAAGTCGCCCAGAGAAAAATATGGACTCGCGTTGGCCCCAGGGGTCCCTAGCGGAAGGCGCAACGCTTTCGCCGCTAACGCGTGATCGTTGGTCAAATTCTGCAGGACCTGCGCAATGCCGTTCTGCATATAGGCAACGCCGATCTTCGTCGTCGCCGGCTGCGCGATCATGAACTGACGGATATCCTCTAGCTGCGAGCCCAGGCTGATGTTCGATGAATCGTCGAGCAGGATAAACAATTCGAGCCCCGCATGCTCCCCTTGCAGCGGCACCCAGTCGGTCACTCGGTCCCGGTCGCGACCTTGATACACCATAACGTCGTCGCGAGTGATGGTGGGCACGTTGGAGCCGTGACGAGCTTCGACCGTCACCACCATGTTCACGGCGGGCCCGGCCGCCGCGGAGCCTTCCTGAGCGGCGGCGAGTTGCACACCAGCCAAGAGAGCGCCAATTACTATCGGTATTTCAAGCAGGAAAAATTTCTTCATAAACATCTTTCCTTTCGAGCGGGAGTTCATCCGGAATTAAAAACTGCCCATTTTATAGGATGCCCACATCCAGCAGAACGAGTGCACAATTCTTGCCGGCTTGCGGACGCTTGCACTTTTACCCTGCCGCCGACGATACTGGAATCACACAAACTATGAAGACGAACCTTTCTTTTGCCAATCCAGCAGAGGTCGAAACCGAATGCCTGGCCGTGGTGGTTCTCGATCACGGCTCGAAAGATAAACCCGAAGTCGCTGTCCAAGCCAGCAATGGCACCATTAAGGATGTCGCGGCGGATGTGTTGGCCAGCGGCGAAGTTACCGGCAAGCCGTTTGAAACCACGCTCCTGCACCATCCCGCAAACCTGAAGGCAAAACGCCTGCTGTTGCTGGGCGGCGGCAAGGCTAAGAATTTTACCGCTTCTGAATTGCGCAAGTTGGCCGGAGCCGCGGCTCGATACCTTAAGCCAAGGGGGATTCGCAGCTTCGCCTTTCTGGCCCCGGAGAATATGGAGAGCAGTGAAGCGGTGAAGGCTGTTGTCGAAGGAGCTTTCGTCGGCAATTTCGATCCCGATACTTATAAGAGCGACCGCAAAGATCAGAAGATCGACGCGGTGACCGTGGTTGCGCGCGGAGATCAGGCCAAACTGCAGAAGGCGATGGATGAAGCCCGCATCATTGGTGAGTCACAGAATTTCACTCGCGACCTGGTGAACGAGCCCAGCAACCGCATGACGCCAACCATCCTGGCAGAGCGCGCCCGCAAAATGGCGCAGCAGGTCGGCCTGAAGGCCGAAGTCTACGGCGCCGACAAACTCAAGGAATTGAAGATGGGCGCCTTCTGGGGCGTGGCGCAAGGTTCGGACGAACCTCCTGCGCTGATCGTGTTGCGCTACGAACCCACGGATGCTCCTGGCACTCCGGTGCTCGGCTTGGTCGGGAAAGGCGTCACATTCGACACTGGCGGCATCTCCATCAAGCCCGCGGACGGCATGGAAAAGATGAAATATGACATGGCCGGCGCTGCCGCCATGATCGGCGCCATGCGGGCAATCGCGTTGCTCAAGCCGAAAACCCGAGTCACCGCGATTATTTGCGCCGCTGAGAATATGCCCTCGGGCAAAGCCCAGAAGCCAGGCGACATACAGATCGCCATGTCGGGCAAGTCGATCGAGATTATCAATACCGATGCCGAAGGCCGGCTGTTGCTCGCCGATGGCCTGTGCTACGCGCGTCAGCTCGGTTGCACCCATTTAATCGACGCCGCCACACTGACCGGTGCAGTCGTAGTCGCGCTTGGCTATGTCAACGCCGGAGTCTTCGCCAACGACGAAAAAATGTACGAACGCTTCAACCGGGCCACAGACGAGGCGGGCGAGAAGTTCTGGCGGCTTCCTCTTGATGAGGAGTACAAAGACAATATTCGGTCCAACATTGCGGATATCGTGAATTCAGGCGGTCGATGGGGCGGCGCGGTGAACGCGGCCATGTTCCTGAAAGAGTTTGCCGAGGATACTCCGTGGCTACACCTCGACATCGCAGGCACCGCATGGATGGAAGAAAATAAGCCGTGGATCGCCAAGGGTCCGTCCGGGATTGCAGTGCGGAGTTTGGTGGAGTTTGCCAGAGAGTTCAACAACTAGATCGCGTGGTCTTACATCGCTGCCGGGACCGAGATTCCCATCACGGCCAATGCCCGAGTCAACTCGCGCCGCACGACTGCGACCGTGGCCAATAGAAATCTTTTTCGGCTCTCGTCCGGTTCTGCGAGAATGGGGTGCCGATGATAAAAAGCATTAAAAAGCTGGGCTAGCTGGAATACATGCTTGGCCAAATAAGCTGGCTCGGTGGTTGCGATGCACTGATCGATCACGTAGGACGTTTTTGAAGACGCCAGCCACAGCTCCCAGATTTCGTTCCCGTCCGCGCCGTTCAAATACTTGGCGAATTCGTCTGTAGAGACATAGCTAGCTACGTCTTCGGCGAAGATGTCTGGATCGAGGCCGCCCTTGCGAAAAATATTGCTGGCGCGCACCGCGGCATACTGCGCATACGGCCCAGTCTCGCCCTCAAAACTCAACGCCTCTTTAAAATCGAACGCGATGACCGAAGACTTTGTGAACTTCAACATGAAATAGCGCAGCGCGCCCACCGCGATCTGCACGGCGATCGTCATGCGTTCTTCGTCGCTTAATTGCGGATGGCGCGGATCGACTTCTTTTTTCGCCGAAGCGATCAGGGTGTCAATCAAGTCATCGGCCTTTACCCCGAAACCTTTGCGTCCCGAAACCTCGATATAGGAACGGGCCTTGTCTTCATCCGACAACTCATAGCCCAGTTCGGCCGCACAACGCGGCGTGAGCGCGACCATCTCATAAGAAAAGTGTGTGTAGTGATCAGCCTGCTCGTTATAGCCAAGTCCGCGCAACGCTTCGACGACGGTGGTCTGCGCCTCGGCCTGTCGCGCATCGATCACGTTGTAAATCTCCGCCACATCGCCAAAATGCGGATGGTCAGGCTCGCCATCTATCGTCGAGATCCAGCAGTCATGCCCATTGGGATAGCGATAAAACTTGCGATATCCGAAATCTCGCCCTAGCAATCCGAACTTCCAGAGATGGTAAGCGATGTCTTTGCCGACATAACCCACAGTGCCATTCGAGCGCACGATGACTTTCTGGTCTTCTTCCGCAACCTCTGTGTTCCCTGCATCTTTTGCGAGTGCTCTTCCGCGCCGCATCACCCAGCAACCTTTATTCTTGCCCTCGGTCTCGAAGGAAAGAACGCCTGCATCCTTGAGCTTGGTGAAAGCCGCATCCCAGAAGTGCAGATGCAAGATCTCGCTCTCGCGCGGGAGGAAGTCATACTCGATGTCCAGCCGGTCCATGGTTTCCAGATGGCGGCGCAGTACTGCAATCGAGATCAAGTCAGCGATTGCCGCGGTCTCGTTGCCGCCTTCCTCCAGCGCCTGTAATACTTGGTGACGGGCATCACGGTTTTGCTTGCCCTGCTCGTACCAGCGGGAAACCTGCGCATATAAATCCCAACAGGAGTAATCGAAACGCGGCTGCTGTGTGAGCGCTTCAATTTCGGCCTGCGATTTCTTTTCCAGATTCAAGAACCCCACGACCACATCTGCGACTTGCACGCCCGTGTTGTCGATGTAATTCTGGACATCCACTTCCCTGCCGGCAAAATGCAGCAGACGAACGAATGTATCGCCGAGGATGGCGTTGCGCAGATGTCCGATGTGCGCGGCCTTGTTGGGATTAATGCTGGAGTGCTCGACCAGAACTTTGCCGGGCGGAACTTCAGCCTTCGGTCTTTCATCGGCAGCAAGCGCTGAGGCCAACGCAGCGCGGTTCAAGCGGGCGTTGATGTATCCCGCCCCAGCAAGTTCGAGCTTCTCAAAACCATCAATCGCTCCAATGCCGGCAACAATCTCTTCCGCAATCTTCCGCGGGGGCTTGCGCAGCTTCTTGGCCAACTCAAAAGCAAGCGGTAATGCGTACTCGCCAAGCTCGACCCGAGGCGGCTGCTCGATCACAATCTTCGGTAAATCGAGATCGTAGGTGCGATGCAGAAACTCGCGAATTTGCTGGGCAAGCCGGCGTTCCAGATGACGATACAAGAGTCCCTCGAAGCGGTGAAGGAAAACAGTGATTGTAGCAGAGGGCGCGGGGCACAGCCGTTTGACGCACAGTGCACGCTTCCCTATGATGAAAATTGGTCGTCGGTCCTCCGTCGGTTGTGGTTAGTGGCACTGAAGCAGGTTTGGCCAAGGACCAACGACCAACGACCCATCCTATGCGCATAGCCTATCTCGATTGTTTTTCCGGCATGAGCGGCGACATGTTTCTGGGTGCGCTGGTCGATGCCGGTGTGCCTGCGCAACTCTTCGAGCAAACGGTCGCGGCGTTGAATATCGGGGCTCGGCTGGAGGTTTCTCGCGTTCAGCGCAACGGCATCAGTGCCACTAAGGTAGACGTTTATTCCAACGGCGAAAAGGATCAGCCGCGCGAGGCTTATTGGGAGGAGCGGGAAAAGCATTCGGGACATCGACACGAAGAACTTGCGCATCCGAATATTCACGAGCATGAACACACCGCAGTTCACGACCCCGAGCCGATTGCTTTGTTGGAACACAATTACGCATTGCAGGGACAAAGACCTTCGCGAACGAACGCGTCGGCATCGGTTGAATCCCATCGCGGAACGGAACCGGCGTCGCACCGACACGACCATGAGCATAGCCATAGCCATTCCCATGAACATGGACGAGGGCTAAACGAAATTCGCAGCATCATCCGCGAGGCTGCAATAGCGGATGGCGCAAAGACCTTGGCGCTTGCTGTTTTTCAAGCGCTAGGCACGGCTGAAGCCAAAATTCACGACACCGGCATCGAGAAGGTTCATTTTCACGAAGTCGGAGCTGTCGATGCCATGGTAGATATTGTTTGCGCCGCAGTGGGCGTTGATTCATTGGGACTCGACGAAATCGTTTGTTCGCCGTTGAATGTTGGTGGAGGAACGGTAAAATGCGCCCACGGCACTTTGCCAGTGCCGGCACCGGCGACGCTCGAGTTATTGAAGGATGCGCCAGTGTATTCGTCTGGAATCCAATTCGAACTGGTGACGCCGACGGGCGCTGCTATCGTCAAAACGCTGGCAAAACGATTCGGGTCGTTCCCGCGGATGAAAGTCGAAAAGACCGGCTACGGCGCAGGGACTCGCGACTTTGACGGGCACGCCAATGTTGTCCGGCTTACCATCGGCGAAGGTCAGCCGATGCTTATGGCCGAGATCCCCAGCGACACGATCACGGTGCTCGAAGCCAACATCGACGATCTGAATCCCCAAGTCTTCGGCTATGTGATGGACCGTTTGCTCGAGGAAGGCGCGCTGGATGCTTTCGGCGTGCCGGTACAAATGAAGAAGAATCGTCCCGGCATGCTGCTGACCGTTCTTTGTCATACCGAGGACGCTTTGAAATTGACCGATCTGATTTTCATGGAAACGTCGACTCTCGGCGTGCGACAGCGCGAGGAGAAGCGTCAGGCACTGGCCAGGGAATGGGTGACGGTCGCAACCCGATGGGGCGATGTACGAGTGAAAGTCGCCAGCATGAATGGCACGGTTACGAATTATTCTCCCGAGTACGAGGATTGCCGTCGCATCGCGACCGAATGCCACGTGCCTTTGAAAAGCGTGATGCAGGAAGTTCTGCAGCTTTATATGAACCGCCAACCCTGAGAAAGTCATCAAGGATAAAGGACGCGAAAGTTCACAAAGGAAGGCGTCAGAATCCCGGTTCCTTTCCGTTGCCCGAAGCGCACAAATGAATAAAAAGTTCTACATTACGACTCCGATTTACTACGTCAATGCGCGGCCCCACATCGGTCACGCTTACACCACGATTGCCTGCGACACCATCGCACGCCGGCAACGCATGCTCGGCGCAGACACATACTTCCTCACCGGAACCGACGAGCACGGGCAGAAGATTGAGCGCGCTGCGCAGGCCGCGGGCAAAACGCCGCAAGAATTCGCTGACGAAGTTTCGGCGCAGTTCCGCGCCTTGTGGAAGCGGATGGGCATCACCAACGACGACTTCATCCGCACCACCGAGGAACGCCACATCAAGCGCATGCAGGAACTCTTCCGGCGCATTCGCGACAATGGCCACATTTACAAAGACACTTACAGTGGCCAATATTGCGTGTTCGACGAACTCTATGTCGATGCAGTTGGACCGGGCGCGCCTTGTCCGGAGTGCGGACGCCCGACGGAAACAGTCAAGGAAGAGAATTACTTTTTCAGACTCTCTGCGTTTCAGGATAAGTTGCTGCAACTCTACGCCGAGCAACCGGATTTCATCCGCCCCGAAACGAGGCGGAACGAGGTAATGTCGTTCGTGCGCAGCGGACTGCGCGATCTGTCCATCAGCCGCTCGACTTTTTCCTGGGGCATTCCCGTGCCGGACGATCCCAAGCAGGTGATTTATGTATGGTTCGACGCGCTGGCGAACTACATCACCGCCATCGGTTACGGATCGTCGCACGAAGGCGCTCAGGAGGCATTTAAGAAATATTGGCCGGCCGATCTGCACATGGTGGGCAAGGAAATCGTTCGCTTCCACTGCGTGTATTGGCCTGCGTTTCTCATGGCGGCGGGACTTCCGCTGCCCAAAGGCATCATGGCGCACGGTTGGCTGCTGTTCGAGGAAAATAAGATGTCGAAGTCGCGCGGAAACATTGTGCGCGCCGAGACCATTCTTGACGTGCTGGGTGCGGACGCGCTGCGTTACTTCCTGCTGCGTGAAGTTGTGTTCGGGCAAGACGGATCTTTTTCTTTCGATGCGCTGGTCCAGCGCTATAACGCGGACCTGGCCAACGGACTCGGCAACCTCGCCAGCCGCACCCTGACCATGATCACGCGATACTTTCGCGGCGAGGTGCCGTATCCATCGGCCGCGATTTCGCAAAAGCCGGGGGATAGCGCCATCGCTGACGCCGCGCGTAGAACGATCGCCGAGTACGGCACGCTGGTTGATCAATATCAGTTCTCACGTGCTCTCGAGGTTGCATGGGGTCTGGTCGCTGCGGTTGACAAGTATATCGTTGAGAATGAGCCTTGGGGGCTGGGCGAGAAGCAGGATGAAGAGAGCCGCGCACGACTGGCGACGATTCTTTACACGAGCGCCGAAGCCCTGCGCATCGTGACCGCGCTAGTGCATCCCGTGATTCCCGACGCGACCTCGAAAATCTGGGCGCAGCTCGGGCTGGGCGATATTCGCAAGTTTCCCTTGTCGGATTTGAAGTGGGGACAGCTAGAGCTGGGCGCGAAGTTGGGCAATGTCGAAGCCGTATTTCCGCGCGCCGACAAAAGCGCGATCGAAAGGATGCAGAAAATGGAAGAGCAGCAACGAAGCGGAGTGAGCGCGACTGAAGCGCAGCCTGAGGCGTCAGCGCCGGCATCTGCGACTTCCGTTGCCACGCAGGCCGCAGCGCCTGCCGCTAAGCCCGTCGCGGTGGTTTCCGACGGCAAGATCAGCATTGATGACTTCGCGAAAGTCGAGTTGCGCGTGGGCCAGGTCAAAGTCGCCGAGAAAGTAAAAGGCGCAGACAAATTGCTTAGGTTGGAAGTCGATCTCGGCACCGAAGTTCGACAGGTCGTGGCGGGAATCGCGGAATCATATGCCCCTGAGTTGTTGATCGGAAGAAAAGTTGTAATCGTCGCCAACCTCGCACCCAGAAAACTTCGTGGACTGGAGTCGAATGGCATGATTGTAGCCGCGTCGCCAGAGGGCGGGAAGGCAGTGCTGGCGAGCTTTCTGGAAGACGTGCCGGTGGGGACGAGATTGAAGTGAAGCAAGAGGTTTGATGCAGCAATCTGCCGAGTTGCACTCGGCACGGACGGGTCGAAGACCCGTCCCCACACGGCCAACGGCCAACGACCAATGACCAGCGACCAACGATCCATCTTCGTAGATTCCCACGCGCATCTCGAGATGGGGCAGTTCGACGCTGATCGCGATCAAGTAATCGCCCGCGCACGCGAAACTGGGATCGAGACTATTCTCGCCATCGGCAGTGGAACCGGGCCCGGGTCGCTCGACTGTGCCATCCAACTCGCCGAACAACGTGAATTCATTTATGCGACCATCGGCATTCATCCCCACGAAGCCAAACTAGCGCGCGACAGCGATTTCGAAGAAATGGCGCAACTGGCAACGCGACCCAAGGTCATCGCCTGGGGCGAGATCGGGCTGGATTATTTCTACGACCATTCTCCGCGTGACATTCAACAGCAGGTATTTCTCAAACAATTGCAACTGGCGCAATCGGTAAAGCTCCCGATCGTGATCCACTGCAGACCATCAAACAGCAGCGACGATGCGTGGCAGGATTGCCTAAAGCTATTACATGAACACTGGGCGCCGAACGGGCTAGGCGGCATTTTGCACTGCTTCACCGGCACCTGGGATCATGCAAACCGCGCCCTGGATATGGGTTTCATGATCTCCTTCGCCGGCAACATTACATTCCCCAAAGCGCAACAGATCCGCGATGCCGCAGCACAAGTACCCCTTGACCGGATGTTGATTGAAACCGATTCGCCCTTTCTTGCGCCTGTGCCCCACCGCGGCAAGCGCAACGAGCCGTCGTTCGTAAAAGACGCCGCACGGCAGATTGGGGAATTGCGCGGGCTTTCGACCGAAGACATTGGCTTGCAGACAGCAAAAAACTTTTACCGTTTCTTTTCGCTTCTCGAAAAGCTCAAGTCCATTTAGCTTGTTAAGAGCATCTTTTGCTGGGGCTGCATAATCTGTTACTTAGAAGCGGAATACCCATGCCAGAGAACACTTTTGACATCGTAAGCAAGCTTGACCTGCAGGAAGTGTCGAATGCCATGCAGCAGGCGCTGAAGGAGATCCACACGCGCTTTGACTTGAAAGACTCGAAGTCGAACATCGAACTCGAAGGTAAAGACGCCATCAACCTGCACTCCGCCGACGATTACAAACTGAAAGCGGTCACCGAGATTTTCCAGCAAAAGCTGGTAAAGCGCGGCGTTTCTCTGAAGGGCCTGACCTATGGCCTGGTGGAACCAGCCGCCGGGGGCACGGTCAAGCAAAAGATCACCATGCAGCAGGGCATCCCGATTGAGAAAGCCCGCCAGATCGTGAAAGTCATCAAGGATTCCAAGAAGAAAATCAACGCCTCGATTCAGGGAGATTTGGTGCGAGTGAGCGGCAAAGATCGCGACGCCTTGCAGGAAATCATTGCGCTCATCCGCTCCCAGGATTTCGGCATAGACACCCAGTTTACGAATTACCGGACCAACTAAGAATTTTCCTCACGTTCGCGCTTGAGGTTTTTGAAATGGGGACGAACCGATTGAGTACGCCGGCAACCATCGACGGAAAAGAAATCTTCGAACTGCTGCGCGGCGACCTTTCGGCGATCGAGCGCGAGTTCGGGCGGGATACGGTTTCGGGCGTCGAAGCCATCACCGAGATCGGCGAATATCTGCGCAGCGGCGGAGGCAAGCGCATTCGTCCCATGCTTTTGCTGCTATCGGCTAAACTTTTCAATTACCCGGGACGCGGCGCGATCAAGCTGGGCGCGGTTGTCGAAATCATTCACACCGCTACACTCGTCCATGACGACATCATCGATGAAGCCCAGACCCGGCGCGGCCGTCCCGCTGCCAACACGCAGTGGGGAAATTCCAAGTGCGTGCTTGCGGGCGATTGGCTCTACATGCAGGCGTTCAAGATCGCTGTCCAGGAACGCAACTTCCGCATCCTCGACACGCTCATTGATCTGACCCAACAGATGGTCGAAGGGGAACTGCTGCAGATGGAAAAGCTGGGCAAGCTGATCTCCTCAGATGAACACTTCGACCTGATCTTCCGCAAAACGGCCTGCCTCTTTTCGGTGTGCATGCGGATGGGCGCGATTCTCGGCGGGGCGACTCCCGAGCAGGAAGAAAATCTGGCGCAGTACGGCCGCGATCTTGGCATGGCCTTTCAGATTGTGGATGACGTGCTTGACCTGACCGCTTCCGAAGACGTGCTCGGCAAGCCCGTGGCCAGCGATCTGCGCGAGGGTAAAGTTACAATGGCCGTGATTCATGCGCTCGAGCGTTGCACCCCGCAGGAACGGGAGCGCATCGCCAAAGTGGTGCGGGAGCGAGCATTCGACGGCGTAAGCCACCGAGAAATCCTTGCCATCCTGAACCGCTATGGCTCAGTCGAAGCTGCAAACGCGCGGGCCATGCAGTATGCCAGCCTGGCACGAAATGCCATTTGCGGATTCCCCGACAGCGAGATCAAACGAGCCTTGTTGTGGGCTCCGGAATTCGTGGTGGCAAGAGAAAAATAGTTTTAAAACAGGGATCCGCTTTCTCCGCGATCTCTGCGGCCGTTCTCAGCGAACTCTGCGATTTAAGATTTTTCGTGCGGCTCTCGCACTCCCCCGCCAGTTTTGGCTTTTACACCCCATTTGGATTATCGTTCTTATTTATGGCTTTGAATCCCGTCGGCGACGCAATCGATCTAATATCCGCAGCTTAGCTGGCAAAAGATGAACCACCTTTTCTCATTAATCTCGCACCACGGCTACCTTCTGCTCTTTCTGGTAGTGCTGGCCGAGGCCATCGGACTGCCGGTTCCGGCCGCAGTGGCCCTGGTCGCCGGCGGCGCGGCGGCGGCGGCGGGGACCCTGAATGTATTCAGAGCGCTATTTCTCGCCTTAAGCGCGATGCTCATCGGAGACACGTTGCTCTTCATCCTCGGCCGCTACATGGGTTGGGGCCTGCTGGGCCTGCTATGTCGCTTGTCCATCAATCCGGAGTCTTGCGTCCTGCGTTCGGCTGAGTCGTTCTATAAGCGCGGGAAGACTACACTTTTGGTCGCCAAATTTATTCCCGGCGTCAACACCATGGCTCCTCCTCTCGCCGGCAGCATGAAGATGCGCCCACTGCAATTCTTACGATTCGACTCTGCTGGCGCCTCGATGTATATCCTGGCCTATGGCGGGCTTGGGTTTCTCTTCCGCGATTTCGTGGCGGCAATCACCCGTGGATTTCAAGCTGCCAGCCGCGCGTTTGGTGAAGTCTTTCTCTTCGCCGCCATCGCTTACATTGCTTATCGCGTCTGGCTCTACCACAAGAATAAAGTCTATCGCGTGGTACCGCGCGTACAGGTTGAAGAGCTGGCAAACAAGCTGGCTTCAGAGGAAAAAGACAAGATTCTGATACTCGACGTTCGCAGTCACGGCTACTACGACGCTAACGCCGAGCGCATCAAAGGATCCATCCGCATTGAACCCAACAATCTTTCCGAGGAACTCAAGACTCTTCCCAAAGACAAGGACATTTACCTCTACTGTACTTGAGCACGCGAAGCGACCAGCGCCCGGGTGGCGCTGCAACTGCGAGAACAAGGATTTAGCGCGTTCGTGATCGTGGGCGGCGTGGCAGCATGGAAGAAAGCGGGACAACCGCTCGAGCCCGTGCCCAAGAGCGACCTCATAAAACTGCCGACCTTCGCTTAGTAATGAACGCCCACCCCTGAGGCCTTCTATACTTCTTGGAATGGCTTCGCATAACGAAATCGAAATCAAGTTTTGCGTCAACGACGCGCGGGCGCTCAATCGGCGGCTGCGAAAATCCGGCTTTCGCCTCATCACCCCTCGCACCCACGAAATCAATACGCTCTACGATTTGCCCGGCGAAGTTTTGCGCAATCGCGGCGAACTGCTTCGCTTGCGAAAATACGGGCTCGAGTGGCTCCTGACCCACAAAGCCAAAGGCAAAGCGGGGCGCCACAAGACGCGAGTAGAGACCGAGACCAAAGTCGCTGATGGCGCCAAGATGGAAGTGATCCTGCAAGCTCTTGGATTTGCACCGACCTTTCGCTACGAGAAATTTCGAGCCGAGTGGAGCGACGGCAAGGGGCGTGTGGTGGTAGACCAAACTCCGATCGGGAACTTTGGCGAAATCGAAGGTCCTTCGCGCTGGATTGATCGAACAGCACGGGCTTTGCAAGTCCCGCAAAGCGACTACATCACCGAAACCTATTCCGGGCTATTCTTGCAATGGAAAAAGCGGACTGGAAGCCCGGCGAAGGAGATGACATTTACGGCGATCCCCAAACAAACCACGCCGTTCATGTGACCGCAATGTGGCCACGATATGACTCTAAGTTCTGCCGCACCCGCGTTGTGGCTCTCAATTTATGCACCAAACTAACTAACAAGATCGTTAACGGTGTGCATGTTACTCTTTTTCTGCTCTGGTTTTGCTCGCCCGGCGCGTGCCATTGCAAAAAGACAATTTCCGGCGCCTCCTAAGAACGGTCGAAGCTCTCTCCGATCTCGGTCCTGAGATGACCGCAGAGCGCGAGTTTCCCCAGACCGCGAGCGCCATGTTGTCGGCGTCGCTCGAGGCCAGCGGCGCGCGCGAAGGTGCGCTTTTCACCTACAGCGACCGGCCCTCCCTGCTCACCTCCATCGCAGCCGATGGGTTCACCCTGATGCCGGAACCCGCCGTGATCCCCCTGCTGCCCAGGCATGTTCATGCCCTCATTTCGTCGCGTGAACCTGTGCTTCTGGATCCGGGCTCCTACGACCTTTATCTCAGCGCCAACGGCAATGTCGCTCCAGAGCTCTTCAAGTGCATCGTTCCTCTGAAGGTCGGCAGCAAACTCGTGGGCCTCATCGCCTTGGGCCGTCGGGAGGCTGATAGCCCCTACGATTCCGGTGAACTTGAGGCGCTCGATTTGCTTTGCCACTACGTCGCTCTGGCTGTGCACAATCATTCGCTGACCCAGACCCTCGCCCAGCGCGTCTCAGAAAATCTGCGCCTCATGGCGTCCCTGCACGGCTTCTACGACAACGCGCTCGAGGCCTTTGCCACCGCCATCGACGTTAAACATGTCAACATTCACGGGCACTCCCTGCGGGTTGGACGCTACGCCTCCGCCATCGGCGAAGCCATGAACATGGATCCCGGCGAGGTCGCGGCCCTTCGCTCAGCCGGCTATTTGCACGATATTGGAAAGGTCGCGGTCGACAAGCGTCTCTTCGGCAAACCAACTTCTCTGGATGCCGAAGAGTTCCGCGAAATGGCCGATCACACAATCGTGGGACATCAAATTGTGAGTGGTGTCCAGTTTCCCTGGCCGCGCATTCCGGAAATCGTGCGCTGGCATCATGAACGCAGCGATGGTTCCGGCTATCCCGACGGATTGCTTCTCGAAGATGTGCCCATGCCCGTGCGCATCGTTGGCCTGGCCGACACCTTCGACGCCATGACCAGCGAGCGCCCTTACCGCGAGCGACTCTCGCTCGGCAGCACGCTGAATGAAATCGTGCGGCTGACTCCACAAAAATTTGATCCCAATGCAGTCCACGCCTTGCTTCTGCAAGTCCGTCGCGATACCGTCGGCAGTAACCGCACGCCCTTCCTGCAAGATCGCATGGGCGGCGACATTGCCGCGTCCGACATCGACCAACTCGCCGCCGGCCTGCAACACAAAATGAATCACGGCCGTCTGTACTTGACCTAGCTTCACCTGTTGTCATCCCTCACGGAGTCACGGATCGACGAATGCCAGCCCTGTCAGTCGCCTCGGGGAATTTCTAAAACAGCTCGGTGCCGTTTTCATCGTCCGCCCCCAATCGTCAGAGTTTCCTTAGCCAATCATCTGGCTTCTTCCGCCTGTTGTCCGTCTTCACAGCTAGCTTCCCTCGTTTTGTCGTATGGAATCCGGAAAACGTCCGCCCGCTAAAGTTTCCTTCGAGACGCGCCGATGCTTGAGTTGTGCGAATAACCCTCTATTCCTCCCCTTCTATTACCTCCCCTTTTCTAACCAGCCAAAAATCCTGAGACGTGGAACGAAAGAGTGACCATGCCAACAGCAATGGAGTACAACCCTGAGGCGCTCTCCCTGCAATCCGACGCGCTGCAGGCCATCTTCGAAAGCCTACCCTGGGGCGTAATCGTCGCTGATCTCGATGGCAGACTTTTATTTTCCAATCCCACCGCAGAAAAGCTTTTGGGGATCGGTATCATCGACGCTTCCCCTCACACCCGCGCGTCTCTGGAAGGGTGGTACCTTCCTGACCAGACCTCCGTCGTGCCCCATGATCAATTGCCGTTGGTACGAGCCATCCGCGGAGAGAAGATTGTTGATGAGCTCATTTTCGTACGCAGTTCCGAACACCGCCCGGGAGTGTGGATTCGGGTTAACGCATGGCCTCTGAAAGATGCCGCTGGAATAGTCTCCGGAGGCGTCGTAATGTTCCACGATTTCACTCAAGGCCGCCAGGCTCTGCAAAGCTTCACCCTGCTTTCTCGAGTAGTTGAGCAGACCGCTGACAGCGTCATGTTGACCGACACCCAAGGCATCATCCAATACGTCAATCCAGCCTTTGAAGCAACCACCGGCTACAGGCGGCAGGAAACCGTGGGCCAGACCCCGAGAATCTTGAGATCGGGCATGCACGATGCGGAATTCTACCGGCAAATGTGGACTCAGTTCGCTCAAGGCGCGGCTTTCAAAGGCATGGTGATCAACCGTAAGAAGAACGGCGAACTGTTCTGGGCGCAACAAACCATCACCTCCATGCGGGACGAAACCGGACGGCTGACTCACTTCGTTTCCGTTTCCCAAGACATCACCGAGCTCAGAAAAAAGCAGGAGCAGGAGTTTCAGTTGCAACTGGCGCGCGATGTTCAGCAGCGTTTCTATGCCGCGGCGCCGCCGGTGTCGGGTTTCGACATTGGCGGATCGGCACATCCCGCTGACGAAACCGGTGGAGATTATTTTGATTTCATCTTCATGGCGGATGGCTCGCTTCTCATCGCCGTCGCCGACGCCAAGGGGCATGGCTTCAGCTCCGCTCTGGTCATGACGCTCACTCGGGCCTACGTGCGCTGCTTCGCTGCCATGCAGCTAGAACTCGATGACATTCTGGCCCGGGTGAATCAGATGTTGCAGAAAGATCTCGAACACGGCCATTTCGTCACACTTTTCTTGGCTCGTTTGAATCCCGAGCCTCGCACTCTTTCATACGCCAGCGCCGGACACGTCGCGGGCTTCGTCTGCCTCGATTCGGGTAACGTGAAGTGCACCCTGGACAGCACCGGTCCGCCGCTCGGCCTTTTTTCCGGAAGCAAGTTTGCCTTACGCGATGGAATTCAACTCGCTCCCGGAGAGATCGCTCTATTCCTGACCGACGGAGTCACAGAATCGACCACGCCCGACGGACATCAATTCGGCACCCAGCGCGTCCTCGACTATCTGCAAACTCACAATCACGATTCGGCTTCGAGTATTGCCGATGGCATCTACCACGCCACCAGGTCTTTCGTGCGCGGCGACCCGCAAGACGACGACATCACATCGGTCATCATCAAATCCGATCTCAAAGAGTAGGACGGGCGTCCTCCCCCATCCCCGATCCAGTACGAACGTAACCCTTGAACCCGCAACTTTTTTTCCCTGCCGGGTTCATAATTCTAACGACCTCCCCGAGCCCCATATGAACCTGGGACGTTTCAAGATCGGCCTGATCCTCCTGCTGTCGCTGCTGGGATTCGCCGTCTCGGTACAAATGGCGGTTGGTAAGAAAAAAGACAAGCGCGCCTCGGTCTCTCCGCAAATGGACGATCAACAACGTGCGGTCCATGCGCTCAACCGGCTGACCTTCGGACCGCGGCCCGGCGACGCGGATCGTGTGATGGCGATGGGCGTAGACAAGTGGATTGATCAGCAACTTCATCCCGAAACAGTTGACGACAGCGCGCTCGATGCCCGCCTCTCGCAATTTCGCACCCTGCGCATGGACACGCGAGAGATTGTTGAAAGTTTCCCCTCTGAACAAATGATCAAAGCGGTCGCTGATGGAAAACAGTCTCTTCCCTCCGATCCCCTGAAGCGCGCTGTCTATCAGGCGCAACTCGATCGTTATCAGGACAAAGAAGAGCGTAAGCAACAGACTGCCCTCGCCGGCCCCGAAAAAGTAGCGGAGGACGAACGCGCCCGCCGCCAGCACGAACGCGAGGAAGCCAATCAAAAAGTCGAGCAACTACTCGACCTGCCACCAGATCAACGCATGAAAGCTTTGCTCAAACTGCCGCCCGAGGAGCAGCGCGTCATGACCAACTCTCTGCAGGGAGGCAAACGCGACGAGTTTCTGGAGGGAATGAACCCGCGCCAGCGCGAAACCATCGAAGCGCTGAAGTCCCCGCAACAAGTCGTCGCCGACGAACTTATCGAGGGCAAACTGTTGCGCGCCATCTATAGTGAGCGCCAGTTGCAGGAAGTGATGACCGACTTCTGGTTCAACCACTTCAACGTATTCATCGGCAAAGGCGCCGATCGCTACCTGCTTACCAGCTACGAACGCGACGTGATTCGCCCCCGCGCCCTGGGCAAATTTGAAGATTTGCTGGTCGCGACTGCGCAGAGTCCCGCCATTCTTTTTTATCTCGACAACTGGCTGAGCGTCGGACCGAACTCCGACGTCGCCAATGGAATTCCCAAGCGGGCCGATAAACAATTGAAGCAGCGGATCAGGAACAAAGGTCAAACCGGTCAATCCAAGGGCAAGCGTAACGGGCTCAATGAAAACTACGGCCGTGAGCTGATGGAACTGCACACCCTCGGCGTGAATGGCGGTTACACCCAACAAGATGTCACCGAGGTGGCCAGCGTCTTCACCGGATGGACCTTGAAGCAGCCCAAGCAGGGCGGCGGTTTCACTTTCGAAGAGCGTCAGCATGAACCCGGAGACAAAATCGTGCTCGGCCATCACATCAAACCGAAAGGCGAAAAAGAGGGTCTCGAAGTTCTGCACATCCTGGCGCACAATCCCGCGACCGCGAAATTCATTTGCACCAAGCTGGCGTTACGCTTCGTTTCTGACGATCCGCCGCCGGCCTTGGTCGATCGCATGGCCCACACATTCCTAAAGAAAGATGGAAACATCCGCGAAGTGCTCAGGACGATGCTGGACTCTCCAGAGTTCTGGGCGCCCGACGCGTATCGCGCCAAAGTGAAAACCCCGCTGGAATTCGTAGTCTCAGCCGTGCGCGCCAGCGGAGCCGAGGTCACCGACGCCATGCCCATCGCGCGGCAGCTTCAGAACATGGGAATGCCGCTCTACGGAATGCAGCCGCCGACTGGCTATTCCATGAAGGCCGACGCCTGGGTCAACTCGTCGGCGCTTCTCGGGCGAATGAATTTTGCCATGGCGCTGACCTCGGGAAAAGTGAGAGGCGTGCAAGTGGATTCCGAGCCCGGACGCAACGATGCGCAACAGACCCTGGCCGCATTGGAGGACCGTCTGCTCGCGGGAGACGTTTCCAAACAGACCCACGACGTGATCAGTGCGCGTCTGCAGGATTCCAAGGTCAGCCGCCGTAAGCTGGACGATCCGGCCCGGCCACCAAACACCAGTCTGATAGCTGGCTTGCTGTTAGGATCGCCTGAGTTTCAGAGAAGATGACTGAGAACCGAGAACTAAGAGCTCGGAACTGGGTTCCTGGAAACGTGCCGGAACCGGAAATGGCGAATGCGGGCGCGGCGTCGCCTGAAGAACTAAAAGCCAGAAGCTAGGAGCTAGGAGCCAGGAGCTGTTTATGTCAATCACAAGGCGGATATTTCTTAGAAACGGCAGCCTGGCGGTCATCGGCATGGCAGCCATTCCAGCATTCTTAACTCGGGCTGCGTACGCAACCGAATCGCTCGGCGCGAAGAACAAGCGCCTGGTCGTGATCTTTCAGCGCGGGGCGGCCGACGGCCTCAACATCGTCGTGCCTCACCACGAACGCGACTACTATGCCATGCGGCCATCCATCAATATTCCCCGCAACGCGGTTCTCGATCTCGACGGATTCTTCGGTCTTCACCCTTCGCTCGCGCCTTTTCAGCCGCTCTGGAAGCAGCGTCATCTGGCCATCGTGCACGCCGCCGGTTCACCCGACCCGACGCGCTCACACTTCGACGCCCAGGATTTCATGGAATCCGGCACGCCGGGCGTAAAAGCGACCGAAGACGGCTGGCTGAACCGCTCGCTGCATTCTCTGCCTCAGCCCGCAGCGGCGGACGCTTTTCGCGCCATCGCCATGGGACCGTCCCTGCCGCGAATTCTTTCTGGCAACGAACCCGCCGTCGCCATCAACAACATCAACGATTTCGGTGTCGGCGGAAACAATCCCAAAGCCACGCCCAACGCCAATACGTTCGAAGCCATGTACGAGCACTCCGTCGATACCGTGCTGCAGGGCACCGGGCAGGAAACTTTTGATGCAGTAAAAATGCTGAGATCCGCCGACCCCGCTAAATACAAGCCCGCCGCCGGGGCCGACTATCCCAACGGACGATTCGGCGACAGCCTCAAGCAACTCGCTCAACTGATCAAGGCGAATCTTGGCGTTCAAGTCGCGTTCGCTGACATCGGCGGCTGGGACCATCACGTCAATGAAGGCAGCACACAAGGGCAGATTGCCAACGTTCTCCACGAGTTCTCGCAATCCATAGCCGCATTCTGGACTGATCTCGGCGATCTCGCCGAAGACACAGTGGTCGTGACCATGTCCGAGTTCGGCCGCACCGCCCGCGAAAACGGAAACCGCGGCACCGACCACGGCCACGCCAACGTGATGTTCGTAATGGGTGGGCCAGTGAAAGGCGGCAAAGTCTATGGACGTTGGCCCGGTCTCGATCAGTCGCAGCTCTACGAAGGCCGCGATTTGGCGGTCACCACGGATTTCCGCCAGGTCCTGGGAGAAGCCGTGTACAAGCATCTTGGAAACAAAGATCTCAATCAGGTTTTCCCCGGCTTCGAAAATCAACCAGGAAAGTTTTTGAAGTATTTGGGGTAAGAACTACAACTCAACCATCACATCGTCGCCTTCCACCTTGATTGGATAGACGGCAACCTTCACGCCTGGATTGTGCGCGGCCTCGCCCGTTTTCGGATTCCACAGCCAGCCATGCCACGGGCAGACCAGTTTGTCCCCTTCAATCACACCCTGCCCCAGCGGACCGCCGCGATGCAGGCAAACGTTATCCATCGCCGAGATCGTCCCATTTACATTGGCGACGCAGATCATTTTGTCGCCGCAAGGAAATTCCCTGGCTTCGCCTTCAGGAGGAAGTTCAAATTGGGTGGTGACCTTAGTGAGCATTCAGCACTCAGCATTCAGTCAGGCGGATTCACCGAGTGCTGACGGCTGAAAGCTGACAGCTATTTCGGCTGCAGCGTTTGCGCGATCATGACCTGCCGCTTGAAATTCTCGACCATATTCGGATCCAGTCGAACCTCAGTGGGCTTCTTGGCCAGAGTCATCTGATCAATCTTGTCCTGCAGCTTGAGCAGCGCGTAAAACAGATTCTCCGGGCGCGGTGGGCATCCGATCACGTAAACATCTGTAGGTACGATTTTGTCCACGCCCTGCAACACTGCATAAGTATTGAACGGCCCACCCACCGAGGAACATGCGCCCATGGAGATCACCCACTTGGGATCGGGCATCTGGTCGTAAATGCGCTTCACTACCGGCGCCATTTTCAGGGTCACGGTCCCGGCCACGATCATCAGATCGCTCTGCCGCGGGCTGGGACGAAACACTTCCGAACCGAATCGCGCAATGTCAAAGCGCGCCGTCGAAGACGCAATCATTTCTATCGCGCAGCAGGCCAAGCCAAACGTCATGGGCCATACCGCCGACTTGCGCGCCCAGTTGAAGACGTAGTCCACCGTGGTGATCAGGAAATTCTTTTCGAACTTATTTTGCAGCCAGGCCATTGAGCTCCTCAGTCGGCCGGATAGTCGGGTCGAAGCACCCTTCAGTCTAGGGGCGTACCGGATGAGTGTCAATAGATCGAAGGGGTTAGAGAGAGGAGACGGGTTGGTTCCCCACTCCACCCTGGTAAGTTTCAGGGGCATGAAACGGTCCCTAGCGGACAGGACTCCGTGACCGTCACTGACTAAGACGATTCAAGGTTTCCCAGCATCCACTGGAGAGGAAGGTTCGCCTGCGGGAGAAACTTCGAAGATGGTACCCACGATGTCAGTGCCGCCTCCTGCGGTTGTACCGAAAATGTTGCCGGATGCATCAAGGATCACGCCGCCCCATGGGCAGGAACCGTCACTGGTGTTAAAGTAGTTGCCAAAGTTATGTAGTACCCGCTCGGTCCACCCATGTGAACTGGACGAGAGCTCGTAGATCGTGCCTGATCCGCAATCGAATTCATTCCCGTCGGTCGTGGTAGTACCGTACAAGTTACCGTAGGAGTCGAACGTCGGAGGTGCGACGGGACCAGCTCCATCATTGCCTCCCTGGAAACTGTGAAGGACCTTCTCCGTCCAAGAGCTTGTACCGCGCCGCGCCAATCGGAAGATCGTTCCGCAAGCATACTCGCAGCTTTTTGAATTTCCGCCGTCGCGTGTTACTCCGTAGAGGTCACCGTCGGTGCCCAAGGTCAGGCCAACGGGAAAGCCTCCGTCTTGTTTTCCAGTAAACGTGTAGAGCGTTACGAGACTCCACACGCCATTGGAATTCGTGGTCATTTTAAACACTGTGCCAGCTCCGTATAGAAGGCCACCGCCGACTACCGTAGTTCCGTACAGGTTGCCAGCGTCGTCGAAAACTAAGGAGCTTTGTGGACTTTGTCCATCAGTTTCATTATGAAAAACGTGAATTAGAGTTTCTGTCCAGCTTCCATCAGAGTTGGGCGATAGCTTGAAGACCGTGCCACAACCCCCGCCGCAGTCAGAGCTACCGCCTTCCGCGGTTGTGCCATAGATATTGCCTTTCTCGTCCAAGACCACGCTGGCTAGCGGAAGACTTCCGTCCGTGCCTCCCTTGAACCGGTACAGCACGGTTTCTTTCCAGCCGCGTGAAGAGGGGCTTAGCCGGAAGACGGTACCGCAAGGACCACCGTAGCATCCAATTCCACCACTTGTTGTACCGTACAGATTGCCTGAGGTGTCGAAGATTAGGCCCGCCTCGGGTTCACTACCATCGTTGTTGCGAGCAAAGGAATGTAAAGCGATTATGTTCCAGCCGCCGCCTGTCTTGGGCGTGAGCTCGAAGGCAGAGCCATTCTCATAGGTGCCTCCGTTCGATGCGGTCCCATAGAAATTGCCGGAATCGTCAGCGATTAAACCGCCCTCCGGAATAGCACCAACGGGGCTACCGTTGAACGCGTACACCTGCATCGATTTCCATCGATGGTCGGAGCTCTGTGTCATCTTGAAAACTGCGCCACAGGTACCCCCAATGGCACTGCAAAAGGGATTACGACTCCAAGGAAGGGAGCCGTAGAGGTTACCCGTTGAATCGAAAATGACATTTGTCACCGGCCCGTCGCCTTCAGCAAACCTATGTATCGCGTGCTCTGTCCACGTTTTCGGATGTTGCGGAATCAGCTCAAAGACTGTGCCAAAGCCCTGCCCGGTGCCGGTACCTCCAAATTGTGTAGTCCCAAAAAAGACACCTTGCTCCAAGGTGAGACCAGCAGCAGGAGAGGCACCGTCCCTCCCGCCTTCAAAGTTGTGGATAATTGCATGAACCCAGCTACCATCCGACCTTGGCCTCAGCCGAAAGACCGTCCCGCAGCCGTAGCTGTTACACGCTGTTCCGGGGCCATTTGCCGTGGTTCCCAATAATCCGCCTTCTGCATCGAAAATTAGATTTCCGAGAGGGAACGCTCCATCATTGAAATTGAAGGTGTGCAATACCTTCTCGCTCCACGTATTCCCGCTACGGATCAATTCAAAAACAACGCCGCAGCCCAGATCGTTGTACGAAGGATTACAATTCACGTTGCCGCCATATACGGCTGAGCCGTATACGTTGCCGGCTTGATCAAGGACCACCGCGTTAGGACTGCCACCGTCTGTCTGTCCGCTGAAGGTGTAGAGCACTGTTTCTGTCCAGGTGCCGGTTGAACTGGGGGTAAGTTCAAAAACGGTTTGGCCAGCAGGTCCGTAGAGGTTACCACTCCGGTCGAAGACCAGACCTGTGGCTGGTCCGCATCCGTATGGCCCACCCGCAAAGCTGTAAAGAATCGACTCGGTCCAGCGCCCGCTGACACCAGGTGAAAGCTCAAAAACTGTGCCACAGCTGCTGGCCGAGGAGCCGCCAGAAATCGTCGTCCCGTAGAGGTTCCCAGCAGCGTCGAAGATCACCCCGCCAGCGGGCTGAGCACCGTCACCTGAAAAACTCCCGAAATAGTGCAGGACAGTCTGCACCCAGTTCCCATCGGAAGCCCGCGTCAGCTTGAAAACTGTACCGCAGCCATCGGGGGCGCACCCGCTTCCGATTCCGCCGTCCTGTGTCGTGCCGTATAAGTTGCCTGCAACGTCCGCTGTCAAATTACCCTGTGGATTCGCACCACGGGGTGAAACAATAAACGTGTGGAGAATTTTTTCTTGCTGAGCCGGGACGCTAATGGACGAGATCAAGATCAGAGCGAGAACTCCGAAAATCTTGCTCGCGTCAGACCACAGGTCTTTCGTTTTCATGTGGGTTACCTCACAATTGCAGAAGACCTAGGGGAACGAAGCTGCGGGGATTACTATCCTGCCGACGGGGGGGAAGTATAGCACATCTCGCTGTCACCCGAGATGCGGCTCCAGTTTCCCAGATTGTTCCGACGGGACGCCGAAGATTCAGCGGGTGGCTGGCCCACCTTTACGTTCGTTGTAAAGGTGGGAAGGACGAGGTCGGGTGTCACAGCTTCTCTTTGCAGTCAGGGATAAAGCTGGCTTCTTGTCCAATCATCCACGGCGCCATTACGGCTCAACCCATCGACGTCAACGGAAAACCGATTGGTGCGGTTGTGAGCAATCCGGCGTCGAGCAGGCAAAGTCCAATCTCGGTCGAAGGCTTCATGAGCAGCGGCGATTCGCAGGAAGAATATCTCTACAACATTCAGCAGACGTATCCTGGCGGAGCCCAATCCATCATCTATCAATTCGATTTTTGCACCACTCATTCCGGTGTTTTCTGCTCTTATCCCAACGGAGCGAATCCATCGGTGGGACCGGCTTCGGCTTATCCCATGTACGTCGGCCATTAGTTTTGAGGTAGGCTGCCGGCATGTAGGCTATAAGTAATTTGTTTTCATGTTGTTACTGGCTCTCGCCCGTATTCATCCACAGGCCGCCGGGCAACTAGTCTCTGTGCTCCTTCCGCACCCGTGGGTTTCCATCGTCCTTCCGGTCAGTACCTTTGGTACCTCGGCTGTACTCGCCGGGCCACCGTATAATCTAGGCAAAACCAGCTTAAATCTGGCAAGGAGTGGTAAGGCACGGGTTTGGACGCTTCATACGCATTGGCGATTTTCGCGCTGGGGCTGGCCTTTGGCAGCTTCCTGAATGTGTGCATCTATCGTCTGCCACGGGATTTGTCGGTGGTTCGTCCCGGCTCGGCGTGCCCAAAGTGCGCGCAGCCTATCCGCTTTTATGACAACATTCCGATTTTTAGCTGGCTGATTCTGCGGGGACGCTGCCGCCACTGCAAGACTTCGATTTCCCCGCGTTATCTTTTAGTGGAAGTGATCACGGGTGCGCTGTTTCTAGCCTGCTACGCGTATTTCGGGCTGACGCTGGCCACGCTGAAGTACTGCACGTTTGGATTCCTGCTGGTGGGCCTGATCTTCACCGACGCCGAAACACAGCTCTTGCCCGACAAATTGACGCTGCCGGGCGTGGTCGCCGGATTGCTCTTCAGCCTGGTGGTTCCAGTAAACGATCTTTTGTCGAAGATGTTGTTCGGCGTGATCTACCAGCCCGCGGCGGGCGCTTCAAGCCCCTGGCTTTCGTTATTGCAGGCGCTCATGGGTGCGGCCGTTGGAGCGTCGTTCATCTACGGCGCGGGAGCGATTTACCTGCGGGCTCGCGGCGTCGAGGGTATGGGCTTCGGCGACGTCAAGCTGATGGCGATGGTGGGTGCGTTTCTCGGAGTCCAGTTGACCATCTTCACCCTGTTCAGCGCGTCGATTGTAGGATCGCTCGCGGGACTATGGACCGTGCTGGCAGTTTGGATCAAGCGCACCCGGCGACGCATGGTCCGCCATCATGAGCCCGCAAGCCTGGCCCGGCGTCATGGATGGGAGTCGGCCAGCATTGCCCTGCGCCGGTTTCCCATGCCGTTTGGAGTGTTTCTGGGCAGCATGGCGATGCTTGCTTCGTTCTTCGGCAACCAGTTTTTTCGTTGGTACTGGAGGTTGCTGTGAGGATGCTCAGCAACCCCATCATGGTTCGCATGGCGATCGTGCTCTTCGCCACCGGCTTTGGCTTCTGGGTGGCGACTCTATTGCTGCGGCGGATGCGGCGGCACCTTATCGAGGACTCTTTCGCGATTGACTCCCCGCCCGAGCTCGAACAGTTTCACCTGCGCACTTACAACGCAGTGATTCAGCAACTGAAGCAACAGAAACACGAATTACTGAGCACGCAGCAAGTGGAGCGGCGCAGAGCCAAGACATCGGAGAACATCAGCGCGGCTGTGCTGGCCAATCTTTCGAGTGGAGTGCTTTTCTTGACCACCCACGGCTTGGTCCGCAACGCCAATTCCGCAGCCAAGGACATTCTTGGATTCGCCTCGCCCGTGGGCTTGAGCGTCCCTGAAGTATTTCGAGATGCGACGCTGAACTCCCCGTCGATGGCAGGCACACGGGAATCGCTGGCGGCCGAGGTGCAGGCCAGTCTGCGGGAGCAGAGGGCATCACGCAGGGTGGAGGCGGACTACATCACGCCCGCGGGGGAACAGCGCATTCTCGAAATCACGATCTCCCCGGTATTCACTCCCTCGGGTGAGACTTTGGGTGCGGCTTGCCTGCTCACCGACAAAACTGAGTTTACGCTGATTCGGAAATCGCAGGAGCTGCGTGGAGAAATGTCGGCTGAGATGGCGCTGGCGCTGCGGAATTCGGTGGCCACGATTTCGAGTTACGCGCAGCAGCTGGCCGTGAGCAGCGATCCGACCATGGTGCGGCAGTTGGCCGTGGACATCGTTTCCGAAGCAACAGATCTCGATCACACCATCGGCGGTTTTCTCGCCGGCGGAAAAGCCGCGAAGGCTGCGAAAGCTTGAGTTCAATCAACGCCGAAGTGCCCGTGAAGATCAAACGGGCCGAGGCACGGAGGATGAAACAACTATGAAACGCGTCACCTATATTTGGATTGCCGTAGTAATTCTGGCGGGAATGATGGCTTCCTATGCCAGCGCCCAGGACTCGACCGCGCCCACACAATCGTTGGGAGACTACGCCCGCGCCCAGCGCAAAGAAAAGAAAACCGCGCCGGTCAAACAGTTCGACAACGATAATCTTCCGATGAACGATAAGCTCAGCGTAGTGGGCGGAGCGGGTTCGACGAGCGATACCAGCGATCCATCGCAAACCGCAGCCAATGGCGGAGCCGACGCCGATAAGAAGGCCGATGCCAATGCGCCTGCAATCCAGCCCGGCCAATCGCCCGAAGACCGGCAGAAGACCTACGACGCGTGGAAGGACAAGCTCGCCGCGCAGAAAGACAAAACGGACCTGCTCTCGCGTGAATTAGACGTCGAGCAACGCGAATATCAGCTGCGCGCGGCGGCGATGTACGCCGACGCCGGCAACCGCCTGCGCAATTCCGGCGAATGGGACAAGGAAGACGCGGACTACAAGAAAAAAATCGAGGACAAGAAAAAAGCCGTCGATGACGCCAAGCAGCAAATGGATGACATGCAGGAAGAAGCCCGCAAAGCCGGGGTTCCGTCATCCGTCCGGGAGAGCACCGGGGATCAACCATAGCCCGGTTTGGGCGCGTTTAAACGCTCGTAACTCCGGCATTCTCGTGGCTGGCCCACCTTTACGTTTTTTGTAAAGGTGGGGACTCATGCTGTCGACGCCGGGAATTTGATCTTCGCCTCGCCCCACTGATTGATTCGCACCGCGCCCGCTTCCCCGAAAGCATAGCTCCGCCGGCTGGCTCACCGATCAAAGTCCAACTCTAAATCACTTATAAAATGAGGGGGCCCCACTCTTTCCGCGCTCTTTGCGGAAAGGGTGGGAGGCAGGGATGCCAGAGCCGCGAATACTTGCATACGAGTGAACTACCGCCTTCTTCCTCCCACGGCGGCGCCGCTGCGGGCCAGCCAGCCACGTTTGCCGCTGGTAACGACTGCAGGTGATAAAATGCAGCTCGTTCGTCCCGTAATAGCGCCGGGGATGGTTGGACATGAAGCAAGCTTAGTCGCAGGCGCAAAGAGAAGCTGTGACATCCGACCTCGTCGTTCCCACCTTTACAAAAAGCGTAAAGGTGGGCCAGCCCCCGAAGCCCTTATCTGATTCGCCACGTTCACTCTGGAAAACACTAGCGCAGTGTCGATCTTTCATCTTGGCTCTTCCGCCTCCAAGCAACGAGCTGGCGCATAAGGCCCCACCAGACAGCAGACACAAAGAACATGAGAAGAACATCCATAGCGATGGTGGTCCTCCAAGGATACGCTCCTAGCCTCTGGGTAATCGTGCGAAAAATCGCGTAGTCAATGCCTCGATATAAAATGATAAACGGAAGACCGAAGCGCAATACCGATTGCCAATAGTTGGAGCACTTAAGGCTAAGATGATCTAAGTCCCAATGCATAACACCTCCCATGCTTCGTCACGGAATCTGTTGACAGGCCGCAAGGTCTGTTGCTAGTTGGTTCTTCGCTTGCTGATACCCGGGGGCTGGCCCACCTTTACGTTTTTTGTAAAGGTGGGGACTCATGCTGCCGACGCCGGGAATTTGATCTTCGCCTCGCCCTACTGATTGATTCCCACCGCGCCCGCTTCCCCGAAAGCATAACTCCAATAGCTGCTCGACGGCCACTGCTCCCAAAGAAAAGCCGTGGGCGGGGTGGCCCGCCTGTTCCAAGCGAAACTCTATATCCCGCGTAAGTGAGGGGTGCCCCATTCTTTCCGCGTTGTTTGCGGAAAGGGTGGGAGGCGAGAATGCAGCCAGCCGAACTCAAGGCTTGCAATTCTACCTGAATACCACCTTCGCAATCCCGTGTTTCCCAATTCGGAACGGGCTCCGCAGCCTGTTCTCTTACTTGTTGAACTCACTCCATCACTTCCGATAACATAGGAACGCAGATGTTATCTGTAAGATAATTCATGATCTTTGACAATCCAAGCGAACCGCCTCCGCCCAGGAGCTCCAAAATGGAACCGCAGGCAGCTGGCGGGCACCATAACTCCAATGTTTCCAATATTTAGCCTCTAACTACCTTTAGAACCATAGATCTAGGAGGCAAGAAAAATCTCCGATCCCTTATTTTCTAGACTTTGTGCGGAATCGAAGTTTTTTTGAGGTATTTCCTGCACCAGAATATGTGCAAGTGAGTCCAGGTCCAGAATCACGTTCGTTAGCTTCCCCGCCGCAGGTTCTGAATTTGTTTGAGGTGGTGCCGGCCGTGGACCCAATGAAATTTTCGCCACTGGCGAGCGGTCAAGGGTCCGAAGATGGGGTGATCGAGCACGCGAGTGTGCTTGCCAAAGCGGGCTTCGCATTGCGCAATGACCGCCTCCATGGCGGAGATCCGCGATCCGATTTCGCCTGCCACTGCTTCTGCCGGCATACCGCGAGGCTGGGTATGTTTCGGCGCCTGTCGACCGTTGGGCATGTGTCCCAATTCAATGACCGCCATGGTGCTCACGCGATCCCTCAGTGTCCGCGTCCGCACCAGCGGTTTTCCTGCCTGCAAGCAGCGCTCGAATGCTTTCGTAGTCCCGGTATAGCTGAGATAAAGGTGTTCGAGGACTTCGGCGGCGCACCACTTTCCTTCGGGATGACGGCGCAAGTCTTCGACAGTCATACCCCGCGTAGCCGACTGGATCGCGTCCTGTAACCTTCGGAGATACGCATCCATCGATGAACCTCTTTCTTCTTCTAGTAGAATCAATGGCGGCATTGACGGTTGCAAAATTTCGTGTCCCTACGGATGGTGCTATGAACAAGTTGCTGATGGTGATGCTGGCGCTGGCATTGCTGACCGTGGCAGGATGTTCGTCGCAGCCGGCAACGCCCGCCCCGACCGAGAAGCCGCAGCCCAAGCCCGCAGACCTGGAGACCGGTCGGTATGCCTTTCAGAAACTCTACATCGCAGCCCGCGGGTGGGCGCGCGACGCGCAGCCCTTCCGGCTGGAATCGCAGCTCACGGCCGAGTCCAAGGGGAAAGACGGCAAGTCGGCGGTATGGCGAGCGTCGTTCGCGTCGCCGGCGGAACGTGGCGTGAAACCCTACACCTGGTCGGGCACGGACGCCCAGGATGCTCCGTCGCGTGGAATTTCTCCTGGTAACGAGGACAATTACAGTCCCACTAATTCGTCGACGCAGATTTTCGACATCGGCTTTCTGAAAATAGACTCAGACCAGGCATTTGACCTGGCGCAGAAACATGGTGGCGACAAGTTGTTGGAGAAGGCTCCGGACACGCCGATCCTTTACGTGCTCGAGTGGAATCACGCCACCAACGTGCTAGTCTGGCATGTGATCTATGGAACCAGCCGTGACGATGCCAAGCTCACCGTGGACGTGAATGGGACCACGGGAGAGTTCATCCGGGTGGAAAAGTAGCGGAGCTTACGGCTTGGACTCAGGCTTTGCCGAGGTTTCGTTCTTTGCTTCGGACCGCTTTAACTTTTGCAGCGCCTTATGCGACGCCTTCGCGTAGGGGCCATCGGGAAGAATCTTGAGATACTCCTCATAATGGGGGATGGCTTGGTCCGGCTGATCCATCTTCTCGTAGCACTGCGCCATGCGGAAATTGGCGACCGCGTCTTTTTCTTTCCAGATCAGCGCATCCTGATAGCGGGCGAGCGCGGCTTTGTAGTTTTTTTGTTTGAAGTAAAAGTCGCCCACTTCGTCGTCCTTCATGGCACGGTAGGGATTCCAGGGATGCATCTCTTGCACGTCGCCTTCGGGCTCATCCTCGGGGTCGGTGTTGACTACGCCGCTGTCGGGGTGATTCTTGGCGTCGTCTTTGGGTGGACTTATATCGACTCGGGTATCGCGGCTGGAACTCTCTCCAGCTTCGGCGGGCGGGGCTGAACGCGGAGGAGCCTGGTTCTGCCCGGGCTGTTCTTGAGCTTGATCAGATTGCTGTTGCGCGACCGCCCAGCTTCCCAGGAAAAGCGAAATCAGGGCAACAAAAACAAACCTACGCATCCATACATTTTAACGCTTTACGAGGGCGAAAATCTCCGGGCAGGAATCATTAACCACAAAGGACACGAAGGTACACGAAGAAAGCAAGTCACAACACCGAATCGACTAGCCGGGCTGGCGGCTCTTGTTTTCTTTGTGTACCTTCGTGTCCTCTGTGGTTACGGTCTTGACCTCAAAAAAAGCAGGCCGTTCCGGGGGATGGAACGGCCTGGGTTGGCGAAGTCCTCCGGGGAGGAGGGTGAAACTTGTTTAAAGCGACGGCCCGGTCGGCTGGTTCGTTGCTGACGTTGGGCTTGTGCCCGCGCCCGTGTTGGTCATCAAGCGCACGTCTACGCGGCGGTTCTTGGCCCGGCCGGTTGCGGTCTTGTTGGAATCGACTGGCTTGTCTTTGCCCAAGCCGATGACATAGATCTTGTACGCGGGAATGTTGCGCTCCGAAGCCAGATACTGAATCACAGCATCGGCACGGCGCTGGCTAAGCCCGTAATTGTATTGCGCATCACCCACCGAATCGGTCGCGCCTTCCACGGTGAGGATGTATCCTTTGGTGTTGGAGACATCGCTGGCGAGTTGATCGAGCGAGGCCTTGGCATCCTTGGTCAGGTTGTCCTTATTAAAGCCAAAGTGCACCGAGGTTTCATTCACGACCTTGTAGTTGTCGAGGTTGGCGACGGCGTCTTGCAGAGTATCCACGCGGTGAACGGCATTGTTGGCCGAGGTTTGCGCCTGGTCGGCCTGCTGACCGGCTGCCTGGGCCTTCTGGTCGGCGTTGCTGGCTTGCGTTTGCACTTGCTGGATTCCGGCCTGGGCGCGTGCATCCACGTCCTTAATGTCCTTCGAATTCTTGGCGGTCAGGTCGTCCAGTTCATTGGTTTTGTTGATCAGCGGCGTGGTCTGTTGACGGACATAATTCTTGCTGGCGCATCCGACCGAGGCCGCCAAACCCACTGCCAGCAGAACAGTTAACGAAGTGCGATTCATATTGGGAGACGCTCCTTTTTTCTCATACCACCTGGCCTCTAGAATCTGATTCTGGGCTTATTTGATGCCTTGCTGAATCCCGGGGTTCGAACTTGCTGCTCATCGAAGATGCCAAGACCGTCAGATTCCTGAGATCGTCTGTCGTGCATCCGCATTGTACTTGAGCACGAGCGGTGCCAACCTGGGACGGGAAGTAGTCGTAGTGTAAGTTGTTGATGTAGTGGCAATTATACGTTTCGTCGTTACCGCGACGGCGGCAGAAACCGGAAACAAAGAGTGAGGACTAAGGAAAATTTATACGGTAATGGTCGACCCGGTTGTCGTCGCGGTCTCGGCGAGGCCAAATCGCGTGTACAGTGATTCCTGTACGCGACGCAGTTCGCCGTTCTCATCAGCGCGAGAAGCCCTTCCGCGAGGACATATCCGGAGGACCGTTGATCTTGCCCGCGAGGGAAAGTAGACGATGATTCCGTGCGTGCGCCTGCAGCCGGGCGAGAAACTTCTGCACGAGACGAGTTATGCGTGCATAAGTCATCCGCCGCATTTTCTAAGTCTAATCGATCGCAACCAGATAAGACCGGCCAAATCTAATCAAACGCAAACTCTAATAAAATAGAAATACACAGCTACCCATGGATCTCGCTGCCAAAATTCGTACTTTGCCCACCTCGGCGGGCGTGTATTTGTACAAGAACGCCGAGGGTGAGGTCATTTATGTGGGCAAGGCCAACAACCTGCGCAGCCGGGTTAGTTCGTATTTTCGCGAAGGCCGTCTGGAGGACGCGAAAACTGACACGCTGGTGCGCGAAGCGGTTGACGTTGACTACATCGTCGTGGCCAATAACAAAGAGGCGTTGGCCCTCGAGAACCACCTCATCAAGCAAAAGCAGCCGAGGTTTAACATCCTGCTGCGCGATGACAAGACCTACCCCTACGTGAAGCTGACGCTGGGCGAGCGGTTCCCGCGAGTTTATGTCACGCGGCGTCTACGAAAAGATGGCAGCTCATACTATGGGCCGTATTTTCCGACGAGTCTTGCTTATCGCATTGTGGATTTGATTCATCGCCATTTTCTGATCCCGTCGTGCAAGGTCGATCTGGGGCATTTTCATCCTCGGCCATGCCTGCAGTATTACATCGGACGCTGCCTGGGACCTTGCGTGCAAGGACTCACGACGCCGGAGGCTTATCAGGAAGCGGTGCGCGACGTAAAGCTTTTTCTCGAAGGCCGACCGACGGATCTTTCGCATTCGTTGCGCGAGCGCATGGCGAAAGCGGCTGAGGCTGAAGAGTACGAGCGGGCCGCGAAGTATCGCGATTTGATTTCGACGGTGGAGCAGCTGCAGGAGAAACAGCGGATCGCCGCGGTCGAGGGCGACGATGCGGACGTCTTTGGCTACCACTACGAAAACGACATGCTGGCGGTGAACCTGTTCCACATGCGCGGCGGTCGCGTGCTGGATCGGCGCGAGTTTTTCTGGGAAGAACTGCCGGAATCTGAAAATTCTGGTAGAGACGTAGCTCGCCACGTCTCGCCCGAAAACATTGCAAGCAATGTTTCTACGGATGGATTTCATCCCGGCGAATTCTTCTCGGCTCTGCTGAAGCAGCTCTACATCGGACAGCCGTATGTGCCGCGGAACATCTATGTCCCGATCGAGTTCGAGGATCGTGAGACGCTTGAGGAAGTGTTATCCGAGCAAATCGCGGCCGAAGGCGGGCGCGCCACGCGGGTTCACATTGTCGTCCCTTTGCGCGGAGAGAAACGTTCGCTTCTCGATCTCGCCGGCAACAATGCCAAACAGTCTTACGACCAGCGCTTCCGGGTGATGAAACCGAACACCAAGGCGATTCAGGAAGCACTGCAGGACGCGCTTGGTGTCCCCGAAGTGCCTCGCCGCATCGAATGTTTCGATATCTCGCATATTCAGGGCGCGGAGACGGTCGCTTCCATGGTCGTCTGGGAAGACGGGCACATGAAAAAGTCCGACTATCGCAAATTCATTATCCGCAGTGTCGATGGCGTGGACGACTTCGCCTCTATGCGTGAAGTGGTCACCCGCCGCTACAAACGTCTGCAGGAAGAAAAGAAGCCGATGCCCAGCCTGGTGTTGATCGATGGCGGACTGGGCCAACTGCACGCCGCCGCCGAGGCGCTCGCGTCGCTCGAAATCATCAATCAGCCGCTGGCCGCGATTGCCAAGCGCGAAGAAATCATCTATGTCTACGGACAGGAAAACGAACCGGTCGTTCTCGACCACCATTCTCCCGTGCTGCACCTGATTCAACTGATTCGCGATGAGGCTCACCGTTTTGCGGTGACGTTCCATCGCAAACGCCGGCAGATGCGCGATCGGTCTACCGAATTGCTGGAAATCCCTGGCGTGGGTGCGCGCACGACTCGCCGATTGTTGGAACATTTTGGAAGCGTACAGGCGGTGAAACAGGCCGAAGCTGCGGCCCTGTCTTCTGTAGTCACACGCGCGCAGGCGGAGGCGATTCTGGAACACTTCCGCAAGTGAGAATCGCGTAAAACACAGAGATCGCCGGAAAATCCGCAGAGTGCGCAGAGACGACAATTTCCCTCCGCGCTCTCTGCGGGTTTTCTTCGGGTCCTCTGCGTTTTAAGATTTTGGTCCTGAGCGGCTCTCATGGCAAGAACCGACGCTCATCCTGCTAAACTAGCGGTTCGTCCCATGAAAAGGCTCCTGCTCGTCTTCACCCTCAGCGCCGGATTTCTCTCGGTAGTTACATTCGCGCAAACTCCAGCCGCCACGCCAGCGCCTGCTCCCGAACCGAATCTCGCAACTCCGCAGGAAAAGCATCTGCGCAATGTACGCCAGCTGACTTTCGGAGGCCAGAACGCCGAAGCTTACTTCTCAGCCGGCGGCAAGAAGCTCATCTTCCAATCCACGCGGGACAACCTGCAGTGCGATCAGATGTTCACCATGAACGTCGACGGCTCTGACGTTCACATGGTCTCGAACGGCAAGGGAAAGACCACCTGCGGATACTTCTATCCCGACGGCCAAACCATTCTTTATTCGTCCACTTATTTGACCGACGCGCAATGCCCGCCCCGGCCCGATTACTCCAAGGGCTACGTGTGGCCGGTGTATCCGGGGTTCGATATCTTCGCTGCCAATCCGGATGGCTCCGGCCTCATGCAGCTTACCGACACGCCGGGCTACGATGCCGAGGCCACGATCTCAAGGAACGGCAAGCACATCGTCTTCACTTCCATACGCAATGGCGACCTCGACATCTACGTGATGGACGCCGACGGCCGGCACGTGAAGCAACTCACTCACGAACTGGGATACGACGGTGGCCCATTCTTTTCCCCCGATGGAAAGCATATTGTCTATCGTGCGTACCACCCGGTAGGCGCAAAGGAAATTGCCGAGTACAAAGATTTGCTGGCGCAGAATTTGGTCCGTCCAACCTCGCTTGAGATTTGGGTCATGGCCGCCAGCGGGCGTCACAAGCGCCAGATCACGAAATTAGGCGCGGCCAGCTTCGCTCCCTCGTACTTCCCCAACGGCAAGCGAATTATCTTCTCCTCGAATCTGGGTTCGACCGGCGGGATGGGCAACTTCGAGCTTTACGCCATCAACGTGAACGGCGAGAACATGGAGCAAATCACCTATAGCCCGGGCTTCGACGGCTTTCCTATGTTCAGCCGCGACGGCAAGAAACTGGTGTGGGCCTCGAACCGCAATGCCAAAGCGCCGCACGAGACCAACATTTTTATTGCCGACTGGGCGCCGTAAGCGGGCAGAACTCAGATCCCTCGTGCTGCTCGGGATGACAAAAACTGCAACGGAAGTTCTCGGCCTTCCGATTGCCCTTCCGATTGCTGGCATCCCGGTCGCGCGCCTTATAATAGCCGTTCACGCCATGCAGGCTTGGATGAAATCTCGCCAGTGGATGATCACGATAGCGCTGTTGGTCCTGGTGTCGGCCGCGCTCGTCGGGTTCATACTGACTGGCGAAATGGGCGCGCCCGAGGCGCTGAATCCGCATCCCCGTAAGACTCCGCTGGTGGAAGAACGACCTTTGCTGACGGCCCGCAATGTCGCTAAGCTGGCTTCCAATTGGGACGAAAAGCGGTTTGCGGATCAGGCGTTGCGCCTGTCCGACAACGAGATCGATCTTGCCTTTGAAGACGGGCTCCGCGATGCCGCTGACCACCCGCCTCAGCCTACGCCCCAAACCCACGAACTCTACGCTCACGTAACCCAGGCGGAAGTAAATATTAAGGCCGATCAGGATCGTCTCAATCAACTGAAGAAGCAGCTTGCCGCCGCTAACGCCGCACATCAGGACGCCCTGCAACAACAAGTTGACTTGGCGCAAGCTCAACTGGATCTCGATCAGGATGAATTAGACGATGCCAAAGGAGATCTAGCCAGGTCGGGGGCTGATCCGCTGAGCCGCATTCAGCGCCAATTGAAAAGGCACAAAGAGACCGAGCACGGAACCGCGTCGCCCGGCGTCGTTCCTGAAACCGTTTCTACGGGTTCGAATCTGCTGGCCCAGTTCGAACGGTGGCGCACCCTGCGGGGAAGCGCGATGCCGTTGCAGCAGGCCAGCGATGAGACCGTCCAAGCCGAAGCCGCACTCAGCCGCGCTCATGACTCTTTAGAGAAACAGGTCGAAGCGGAGAAGGCGAACAGACACGGGATTCCTCCGCTTGCCGCCGGTGTATCCAATCCGGGACCCTCCGCATCGAATGCGGCTCCACCCGCTCCCGCCGAGATCGTGTCGTTGCGCCGCTTCTCCGACGATCAGAAAAATCTCGCCGACTTTGACAAACGTATTCAGGACGAGCAGGAGTTGGAAACGAACTACGGCAGTTGGATCGCGCTGGTCCGCTCGCAACAGCGGGCCGCGCTGCATGGCACGATTCAGTCGACGCTGTGGATTCTCCTCATCATCCTGCTGGGCTATCTCGCCGACCGCTGGATCGATCACATGCTCACCGAGAAGGTCGCCGAAGGCACGCGCCTGCACACTCTACGCGTGGTCATTCGATCTTCGGTGCAGGCCGTCGGGTTGCTTTTGGTGCTTCTCGTCGTATTTGGTGTTCCGAGCCAGATGCCGACCATCCTTGGCCTGGCCGGCGCTGGAATCACTGTGGCGATGAAGGATTTCATCGTGGCTTTCTTTGGCTGGTTCATCCTGATGGGAAAGAATGGACTGCGCGTCGGAGACTGGGTCGAAATCAACGGCGTAGCCGGCGAAGTCGTCGAGATCAATTTGCTGCGCACCGTCTTGCTGGAAACTGGCAACTGGACCGAGACCGGCCATCCCACCGGACGCAAAGTCGCTTTCGTGAACAATTACGCAATCGAGGGCCACTTCTTCAACTTCACCACCACCGGCCAATGGCTCTGGGACGAATTGCAGCTTTCGGTACCGCCGGACCAGGATCCCTACCCGCTGCTCGAGGCCATTCAGAAGACGGTCACGAAGGAGACTGAAGCCAACGCCGCCGCAGCCGAAAAAGAGTGGAAGAATGCGGCCAGCAACTACAAAGTGAGCTCGGTCTCAGCCGCGCCAACCGTTAATTTGCGCCCAACCTCCGCGGGCGTGGAGATTCATGTTCGCTACATTGCCCGTGCACAAGAGCGGTCCGCGATCCGCGCCCGCCTGAACCAGGCGCTTGTAGAACTGCTGCACCACCGCGACGCAGACGAACACCAAAGCATGTCCGCAGCCAAATAGCATTCCGTCGTCTGGGGACGATTCTTCGAGCCACTGATTCGTGTGGGGACGGGCGACCTCGCCCGTCCATGCGGAACGAAGCCCGCAGCCGCTGAGCACTCGGAAGACGCTACAATCGAATCCCTTTACGTACTAGCGCCAACGCTCCCCGCGCCGGGTCAACCAGCGTCGCGCTCAGCGAAACTTCAGGGAACTCGGCACGCAATCTATCCTCGAAAACCTGCCGCACGAGCGCGGAATGACAAAAGACGCCTCCCGAAACAGCCACCGGTACAGATTCAGCATTGCCGAATAGTCGGGCGATCACAATGATGGCCAAAGTTGCGAGCTCTGCCCCAGCTTGCATCAAAACGGCGCGGGCGGTTTCGTCGCCCGCATCCGCTGTGGACAGCACCACCGGCAACAAAGCTGCGAAATCAGGAGAGCCGTTCGCGGCCACGACCAACTGCTCGCGCGTAGTCACGCCCCAGGACTTCATGATGTGTTCAAGCAACAGGCCAGCGTCCTTGCCTTCGTCGTAGACACGCATAGCCGCCGTGACCGCGGATCGCCCAATCCAGTGCCCCGAGCCTTCATCAGAAATGGCGAAGCCCCATCCGCCGGCTCGTGCCGTTTCGCCTTTGGCATTCCGCCCGTAGGCAATCGACCCTGTCCCAGCAATGACGATCACGCCCGGCCCGCTGCCAAAAGCCGCTTCCATGGCGATTACCATGTCACCCACAACTTCGATCTCTCCGGAAACAAGTTCGGAAAGCAACCGTCGAACGACGCTGGCTATTTCAGGATGGGATCCCCCCGCAATCCCTGCGCAGGTTCTTTCAATCTGAGTTGGAGCGACGTTGGCCGATGCACAAGCCTTTTGGATGGCCGCGTGCAGACTCTGCCGCGCCTGATGTTCTCCCACTCGAACCACATTGCTGCCGCCGGAGGTCCCTGTGCCCAAGAGCGAATGCTCGTCACCAAGCAGGCATGAAGTCTTCGTGCCGCCGCCGTCAATGCCAAGGAAGATAGCCACGAGCGTAGTTCTATCACGAGCAGATTTGCTTGGGTAGGGCGAACACCCGTGTCTGCCGATGTTGATGTTGGCTTTCTCGTTGAGATGGGGGCGATACCATCGGCGGACAAGATTTCCGCCCTACACGTTCGTCGGGTTATGAGATAGGTACCTTGACGCGCAGATAGGCCAGCGCAGCGTAACAAAGCTGGATACTGTGAGGGTCAGTGTCTGCGCGTATGGGCTTAGACAAACTCGATCTCGCGATTATCGCGCTTTATCTGGTCGGGATCACTTTGTTCGGCTTGCGCTTCCGCAAACAGCAGCGGACTTTGCGCGATTATTTTCTGGCCGACCGCAACATTCCCTGGTGGGCGATTGCGCTTTCGATTGTCGCCGCAGAGACCAGCACGCTCACCATCATCAGCATTCCCGGTCTCGCCTACGATACCAATCTGACATTTCTTCAGGTCGTTCTCGGATATCTCGTCGGCCGCGTCATCATCAGTTTTGTTTTGCTGCCGCATTACTTTCGCGGCGACCTCTACACCGCCTATGCGCTGATTGAGCGCCGCTTTGGCCGTGGCCTGCGATCTCTGACCGCAGGCCTGTTTCTGGTGACGCGAGCCGCGGCTGAGGGAGTGCGCGTCTATGCTGTTTCCATCGTGGTAGCCATCGCGCTGGGAACCGGAGAAATTGCTTCGATCGCCATCATTACTGTATTGACGTTGATCTATACCTTCGAAGGCGGCCTGGCGGCGGTGATCTGGACTGATGTCGTGCAGACCATCATTTATGTCGGCGGAACGGTGGTTGGTCTTTTCACCATCCTTCACCTTGTCCCCGGAGGGTGGGCCACCATTCATGGTGTGGCGGAGAGTGCTGGCAAGCTGCGCATTTTCGACTTCAGTCCCGACTTCTGGAAGCCGTATACATTCTGGGCTGGGCTGGTAGGCGGAACTTTCCTGACCACGGCCAGCCACGGCACCGATCAACTGATCGTGCAGCGATTGCTGGCGGCGCGCAGCCAGCGCCAATCCGTGGCTGCTTTGCTCTCGAGCGGAGTTGCCGTCCTTTTCCAGTTTGCTCTATTTCTGCTGGTCGGGGTGATGCTGTTTGCGTATTATCGCGTTCCTTCCGTGACGTTCGGCACGGCGGATAGAATCTATCCTAAGTTTATTGTCAGCCAGATGCCGCACGGAATCTCCGGCCTGTTGATCGCTGCGATTCTGGCGGCGGCCATGTCGAACCTGAGCGCTGCACTAAACTCTTTGTCCTCGACCTCGATTATTGACTTTTATCTTCAGCGCAGGCCACAGACCGACGAACGTCGCCGGGTGCGGCTTTCCCGCGGGGCAACATTTGTTTGGGCACTGGTATTGTTCTCGTTGGCGGTGCTCTCCCTGCGCAATGTGGGACGCGTCATCGAGGTCGGGTTGCAGATCGCGTCCGTCGCCTATGGAGCTCTGTTGGGTGTGTTCCTCCTCGGAGTGCTGACCCGCCGCGCCAACCAGAGCGGGGCAATGGTTGGCATGTTGTGTGGCTTCGTGTGCGAACTCTATATCTGGCTCGGAACGCGCGTGCCTTGGACATGGTACGTTGCGATTGGAACTGTGATGACATTTGCTGTCGGATACGCCGCCAGCGTTGCGCTTCAAGGGAAAGAAGCTAAACCTTAAATCGCAGAGAACGCGGAGAAATGCCTCTGCGATTACTGCGAGACGGCGGCGGCCTCTGTGTTTCGAGGTTTTCGCTTATACTTTCCACTCCGTTATGGCTACGCAAGCCGCTACCGTCCGTCCCGAACTCGCTCGCGATCTCGGGGTGAGTCAGGCGGGAGCAATTGTGGTTGGCACCATCATCGGCAGCGGCATCTTCCTCGTTCCGGCGGAAATGATGCAGGCTGTCGGTTCGGCCAGGCTGGTTTATCTGGCATGGCTGGTGGGCGGGATGCTCTCGTTTTTTGGCGCGCTCACCTACGCGGAACTGGGAGCGATGAAGCCCCAAGCCGGCGGCGAGTACGTCTACGTACGCGATGGCTACGGGCCACTGGCCGGCTTTCTCTACGCCTGGACCTGGTTCGTCATCGCCAAGCCAGCATCAATCGCAACCGTGACCATCGGACTGGTTCGCATCCTCGGAACCTTTCCGGTGTTTAAGTTTTTTTCAGACTACGTCATCACGCTGCCATTCGCGGTTTCCTATGGACAACTGGTTGCCATCGCCGCGACGGTGCTGATTTCTTTGCTCAATTACCTCGGTATCAAGAAAGCCGGCGAGTTTCAACTGGTTTTCACCCTGTTGAAGGTCGCGATCATTTTGGGGATCGTCGTCATCGGCTTCAGCTATCGCGAAGGAAGTTGGAGCCATTTTGCCGGTCATTACGCGGCGGCCAAAGGCGGCCTTGCCGGATTTATGGCCGCATTGGTCGCCGCCTTGTGGGCTTATGACGGATGGAACGACCTCAACATGGTCGCCGGAGAGATTCGTCAGCCAGAGCGGAACATTCCGATCGCGCTCATCGCAGGCGTAGCCACAGTCGGTGCGCTTTACATGCTGGTCAACGCGGCTGTGCAGTTCGTCTTGCCCGCGGCTGCGATTGCCGCTTCACCTCGACCCGCGTCGGACGCCATCGGCCTGGTGTGGGGCACCCTTGGCGCGGGCGTGGTTTCGGCGGCAATGGCAATTTCCATGCTGGTCACGTTGAATGGCACGATTATGAGCGGCGCGCGGGTGCCCTACGCAGTGGCGCGCGACCGATACTTTTTCTCTGCCTTGGCTGAAGTTCATCCCCGCTTCCATACGCCCTCCGTGGCCCTCGGGGTGCAAGCGGCTCTTGCCATCGTTTTGCTGCTTCTCGGGGGAAGCTTCCGGCAATTCTTTTCGCTGGCGATTTTCGCGGAATGGCTGTTTTACATGATCGCCGGGAGCACGGTATTCGTATTCCGGTGGCGCGATCCACAGGCCGTCCGGCCTTATCGGGTGTGGGGATATCCCGTCGTCCCGATTCTCTTTGTGCTGTCTTCCGCTCTGCTTCTCTACTACACCTTTACCGACAATCTGCGGAATTCCGAACTTGGTTGCCTGGTAATTCTGGCTGGCATACCGATTTTCTACGCTTTTGCCAGGCGACGGTCCCACGAGAATCAATAACCGCATCCTTCATCTTTGCTTGCCCCTCGACTTTCTGGCATAGCGGTTGTTTTTTCTTACAATATTTGTCGCGCTCAAACGTCTACACCTTTAGATGAACGATGCGCTGAGCAAACACTGGATGATGGCGCAACAAGACGAACGCATTTCCGAAGCGATCGAGCGGGAGCGAAGCCGGCTGCGCAATTTCATTCGGAAACGCGTGGTCGACCCGCACGATGCTGACGACATCCTGCAGGATGTGTTCTACGAACTGGTTGAGGCTTATCGCCTGATGAAACCCGTGGAACAGGTTACTGCATGGTTGTTTCGTGTGACCAGAAATCGCATCGCCGATCTGTTCCGCAAAAAGAAAAGGGAGGCTCTGCGAAACGAACTGGCGCCAATCGGCGAGGATGGCGAGATACTGCAGTTGGAAGACCTGCTTCCGTCGCGCGATGCTGGGCCAGAAGCCGCCTATGTTCGGAGTTTGCTGGTGGAGGAACTCGATGCCGCCCTGGACGAACTGCCGGAAGAGCAGCGCGAAGTATTTATTGCCCACGAGTTGATGGGCTATAGCTTCAAAGAGCTTGCCGCGCAAACCGGGGTCAGCGTGAATACCCTGCTCTCGCGAAAGCATTACGCGATCCTACACCTGCGCGAGCGATTGCAAGACATTTACGAAGAATTCAAGGAGATGAGGACTGGCAAATGAGAAGGCATAGGATTCTACGAATACTGAAGTTCGCACTGTTCGCGGCCCTGTTCGTCACCGTGTTCAGCTTTGTGGTTATGCGCTTGTGGAATTGGCTAACCCCAGCCCTGTTTGGCTGGCACGTGATCAACTTCTGGCAAGCACTGGGACTTCTGATCCTCAGCAAAATATTGTTCGGCGGATTCCGCGGTGGTCCGCAACGCCACTGGTACGGGCGGCGCAGGATGATGGAGCGATGGGAGCGGATGACGCCGGAAGAGCGCGAGAAGTTTCGCCAGACCATGCGCGGCCGCTGCGGTCAGTTTGGGTCGCAAACTACCGATGCAAAGTCTTGAGCCAGAATTGACCTCGTGACTTCTGCCGTCGCTCGTATATCGCTATGGCTATTGCTGTCGGGTTCCTAGCGCCAGACTTTCTCTCCCGTTCCAGAGAGAGCTTTGTCAAGATAAGTGGCCGCGCTAATCAGCGCGAGGTGCGTGAATGCTTGAGGAAAATTCCCCAGATGCTGCCCATTCGAACCAAGTTCCTCTGAATACAGGCCAAGATGATTGGCGTATCCCAGCAGTTTCTCAAACAATAACTGTGCCTTTTCCAAGTCACCCGCACGGGCCAGGCACTCAACATACCAAAACGAGCATGCGGTGAAGCTTCCCTCTTTACCCGGAAGTCCGTCCACATGGGTGCGCTCCGCCTCGTAGCGACGGACGAGCGTACCTTCAATCAGTCTTCCCTCTATCGCGGTCATGGTTGAGCGCCACATTGGGTCCACGGGGCTGATGAACCTCATCATAGGCATCAGCAGCGTCGAAGCGTCCAAATCTTCCGTCCCTTTAGCTTGCACAAACGACTGCAGCCGATCACTCCAGAAGTTGGTGAAGATGTCATTTCGAATCTCGTCTCGCGTGCGCTGCCATACCTCGAGAGGTCCGGAAAGCGAACGTTTCTGTGCCAGGCGCAGGGCGCGGTCGAAGGCCACCCAGCACATTAGGCGCGAGTGCAGGAATTCTTTTGCCCCACCGCGGACCTCCCATATTCCCTCATCGGGTCGCTGCCAATTTTTTCCGAGCCACTCCAGGATGCGCTGAACATTCTGCCATCCGGCATACGAAGTGGCATTGCCGTATTTGTTTGCCAGGTAAACGGCGTCCATCATTTCGCCGTAAATGTCCAACTGGAGCTGCTGATACGCCGCGTTGCCAATGCGTACCGGCCGTGAATTCTCGTATCCACTCAGATGGTTCAGAGCAAGTTCGTCGAGCTTTTGCCTGCCGTCAATCCCGTACATGACTTGCAATGGTCCTCGCTGCGCGTCGTCGCTCAACCGTCCTTTCAGCCAGTCAATGAACGCCTCGGTCTCTTCGACAAATCCAAGTCGAATGAGTGCGTACAAGGTGAAGGTTGCGTCTCGCAACCAGGTGAAGCGATAGTCCCAATTCCGCACTCCGCCAATATGTTCGGGCAGAGAAAACGTAGGCGCCGCAATCAATGACCCGTGCTCCCGGCTGATGAGCAATTTCAACATCAAAGCCGAGCGGTTAACCATCTCCCGCCACCGACCCTTGTATTTCGATTTCGCAATCCACTTCTTCCAAAAGCGCGCCGTTTGCTTGAAGCGTTCTCCGACCAGACCCATCTCAGGCGCTTGTCCTTCGGGACGAGGCGCACCCAGGACGAACGTTGCGGTCGCGCCGGTTTCCAAGGCGAAGTTTGAGATCACGTCCTGACCGTTTTGTCTCAAAGCAACAGTGGAATATAAAGCCATCGGTTGGCAAACGTTGTCAACCGGGAAGAAGGTTGCGCAGCAGTCGGAGATTTCCATCCGGTGCGCTGATTGTGCATAGTTAAATCGGGGCTGGCAACACATTTTGAAATGCACGTTGCCTCTGATTACGGAGACCGTCCGAACAATTTCATTGGGCTGGTCTCCATCCTTTTCAATAGGCATGTAATCCGTCAGCTCGGCCACACCTTCCTCGGCAAGGAATCGCGTCACCAGAATGTTTGTATCCGGCAGATAAAGCTGGCGTATGCGCATGTCCGCGAGCTGAGGCTCAATCTGAAAGCAGCCACCCTGCTTGTCATCAAGCAGCGCAGCAAAGACAGTGGGCGAATCGAAATCCGGATAACAGAGAAAATCAATCGAGCCGTCGATGCCTACCAGGGCAATCGACCGCATATTGCCGATAACACCATAATTCTCAATGGGCTGAAAACTCATAGATCGAGAAAGATGCGATTCGCTCAACATCGGATGCGAAACTACGGCACCCGGTTTCAACCGAATCAACACCAGATTTTAGTCTCTGTTGCCGTCGCATCGGAACCGACTTAACATAGCTAATGCGGTTATCGGTTGGCGGATATTCCCACGATGTTTGTCAAGGCGGGGCTCCGGAACAGCCAATCGAGTCGGAAACATCTTATGGTGTCGTGCATCATACATACAGATCATTTATTGCGTTAGCGACGGCAGTCGCTCTCTCGCTTTAACAACTTCGGGACATCCGACGGCCCTGACGTTCGCATCTATGAGGTGACTGCCGCCACCAGGTAACGGTTTCATTGATCTTAGACCGATCAAGGGGAACATCGGTGACCAAAACTACAGATTTACACTTGTCTTCGGTGGGACTTGGTCAAGGTACCAGGTGGCTTCGGTGTGGTGTAACGGTTAAGCATCGATTTCGGAACTGCGCCATTAATGGCTGATCACAAGACATTGCTGAAGTAGCACGCTCAAAATTACATTGGAGGATTGCCATGCACAAAACTGAAAACGCTTATTTCGCACACTATCCCAGCCTGAAGCTAACCCGAGACCCGCAAGGCGTGTTGGTAGTCCAATTTCATAGCAACGGTGGTCCACTGACGTTTACGGCGCAAGATCATACCGACTTTGTCGACGCCTTCTACCGGATCGCGCAGGACCGCGCCAACAAGGTTGTAATCCTCACGGGAACCGGCGGAGAATTCATCCCGGGGATCGATTTTTCGACGTTCGGCAACGTTGCCGATCCCGAGGTTTGGAGTCAGGTTCACGATGAGGGCGTCCAGATTCTGGAGAATATCGCCAACATTCGTGTACCGGTGGTCGCGGCCGTCGAAGGACGCGCCAATGTGCATTCCGAGTACGCGCTGCTGGCCAACGTGATTGTCGCCGGAGAAGGCGCAACCTTTAATGATCTGCCGCACTTCGCCGGTGGCATTGTTCCGGGTGACGGAATTTTTACCACGTGGAGTTATCGTGCCGGGGCAGGACGGGCGGAAGCATTTCTGCTCAATCCGCAACCGCTGAGCGCGCGCACGGCGCATGAATGGGGAGTGGTGGCTGAGGTTGTGCCCAATGGTAAAGCGCTGGCTCGAGCCCGGGAACTGGCCTCCTTGTACCTGCGCGCTCCCGAAGTCACCCGCCGAAACACCCGCGCCCACTTCATTCAACCTTTGAAGGAGCGCATCGTACGAGAAGTGGGCTACGGGCTCTCACTGGAAGGGGCCTCGGCCGCCGATCTCGTGAAGTCCATGCAAGCCAAAACAGAGCCGGTTGCTCAGAAAGGAAAAGTCGCATGAGCAGCACGGAGAAGGTTTCTTCCATCCATTTACTCAAGAAGGCGGATCCAGAAGAATTTGATCTTGTGATCCTCGGCGGGGGCACAGGGTCGACAGTCGCCGCATGGACCTTTGCCGGCCAAGGACAGCGCGTCGCGGTGATCGATCGCAAATACATCGGCGGATCATGTCCGAACATCGCTTGTCTGCCCAGCAAAAACATCATCCACAGTGCCAAGGTGGCATCGTACGTTCGCCGAAGTGAGGAGTTCGGCATCGCTCGGGACGGCTTCGCCATTGATATGTCCGCGGTGCGTGACCGCAAGCGCAGGATGGTGTCAGGCCTGAACGAAATGTATCTCGAGATTTACAAGAAGACCGGAGCGGAGCTTATCTTCGGCTCTGGCCGGTTTATAGGCCCCAAAACCTTAGAGGTCACGCTTCCCAATGGAAGCAGCCGTCAACTACGCGGAGCCAATGTGATCATCAGTACCGGCACACGGGCTGGAGTAGAACTAATTCATGGACTTGCTGACGCCCAGCCGCTCACTCATGTCGAGGCGCTGGAACTCGATGAGGTTCCCGAACACCTTCTCGTAATTGGGGGTGGCTACGTCGGAATAGAACTATCCCAGGCGATGCGCCGCTTCGGCAGCAGAGTTTCGGTGATCGATCGCAATGATCGGTTGATGCATCGGGAAGACGAAGATGTGAGTGAAGGTCTCCACAGTCTTTTCGGGGATGAAGACATCGACATCGTGCTTGACGCAAATATCAAAAGGGTATCGGGAAAGTCGGGCCAGTCGGTGAGAATCGTCATCGAGCAAGAAGGGGCGATGAAGACGCTGGAGGGTTCTCATCTGCTGGTTGCGGCAGGTCGCCAGCCAAGTACGGAAGGCCTCGGATTGGAGTTGGCCGGGGTCGAACTGACGGATCGCGGGTACATCAAAGTCAATGAGCGGCTGGAGACGACGGCGCCCGGAGTTTGGGCGCTCGGCGAAGTGGCCGGCAGCCCGCAGTTCACCCACATCAGCATTGACGATTTCCGCGTAATCCGCGACAACCTCTCCGGCGGCAACCACGTAACCATCGGCAGGCAGGTCCCGTTTTGCCTGTTTACCGACCCGGAATTCGCCCGCATCGGCTTAAGTGAGAACGAAGCTACAACGAGAGGAATTGCGTACCGGTTGTTCAAGATCCCCATGGAAGCAGTATTGCGGGCACGCACGCTTTCAGAAACACGAGGATTCCTGAAGGCCCTGGTGCAAACCGACGGTGACCGCATCCTCGGATTCACCGCCTTCGCTGTCGGCGCTGGCGAAATTATGTCTTCGGTCCAGATTGCGATGAGCGCGGGCTTGCCCTATACCGCCCTGCGCGAAGCTATTCTGGCTCATCCGACTCTGGCGGAGGGGCTTGGCGCGTTGTTCTCGTCCGTGCCTTCGCTGCCAAAATCCGCCGACGCGACGGTTCAGCGGCAGGGTGAGCGGCAATCCATGGCTCCATTAGCTACTGCTTCTTAGAGGTGAGCATTCACTGAATTCGAAAGGGGTGCTGTCGAAAGCAGGTCTGCCGAGGATATTGCTCCCCTCGCGATAAAATCTCTTATGGCAACACCCTACACCGATCCAAATATAGACGACTATCTGCGCCAGCGGCTGATGCCGGTCGAAGGCGCGATTCCGCATCTCCCGGGAATCGAGATGTATGGAAATGCCATTCCTGCCGGAACCGTCGGTGGCGACCTGTTCGAATACATAAACTTTCAGCAGCGTTACGATATCGATGCCCGCATTCAGCGGGCGCTGAGGTTATCGAAGGAGTTTCTCGAGCCGCTCCGGCCGGGTGCGCTGCCGCGTAATTCGGTGGATGATCAGGTGGAATGGTTGAAATCGAGGCCGGATTACGGACCTGAAAAAGAGACCGAGTACAGAGAGGCACGCAGTTCGGAGCAGGTGCGGGTTGCCGAAGACCTGCATGAGCTGCATAGCACGGCGGGGGTCCTGTTGGTCGATGCGCAAGGACATGGCATTATTTCGGCCAAGATTGCATCTACGGTCCATGACACGTTTCATGCTTTCATGCTCTGCGAACTCGACCGCCGCGGAAAAACCACACCCGCGCTATTTGAGAACATCAACCTTCGCTTGGCTCAATCGGTCACCGCTCGCAATGCGCTGGGCAGAAGTGAGAAAGAGAACGCGCGAGAGATTGCGACCATGCTTTACGGAGAAGTGCATGCTCACGGCCATTTTCGGTTCGTAAACTTCGGACATCCCGCGCCGCTGGTCTTCTCGGCAGAAGATCGCAAGTTCAAGACGATTGATAAAAGCCGGATGGTCCAATTCCTGCCGCTCGGCCTGGAGATTCCGGAAGACCATCCCGATCGAAGCCGGTATCTCTCCATGCACTTCCGGCAAAGACGAGCGAACTCCTCCGATGTCGCCGAGATCATGCTGATGAATCCCGGAGATATCCTCTTCCTTTACACCGACGGAGTTCATGACGGCAGCGATGATGAACAACGCCAGCAACTCGAAGCGGTGATGCGTGAGCACTGCCTTCTACCGGCAAAAGATATCTGCAATGCATTGCTGGAACATGCTCTGAGAGAAGATGATCATCTGCGGCAGATTGGGGAACAAGACCTGATCGACGATAAGACGGTGTTTATTATCAAGCGGAACTGAAGAGGCGCATAATGCTCGGACGTATCATAGGTCAAGGGGTAGGGAGCCGTGACCATGCGTCAAGCCAAGGTTCACACTCAACTCGGCCGATCCGCTGTCGAAATCTTTGCCGTCAACGATCGCATGAACCAGATGGTTATCGAACATCTTGACCCAATTGCCTGGACAGCGAAACCGCCCGGCAAGGCTCGGTCCATTGCGGCCATCTTCACCCACATGCACAATATGCGCTGCAAGTGGATCAGACTTACGGCTCCGCACCTGAAGATTCCACGACAGCTCAGCCGCACGGCCTGCACGCCGCAGCAGGCCCGCGCCGGATTGGCTGAGAGTGCCACTCGTTGCGCAGAGATGCTGGCCGAAGCGCTGGGCGCTTCCGGGAGCCGCATCGAGAAGTTTCGCAGAGACGGCTGGGGCCAGCCGTGGCCGGTGGGTGTGGAAATGCTGTGCTACATGCTTTCTCATGAAGCCCACCATCGCGGGCAGGTGTGCATGCTCGCGCATCAACTCGGATTCCGGTTGCCGAACCAGGTGATGGCCGGGATCTGGAATTGGGAAAAGTTGTGGAAAGACTGCGGGTTGCCTCACGGCCCCGGCTCCGATTCGTAAGGAATCGCTTACGAACTCCCATCTAAGCTGAGTCCAGGACGCGGCCCCCCGGCGATCCCGACATCGCGCCAAATCTCGCGGGGCTTTATATGGCTCAGAAGCGTTACTCGGACGCAGCGCCGCTCTATGAGGCTGCGGCTCAGGCCAAGGCGCACCTGGAACCAGTGGCTAAGGGAACGGCGAGGACGTGAAGGTTGTGCAAGAACTAATGCGACACGCAAACATCTCGGTCACTCTGAACGTCTACGCGCAAGCAATCACGCAAACGAAGCGAGACGCGCAGAGCCGAGTTGTGAGTTTGCTGCTCGACAAAAACGAAGAAAAAACAAGCACCGAGGCTTATCGGACGGTAACGGACCTACAAAATTCTGGAGGGGATTTGCAAGTGGTTGATAAAGTTGGCGTCCCCGACGGGATTTGAACCCGTGTTACCGCCGTGAAAGGGCGATGTCCTAGGCCAGGCTAGACGACGGGGACGAGAGAGGCAAGGGCCGAGGGTTGATTTATCGATGGTAACAGTGCGTTTACGCAGTGTCAAAACTACCCGGCACTCGTGCCATTTGATCGGGATTCTGAACAAGTGTTCTTTGCGCCGCGAAGAATCTGGGCGAGCCGCGCCAAGCGGCGCGTTCTTTGCCCCCCGATCATCGCGCGTTTGGCTCGCTCCCTATCGAACGCAGCGCTACCAGGTACTTCCCCTTTGGGTAGAAGCTTGTTGTGTAATCCGGCAGCCTTTTCATCCCCGCCTCGCCGAATGTTCTAGAATCGATATGAGCATGTCCCACCCGGGGGCAGGAGCAATCTGTGGCCGATGCACTTTTTCTCAGCCTTTGGTTTCCGAGTTTTGAATTGGACGAAATGTTGCCGCGTGCTCTGGCGGTGATGCGGCAGTTTCCATTTTCTGCCGCTCAGCCCGGAATCACGTACGTGGCCACGCATCCCGTCTCCTGGAACGAGCCAACCATTCTTGAGCAGCGCTTCCGGCCCGGCATCCCTCCGGAGCAGGTGGTGCTTGTGGCTTCTGACTTGCTTCATGAGGACTACGCATATTTGTTCGAAGCCTACTGGGATCTTTGGGTGCTTTCGGATCAGCGCGAGTGGGTATTGCAGCCGTCGCTGGTGAAATTCCTGGTTCACGGAATAGAGTTTGAAGAAGGCGTCTACGAGCACGAGGGCCACGTCGAGGTAGACTTCGGCGTCGACTCGCGGTTCCTACAAGAAGATGCGCAACTCGACGACGAGACCGAAACTCGTGTTCGGGCCAACGTGCAAAAGCTCGTGGAATTCACCAACAAGGCTGAGAAAAGTTCCGGAGCAAGCGCGCGTTTGCTCTGGTCAGAATCAGAGGAGAATCTGGCTCAAAAATTAATCGCCCGCCTGCAGAAAGTGTAGTAAAAAGGGGTCGCTCTCCGCGGCCCCTCGCATCGAAGCGATCCTATTTCGTTCTTCCGCCCTCGATCTTTAGCTTGTCGCTCGCCCCGGCTTGTGCCGCGGCTAGCCTTGCCGTCAACACGCGGAAGGGGGAGCAGGCCACGTAGTCCATCCCTACTTCGTGGCAGAACTTCACCGAGTCGGGATCGCCGCCGTGCTCTCCGCAGATTCCTACTTCGAGGCCGGGCCGCGTCTTGCGCCCGCGTTCGATTCCGATGCGGACCAACTCTCCCACACCCTCGCGATCGATCACCGCGAACGGATCCTGTTTGAGGATGCCTTCTTTCAGATAAGTCGGCAACACTTTGTTCACATCGTCGCGCGAGAAACCGAACGTGGTCTGGGTGAGATCGTTGGTGCCGAAGCTGAAGAACTCGGCTTCTTTGGCGATCTCGCCCGCCAGCAGCGCCGCTCGCGGCAACTCGATCATGGTGCCAACAAGGTAATGCACCTTTTTGCCTTTCTCGCGAAAAACTTCCTCCGCCACGCGCCGCACGATCGCGGCCTGATTCTCCATTTCCTTCAGGGTTGCGATAAGTGGAATCATGACTTCAGCATGAGTCTTGATTCCTTCCGCCTCGACTGCAACTGCGGCTTCGAAAATGGCGCGAGATTGCATTTCGGTAATCTCGGGATAGGTAATGCCCAGGCGGCAGCCGCGATGTCCGAGCATGGGATTGAACTCGTGCAATTCCTCGACCCGGCGCAGCAGATTTCTTAATTCTTTCAACTTGGGGGAGCGCGGCTTGGTGGCTTCGAGCACCGCGATCTCCACCATTAATTCTTCGCGCTTTGGGAGGAACTCATGCAGCGGCGGATCCAGCAGCCGAATGGTGACCGGCAGACCATCCATCACCCGAAACAAGCCGATGAAGTCAGCACGCTGCATAGGCAGAAGTTTTTTCAGCGCGGCTCGGCGATCTTTTTCATTATCAGCAAGAATCATGGCACGCACGTGCGGAAGACGGTCTTCGGCGAAGAACATGTGCTCGGTACGGCACAGGCCAATGCCCTCGGCGCCAAACGCGCGCGCCTGTTTCGCGTCGCGCGGAATGTCTGCGTTGGCCCGCACCCCGATTTTGCGGAACGGCTCTGCCCAGCCCAGGAACTTCATCAGTTCCGGATCGTCGGGCGCTGCGTCGAGAGTATTAAGCTTGCCTTTGATAACGCGGCCGGTGGTTCCGTCGAGCGAAATCCAGTCGCCCTCTTTGAAGACCTGGGCTTTGACCCGCATCTCGCGGGCATGTTCGTTTACCCCAATGTCGCCCGCGCCGGCGACGCAACACTTGCCCATGCCGCGGGTAACGACCGCCGCATGGCTAGTCATGCCGCCGCGTGAAGTGAGAATGCCCGCTGCGACTTCCATGCCATGGATATCTTCGGGAGTAGTTTCGGCCCTGACCAGGATGACCGGATTTCTTTTACTGCCGTGCCCCGCTTTTTCAACTGCTTCATCCGCCGTAAACACAATTTGCCCGACAGCGGCGCCGGGCGATGCGGGCAATCCGGTTGCCAGAACTTCGACCTTCGCTTTCTTCTCATCCAGACGCGGGACAAGAAAGTCATAAAGCTGGTTCGGTTCCACGCGGAAGATGGCTTCTTCTTTTGTGATCAGGCCTTCTTCCACCATTTGAATAGCCACGCGCACGGCAGCAAGACCGGTGCGCTTGCCGTTGCGTGTTTGCAGCATGTAAAGCTTGCCTTCTTGAATGGTGAATTCGAAATCCTGCATATCACGATAATGTTTTTCCAGGCGGGTGGTGATGTCGCGAAGCTGCCGGTAGACATCCGACATGATCTTTTCCAGTTCGAGAATGGGAACAGGCGTACGAACCCCGGAGACAACGTCTTCGCCCTGCGCGTTCATCAGGAACTCGCCGTAGAATTCTTTGTTGCCGAGGGCAGGGTTGCGGGTAAAACCTACGCCGGTGCCGCTGGTGTCGCCGAGATTGCCGAAGACCATTGCCTGTACATTGACCGCGGTTCCCAGATCGTCGGAGATATTGTTGATTCGGCGGTAGTGCTTGGCCCGGTCGTTTTGCCAGGAGCGGAAAACAGCGTCGCGCGCCATGACCAGTTGGTCGTGCGCATCTTGCGGGAAGTCGCGCTTGGTGTGCTTCTTGACGACTTTCTTGTATTCGGCAATGACTTCCTTGAGGTCCTTTGCGTCCAATTCGGTATCAAGCTTTTTCTTCCTCTGCTTCTTCTTCGCATCAAAGACTTCGTCGAACGCTGCCTTCGGAATCTCAAGAACAACGTTACCGAACATCTGAATCAGGCGGCGGTAGGAATCGTAGGCAAAGCGCGGGTTCTTGCTGCGTCTCGCCAGAGCTTCGACACTTTGATCGTTCAATCCAAGATTGAGAATCGTATCCATCATGCCCGGCATGGAAAACTTTGCGCCGGAGCGAACGCTTACCAGCAGCGGGTTTTCGCCCTTGCCGAGCTTCTGGCCTTGCAGTTGCTCAAGATGGGCCAAGGCTTCTTCCATCTCACGGTCAAGTTCTTTCGAGACTCCGCCGTGCCGCATGTATTCGCGACAGGCTTCGGTTTGGATGGTAAAGCCCGGGGGCACGGGCAGGCCCGCGTTGGTCATTTCGGCAAGACCGGCGCCTTTTCCGCCGAGTTCATCTTTCATCTTGCCGTTGCCATCGGCTTTGCCGCCGCCGAAAAAGTAGACGTACTGAACGGTTGGTTTTCTGCTGGCTGCTGCGATTTCTGCTTCGGGGAGAGTTTGCGTTGCCATGAGATTAGTCCTTTATTGTTTCGAAGATTCCTTTGATTCCTTGCCTTCCGTCACTATCTCTGAGAAATCGGCAATGGTGGAGAATTCCTTTAACAACGACTGCAGCAGTGCCAGCCGATTTGCGCGGACACGCTCGTCGTCGACCATGACCATGACTTTGTCGAAAAAAAGATCCACCGCTGGCCGGAGTTTTGAAATCTCCAGAAGAGCGCGTTCATATTCGTGCTGTGCGCGAAGTGCATGAACCGTTTCAGCCGCTCGTGGGATTAGAGCAGCCAATTCTTTTTCGGCTGCTTCCTTAAACGCACTCACGTCAATCGCAGAGGCAACTTGCTTCCCGGTTTCTGCAGCCTGGCGGAGAATATTTGTGATGCGCTTGAACGCAATCGAAATCGACTCGAAATCTGCGGAAGGGCGCACCTTGGCTACCGCTTCAGCGCGGACAATCGCATCCACTATATCGTCAGAGCCTGCAGCCAGCACCGCGTTCACCACGTCGTACTTAAATCCGAGAACATCGCGGAGATAGAACTCGAGCCGTTCGCGGAAGAAAGTTCGCAAAGCGCCGGGGTAATCAATCGCAACAGAAAACTTCCGTTCCGCCGGCGATCCGCGATAGGCTTCGCGCGCGTCCGTAAACAATTGCGTTGAGCCCAGCGGCAACTTTTTCTCCGCAATTGTCTTTACGATTCCATTCGCCTGCCGCCGCAGCGCAAACGGATCTTTCGATCCCGTGGGCTGCAGGCCCAACGCAAACATTCCCGCAATGCTGTCCGCTTTATCAGCGATGGAGAGAACGGCGCCCTCGACTGAGCGTGGAACCGAGTCCTCCATGGACTCCGGTTTGTAGTGATCGTAGATCGCCTGCGCGATCGCCTGACGGGTTGCATCCGGCATGCCGGCGTCGAGTTCCTGCACGCTGGCGTAGAGTCCGCCGACGATTCCTTGCAGTTCGGTAAACTCTTTCACTAACTCAGTCGTAAGGTCGGTTTTCGCCAATGCCGCGGCCTTGTGCACGATCCCCGGACGAACCTGAATTCCTTTTTGCCGGATGATTTCGCACAACCAACTGCACAATCGCTGCACCCGCTTGGTCTTTTCGTAGTAACTGCCCAAGTCCTTCTGAAAGGTGACGTGCTTGAGCCACACCGTTCGCTCGCGCAACGAATGCTTCTGATCGGTCTGCCAGAAGAATCGTGCATCGTTGAAGCGGGCTCGGAGCACGCGTTCGTGGCCGTGACGGATGATGCCACGCGGGTCGCCATCGGTATTGAGCACCGCGAGAAAATGAGGCAGCAGTTTGTCGCTCGCATCTTCAACAGCGAAATACTTCTGATGGTCGCGCATCACGGTAATCAGGACTTCTTTCGGCAGCTCCAAAAACTGATTGTCGAAACTTCCCAGGATCACCGAAGGCCACTCCGTCAGATTGACGACCGTTTCCAGCAGACTCTTATCTTCGCGCCACCGTGCGCCGGGAATGGCGCGGGTGGCGGCATCGAGCGCCTTGCGAATCTGGTGCTCGCGCTCGCTCCGACCAAGTACTTCGGCTGCACGCAGGGATTCAACGTAATCAGAACCAGATGGAATAAGAATCGGATCCTGGACTAAAAACCTGTGCCCTCGCGATTGATTCCCGGCACGAATGCCATCAAATTCCAGCGGAATCACTTCCCTGTCGAGCAATGCCACAAGCCACCGCACGGGCCGCACGAACTTTTCGCTGGGCTTCCGCCAATACATATTCTTCGGCCAGTAAATCGCGTTGATTTCTTTCGGGAGAAACTCGGACAGAACTTCACTGGCGGGACGGCCCTTCTTTGTGATCTTCGCGGCCAGGTATTCGCCTTTGGGAGTCGTCACTCTCTCCAATTGCGAAATATCCACGCCGGCTTTTTTCGCGAAAGCATGGGCGGCGGGAGTAGGCTGTCCAGCTTTGAAAGCCACATTTACTGACGGCCCGGTGACCTGTTCCGTGGCGTCAGATTGAGCCGATCGAATTCCAGCCGCAAGAACCGCAAGACGTCGCGGAGAATCGAGACTGGAGATTGCTCCGGAAGCGGAAAGATGCTCCCGTTCCAGCAGTTTGTCCACCCGCTCACGCAACTCGAGCGAAGCGGCGTTGATCATCCGCGCCGGAATCTCTTCGCAACCGATTTCAAGCAGAAAATCTGGCATTGGAGAACCTTTATCAGCTTACGAAACTGCAGGCACCAACTCTTTTTTCACCTTCGGCCGCTTACTCGCAGGTTCCGCTTCATCCGAACCGGCCAACCTCTCGTCCTGCTGCTGATCCACGTACGCCTTCGCGATCCCCACGGCCAAAGCACGCACACGCGCAATCACCCCCACTCGCTCGGTGACAGAAATCGCACCGCGGGCGTCCAAAATGTTAAACAGATGCGAACATTTGAGGCATAGATCGTAGGCAGCAAGGACCGGAAGACGTTTCTTGTTGTTCTGCCACTCATCATCAGCAGACTTCTCTCGGCCCATCGCAGCGCAGTGGTCGAGTAGCGATTTGCATTCTGCCTCATACAACTCAAAGTGCTTCCATGCTTTTTCGACATCGGCCAATTCGAAGTTGTACACAGAAAGTTGCACCTCTTCCGCCAGCCGCACGTCGCCGTATGTTGTGACCGTGCCGGCTTTCGGATCCCGCGCCCACACGATGTCGTAAATCGAATCGACGTCCTGCAAGAACGCGGCGATGCGCTCGAGGCCGTAGGTCAACTCCGCCGATATGGGATCTAGATCAACACCGCCGCACTGCTGAAAGTAGGTGAACTGCGTGATTTCCAGGCCATCCAGCATCACTTGCCAGCCTACGCCCCATGCGCTGAGCGTGGGCGCCTCCCAATTATCTTCCTCGAACTTGATGTCATGCTGGCGCAGATCGATTCCCATCGCGCCAAGCGATTCCAGGTAAAGCTCCTGCACGTTCTCCGGCGGCGGCTTCAGAATCACTTGCAGTTGCGTGTGCTTGTAAAGGCGATTCGGATTCTCTCCATAGCGTCCATCGGCGGGTCTGCGGGAAGGCTGCACGTAGGCCACCTTGTACGGACTCGGTCCCAACACGCGAAGAAATGTTTCGGGCGCCATGGTTCCTGCGCCGACTTCGACGTCGTAGGGCTGTTGCAGCACGCATCCTCGGTCCGCCCAGAAAGTTTGGAGGCGCAGGATGAGTTCCTGAAACGTGAGCGGATTGGAGTTGGATGAATTCACAAATGTAGCTCTTAGCTTTTGGCTCGCCGCTCCAGCCGAACAAGCCAAGAGCTAACCACTGATCTTCTCCAGCATTCCGGCCGTTATCAGTTTTTTCTCCATGTGCCGCTGGAGAGCCTGCAACAAGAACTTGCGCAAGTCAGCCGCTTGCGCTTTGGGCCCTGGCGTTGTGACAAAACTTTCAACCGGGGCGCGTAACATTCGGCTCGCTAGGGTTCGCGATTCGACAGAAATCTCGGACGACGCCAGCCGTTTGTCCCCGGCGCACATCAACCCATCGCTAAGCGCGTGAAAAAATGCCCTACTTCCATTCAACGTCCGACCACAGACGATGCACTCGGAAAGCTCTGGCAAATAGCCCATCAGCCGGGTCATCCACAACTCGAAATACGTGATCGGCATCCAGACGTCACTCCCACGCAATCCCGCCAGCACCGCGAGGGCAAGCCGGAAGACATCGTCGTTGACCTCGCGATCCGGAAGTAGTTCGTCGAGCAACTCGGCAACATGGCCGAGCGCGACTGCCCGGGGATAACTCACCTCAAACGCCAGCGGCGATTCCAGCACTTCGCACGAATCCAAACGGGCTAACTCCAGCCGCTCGCGATCCTCGTAATAAGCTCGAACGTAGGTCAAAGGCTCGAGCGCTCCGCCAAACCGCCGTTTCGACTTCTTGGCCGCGCGCGCTACTCCCCGCACCTTCCCTTCCAAGCGAGTAAACAGCGTGACCAGCAGGTCGGCCTCGCGCAATGGATACGTCCGCAAAACAATTGCTTCCGACTCCTTCAGCGCCATGGAAGCTCAACAGTTAATCTTTGATTGTAATGGAGCGGTCGGGAGATGAAAAGGAGCGCGGTTAATGGCCAGCCCGCGCTCAGCCTTCGGCGAGTTTATCATCCAGCTTTCGCGGGCGTCTGAAATCCGATGCGCCTTCGCTTGCGACGTGGCGGATCCATCAATGCGTGGATGGCATCAATGATGTCGTGGATCACCGCGTCGTGACCCCTCAATCGGCGCTCCAGTTCAACCAGTTTGCTCGCTACCTTTTGATTGGTATTGAGCAACTCTCGCAGGCGAACGAAGGCGCGTACGACAAAGACACTCATTTTGATTGCACGTTTTGAGTTCAACACTGTGGCCGCCATAACGGCGCCGTGCTCAGTGAAGGCGAATGGTGGATGTCGGCGTCCGCCATGTTGCAAACTTGAGGTCGCAATTTGCGACCTCAAGTTTCGATGTTCACTTGGTGAAAGCTGGAACATGAAATCGTACGGAAATCTTGTAGCGTTTCGTTTGACTTGTTCATTCAATCGCTTGACCTGCACACCATACAACTCTGCCAGTTCGGAATCCAACATGATCTTCTGGCCGCGCAGGATGAGAATTCTCGGCTCGACCGGTTTCACCAGCAGCAGGTGGCGTACGAGCATCGGACCTCCTGTAGACAGCACACTTGCGACTTAAGCTTAGACCTTCAGATCTTATGCGCCTTCCCACCCTCCGAAAAGGAAAAGGCGCGCGTCCAAGGAGAAAAGACGCGCGCCTAGCCCACAATGGAATTTTGATTTTACCGGCCAAAGTACTTGGCATTCCGCTCAGTGAAAGCTTTCCACTTTTCTGGCAGGTCATCCAGAGCGAAAATGGCAGATACCGGACAGACGGGAACGCAAGCTCCGCAATCAATGCACTCGACAGGGTCGATGTACAACATTTCCTCTTCGGGGAACGCCGGCGCATCCTTCTTAGGATGGATACAATCCACCGGGCACGCATCCACACAAGCGGTGTCCTTAGTGCCGATGCACGGTTCTGCAATTACGTATGTCATAAGGTCTGTGTCTCCCTGAGATGTTTGCGGAACTTAACAGAACCGCTAATTCTAGCAAGAATGCAGCCAGCGGTACAGCATTCCGCAGATTTTCTATGCACCCACTAACTCTCGTTCTGTGCTCGGCTCGTACTCCACGATGTGGCCCGCCACAGCGCTAGCCGCTACGGTCAGCGGACTGGCCAAGTACATCTGCCCTGGCCCACTGCGGCCCGGGAAATTCCGGTTCTGCGCGCTGATTACAACTTGCTCCGGCCGAGTGGTTACACCTGGCCCGGCGTTGATGCACGCTCCACAGCTGGGCTCGATCACGTTCGCTCCAGCTTTTTGAAAAATCTCGATATAGCCTTTGCGGACGCAGTAATCTCGCGTCTCCTGCGATCCAAATTGAATATAGAACTTCACCGAGTCCGCCACTCGTTTGCCATGCTTGAGTGCATCGGCGAGCACAAGCGCATACATATCCATGTCTTCATTTTTGCCCGCGGTGCAGGTGCCGCCGTAGGCGAGTTCGACCGGCACGGGCGTATTCAGTTCGCGAATATACTTTCCATTTCCCGGATCGCCCGGTGTGGCCACCATGGGCGTTATGTCGGCAGCGTCCAATTCAATCACGTGCGCGTACTGCGCATTGGGATCACTGTACAAGCCCTCGATCATAGCCTCAGCCTTTTTTCGATCCATGCCACGGCGTTGGACCAGAAAATCCACTGCCTTGCGATCGGGCGCCACGATGCCAGTAAAACCGCCGATTTCCGCGGCCATATTGGTCATGGTGGCACGTTCGTCTACGCTAAGCTCCTCGATGGACTCTCCTGCATATTCCATGACTTTGGCCAGCGCTTTGCCTTGGCGGACATAATCGAGACTGAGAATCTTCAGGATAAAATCCTTTGCCGTGACGTTCGGATGCTTCTTGCCGCGAATCACAATCTTGACCGACTCCGGCACCTTCACCCGAACATCTTTCGTGATCCACGAATTGAAGACGTCAGTCGTGCCGATGCCGAAGGCTACGCATCCGATCGCGCCCACGTGCGGCGTGTGCGAGTCGGAACCAATATTCAACTGTCCCGGCAGCGCGTAGCTTTCCAGGACAATCGAGTGACAAATTCCCTCTGAGCCCTTGCGGTCTTTCAATTCGCCGTGCAGCTTGATGCCCTGCTTGGCCGCGAAATCCTGTTGCTTCAGCTTGAGCTGAGTCGCCAGGTCGAGCAAACCAAGCTTCTTTTTTTCTTCCGAAATCACTTCGTCGAGAAAGGTAAGGTGGTCGCGGAAAAAGAGAATGCTGGCGGGATCGTTTACCTTGGCATCCTCGCCCACGTAATGCTCGAAGAAAATGGCCGCCATGGGGGTCACGTATTCGTGGCTGAAACGCAGATCAGCCCGAGCAAAGCCTGTGTCACCCGGTTTCACGAACGGGACGCCAACATCTCCTTTCTCGGCGAGCATGTGCCTCGTGAAAATCTTCTCCGCAACGGTCATCGGACGCTTGTCCGTCTCAATCGGCGGCAGAAAGACTCTCTTCTGCATGCGCGCGACGTTAAAGGGAAACAGACCGCCATACTCGATCACCTGTCGTGTGATCTCATCTTCTCCAGCGGTAAATTCGCTGAGCGGGATCTCCTGACCGCTGCGAATCTGGTCAATCAGCGAGAAATTGGTCGAGGTCAGGAGGCCGAGATTCTGGCAGTTCTGCTTGTAGATGCGCTCGATGTTCTCGGCGATGACGATGCGAATGCCGGCGCACATCTCTGCGTAAGGCGACTGCTCCCGGCTCGATCCTTTTCCTCGCCGCTTGCCGCTTACGGAGCAGACAAACCCTCCCTTTTTAACGTCAGACCGGCCGATGGGGAACACGCCGCCACATTTGAGTCCCAGATAAGGGATTTCACCCAAGGTCTCATCGAAATAAAAGCAATAGTGCGCAGGAGTAATTTCGTCGGTGGAGATATCGTCACGCAGCTTGGGATTATTAGCTGGGTTCTTTGCGTCCCAAGGCAAGTCTTCCCCTGCCAGTTGCCGTTTGATGAGCTCGGGATCCTCCGTGAGAAAAAGAATGCGGCCCGGCAGGCGCACCTGGTCGTGCCGTTTCTCGATTTTGCGTTCCAGAAGTGAGCTGTTCACGATCAATAGCCTGGATTAAACCTAGCCAACCACCTGTCCCTATTGTAACGCGAACCCTTGCATGCGGTGACTAGTGATGTCCGTGCGCGTGATCGTATTTCTCTCCCGCCGGAACGGCGACCGCCAGACGATTCTCCTTGGGGGCAAGCGGGCAAGTGGCGTACGGTGTGACCGCGCAGGGAGGATTGTAGGCCCGATTGAAGTCGATCACCACGGTCCCGTTTTCGACTGGATCAGTCTCAAGGAAGCGGCCTCCAGGATAGGTGTCGGTTTGTTTGGTCAGATCGTTGAACACGAACGAAAGGCCTTTCGACGGATTGCCACCCAAGGCCGTGAGTTGCAGCTCTTGGCCATTGATTTTGAACACGACGGTGCCCGCTACTGGCACCGGTGTGGTGTCGCCCAAAACGTTCGGCACATCTACCGTTGTCTTACCATCGGAGGGCACCCAGGTCGCGGTCACTCGATAGGACAAGTCGATCGGAAAGAAAATCGGGCCGCGGTAATTCTTAACTTCCTCGCTGTCGAGGTCTTTCAGTCGTATCCCGATGCGCTGACCACGCACAATGACTTTCATGCGCAGGCCGCCGAGTTCGACGACTGTCGGATTGCCCGAAATATCAGGCTGCAGCTTGGCCTCGGTCACCGGTTTGCCGCCGACTGTGGCGTGGGCATCGGGAGAGAACTTCACCGTGACGTCTTTCCCCTGCAACTGGAAAATGCCGGCATGAGCCGGTCCCTTAGGGAAAATTATGGCGTTGCCTTTGTCGGTGCCAAAGCTATCTTCGCCGGGCTTGAGCCAGAATAAGCCTGCCAGGGGCAACCAGTTTTCTTTGAGATCGCTCACCAGCTCAGCCTTCCACTGGTCGTAGGACTGAAGGTATGCCGCATCCGGTATAGAAGGTGAGGGATTCTTGTCCGCCGCAGCCGCGCCGACTAATAGCGGTCCGGCCACGGCCAACATAAACAGAAAGCTATATTTGCGCTTCATAGCCAATTCGACTCGCCATTTGGATGGTCGCCAGTTTATCTTCTGAACTCGTGCAGGTCGGGCAACGGTTCCAAGTCCTGTCCGCTGAAAATCTGTTCGAACTCATTTAGCAATGCCGGATGCACCAATCCGTTGGAAGCCAGTGTTTCGCGACTGTGCAGCTGGAATGGCCCACCCTTAAAGTCGGTCACCGTCCCTCCGGCCTCCTGCACGATCAGTACACCCGCGGCCGTGTCCCAGGGATTGAGGTTGAACTCCCAGAATCCGTCAAAGCGTCCGGAAGCTACGCAGCAAAGATCAAGCGCCGCCGAGCCTGCTCGCCGCACTCCGTGCGTGTGCAATGTAATCTGATGGTAGAAGAAGATATTCGGGTTCTGGTGCCGCTTATGGCTGGGAAAACCCGTAGCCAGCAAGCATTCAGATAAACCGGCGGTTCTTGAAACATGGATTCGCTGCTGATTCAGGTAGGCGCCGCTTCCCTGCTCCGCCGCGAACAATTCGTCGCGCGTGGGATCGTAGATCACGCCAGCCACCCTGCTCCCTTTGTAGTCCAGCCCCATCGAAACGCAAAACACGGGAAAGCCATGCGCGAAGTTTGTGGTCCCATCGAGCGGATCGACATACCAGCAGTAGTCGCTACCCGTGTCCTGCAATCCGCCTTCTTCGCCCAGTATGTCGTGGGTGGGCCAGTGCTCACGTAGCCGCTCCCGGATCAGAATCTCCGAGTTGCGATCCGCCACTGTGACCAGATCGGCTTCGCCTTTGTACTCCACTTCGACACGTTGGCGGAAGTAGCCCATGAGCAGCGTTCCAGCCTCGCGGGCAATCTCGTCCATGCGCGGCAGGAAGTCGTGGCTGTTTGAGGAAGATGTCATTCAGCGTGAGTGGTTCTTCGAGTGTCGCTTCCGCGCCAAGTTACCTGTGTTTCGCCCCATCCTCTGCGATGTACATGATTTCGTGTTTAAAAATGAAGAGATTTGGTTCGTCCTCGCGCGTTAGCCGGACCATGTTCTTGTCGTAATATTCAATCCAGCCGTTGACGATTTCGCCGTCCGCCAGCTTGATGCTGACCGGCTTCTGCTTTTCGCCCAACGATTTCAGGTACGCGGCCTCCTGCGAGGTTTCCTCGGGAGGCGTAATCTTGGCTTTCCGCGGTGCGGCGGGACCTGCTTGTCCGTTAAATGCCATAAATAGCATTCTACATGCGCCCGCGAGGGAACGCCGCGCGTCTGGAAGATGGAAAACCGAAGCCTAAATAAAAGTCGGCTCGGCCTGGCGGAATGCGGGTAAAATACAACCGGTCGTTCTCCTGCTTCGGAGGTTTGCCATGAGAACCTCGACTCTCCTGTTCGCTCTCCTGCTTTCCTCATCCCTCGCTTGCGCGCAACATAACGGTCCTACCGGACAGCGACAAGCTGACCGAGCCGAAGACCAGTTCGAGAAGAGCGTGCCCCCTCCTGCTCATCAACAAGCTTCAGTCGATCTCACAAAATTAAAGAGCGATGCCGATGAACTGGTCGTTCTGTCACAATCGATCCATTCCGGAATCGGCGATGTCGAAAAGGGCATGCTCCCCAAGGATCTGACGGAAAAGCTGAAACAACTGGAAAAACTTTCCAAGCGCCTGCGCAACGAACTCGCCCCTTAGAGATTTGGAAAGACAAAAAAACACCAGCCCCTCACGGAGCTGGTGTTGGCAGTTGCCGGTAGATTCCGGCTAGAAATTAACTTTCATCCCAAACTCGATTTGGCGCGGCGAGCCCAGCGTGTAAACGCCGGTCCCGACGCCAACCCGGTTCACGAAGTGTCCGGCGTAGTTGGTGCCGTTGATGCTGCCAGTTCCGCCGTTCAACAAGCCGGACATCATGCTTTCCGGCAAGTCAAAGTTAACGAAGTTAGGCAGGTTGTAGAAGCTGACCTGCGGTTTAATGGTCACTCGCTCCTTGAAGGAGTATTGCCACGCGATTGTGGTGTCGAGTGTCCGCAACCACGCGTAGTTGACTTGGTCCGGAGGAGCCAGGGGTACGGTCGGTGCGACCGCGCCCAAAGCGACCAGCTGGGCCTGCGTCATCAGGCCATTCTGGATCAGCACGTTGCCGGCTGGCGTTGGCTGTCCCGCCACCGTGTTGTTGTAGTTGCTGATGACCGAGTTGATGTTGCTGGCATTGACGCCGCGGTCAAAGCTGCCAACATGGGTTCCGGGAATCGGGTCTTGGGTGGTGCCGTCTCCCGTGAAATCGGTACGGAAGATTTCGCCAGCGCCGGTAGCCGTGTTGGGAACGGTAAGGGTCGTTGAAAGGGGGCTGTAGAAATGCGACATCACGCCAATCTGGAAGCCGTAGCGCAGATCCAGGTAGCCGCCAAATGAGATCTGGTGGGTGCGATCCAACGTGGAAGGCCCGAAGTAGCGGTTGACATTTGAGTTGTCCAGAGCCGGAACGATGAAATCCTGGTCGCCGCTGGACGCGGTTACGACGCTGTCCGCAGCCACGCCACCGCCGGTATTGTCAAAGCGCGACAGGGAGTAGGAAACCGTGAAGTTCAGGCCGGTTGCGCCCTTAAATGGAGCCTTCACGTTGTCCGTCCACTTCATCTGCAGTCCGTCATAGGTGGAGCGTCCGACAGGCGACAACATGCCAAGCGGTGGCGCATTGGGGTTGATGCCGCCAAAAGCGCATGGGTAACCCAACGCAGCAAGGCAACTGCTGCCGCCCATATCGGACGCGGAACCCAAGCCATTAGAAGCGTAGTTGCTCATCGTGGCGCCCTTGCCGATCGCGCAGCCTACACCACCGGGGCCGTTCGGACAACCAAAGGATGCGTTCGTCGCATTGATCGCAGCGTTCGCACCAGTCAAGTTGAAGTAGTTGATGTCACCAGCATGGTTTTGGTCTACGCCCAAGAGGTAGTGGGTCTGGACGTTTCGCACATAATCCGCGCTAAACACCATACCTCGACGGAGTTCTCGCTGAATGCCGATATTCATCTGTACTGAGCGAGGCGATTTGTAGTCGGGGTTGAACATGGACAGGCTTGGCGGGAAGAAGCAGGGCTCGGCAGGGTTTCCAAGCGCAGCGGCGCCGAGAGGGCAACCGACCAGACCGGGACCGACATAAGCCGGGTTAGCCGCATGCAAGTCCAGAGGCGAGCCTGCCACGTAGGCGTTCTGCAACGCGATAATCGACGGCAACGCAGTGCCGATCAATGGGAAACTCGATGCGCCTGCAGGGCCGCACACTGCAACTGCCAGCGGGCTTCCAGGAGTGTTAATCGCACCGCTCGCAGTCTGCAACGTGACTGGAGCTCCCGGAGCAGCGCAGGGCGAGAAGAACTGCAGGAACGCGCCGGTAGGTTCACGATTTGGACCGTCAAAGAGCACGTTGTTCCAGATCGCGTTCTCGAAGAACAAGCCAATGCCGCCGCGGATGGAGGTCTTGCCGTCTTTCAACGGATCCCACGCAAACCCCAGTTGCGGAGCCCAGTTGTTGTTGGGCTGGTTCACGGCGTTGCCCAATCCCGGGTCTAAGGCATTGAGGCCAGGAATCGGCGGGTACTGGCTGTCGGTGCGGCCAGAATCACGGTTCCACCGGATGCCATAGGTCAGGGTAAAGTTCGGAATGATTTTCCAGCTGTCGCCGAAGTAGAGCAGCACTCGGTTATCAGGTCCGAGGCCACCAGCCGGGAAACCGAGAGCCGCCTTGGTCGTCGAATAGCCCAAGCCGTTCGCGACGGTAACGGAGTCAGCAGGATAGTTGAATGGGTTGGCAATGCCGCCGGGGAAAGGACCGGTCGCGGCCCCTGTGATTTCGCTCGTGGACACCGCCGATATGATCTGCGGACCGTTCTTGAAGAACGAGGCGAACCCACCGCCCTGGATATGGTTAAACCCAACGCCGAATCGGAGAATGTGCGATCCGATGATTTTGCTGCCATCGTATTTGATTTGATGGTCGCTTTGTGGAGTGCTCTGCGGGGCCAATAAATTAGGTCCCGCCACCAAGCCGGTGGCTCCCATAAAGATTTCAGCGCCGATGTCGTTGAACGGCAATGCACCGTTGCCCGTGGTCGCGTCAAGGATTTGGTTCTGGAACTTCAGGTACGAGAAGCGGATGGCGTGGCTGAAGCTGCCAGTGTTGAAGTCGATACCGCCAACAAAGTTACGGGTGATGTCCTTGTTGTCATACAACGAGTAACCAAACCCGAAAGTCGCGCCCAGGATGTTCTGGAAATCCGAGAAGCGAAAGAACGCGCGCGCATTTTTCGTGAGCTGGTAATCAAGGCGTCCGAGCAGGTTGCCCTCGTGGAATGGATCCTGAAAGGTTCCCGAGAAACTGCTGAAAGGATCGGAGATCGGCACCGGGACAGCCGTATGCTGAATGGTTCGCTCGCCGTCCATAAAGAAGAACAGCTTGTCCTTGATGATCGGCCCGCCGAAGCTGCCGCCGTACTGGCTGCGCTGAAATGGCGCGGTGAATCCGGGAGGCGTCGGCAGTGCGGCTGAAAATGAACTATCGCGCAGTTGGCCAAAAGCCTCGCCGTGGAAGCCGTTGCCACCGGATTTCGTGGTTACGTTCACGGCCCCGGAAGAAGTCAGCTCGGTAGACATATCCAGGCTCGACTGGCTGATCTGAAATTCCTGAATAGCGCTGGCCGGGATGTCGGTCGTGGTCGTCCCTACGGTTTCGTCCGAGACGTCCACGCCATCAACCTCAATGCGGGCGGTGCGTCCGAAACGGCCTCCGAAGGAAATCGAGGAGTAGCCTGCCTTTGTGGGATCGAAGTTCTGACCGTCCTGAATCTGCACGCCCGGCTCAAGCTGAGCCAGATCAAGGAAGTTGCGTCCATTCACCGGCAGATTCTCAATCTGGTTTTCCGTGATGACGCCTTGCACTGTTGCCTGCTCGGTGTTCACTTGAACCGTGCTGGCTTCGACCTCAACCACCTGGCTGGTTTCGCCGACCTCCAATTTCATGTTAGCGCTGACGGTGTTGCCGACTTGAACGTTAACCGGCACCTCGCTGGCTTTGAAACCGCTGGCTTGAACTTTGACGACGTAAGCGCCGGGGATCAATGCACCCGAGGTATACGACCCTCTGGAGTCCGAAGTAACGGTGATTGCTGAGCCTTTGGCTTTCTCCGTAATGATCACTTTTGCGCCGCTGACCACAGCGCCAGAAGGATCCGTGATCGTTCCCTGGATGCTGCCGTTACCAACGTTGGTTTGAGCTAGCAAAAACGAGGAGGATAGAAAAAAGGTTATCGCCAGAGCGAGCCCTGCAAAAATTCCGGCGGGACGGAGGGGGCGGTTGAAATTCAGGGACATCGTCCACCTTCCTTTCAAAGTCGATTCAGAATCACTGTTGCCAGTCGAAACACGCTTTCGCGGCCGAGTCAGGTGGGACAGTTGTCTTGTTTGTTCACGGCAAGTCTCTCCACCAATTTCCGTCAGCAAACAAAACCTCGAGCGTCGCCTCTCACAGAACCCGAACACGAGTAGTCAGTAACAGTGCAATTGAGCAACCAAGACAATGAGAGCAGACACTTTGTCATGTCATCCCAATTCTGTCAATAGGTTAGTGGTTGGCTTGAGGTGTCGTGCTCCGTCCTGTATAGGCAAGGAATTCCATTTTCTGTAGATTGTTACGGAAAACAAGATGAGGATACGAGGCACCGAACGTGCCATCAAAACTTGGACTTGGTCGTGTAATATCCTGCTCGATGCCGTACTGTGAATGAGGAACCTGTCGACGCGTCCACCTTGACGTCGATTCGGCGGAAACTGGAATCGAAAATCTGCCGCGAAGGATAGTACGCCAGCAGGTATTGCGTGCGCAGCTCATCGCTGATTTTCCGGAAAGCGTCGTCGAGTTCAGGCACCGACGTGGCGTAAAAATATTTACCGCCCGTGTCCTCGGAAATCTGAATTAAGGCATGCTCGCCGCCCGTGTCGCGTCCTGCGCTGGCTTCGATCGGAACCACAATGATGCTGTAGACGATGGCTTCCGCCTCCTGAGCCGAACGCACCGCTTCTTTATAGTCCACGCGGCTTACCGTATCACCACCGTCGGTGATCACAACCAGAACCTTCCTTCCCTTGCGCGGTTCGAGGGCCTGCGCTCCAAGGTAGAGAGCATCGTACAAAGCCGTGGCTGATCCCATGCGGACCCGATCGACTCCCCGGTCGATCGCCTTGAGGTCGTTGGTGAACGGCACTACCTCGCTGACGATCTCGCTGAAACTGTAAAGCGACAGCGCATCCACGGGCCGGAGGATGGCATGCGCGAAACGGCGCGCAGAGGATAGTTCCAGCGGCAAATCCTTGCGCGTGCTCAGGCTGGTGTCGATGTCGAGCACAATCGAAAGCGGCAAGGCCGACTCTTTGTCGAATACTGAAATGGTCTGTGGCTTGCCATCTTCCAACAACGCGAAGTCTTCTTTCTTCAGACCCGCGACCGGTGCACCGTGCTCGTCGGTGACGGTGACGAACACGTTCACCAGCTTGACGTCCACCTTCAGCGTGGTTCCGGGATTCTGCGCCGGGCTGCTCCCGTTGCTCTTTGAATTATCGGTGGAGGCCGGTTTTCCTGTTCCGCCCGAGGCCCAGGGTGGTTTGGGCACCTGAGCGTGAGCGACAGCGACCACGATAACCAGCAGAACAAACGCGAACCGCATTCTGAGAGAGAAACTTTTCCGGGCAGCCTCAGACTCATCGCCGCGAACTTTGCGGATGAATTCCCTCGGAGAGAAAGGTTCTAACCGCAAAATTTGCCAAGAATTTCCGACGCGGCCACGAGGAGACAATCTGCTCACTTAGATGCAGGCCTTCCCGAATGGCTGCCTTCGGCGGTGGGAATCCCGGATGGGAAGGGCTCGCCATCGGCCCAAACCGCGCCATCCTCAAAATGTTCCTTTTTCCAGATGGGCACGGTGCGCTTGAGAGTGTCGATGAGCCAGCGGCAGGCGTCGAAGGCGGCTGCCCGGTGGGCCGAGGCTACCACGATCAAGACGCTGGTTTCGCCAATCTCCAGCCGGCCTAGGCGGTGCACAATGGCGACATCGCGGATGGAAAATTGTTGCAGCGCCTCCTCGGCCAGAACGTCCATGCGCTTGAGAGCCATCTGCTCGTACGCTTCGTAATCCAGATAAACCGTGCGCCGGCCTCTTGTGTTGTCACGAACGATGCCCTCAAACACGACGGCAGCGCCATCCGCCGGCTGTTTTAGTTTGTCGAGCACTGCCTGGGTGTCGATTTTCGCGCGCACGATCCAAGAGTAACGGCCTCGCGCCGGGCTGTCGGTCAGCGGACCGGTCGATCCCCCGCTCACCGGCGGCAAGAACGCAACCTCATCGCCCTCCTTCAGGCGCGAATCCGACCCGGCAAATTCCTGGTTTATCGAGATCGCAATCGAAGCCGCAACTTCGCCCAGCCGGGGATTGATTTCTTCGTAATGCATGAAGACGTCGCTCAAGGTAGCCTGTTCCGGCAGGTTGAGGAGATCGCTCCCGCGCCCCGCCAGGTCCTTCAGCATACCGAAAAATAAGACGCGAACCTGCATGAGATCCAGCCGCCCGAACCCTCAGGCAGTTGCCAGTAGTGTAACGCGGCCGCTGCGTCACTGGCTGGTTTCAGGCAGAAAAATGCCAGTTCCCTTTTTCGAGAACTGGCCTTTTTCATTGAAAGAAATCAGCACCTTATCGGTGCGATCTCTCTTCGTGCCCAGAAGGTTGGGCCGCTCGCGGCGGAGCCGGTCGAGGTGCCGACGGCCGAGGCGCCGAAGTCTGACGCTGCTGCTGCCAGGCGTTGAATTTGGTCTGTTCATTCTGCTGGTGCTGCGGGTTCTCCCGCACGGGCGGAGCTTGTCTCACCAAAGGATGTCCGCTCTCCCCCGCGGGTGGGCGTGGCACCGAAGATGCTGCTGGACGCGGCGGTTCCGGTTGACGCGAGGCTTCCTGAATCGGGTTTGCGGCCGTGCGCGGAGCATTCGGCGAACTCTCTGGACGATTCCCGGCCGACTCTTGTGGCCGCGGAGCTTCATTGGTTTGTACCGCAGGCCGTCCCGGGGTTTGCGCAGCGCTTTGCGGCCGTCCCGGAGTCTCGGTGCGTACGTTTGACGCTACAGCTTCACGTTGTCCCAAAGACGAGCGCGGCGCGGGCGGCTGCCGGACTGCGATTACCTGACGGTTCATCACCGTGGCCGGCGGTTTCACGTTCACGGGTCGCCCGGCTCCCACAACACTCTGCCGGCTCGGCTGCGCCGCGATGCTGTGAGAGACCGGAGCATTCGCGAGCTCCTTCTCATCGACTCTTGCCAGGTTGGCCTGGACCGGGCGCGCGTTTATGAACGTGTCATGCGAAACCGCAGTCACGGCGTTGGTCACATGTTGATTGGCGTAGGTAATTCGGGTGACGTTGGTTGTCCTGTTGTTGATGATGGTGGTGTTGTAGACGTTGGTCACCTGGGTTACGTTGACCCGCGTATTGGTGATGTTTACATTGTTCACGTAGGTCGGGCTGGTCCGATACCAGGGCACGAAAACTTCTCGTGGAGCCAGCGGGAACCACGCTACGCCGGCGCCGATGCCGACTCCGAAGCCAAAACCGCCTCCGCCCACAAATGCGACCAGCGCGGGCGCGTATACCGGGCGGGCGTAAACCGGACCCGGCACCCAACACCAGGAAGCTCCCACGAATGCCCAGCGTCCGTAGTGGAACGGAGCGAAACCCCAAGGTTCGTCTTCAACCCAAGTCCAGCCCCAGGGCGCGACCCAAACCCAGTGGCCGTAGCGATACGGGGCCCATCCGGGAGCGACCCCGACCGGCGTCCATACCGGACCGTAGTCCGCCGCATAACTCCAGTGGCCATACTCGTCGAGGTCGGATGCGCCAGTCATATCGGGCGAAACATAATTGGACGATTCGGCGCGATCTTCGCCCTGGTCGCGGTCGAATGCGAAGCTGTCGAAGTCATCGTTGGCAGGCACCTGATCGATTTCGTGATCCAGTTGATCGCTACCGGTGAAGCGGCTTCGTTGACCGGCAACCACGTCGTAAGAGTTCCCCCCGCCTGTGGCTTCGCCTCGGCCCCGCCAGACGGTGGCATCGGTTTCATTTCCATCGGCACTTACATCCACGCGATATTCGCCGGTGCGCTGAACCTGGAACGCCAGATTCGGCGTGTCGATTTCAAAATGATCGTCGTCATCGAGGTGACGCACCCGCACGATAACGGAGCCCTGCGACAGCTTCAGTTGGGTGGTGTGGTCATCGATGTTTAGAAATGTCACGCTGGTTTCCGAATCCATTCGGATCGACGTGGAACCGATCTGCAGCTCGGCTCTCGAATCCTTGTCAGCCCACAAGTTATCGCCTGTGGTCAGCGGACGATTGGCGACCGCTTGCACCCAGTCGCCTTGGCCGCCGGGCTGAAAGGAAACGGACCCCACCGAATAGCTGAGCCGGGCCACGCGGCCCGGAGGATCTTGCGCCGGCCCCTGCGGCTCCGGCGACTGCCCCTGATCCTGCGGGGGCGGTTCCTGCCCGACCACTCTTTGCGGCGCCTGCAACATCAGCAAAATTCCCGCCAGGACAACGCCAATTGCCAAGACCTTTTGCGTCTTCATGAATTTATGCCCCTAATTTATGCCCTTCTTACGGCCTCTATCGGCACTTCCTTCATTCTCTATGAACCCCAGCCCGCGCCATAAGTTCTATACCGCAAATCCTGCACGGAAGTAACCTACTGCAAAAAACATGCCAGCTTTCGCTTTTGAAAGCTGGCATCCCATTTGTCAACTTTTATGTTTCGTTACCCGACGGGTTGCTCGCTCAGCACTTTCTCGCGCTCTTCCGCATCCAGCTTTTCTTCCCGCGCCGTGGACGGAAGCGCCAACTCCAGAACCTCGCTGATGAGTTTGACGTAGTGAATCGCAACATTCTCAAGTTGTTCCGGGGTCAGGTCTTCTTCCACGTTGGTTCTATTCTCCGCAGGCATGATGATGTCATGGACTCCCGCTCTTTTGGCGGCAAGAACCTTTTCCTTCACGCCCCCAATCGGAAGCACATTGCCGCTCAGAGTGATTTCTCCAGTCATCGCCAACAACGGACGTACTGGACGATTCGTAAGCAACGAGACCAGAGCCGTCACGATGGTCACACCCGCCGACGGCCCATCTTTCGGGATCGCGCCCGCCGGAACGTGAATGTGAATATCGTGCTTCTCGAAAAAGTCTTCCTGAATGCCGAGCAACACCGCATTGGAGCGCACCCAACTCAGGCCCGCTTGCATTGACTCCCGCATCACGTCCTGAATTTGGCCGGTAATGCTGAGGTTGCCCTTGCCTTTCATCGAGCTGGCCTCGACGAACAGAATGTCTCCGCCAGAAGGAGTCCACGCGAGACCCACTACGACACCGGCGCGCTTGGTACGCTCCGCGATTTCCCCTTCGCTGCGAATCTTGATGCCGCCCAGAAATTCCTGAACGATCTCCGGAGTCACTACCAGCTTTTCGCTCTTGCCTTCCGCCAGACGCCGCGCCTGCTTGCGGCAGATGGTTCCGATGTTCCGCTCCAGATTGCGCACGCCCGCTTCGCGCGTGTAATGGCGAATGAGGTTGCTGACCGCTTCTTCCGGAAATTCGATCTGCTCCGGCGTGATTCCGTTCTCTTCGATCTGCCGCGGAATCAGGTACTGAAACGCAATGTGTATTTTCTCTTCCTCGGTGTAGCCCTGGAGTTCGATAATCTCCATGCGATCCCGCAATGGCTCCGCAATCGGATCGAGCATGTTCGCCGTAGTAATAAAGAGCACTTTCGACAGATCGAACGGCACGTCGAGATAGTTGTCACGGAACGTGGCATTCTGCTCCGGATCGAGCGCTTCTAACAGCGCTGAACCAGGATCGCCGCGAAAATCGCGGCCTACTTTGTCGATCTCGTCCAGCATGAAAACCGGATCCTTGGTTTCGGCTCGGCGAATGCCCTGGATGATTTGCCCTGGCAAAGCTCCGATGTAGGTGCGCCGGTGACCGCGTATCTCCGCTTCGTCGTGCACGCCGCCCAGCGAAACCCGCACGAATTTCCGTCCCATCGCTCGCGCGATGGATTTTCCCAGCGAAGTTTTCCCCACGCCCGGAGGTCCGACGAAACAAAGAATCGGCCCTTTCATCCCGGGCTTCAAACGACGCACGGAAAGATAATCGAGAATGCGATCCTTGACTTTTTTTAGATCGTAGTGATCCGCGTCGAGCACTTCCTTGGCTTTGATGATGTCCACATCGCCGCCGGAAGTTTTCGCCCAAGGCAGCACGGCCAACCATTCGATGTAATTGCGCGTGACCGAATAATCAGCAGCCATCGGTGACATGCGTGAGAGTCGCCCCAATTCTTTCAGCGCCTCTTTCTTCACCTCATCGGGCATGCCAGCGGATTCGATCTTCTGCCGCAGTTCTTCCGTATCGCGAGCGCCTTCGTCCTGCTCACCCAGTTCTTTCTGAATGGCCTTCATCTGCTCGCGCAAGTAATATTCGCGTTGCGTCTGTTGCACGCGATCCTGCACTTCCGACTGAATCTTGTTGCGCAGTTGCTGGACTTCCAACTCTTTCGCCAAATGTTGATTGATCTTCTCCAGCCTCACCCGAACATCGGTGGTCTCGAGTGTGTCCTGCTTATCGGCCGTGGAAAGCGAGGGCAGCGAGGACGCAATGAAATCCACCAGGCGACCGGGCTCCTCAATGTTCATTGCCACGGTGGAGAGCTCATCCGACAACGTCGGCGAACCTGCGACAATCTGCTGAAACAAAGTCAGGACATTGCGCTGCAGAGCCTCAACTTCAGAACTCTTCGGCGGAATGGCTTCCGGCACCGAGTCCACTCGTGCTCGCATGAAGGGAGCGAGCTGGGCAAACTCCACCAACCGCACCCGCTCCAGGCCCTCGGCAAATACAAACAGGCTCTGGTTGGGCATCTTGACTACCTTGTGGACCACAGCCAGGGTTCCGACCGTATAAAGGTCCGTGGGCTGTGGCGTGTCCACGCGAGCTTCCCGCTGCGCAACCACCACGATGGTCTTGTCTTCACCCAGCGAATTGATCAACTGGACGGAGCTCTCCCTACCCACCGTAAGCGGAAGCACGGCATGGGGAAACAAGACCGTATCCCGCACCGGCAGAACCGGCAGCGCCCGGTCCTCCGGCTCGCCATTCCTTGTGTTTTCTTTCACTTCCTTCGTTTCTTTCACTTCTTTTGTAGTGCGCTCGGAGCGCGACGGCTGTGCCATGATTTCACCTTGAGTATGATATGCTCAAGTTTGATGAGATAAGAACGCCGGAGGATGCAAACCGCCTTCCGGAAATGATTTCTTGGGCTGATGAATTCTAACCCTTCCCGGCTCGCTTTGCACTAAACCAAAGGTACACAGGACTTTTGCACGGAATCCTCCGTATGAATCGGAGGCAGAATCAAGCGGAAAATACTGAGCCCTGTCTCCGTGTCGGGAGAACCGTCGCTGCCTGCTCTCCCGGCCCGGACCATTCCATTCTTCTTGAAGGAATTCTCAAAATACGTGCTGCGCCGAATCACCTTTAAAAGTTAGAGCATGCAACACCCGCTGGTTGGCGGCATTCAACACATAGGTCGTCTCCGTCCGCTTGGCCTTTTCCTGCAGCGGGACCAGGTGGCATTGCACTCGAACTTCCGCGGTTCCCTTGCTATTCAGTTTCTTGAAGACCATGACATGGTGATCGCCATCCATGGTATGCAACACCTGATAATCTCCGCTCGACAGCAATGTATTCCCTACCCGTATCGGCTGATCAAAAGTAATTTTGCTGCTGTCCGCAACTCCGAATTTATTCTCACTGGCGCTGGCAAACAGGTTCAGCGCTAGAACACAGACCGCTACCACTGCCGCAACTCTTAAGAAGCGCATAAATCCTCCGTTTAATTAGACATCCCACTACGACTTCGTTATCAGGATAGAACGGGAAGCCCCACACCGACTGTGCCGGAGATCACCACTGCGCGTGACCCCTTAGTGAGTTGCTGCGGACGTGCGGTGCCGGATCCAGCTATGCCGAAAGGTACACTCCCAGCACCTTCACCGGACTCGCGCTTTCTGCCAGATGCCGTAGCGCGTTGCGCGCCACTTGATCGTCGCCACAGAGCAAGTCGGCGTAAAAGATGTATTCCCATGGTCGCCCACGCATGGGCCGAGATTCGATCTTGCTCAGGCTGATGTCTCGCAAGGCAAACACGCTCAAAGCTTTGAACAGGGCACCCGGCACATTCTTCACTCGGAACGCAATCGAAGTTTTGTTCGCCCCGGGCACAATGCGGTAGCCTTTGCGGATGAGAAAGAATCGGGTGAAGTTCTTCTTGTCATCCTCGATGCCGGGAGCCAATATTCGGCCTTTGTAAACCGCGGCGGCTTGGCGCCCCGCGATCCCGGCCGCATCCTTCAACTTGTTTTCCACCACGTATTTCACACTGCCCGCCGTGTCATAGAAAGGCGTCGCTTCGATCTTCGGATGCTCCCGAAAGAAATCCCGGCATTGATCGAGTGCCACCGGATGCGAGTACACTCGCCGGATATCCTTCATCTTCACTCCCGGCGCGGCGATCAGGTTATGCACGATCCGTAAACGGTATTCCTGCTGAATCGAAACCTTACGCGCCAATAACAGATCGAAGTGCTCGGCCACGGAACCCGCCAGCGAATTCTCGATGGGAATCACGGCCGCGTTAACCGAACCCCGCTCCAGCCGATCGAAAACCTCCCGCGACCGCGCGCAGGGCACAATACTGCAACCGCGAACCATGCGCTTGGCCGCTTCCTGGCTGAACGAACCCGCTTCCCCTTGAATCGCAATTTTCATATCGCGGGACAGATGCGATGCCGACTCATAATACGCTGGCGCCTACGATAGCCCGCATTTCGCGGACAAATGAGCCAATCCCACTAGAGTTCTTTCTCCAGCACAAACGCATCCACTTCATTCGTGTAATAGCGCGGAATCGTCTTGACCACGCTGTACCGGTGCCGCTTGTAGAAGGCCAGAGCACCAGCATTATCCACCGCCGTTTCCAGTTCCACACTGTGGCAATTGGCCGCACGCAAACGTTCTTCAGCCGTGGTCAGCAATTTCGAGCCAACCCCGAACCGCCGGCTCGCCGACGGCACGTCGATGGTGAGGATGTGCCCAACTCCCCGTCGCGCGACCTGCGCCACAATGAAACCCAAAAGGTTCGGCGAGTGTGTGGCTAGCGGAGGTCCGTCAGTCCCCGTCCTCTCGCGCCTGCCTGCAATTGACTCGGCGACCACGGTAAATGCTCCCCGCAGCCGGATGTATGCTGCCAACTCCAATCGCGAGTATGCGATCCCGGGCGCAAAGCATTCCTGATCAATGCGCCACAGGCGGTCAAAATCCTCGCGCCGAAACTCTCGCAATGTAAATTCCACTCCGCCATTGTAGCCGTGCAGCCTGCCAGAGTCCGGATCTTCATGCTGATCCCGTGAGGCTTAAGTTTTCCTCAAAAATAGTCGATGAAACTGTTGCTCTCCTTGCACCTCAAGACGTACCATTCGCATCAGAGACATTTGTGGGCCGCCTGTTCCTCATTGACGCCGTAGCCGCGGTAGCCCTCGTCGGATTGTGGTTTTTGTGCTTGGCCAGCTACAACCGCCGCCGGGGGACAAAGGCCTTGCACTGGGTGGAAGCAGCCTGCTCCCACCGCGGTCAATTGACCGAAGCCCGCTGGCATGGAACTTCGAGCTTGCAAGCGCACCTGCGATTCGCCACCCACTGGTTCGAGAATGCCCGCGTAACCATCCGATTGCTTCCACGGCCGATGCCCATTCAATGGGTGTTGAGCGTCTGGCACAAACAGAAAGAGACGCTTACCTTCGAAGCCGACCTCGATTGCGCACCCGGCATCCGCCTGGAAGTGCTGCGCCATCGCTGGCTCACGCACAACGACAACAAAGTGATTCGAAAATCGCGCAACTGGACGGTCGTGCGGCCCGGCCCCGTAGTCCTGACCACCTGCACCCAGTGGAGACAGGAGCTTCCGCCAGTCATCAATACACTGATGACCTCACGCGGACATAACCTGGTCAGCGTGCGCTTTCGTCCCGAGTCCCCTCATCTCGCCGCGACCATCGACCTCGAAGCTCTCTCCGACGAGCGCGCCGCCGCCGGCTTTCTGGGCGTGTTGCGTGACCTGGCCGCCGGAGCCTCCACCCACCGTCAATAGAAAGAAAGCGTGGGGACAGCCGCCCCCGGCTGCCGGCATGTTGTCGATTCTTCTTTTCCAGAAGCTGCTCCAGGCCCACGTTCCGCCTAGGCACCGCCTCTTTACCGCAGAGACACAGAGTCGCAGTAGAGCCCCAAGAAAGGTTCCCTTTGTGACTCTTTGGTGAATCAGCTAACCCCCGGCTCGGGCACGAATCTGTATCCCACGCCACGCACGGTTAGCAAATGTCTTGGCTTGGCGGGATCGTCTTCGATGTAGCGGCGCAGGCGGACGATGAAGTTGTCGATGGCACGCGTGTCGGTGTCTTCGTGCAGTCCCCAGACTTCTTCGAGGATCTCTTTGCGCGAGACGATTTTGCCGCTGTTGCGAACCAAATGGCGCAGCAGTTCCGCCTCCATCAAAGTAAGCTGGATGGTGTTCTGCTTGACCCGCAATTCGAGTTTGCCAAAGTCAATGGTTCGTCCGTCGAAGGAGAAAGCGTCGGCAGCCGGCGCCTGGCTGACGCCCATCCACTCGCGGCGGCGCAGCAAACCCTGCAGCCGCGCCAGCAGGATGGGAAGCTCGAACGGTTTGGGAAGATAGTCGTCGGCGCCAGAAGCAAATCCCTTGAGCACATCCTCGGGCCGGCCACGGGCGGTGAGCATGAGCACGGGCACGAAGTTCTTCGCGGCGCGCAGTTCGGTGGCGACGGCAAAACCGTCCTTGCCCGGAAGCATGACGTCGAGCACGACGGCATCAAACTCTTCGCGCTGGGTACGTTGCTTGTGGCCGTTTTCCTTATGGCCGTTTTCCTTATGGCCGTTGTCCTTATGGCCCAGCAGCAACTCGATGGCGCGCTCGCCGTCGCCGGCAACTTCGACGCTGTGTCCTTCGGCTTCGAGATTGAAACGCAGTCCCTGCGCGATGTGCGCTTCGTCTTCGACGATCAGCACGCGGCTCATGCCCGATGCTCCCGCACTGCGCTCTCGGCGGGCTGGGTCGCAATGACTTCGCTCTGCCGGGAAAGGTTGCGCGGCAGTTCGACAACAACCGTCGTGCCGTGGCCTTCTCCCAGGCTCTCGGCAAAGGCGCGGCCGCCATGTTTCTTGGCAATGGCACGCACGATGAACAGCCCCAGGCCCGTGCCTTTAATATGCGCCAGTGAGCGATTGGAAACGCGATAGAAGCGCTTGAAGACGCTCTTCAACTCTGTCGGCGGAATGCCGACTCCGTGGTCCTGGATGCTTAGCCGCACACGCTTTTCGTCGGGGACTTCAAGGCGGATGGAGACATCCACCTGGTCGCCGGAATACTTGATCGCATTGTCCAGCACATTCGAGACGGCGGTGCGCAACTCCCCCGGATCGCCGATCACGATGGCTCCGTCATGAGCAACAGCGGGCTCGAAGCGCAGGGCCTGAGGTGGAAGATGATGACCGGTACGGGCCACGTCGACACAGTCGCGAACCAGATCGGCGAAATCGATAGGCACGCGTTCGCGGCTGCTCTTCCTGTGGCCGGCGACGCCAGCTTTCAGAACCTGCTCGACTGTGCCCAGAAGGCGATCGGTATCGTCGAGCATGCGGCGGTAAAACTCGCGCCGCTGAGCGTCGTCGACGTCACGATGCTGCAGCGTTTGCAAATAGAGGCGAATGGAAGCGATTGGGGTCTTGAGTTCGTGGGTGACGGCGTTGATGAAGCTGTCGTGCTGCTCGTTGCGGCGGATCTCGCGCAACAGAAAAATGGTGTTCAGCACTAGCCCGGTAGTGATGGCGCCGAAGAAGATCACGCCCAGAAAGACTTTAATGCCTTCGCGCCAGTTGAGAATGATCCAGCCGAATCCGACGGCCACCGCCACACCGGCGAGACCAACGCCAAGAACGAGGAATGTAATCGTCGCCTTGCGCCGGCTAGTGATGCGCATGGAACGATTCTACCGCGAAGGGAAAGAATTCGTTCCTCGTTCCAATATAGCTGTCATCGTTCCAATATCACTGTCATCGTTCCAATATAGCTGTCATCGTTCCAATATCACTGTCATCCTGAGCGAAGTGACTGCTTCGCAACGCGAAGCAGTCACGCAGTCGAAGGACCCCGCAGCTCTTGGGATTGGAACGATGCGTCGGGGAATTCTCACAGTAGTACGCGGCGAATTCCCTGTATCAGACTAGCTGGGATTGACTACGCGGGGTCGTTCGACTGCGTCGCCGTTCGCTCTCGCGAACGACGACTGCGCTCAGGATGACGGGGGGCTTGGCTGTTTAGACCGAGGCTAACTCGGGCGTCGGCGTTGCGGTTTTTGCTTCTTGCTTGCGGTCTAACTCGTTCAGCTTGACGCGATACACATGGCGGGCCAGGCCCAGTTTTTTGAGGGCCCAGATGCCGTACCAGTTCATGTCAATTTCATACCAGCGCAAACCATGCCGCGCGGAAACCGGGTGCGCGTGATGGTTGTTGTGCCATCCTTCGCCGAAGGTCAGGATCGCGACCCACCAACTGTTGGTCGAAAGATCTTTGGTGATGAAGCGTCGCGTACCCCAGCTGTGCGTTGCCGAGTTGACCAGCCAGGTCGCATGCAGGCCGACCACGGTGCGCATGAATACTCCCCAGAGCAGGAACGGCAGCCCGCCGATGGCCAGCAGGATCAGGCCTAAGACGATCATGGGAACGTAGTGATACTTCGTGATCCACACATGGAATTTGTCTTTGGCGAGATCAGGCACGTAGCGCGCCAGCGTAGTCGTGTCGTGATGCATGGACTTGCCAGTCAGAATCCAGCCCATGTGCGCCCACCATTTGCCGTCGATCGGCGAGTGCGGATCGCCTTCCTGATCGGAATATTGATGATGAATGCGATGCGTGGCCACCCAGAAGATCGGTCCGCCTTCGAGCGCCAGGGTCGCGCAGGTCGTCAGAAAATATTCCACCCACTTCGGAGTCTTGTAGCCGCGATGCGTCAGCAGCCGATGGTAACCCATGCCGATGCCCAGGCTTCCCGAAACCCACCACAGAAACATTGCCACGAACAGCGCTTTCCAGGTGAAAAAGAAGAGCGCGGCAATTGCACCAACATGAAACAAGCCCATGAAGGTTGCGGTTACCCAGTTGATTTCGTTATCGGCGGCTGGCTCACGATGTAGTGCTTCAAGTTCCATTGCGGGGTCCCTTACTCGTTGTAGGTGCTATAAAACTAACCTAGCAGGGACCGTCCGCGCCGTGTGTAATAGTTCTGTAATAGCGAGAGAGGTTGCATTACGGAAGTACCGGCGGGTAACCTCCGTCGAGAAAGCTGACCACAGAAAAGCGACCGCCGGTCACGCTGACGCGCCTTTTACTTCAACTCCCGCCCATTTTTCGAGCAAAGTTAACGTCGCAGCATAGTCTAGATCGCCGTGTCCGTCTTCGTCGGCGACGTCGTAGATTTCTTCTACCGTCTCCAGGCCTGGCAGTCTTACACGGAGCTCCTTCGCCGCGTCAAGCGCCAGCTTGAGGTCTTTGTGCATCAGGCGAAGCGGGAAGTTCGGCGAGAAGTCACGTTTCATGACAAACGGAGCTTTGTACTCGACCACGCCCGAGTGCACCATCGAAGCCTGGATCAAAGGCAGCAGCGCTTCGATATCGACGCCAAGTTTCGTGGCTAGAGTGAGGGCCTCGGCGAAGCCTTCGTAGATGAGCGCGATTTGCAGATTCATCACCAGCTTTGCGGCTTGTCCCTTGCCGGTTTCGCCCATGCGGAAGATCTTTTTGCCCATCGCGGCAAATAGCGGTTTCAGTTTCTCAACGGCCGATTCTTCTCCACCGACGATGAAGATCAGCGTCCCGCTTTCCGCGCCGGTTTTGGAGCCGGTCACGGGCGCGTCGACGTATTGCACACCCTGCGGACGCACACGATCGGCGAACTGGCGCGTGGCTGAGGGCGAGATCGTGCTAGAATCCACAATCGTCATGCCCTCCTTCAAGGATTCATGCACGCCTTGCGGCCCAAACAGAACGCTTTCTACCGCTTTGGTGTCAGACACGCACATCCATACGACTTCAGCGTCGCGCGCTGCCTCGGCCGGAGACGCCGCGCTGCGTGCGCCCTCCACCTCTTTCCTTTGACTACGATTCCACACCGCGACTTCGTGGCCGGCCTTGACCAGATTCGACGCCATCGACCGCCCCATGATTCCCAATCCTAAGAATGCAACCCGCATTTTGGCTCCTGTAGTTGGTCCCGAAATAACTTACATGTCCTCTAAGAAGGAGACGTAGCAAGCTACGTCTCTACGGTCTCTGCGGTCGCAATGCTCGCTGTAGAGAATTTGCTCCGCAACGTGTCGCCTTGAAACAAATAAAGTTCCCTAAAGGATTAGAACTGACTGCTGCATTACGGTCAAGCAATCGCCAGCGAATTGTCTTAGAATAAAGCCAGATCACGCCCAAGCGTCGCAAACGTGCTGGAAACGATGTTTCTTCCAGCCTTCCGCTCGCTGAGGCAGTTGTACCCGAAGCCGTCACTTCGGCCAGGAGCAGATGTTAAAGCCAACGCTTACGAATCCCGTTCTCCGCAAACGCGCGCGTGCGTTTGGCACTCTGGTACGGCACTCGGCCGTGACTCCGCGAACCGGCCAGGCTTACAAACCAAAACTGGTCAGCAACGGAGAGTTGGGATTAACCTTCATCGGCCATGCCAGCTTTTTCGTGCAGATCGGCGGCCAGAACGTCATCATCGATCCCAATTTTGCCCGCTGGCTGTTTGTGCTGAAGCGACTGCGGCAGCCGGGAGTGCGGCTGCGCGATCTTCCCCCCATCGACTTGGTATTGGTTACGCATGCGCACTTCGATCATCTGCACCGGCCGTCGTTGCGGGCCATCGTTCAGCAGGCGCGGATGCGCCGTGCCGATCCGCCCACCATTGTGGTCCCGCATCACGTGCTGGATCTCGTGTCCGACCTGGGCTTCGGCAACGTGGTCGAACTCGATTGGTGGAACAGCTATCGCCATCGCGACCTTACCGTTACCCACGTGCCTTCGCGGCATTGGGGCGCGCGCATCATCAAGGATTCTCATCGCGGCTACGGCGGCTATGTGCTGCGTGACAGCAAGCATTCTGTCTATCACGCTGGCGATACGGCTTATTTCTCCGGCTTCCGAGAGATCGGACAGCGCTTAGCGCCCGAGCTGGCGCTGTTGCCCATCGGAGCTTACAATCCGCCGTCCTTCCGCAACGTCCACGCCAATCCCGCCGACGCCACCCGCGCATTCCTTGATTTGAAAGCGCGCTGGATGGTCCCCATGCACTACGGAACCTTCAAACTCTCTCACGAACCCATGGACGAGCCCTTGCAGTTGCTGGAGCAGGAAGCCAAAGCGGCGGGCATTGAGGATCGGGTGTTGGTGATGGAAGAAGGCGTGACTCGGTTTTTCTAGGTCGAAGGGTCCGGGTTATCTTGTGCTAGCAGCTTGAAATGCCATGAAGAACGCGAATGCAATCTGGACCACGATTAATCCGATCATGACGCTCGATACCCTTTGCAATCCGGCTTCTGTCTCTATATCGCTCCCTCGAGATAGAAACCAGAATGCTCCCACGTAAATCGCGGCCAAACAAAGCCAGACGGCCCTCCACAGGGGCTCGTGCATCCCGACAAAGCCCAAAATCCAGGAAACAAGCCATCCTCCCGCTATCCATCGCAGTTCGGTTTTGTTTTTCGCTGTCACGAGGATCGAGGCCTAAACAACACGGCTTAATCCGAAGATCATTCTGAAAAAGGCATCAGCCCCGGATCGATGATAACGCAATTCCCGAACTACTGTTGCCGTGTCGCGATTGCCCAAGCAATCCTCTCTGACGAGCACCGTCCATCCCGAAAATATAAGATAAACTTACGAGGAAAACGGAGATACCCAGCCATGATTGAAAGACTAAACGAAAGCCAAGGATCAGCAATTGGATTCAAAGTTGTCGGACGCCTTACCGCCGACGAAGTCAAAGCATTTGAGCCGCAGATTGAATTCGTGATCGCAGAACGAAAACAGCGGCCGATCGGGATTCTTGCCGATCTTTCGCAAATGGAGGGCGCGGATCGGAAGGCGCGCTGGGATGAAATGCGCTTCCTACAAAAATATACCGACCACATTGCGCGAATGGCGGTTGTCGGGGCCGACAAATGGGAAGAAGTGGTCGCGATGGTGCTCGCTGGAACCGCCGTTCTTCAAGCCGAGACTCGCTATTTCACAACCGCCGAAATCAATGCTGCCTGGGAGTGGGTCCGAACCAGCAAGAACGCCGATCGCGTCCCGGTACGAACCATGTATGAAGGCAAAGGTCTCTTTAAGGACTATATTCCCGAGTACACGGAGCTGTAACCGGCACGCTTCTGCAGTTGAGTCTCTCGAGGCAATCTGGCGACTGTCCAGTTGGGTGAATCGGACCAGCCCAAATACATACTGCCGGAGCCCCGAGATGGAATGACCGTTGCAGTTGCCTGAATAAGGAAGCAAATGCGGCTGGGCATCGGAAATCGTGCTGGTGACGGAACAGGGCGCGACCGGTTTTTCTAGAAGAGGCCGCTGAGAATAGAGGGTCCCAGCTTGCGGCGTTCGCAACTTTTTACTTGTACGTGGCTTTGAACCCTGATGCGGGGGCGGTGTTGTTGATTTGATACCAGCCCACGATGGAGCTCTTGTCGTTAATTCCGCCGCTGTAAGTGAAAACCGCCTTGGGGAAGTCAAACTTATAATATTTCCCAGCCTGCAACAGTGCACCGTGGGCTACGTGGTTGGAATCCAGCCATTCATAAACAATGTCGCCGGCGCTGTTGAGGTCGTTGGCAAATGAGGCTGCCGAGCCGGGGACGTTGATTGCCTTGTAAGTTTTGCCATTGTTTTTTGTGAGAGCTGACTTCGCGCCGCTCGAATCCATCCCATATAAGACGATCCAGCCACGTGTATTGATGCCGGTGGCACCAGTACCCTCGGTGGCCACGGGCAGGTCCAGCGTCGTGTATTTCTTGTCTTTCAAGAGGAATCCGTGCATAACGTCGTTGGAGTCTACGTACGAGCCGACGATTGCCCCGCTGTCGTTTATCGAATTCGCGGACGACTGCCGGGTACCCGTGGGACCGGGAATGTCTGTATATTTTCCGTTCTTATACAGAAATCCCACTGTTGTGCCGCTTGCTGTGCTGTAGACGCCGACCACCGAAATTGCGCCGCTCGGATTGAGACCGTAGGCGATGGTGCTGCCTGGCTGAGCTTTCGGATCGTCCAGTTTGGTCAGCTTCTTGCCATTGAGAATATACCCGTGCCCCGAGCTCTTATCTCGGTATGAGCCCACCGTCACACCTGCATTGTTGATTCCATAAGTGTAGGTCTGCAACGCTCCCGGTATGTTGGCTTTGGTGAACGTGAAGGTCAGTTTTGGCCCGTCGCTGGCGACCACGGCAACCGTGCACGCCAGAGCAAACCCCAGTAGGCACAGCATGGACTTGCAGTTCTTCATCGATTTTCTCCTCGCGGATTGAAGCCTCCTAGGGCTGGCAGAGGCCGAAATCTTTGTTCACCTCTCTTGTTTCCCAGACCAGCGTCTTGTCGGGACTCTTCGGCTTGACTTTCTTTCCCTGCAGCCTCATCCGATCACCTGACTTAATACCCGTTGTGTTGCCAGACAACGCGTAAATTTGCTTGTCCTTTTCGTCGGTCAAGGTCATCCCGGTCTCTCCAGAGCTGACACATCCAGTGATTGTCCGCTTTTTCGAATAGTGAATGATCAGAACGGTCCCGACCACCAGAGCCGCAGACACCGCTACAATTCCGATCACGATCTCCTCGCCCTCGGTCTGCAATTTATCTGCCCGTGCGGGTGCAACCAGAACCACGCTCAGAGCGACGATCGAAAGTCCGCGCCAGAGGTAATTTGGGGTCATGTGCCCTCCGCAAACAGTGCAGATCGAGTCCTGGGCAACCAACAGAAGGGAACGTGTTCAAAACCGCGGGCAAGTATGCTCCGCTGCAGTGGTCCTGTCAATCTGCAAATAATTGGACTGTCGGTAGCACATGATATGTCCGGTTGAGATAGCACGTGAAATGTCCGCTTTGCGGGCGGTGAGGATAGGAGACCATGCAGAGCATGGAAGCTTATCCGAGGGCCGCGATGGAGCGGGCGATGAA
>JBAVAQ010000044.1:0-15923 GCA_049585795.1 Terriglobales bacterium | reverse complement strand
AGGATGGCGATGATCTGTTCTTCGTTAAAGCGACTCTTGCGCACGACTCCTCCTCTCTGGCCCTGAGCGGGCCATCCTAAATGGAGAAGTCACATTTTTGCTGGACTACTTTTCGGGGGGCAGGTCATATTGGGCTATCAATCACGTGAGGCTTCCGATGCCAGGGGGCAGCGATGTAGAGGTAACTCAGAATTGCGATTTCTATAATTGCAACGATAGTGTGAATCCATACCCCTACGTATATGCAATCCGTCACGCGGATTTCCACGGCAGCCACGTATTTGGCAGTTGTGCCGACAAGTCGCCTTCTGGCCATAACACTTGCACGTATAACACCTACTACTTCGGGCATATAACGGATTCCTTCGGGAACGTGGAAGCGGCAGTAAATTGCGGATTCGGCTGCAATAGTAATGAGGAGCCGGGTTCGTTTGATGGCTCGCTCGAAGAGTTTTCTGGTAATACCGGATATTTGCTATTTCCGACGCGGTCGTACATTCAGAGCGAGACGCGGTTCATGCACCCAGAGCCGCACAGCAATAGTGTCACTCTGTTTGATCCTCAGACGTGGAATTCTTACGGCTACACGCGCGGCAATCCGCTAATGTTGCGTGATCCATTCGGCACGCAGGACGAAGATTCGCCCGACTCTGGAGACGATTTTTCTTGGACTGACTTCACAGACCAGTTCTTCGGCAACCCTTTCGGATCCTTAACCAGTTCAGACCTCTCATCCGGCTACGCTGGTGGAAGCCCAACGATCAGCGCCTTCTTCGTATATTACAATGGCGACGTATCCGTCAACGTAGGTGATGCTCCCATACCTGCCTTGGGGGGGAAGATTTACTGGGAGGGGCTGGCCAGGCGATTAGTTTCAACGGGCTTAACCCGATTACCGGCGTCGACACCTCTGATATTGCGATCGGCAATAATGCAGCCGCTTTAGCCCCGGCGATGAACCAGGGGCTCGCCACGGTCAACACGTTCATGGCCGGTACGGGAATTATGGCGGGAGTCGGCGCGGGAATTGCTGCGGGTCCGGCTGTAGCAGGCGCAGGAATCAACGTCGCGGCCAGAGGCTTCGGGTGGTACTACGCTTTCGGTGCCGGCTCAGGAGTAGTTCTCGGGGAGTATGAGACTGAAGCGGGCCAAATGAACTACTTGCAATCCGCTAAAGCAATTGGCGCAAATGCCCTCAATGCCTCTGACAGAGTTTACAGCTTCTTCCAGACCCAGGGCCAGTGGTGGACCTTGAATCAGTCTTTCTTGAACGCCTCTATCGTCAGAGGTCAGCAGTTTTACCTCTCAACAGCGCCAATGGGCACTGGTGGGTTCTTGAATGAAATGCAATACCTCCAGGGTAGGGGCATAGATCCATTTACCTTGCCTTGGGTTTGGGTACACTAAGAAAGATCGTTGACAACATGGACAGAAGATTCGGCGTTTGGCTATCGGCTGCCCTGAAGCCTCCGATGCTCGTTCTCCATTGGGTAGCGGGGGGGATCTACAAACTTTTATTCTCGCACGCCGATGAAAAATTAGCTAAGAAGCGCGAGGAGAAACTTGCAGCCGACATTCAGAGGTGCGTGCCGTTTCTGTTCGGTGAAATGGGAGGTCGAATTGTCCCAAACGAAGGGGTTGAGTTTCCTCCTCCCTTCGATTATGCCGTCATAACTATTGACGCTTCAGGACTACGCCTTCGATTTACTAGGGGGCGGGATCATCTGGCTGTCCAGATCGCGCCTAAGGTTTCTCCAAATAGCTGGCACGAATTATCCACAGTTCTCAGTGCCCTAGAGGTGCCCGGTATACAAAGAGGTTCAATATCGGAGCTTGCGCAAGCGGATCGCTTATTACAACTGCATATGAAGGAAATTACGGACGCGTTAGCCGAAGACCAATACCCCCATCTTAGAGCGCAGCTTCAGGAGATTTACGGGCGCGATCGCGTTGCGACAAAGCAACTTGAAACCGAGATAAACAGGAAGCTGTATGGTTGAAATCTAGGATCCCTGCATTGTCGCGCATGGCAACGAGAGACCCAGCGACGCTCGAATATATTGGTCGCCGCTGCCCCGTTAGTTTGCCTCGGTTTGGGTTGCCGTGCTGGGTAATTGCCGACTGTTTGTCCGGCACAAAGCTTGGAATCAAATCAGATCAGCGAAACGTGCGCCATTTCGAGTTCGTTTGTTGAGAGCGTCGAAATCTTCGGCCCGAATGCGGTGGGATTGTGAGCCAATCTCAACGACGCGAAACTCCCAGCCCATGACTCCAGCCCATGATTGCTCAGCCTTGCACGTATTTGCAGGCACTTGGCAGTCTCCCGCAAACCTGTAGGTAGTTGTAGGTTCAGGTTGAACTAGGTCTGAAAAGTAAGCGTCCGGTTATGACCGTCTGGACAGGCAGATAGTTGGGAGTCATTCTTCGGAAGTGGTCACTTCGGATAGGTGTCCACTTGGAGCGGAGATGGACACTTCCCGGCAAGTTTCAGATGGGATGACGAGTAAGAGTGAGTTGTTGGTCGCAGGCCAGCGGCAGCGGCGCAGTATTGCGGAGAAGCGGCGGATCGTCGAAGAGACGTTGGTCGAAGGCGCGTCGGTGGCACGGGTAGCGCGGGTGCATGGGATCAACGCCAATCAGGTGTTTGGCTGGCGTCGGCTCTACCTGGGAGGAAGGCTTGGAGACCGTAAGCCGGCGATGAAGTTGCTGCCGGTTCGGGTGAGCGAGAGTTTGCCCGCGCCTCTGCCGGTGGAGCATAGTCCCGCCGATTTTGCGAAACTACAACCGGGCACGATTCACATCGAACTGCGGCAGGCGCAGGTGCGCATCGAAGGCAGCGCCGACCCGGCATTGGTGCGGGTGTTGCTGGAGTGCCTGCGAGCATGATCGGGCTGCCGGCGAACACGCGTATCTGGATCGCGGCAGGCGTGACCGACTTGCGGCGCGGCTTCACTGGGCTGAGTGCGTTGGTCGAGACGAAGCTGGAGCAGAAGCCGTTCTCGGGGCACGTGTTTGTATTTCGTGGACGGCGCGGCGATCTCATCAAGGTTCTCTGGTATGACGGTGACGGGTTGTGTCTGTTCGCGAAGCGATTAGAGCGCGGGCGGTTCGTGTGGCCGCAAGCCACGAGTGGCACGGTTTCGCTGACGCGAGCCCAGTTATCGATGTTGCTGGAAGGCATTGATTGGCGGCGGCCGGAGCGGACATGGGAGCCGCAGTTGTCGGTGTAACCTGCGAGATTCTTTGCACAACTTTTTTTGCGCGCACAGGGATAAGAACGTGCGCGTTCATGCGATACTCCGCGTATGTCAGTGGCTTCGCTTCCCGATCTGAACGCCCTTCCTGGGGAAGCATTACGAGCGCTGATCCTGGCCCAGCACGAACAACTGATCTCCCATGAGCGCGAGATTGAACATCTGCAACTGCTGCTGGCGAAGCTGCATCGCATGCAGTTTGGACGCAAGTCGGAGAAGCTGGAGCGGCAGATCGAACAGTTGGAGCTTCGATTGGAGGAACTGGAATCGAAGCGCAGCGAGCAAGAGCCCGACGCGCCAGAACCGGCTCCGGTCACCGCCTCTACGACTCCTACGGCAACGAAACCCACGCGCCGCGCACTGCCCGATCATCTTCCGCGACAAACGCACAGGCACGAGCCGAAAGAAACGGTGTGTCCGCAATGTCAGGGTGAGTTGCGCAAGTTAGGCGAGGATGTCTCGGAGATGCTGGAGTACGTGCCCGCCAGTTTTGTGGTGATTCGTCAGGTGCGCACCAAGCTGAGCTGCACGAAGTGCGACTGCATTGTGCAGGCCGAAGCGCCGAGCCGACCGATTGCGCGCGGCATGGCCGGGCCGGGGCTGCTGGCGCACGTTCTGGTCTCGAAGTACTGCGATCATCTTCCGCTGTATCGGCAATCCGCGATGTATGCGCGTCAGGATGTAGAACTGGAACGCTCGACGCTGGCCGACTGGGTGGGCGGCAGCGCACAGTTGCTGGAACCGCTAGTGGAAGCGCTGCGCCGCTACGTGACGGCCGCGAGTAAGTTGCACGCCGACGACACGCCGGTGCCGGTGCTGGCTCCGGGTCAGGGCAAAACGAAGACCGGCCGATTATGGACCTACGTTCGCGATGACCGTCCCGCGGGCGACACCGCATCTCCCGCCGTGTGGTTTGTCTACTCGCCGGATCGCAAAGGGGAGCACCCCGAGCGCCATCTGGAGAAGTTTCGTGGCACGCTGCAGGCCGATGCCTACGCGGGATTCAATCAGCTCTACGAAAACGGCCGCATCCAGCAAGCCGCGTGCTGGGCGCACGTGCGACGCAAGTTCTACGATCTGGAGCAAGCGCACGCTTCTCCGGTAGCGCGGGAAGCGCTGGTGCGGATCGGAGCACTGTACGGGATCGAAGAACAGATTCGCGGCCGGCCGCCGGAGCAGCGCCGCGAAGTCCGCCAGACGCAGGCCCAGCCACTGCTCGACTCCCTGCGACAGTGGTTCGAAGCGACGTTGTCGAAGCTCTCGCGCAAGTCGGAGACGACGGCGGCGATTCGTTATGCGCTTTCGCGATGGGACGCGCTGACGCGCTATATAAAGGATGGACACATCGAGATCGACAACAACGCCGCCGAACGCTCGTTGCGCGGCGTGGCGCTAGGACGCAATTATGCGCAGTCCGCGATTATGGGTAGTCCGCAGGCCGCATGATGCGAACCAACAGGCTGGCCGCACTCGCGAACTGCACATAATAGTTAGAGCCCCTGTAAGAAACGAAGCATGCGATCAGGTGCTTGATACCGGACCTGCTTTGTGACCGGCGGTTGGACCGCTTTTAGTGCCGCTTCCTTCATCTTAAGGTCGGCTTCTACATAGAGGTGGGTCGTGGCTGGGCTTTCATGACCAAGCCAGAGAGCAACGACCGTGATATCAACACCGGATTGCAGCAAGTGCATAGCGGTCGTATGCCGGAAGGTATGTGGCGAGACGCGTTTGCGGGCAAGGCTTGCGCACTTGCCTCTAGCGGTTTGCACGGCCCGTCGCAGACGGTCGGCAACCGCCGACCGCGTTAGCGGGCCCCCCGATGACGCGGGAAACAACGGTTTATCCGGTGCCCGTTCGATCTGCGCGAGCCACCGACGAAGACGAAGGGCAGTTGCCGGCCAGATCGGCACGGCGCGGTCCTTGCGGCCTTTGCCGTGGAGCCGAATGCTGGGACTAGCATCCAGTGCGAGATCGGCAATCGTGATGTTGATGGCCTCAGACACGCGAGCGCCTGTGTTGTAGAGTGTGGCCAAGAAAGCCTGATCGCGTTGTCCGGATCGTGTGAAAGGATCGGGAGCGCTGATTAGCGCTTGCACCTCTTCGCGCGACAGGAACCCAACCAACGGCCGGCTGTGACGTTTCATCGGGATGGCGAGCACCCGCTGGATGGTGGCCAGCGATTGCGGGTCCTTCAGAACAGCAAAACGCAAGAAGGACCGTATCGCCGCCAATCGGGCGTTCCGACTGCGGATCGAGTTTTTCCGGACTTTCTCGAGATGATCCAAAAAAGCCAGGACCAGAGAAGCATCGAGATCGGCCAGGACCAAACGGTCGGTAGGCTTGTTTTGGTGTTCTCGGGCAAACTCGAACAGTAGCCGGAAACAATCGCGATAAGCCGCCACAGTTTGTGGACTGGAGTTCCGCTGGCGCATCAAACGCTCGAGAAAGAACTCCTGTATCAGACTTGAAAAATGGGTTTGGGGAGTGCTCTTCATCGGCATTCTCCCGAGGAGAAACGGGAGAAACGCTCGGAGGCGATCCGGAATGGCGGTAACGTACCAATACGTGTCGGAAACCTTCGCGTGTCCGACATAAGTCGCGATGGCATCAGCCACATGATCAAGTTGATTCTGTTGCTGGCCACGCAACAATGCCCGGCAGATGAACGTATGCCGCAGATCATGGATTCTTGGTTGAGGATGCCCGCCACGCGCAACCCAGCCTAATCGTCGACGCAAAACATCGAAGGTATGGTGAACCGTTCTATGGGGAATAGACCGACCACTGGCTGTGAGGAAGAACGTTCTGACGCCTGGTTGCCGGGAGATAGTGACGCAGGCTTTAGCGTATCGTGACAAAGCCTCAGTTGTGCTGGAATGAAGCGGTACCACCCGCGACTTCTTGAACTTGGTCTCGTGCACCGTGAGAGCTGACTGTTTCAAGTCAACATCGGCTTGCTCCAGGTGAAGTGCTTCCGAGAGGCGCATCCCTGTTGCCGCCAGTATGCCGAACAGCGTCACATACGTCAGTGGGCGCGGTCCCTCGGGCTTGAGCTCATGAGCAGCGGCAAGCAGTTCGGAAATTTCCGCTTCTGTGTAGATGTGTGGTGAGATCCGCCGATGAGCTGGCCCGCAAAGCCCCAATGGCAGTACTGGGCAGGCAGGATCGAACTGTCGGTAGTACTTGAGGAATGGACGTAGCACTTCAACTCGGCGGGCCGCTGTGACCGGCCCGGGCTTCTTTGCAGTTTGTACCCAGCGGAGCAGCAAGTCGGTCGTTAGCGGACCGGTGTGGCAACTGGTCTCGTCTGCAAAGCGTGCGAAGGCGTGAAGCTGATATCCTTCGCCCCGCAAATCGAAGCCCATGGCGCGACGGAATGCCAGATACTGTTCGACCTGTTCCGACATCCTGGACCGACTCATGCAGCACCTCCCGGCCAAGGTTGCGCAATCGTTGCCAAGCGCGGTACATCGACCTTGGCGTAGATTGCTGTCGTATCCAGGCTTCTATGCCGCAGTATGTCGGCAATCTGTTTCAGGCTGGCACCACGATGCAGCATCCGTGTGGCCGCGGTATGACGCAATCGGTGTGGACCGTGTAGCCGGTGCGTGAGGCCACTGCGTACGGCCGCCTGTCGAACGACAGAACGGATAACACTGGCGTTCACCGGCGAGTGCAGTGGTGCTCGGTGACGAACAAAAACCGCACGGCTTTCGCTGGCGGGTCGCGCCCTGTGCAGATACTCGACGATAGCCCGCCCGGTAGCAGAAGGCAGGGGCAACACATCAGACCTTTGAGACTTTCCCGCACTCACGGTCAGGGTGCCGTTCTTCCAGTCGATGTCGTCCAGACGTAATGCCGCGACCTCGCAAGCACGGAGTCCCAGATCAACCAAGCAGCGAACGATCGCGTAGTCTCTCTGCTGTTGAGGCAGCTTTAGGTCGAACCCAGCCATGAGCAAGGCGAGTTCGTCGGCCTCCAAGTACTGTGGCAAAGCAGCCAGACGCCAGCATGCGGCCGACGGAACCGCTGCCATCAGAGACTCCACTTGATCCGCATGTTGCAAACTACGGAACCGTAGATAACTGCGCACAGCGGAAGCAACCACTTGTGCTGTGCCCGGTCGGTAGTCTTGGCATCGTGAAGTGAAGAAATCCCTGATTCGTTTCGGCGATAGTAGAAAAACATTGACACTTCCCTTGGGAAACTGGTGAACCAGGAAACGTCCAATCCACTGCCGCCGCGAGATAAGCGTTGCCGGCGCAAGTCCACAAACATCGCTCGCGTAATCGCAGTACGCTCGCAGTTCCGTGTCAACATGCGCAGGAAACGCTACCTCCGATGACAGTTTCGTTTCGCCAAGAATCGTCAGTAGATGGTTCAGAGCCGAACGGATCGTCACTATTCCACGCTGGACGCGGCCACGGCACTTGCAGTCTGCTAGGTGCTCTTCAAGGAAACGCCGGACTACGGCTCTGCTCACTTCCACGCGATCACCAACGGGTTCAGCCCAAGAAAGAAAGTGTTTCAGGGCGCCTCGGTAACCCCAGATAGCGGATGGACGGTAGCCGCGGGCTTCCAGTGTCGTCACATAAAGACGAATCAAACTTCGGACATCAACAGCATTCGGTGTAGCCGTTGATCTAGAACTGTGCATGATCTCTCCTCAGGACAGTAGTCCTTCGGGGAGATTGTCCGATTATGTGCAGCTCTCTGGAAACTAGGATGGGAACGAAACCGCCCCTCAACGCTTCACGGCATCGTCACGTCTACCAACTGCACATAATCGCTGACTGCGCATAATTGCGTTTATGTGCACGTGTACATAACCGGAAGAATTACTTGTTCGCGGGATCGGATGCAGGCGGAGAACGCGCAGCAGCTATCTACAGCCTGATCGGTTCGGCGAAACTCAATGGCCTCGATCCCGAAGCCTATCTGCGGGAAGTGCTGACCCGCATCGCCGACCATCCCATCAACCGCATTGCCGAACTTCTGCCTTGGAACGTCAAATTCATACCTGCGGAAGTGTCCACTTAACTTATTCGTGGACACTTAGCAAGACGGTTCACTTCGGACGCTTACACGCAATCTCGGCGCGGCGAAGTCCTACCTGCGGCCCTACCGCGAGGATGGCACGGTCCCTTAAGCCCTCTAGGGTCTTCTCGTCGGGCAAGTCGAGCAACTTCCTCGCATCCGTCTTGGAGAACGCAAGCGTGGTGCCTTGTTCGCGGTTGATGGCGGGACGCTCGACTTCCGAGACAGGATTCTTTTCGGCATAGCCGTACCGGACAAGATGCTTGAACAAGCTGGAAAGCGCTGCAAGCCGGCGCCGCACCGTCGAGGGCATAGCCTCTTCGATCTCGCGCATGATGCGCTCCCAGGCGATAACGGCGCGATGGTCCACTTTCCGTAACTCTTCATAAGAACGAATCGTCAGCGTGCGCATAAAGTGCTGCACGTCCTGCTTGTAGGCGCGCCGGGTGCGTTCGCTTTTCTGCTTGGCAAGCCAGATCTCCTCTTCCGGGATATCGGCGAGTGATGCGACAGTCGATACTGCACTTGCGCTGTCGATGGATGCAGGAAGGAGCACGGGGGGGCGGGTTCTTGTTCCGTCTTGCCCGCGCCGTGTTTCTCCTTCTTAGTGGGCATTGCGGATGACCGTCACTTTGATAGGCAGGGTGAGGAGACCCATCTTGCGCTCCGCTGTTAACACGGTGACACGACGCAAAACACCCAAAGACAGACAGGCGCGATCTGCGAAGGACATGCCATGCTTTTTAGAATGGGGATATAGTTCAGCGCTTGCGGCAGCGTGCTGCTCATCAAATGGAATAATCGCAACGCCGAGTCCGCGAATGAAATCGGCAACGGTCTCGATTGCGCCTCCGCGCTCAATGGCCTTCTTCAGCACTTCGGAATAATTGACGGCGGAGATAACCGCATCGCCCAGTGCCTTTGCGACCTTATCCGCTCCCGGTTCGGAGCGCAGGAACGCAATCAGCGCCGAGGCATCGAGGACAACGCTAGTCACGCTCGATCTCGGAGCGGCGGTCCTGAAGGATCTCCTCGGAAAGCAATACACCAGGCGGGGCAAGCTTGGCGAAATACGCCTGAACTTCGGCTATCATCTGGTCCCGTGTCTTGACGTGCAGTCCCTGGCCATCCTCAACAACGACAACCGTGTCACCCTCAGCGATGCGATTGCGCGCGCGCGTCCGCAGGAAGGACGATGCGCCCGGAGGAATCCACTTTAAGGTGATAGACCTGATGATCGGCTGGCATGGGATTGTTCCCTTGGATCGCGGTTGGTGGGATTAGTCCGCGAACTGTGCCACATTCTGATGGTTCGGGCAATAAGAAAGTAGAAAGCCGCATTTCCGTGTATCTGGAGCGATTTCCTAGCGTCCCGCTTCTGCGTTTTCCCCTACGTGAGAAACCGGATTATCACGCGCTACCAGCGAGCACCCTAAGGAACTGAACTCTGGCGAATCATACCGCTTTATGCTGAAGGCGGTCGTTCGTGCGTTCGTGCGAACCAGAACAACGTGGGAATCTTACGGCGGGGTCACTGGCATCGGTCGGCTGTCAGGCGGACAGCCCCTACTCCTCTTTGCGCGGGAACGTGGGTGATCGAAACACAATGTCCCGTAACGTTGCCCAAAAGCGCACGGCCCATTAACTCTGTCCTTTTTTGGGCTTGAGTCGGGCACGGTGCGTTTGTTTTATTACAAAACAGCTCGTCATCAGAAAGCAGTCTCACCGGCGCGTCAGCGCAGCCGATTCGGGGACCGAATTAGAGGAGACTATCGCTCGGCGAAGAGAACGTTGTACCCCTCGCGAAACACTCGCTATTTGGCGTTTGTTTGCGTCGGCAACTTTGCGAATCTCTTCGAACGTTCTGTTCGCGGCCTTGCCTTTTTTCTTCGCAGAAACCATCTTTCGAACGCGCTCAGAGATGTGTTTTGCGATCTCGTCGAATTGAGGAGGCTTAGCACCATTCCGAGCGCGAAAAGAGAGCAACGAGGCTTCTAATCCTGTGATTCTTATCGGCTTAGCGGTCGTCCGTCGTCTAGAGGTTTTTTTAGCGGCCATACAATTTCCTTAATTGCCACTATACACTTTTTTCGCGGAAATAGGATGCTGCCCGACGAGGTACGGATGGCCCGCATTTCCCCCGTCACCTCTTCCATCCGCTGTCCATTCTTCACAATACTCCACGGCGATGCTTAGAACGACCGCATCGGCACCCGAGGGCAAAACGACCTCCTTTGCGCTACCAGTCCGAGCGTCCTTCCAAAGCGCGATGCATCTCGAAGGCGCCACAACCCCGCTGCTGGGCCTGCTGAGGTTCGCCATTCCAATGCTGGTGAGAGTCAACACCGACGATCCCGGATCGTCGGCCAACGTAGTCGCATAGCGTCCCGGCCAGCGACTGGAAATCTGGGGGCCGTCCATAAGGAGGCATATTAAGAGATTTGGTCCCACCGAGTGGATCAGATCTCCGAGAGGGTCGGGACGTGCAAGGTCCTCACAAATGAGCACCGATGCCGTGAGCCACGGTTTTAGAGTCACAAGCACTATCGACCGGTCGTTAACGTCGATGTGTTCCCACCAGTCGGCCTGAGGGTTGAGACTCGACCCGATTCCGTACTGCATAATCTGGTTTTTTTCCAGCTTCCATCTGTGATGCTTATTCTGTACAAGCTCGGGAATATACTCCCCACCCGGCAACATCACGTCAAATCTTATGTAGTTTTCCCCAGCAGCCTTTACGTTCGCTGGTCGTCCGACACCAGCTATCAGGAATCGGTCTTCCCTTACGAATGCGTTGCTGATCCGAGTTACCGACTCTGGGTCGAGCGCGACCTCGGGGAAAATCATTCCGTCGATTCGTCCTACAGTCTTTTCCGCGGCGTCCACTAACTTCCTCAGAGCCTTTACGCTTGGCTGGCCGATTGAATCAAACGTGAACAAGCCGTAACCGCCTCGTTCGACCTCATCCGTGATGCGCAGTATCTCGGTGGGCCGAAATTGTCTCGGGATCACTTCGCCTGGCCACGGAATAAGCAGCAGATTAAGGGCATGCTGACTTGTGCCGTCGCAAAAACTGTACCACTCAGGGCGGACCTCCGAGCTTGAAGCAAGCGCTATGAAATGCGAGAACGAGCGAATAGTGAGACCGGTCTGGGCAGTGTGACACTTCGGTAGAACTCGCGCTCTTGACGGATGAATGTTTCTGCATAAAGTGGATCCGTTCTCCGTTGTCGGCAACAACTGAGCCTCAGCTATCTTTGTAAACTGATCGTTATCGGAGCTTGTCAACGAAATCCCAAGACCGTAGCACGCTTCATCGGCAGCTGCTAACAAGTTCGTTAGAGCGGCAAGCGTTCGTTTGTGTGTTGCCAGGCTACTCAAAGGCACATGTCGCCTCGTTCTGATTTGGCCTAACCATTCGCCAATAAGCTTCGGCGGCAGCTTGCCCTTTGCGGCTGACGTCCTCCATTGATCGCCGATCTCCTCCAAAGCCTCCGCTCGATCTTTTAGATGATGTTTAAAGCGCAACTTGGGTTTCCCGGTACCAACCAGGGCGGTATAGGCTGATGACCGCTGCAATGCAGTCGCTGCAAAGCAAAATGCGTCAGGTGGCCACGCAATTCTCCACAACCACATATCTCTGCTCTCGAAAAGAAATTCGAAGAGAGAGCCGATAGTCTCAGGGCTTGGTACGTCCTTTGGCAGCAACGGTCTTCTCCCGGCAAACCTTCTTCAGCGACAGCCGCTCAGGGCTGATGCGGATTCAAACTGAGTGTGCGGTCACCGGATTATAACGCGGCATCCCCTGGAGTCGTTAAGGCACGTTGTTTGCGAGTGAGATTTGAAATCGATCATTGACCGCTTCTCTGAAGTTCTGCCGGCATCCGATGTACTGTTCGGTCGTTTGCACGGAGGCGTAACCAAGGAGAAACTGAATCTGTTCGAGTTCCCCTCCAGCACCATGACAGAGGCGGGCGCAGGTGCGACGCAGATCGTGGGGCGCGAGACGTTCAACGCCGATTCGCTTGGCATATTGTTTCACCGCATACCAGACTACGTCGCTTGTCACTCCTGCATCCTGCCGAGCCCCATTCTTCGAAACTCGCCTGAATAGTTTGCCTTCAGTCACGCATGAGTCGCGGAGCCAAACATCTATCAGCCCCTTACACCAAGGCGGCACAGGTACGGTTCGCAGTCGTCCACCCTTCCCAACCATATCGACGATGACCCAATGACTTTCTCGCAATTGCATCTGATCGACTCGCAAGTTCACGGCTTCCGAGCGCCGCAGACCGCACCCGAGTAGCAGTCCGATCAGGGCCGCATCTCTCCTTCCGCGCAAGGTGCTTTGAGAAACGGCATTCAATAGTTCTTGCGCCTGATCGCCAGTTAACCAATTGCCAATCCTCCGGCCAAGGCGCTTAACTCCTTTAACTCGCCGAATTCCAATCGCCAGTTCCGAGCTTAACCAACCGCTCTCCGCAGCCTCATCGGCCAGGCGCCGGATAGCGGAAAGATGAAGATTGATCGTAGCGGCGGACAGGGAAAGACCCTCAAGGAACGAACGGTAACGCACCACGACGGATCGATTAAACCCCAGTCGAGGCTCGGAGCAATACCAGGCAATGAACTTTTCGATGGCGTGTTTGTAGCTCCGACGAGAATGTGCAGACGCCAGCGTATTGAGCACGGTTGTCTTGGATTGGTCTAGTTCTGGTACGGTGAGACTCGCCGAGCAATTGGCAGACTTCCGTGGCTGTTTCTTGGGCAACATGAGAGGCGGCTCCTTCTACCGCCTACCAATCTTGCGTACAGAGAGATCCCAGCGCGAAATCCGGTAAATTCCGAACCAATTCCCGATTAGGCAGGAAGAAGCTATTTTTTGACGATAGAATACATTATCGCGTTTAAACAAGGGGTTCGCGGGCGTTTGTATCACTAGGAGCGTTTTCGGATTCGCGATGCTATTCTGTGCATCGCCATGTCGCCAGCTAAGAAAATCAAGGGTCCTGTGACTGCACGGCCTGGACTCCCGCTCCGAGTAGGTCGTGAAGAGGTATTCTACGGCCGGAATATTCTGCTTCAAAATGGATCTGCTTTCGAACTGCAGCATCGATTCTTCGTAAACGACCCCTGGGAACTTCTGGCGGAAGCGATCGCGAGGGCAGTACTCCCCGGCAAGAGCAGAGATATAGCTCAATCCTTTCGGCGGCAGGCTGAAGACTATTTCCGCGCTGCCACGACAGGCCGAGAACTAGCAGTACGTCCAGTTCTTTTGTATTACGCGTTTCTCAATCTGTCGAAAGCGTATGGCGTGGCGAAAGGCAACAGCGGTCTGACCGGGCGCGTGTATCACGGAATTTCGTGCGAGCCTAAACCGAAAAAGCTTTCGCAATCGGTTGTCCGGTTCCCGACGGGAAAGGGGACGCATGTATTTCCCGAGCTTCTCAACCTGCTCGATGGAAACGTCGGCGTCCTAAGCTCAGACCTTCGGCTGGCCCATCTGTTGCCCCAGATTCTGCCGGGACACCGGCTCTGGTGCTATGCGACTGGCCGCCCGGAACGATTTATCACCGTGGAGATGTTCGATGTCATTCACGACGCTGCGACGAAGGAGGTCTGGTTAAACCTGCATCTAGGCAAGCACGACCTGGAACGACTCGATATCTCAGAGGAGAAGCTATTGGCGCAAGCGGACCTGGCAGACTTCGAGGTAGTGACGAGTCCGGCGGCCTCCTCCGTGTTCTTGCAGCAACGTGTTGCGGACACCTATTTGGGGGTGCCGGCGGAGGCACTGATGAAGATAATTCGAAAAAACCGGAACCGGATTTGGGAAACCGTGAAGACGGCGTCACCATATAGGAAGCCCTATCTCTACTGCTGCCCTGCCGCAGAACAAAAAAGTCGTCTGCCTCAGATGCTGGCCATCTATCTGTTGATGTTCTTCCTGGGCTCGGTTACACGGTACTCGCCAGGGGATTTCGACGACTTTCTGGACTCGAAAGACGGGCCGTTCCTCGATACGTTCATATCCGAATCGCCAATGCAATTTCTCTATCTTATGACTTCCGACCTGCTAGCAAGAGAGGTGAGCAAGCCCGCGATTATCTGAGGTGCGCGAGGAGAAGAGCATGAAATATAAACTGGATTTCAGTCCAAAGCTGGATGTCTCCTCACCGTCAATAACCGGTGCGCTCGTGCAACCGGCGGCAGGGACGCACTTCGTTGCCTGGCAACCGAGCTCGTGGCCGCCAGTTCCGGCAGCGGTGGACGAGAAATTCGTGTTCACATTGAAGCGCATTTTTGAGGAGTCGATCCTGGGCGAAATCGAGAACGTGATGGCGGACGTTGTGAAGGTCAACGGTGATCTCGAACACCGAGGACATGTGATAGCAATTGCCCTCATGTGTGCACTCACGGCAATTTCGTCCTACGGTTACAGAGGACAACACGCGGCAAAATTCATCAGAAGACATTTTCGTGCCGACTACCGCCCACACGCGGATGACATTTATGTTTTGTATCGAAATGGCTTCATGCATGACTGGAACCTTCTAAAGGCTTCGATTTTACCGGACGACACACGGGTGAAGCGTGAAGGCAAAGTGTTGTCATTCGGGTTGCTGGATTTTTCACGGGCCTTGGTGGATGCGACACAGGACTTTCTGGAGGTTCTTGAAAGCGATGCTGCCCTGAAAGCCAATACCTTGAAACGCTACAAAGATCTACAGGAAGCAGCGATACCGTAGGCCTTGCGAACTCAGAATAATCTGTGCATGAGATCGAGCGCCCATTTCCATGGAGGAGGCGAATTTCTGCAAAAATGGGTTATGCTAGTGCGCGGCGATGACATCATTATGCGTCTGGCGGCACCCGTGTCCATTTGCCCTTCTTGCGAAATACCTGATGCGAGACATGGATGTATTGCACATCCTCAATTCTTAAAGGCCAACGATGTGCTCAAGGAGCAGCGTAAGTACCGCTATCCCGTCAACAAGATGGACTTCACGTTCAATCGGATTTGCGACCTGAATCCGATTGGAAACCGGGTTGACGGGGCGCTGCTGGTCTCCGTTATCACGCCGCTCAACGATGATTACGAGTCCTACGAAAATTCCAAATGTATCTTGGAGAGCAGTCGCGAAGGTGGGCACATCATTATCAAGCTCGGTAACGACGAGAGCCTCGGCCGTGATCTACGCACCTGCATCCAGACCGAGAAATACGTCCGTCACAAGAACGACGGTTCACTCCCCGAATCGGCAAAGCGTATTTTGCGCAGTTTCTCAGAGGACAATCAAGAACGCCGTAACAGTTTAGTCACTCTGATCACGGATATGCTCGCTGAGGCTGACTACTACGCCGCGGGTCAAAAGCTCAAGCTGAAGGCTACAGCCGCAATGGCCGCACTCAATGTCGAACTCCCCTGTTTGGTGATGTGTCCCAGCCGTCGCCGGTTCCCGCTGGAATCTTCCAAGGGCACCAGCCCCAGATAGCTGGCCACCTGCTTGCCACACTGAAACCGATCGGCTTTGCCAATGATCAGCACGAAGGCCAGTGCGGTTAAGGCACCGACTCCGGGATGCGTCATCAACCGCCGCGCCTCCGGACACTTCTCGACTTCCTGCTCGA
>JBAVAQ010000043.1:0-53742 GCA_049585795.1 Terriglobales bacterium | reverse complement strand
CGGGGAGAAAGGCTTTTCTGGGAGAGCAGACTCGCGGCAGTAAGACCGGTGGGAGAAAAGGTAAAGGCTGCGACATTGGTTACGCTCCAGCCATCAGCTCCTGCGAGGGAGCCAACAGCGTGGATGCATGCACCGTCGCAGCCCTTGATGCGATCACTGCTTTCGCAGTCCCAAACCCCAACTGCTCCTCGCAGAACCAGTCGGTTTTTTCGGGTCTGGTTGCTCGTCAGGTCGCCCTGCTGAGCAGATCACTCAGCCTACTTCGGATTGGCAAGATTTATTTCGCCAATCCTTTCAGCCGTCGACGGAGGCAAACTTAGAGAGTTGCTCGAAGATTGTCAACGCCCGTTTTCAGTGCAATCGACCGGTTGCGATGGATCAAGAACCCGGGACGCAACCCGTTGAATCGTTGTCGCTTAATAAAATGGGAGATCAAATTCTTTCCATTTTCCCACAGGAACATCCACAGGCGCTGCGAAGGCGCGGACAGGTACTACAAATGAAGTGTGCGGGAACCCTGTAAGCATCTTGACTCCGGGAAATCGGTCACGCATGGTGGTACCGGCGCATTCACGCAATGGCAAACCTAGTGGCCTACATCGACGGCGGCTCTCGCGGCAATCCAGGCCCGTCCGGCATTGGAGTGGTAATCGACGGCTCCACCGACGGCTCCATCAGGATCGCCAAATGGATCGGACACCAGGACAATAACGTCGCCGAGTACATTGCTCTGTTGGAAGCGCTGCAATGCGCCCTGGGGCTTAAGGCCACCGCGCTTCATGTGTTCTCAGATTCCGAGGTGGTGGTGAGGCAGATGAGTGGCGAGTACAGTTGCCGCAGTCCGCGGCTCTATTCGCTGAATTGGATCTGCCGGAAACTGGCCCGGTCGCTCGATTTCTCCATCTCCCACGTTCCTCGCGAGTACAACACCGAAGCCAATGGTCTGGCCAGTTCGGCCGCTCGCAGGAAGCTTTGCTAATCCCCCTATTCGACGGCCAGACATGCGTTCTTGCCGTCTCAGAAGACGTGCCGGAATACGACCAACACGAAGTGAACTGAAACGCATCTGGAAACAGTTCTTCTCACAGATTCTGGGATGGCCTCGGTCCCGAATACGCCGCGGGGTGGTTCACATGGAATTTGAGCCGATCAATTAGAATCCCCCGCTGAGGGGGAATTCATGGCAAGTCTGAAGGGACTGGCGTCCATAGTGTCGGAGTTGAGGGTGGAGAGAACGAATCTGGTAAATCAGCTTAAACGCGTTGAAACAGCTCTTTCGGTTCTTGGCGAGTCGAAGGGCGGGAGTTCCTACGCGAAACCGAGGCGTATCCTGTCAGCTTCGGCTCGTAAGCGGATCACCCTCGCGCAGAAGGCGCGATGGGCGAAGAGAGCCGCAAATGCCGAAGCGGGTAAGATGAAACCCAAGCGCACCATGTCAGCATCAGCCAGCAGGAAGATCGCAGCCGCACAGCGGGCACGATGGGCAAAGGTCTGTGCGAAGAAAGCGGCCTAGGACCTCTGGACTCGGGGAGAACAAATGATTCCTCCCACCTACAAACCGAAGAAGAAGTTTATGCAGCTTGCGATCGCGGAGGCAAAGCGCGCCCGCGACCGGGGCGACTATCCTATCGGTGCGGTCATCACACGTCTTATTGGGAAACGGGAAGTGGTTATCGCTTCTGCCGGCAACCGGGTAAAAACCTCGGGTTCATCCATCAAGCATGTGGAGCTTGAAACCTTGAAATATGTTTCCTCCGGCTACGGTCGGTATCTCCCGGATTTCGTGTTGTATTCCACGCACGAACCTTGTGCTATGTGTGCGGGCGCCTGCGTCTGGTCTAAAATAGGAGCGGTGGTATTTGGCGTTTCCCAAGAAGATATCACCGCCTACGGCAAGAAACACGGCACCGAGGAATTCAAATGGCGCGCCTGTCTCATTTCATGCAAATTCGTCCTTGAAAAGGGCGACCTTCACATTCCCGTCTTCGACAATTTCTTGAGACTGGAGTGCCGAAAGTTATTCGGATATCGAGCCTCCTGACGCGTCTCGCCCCGCCCCCCGCGAAGCCTGAACCCGAATCGCAAGACCCCAGAGCCCTGAGACGCCGCTCGGGGCTTTTCCATTTTCCTTGACTTCCATCTCTCCCAGGACGAGAATCCGGCCAGACCTGCCTTCGCTACGGAAGCGCGCCAGTTTCGGCAGGGTGGGATGTACCAGCCACCACCACTTCGTCGCTCGGTTTTCGATGACAAGAAAGTTCTCCTCATCGATCCCCACCAGTGCACTCGCGATGTGCGCGCGAGCGTCCTACGAAATCGCGGCCTCGAGGTCGATGCGACTGACAGTGTCCAGGCGGCGCGATCTCTGTGGCGACCCAAGCTCTACGATCTGATATTGCTTGCGGCTCGTGGGCATCTCCCTGGAGAGGCTTTCGACTTCTATGTCGAGATCAAGCACGCGAGCCCCGGCGAGCGCGTTGTCCTTCTCGTCGGCCCTCCGGCCTTCCTGTCGCTGACTTGGCCGACCGAGGTCATGGCTACAGAAAAGGAACCTCAACAATGGGCGGAGACGGTCAGGCGCTTCGTCACCGCCGCTTGAAGAGTTCTTCTTTGCGACTTAGAGACATCCCAGGTATGGTGGGGTTCTGGTCCCGTTTATCTATGAATGTGGAGCTGACCATGAAGGACCTATCTCAGGTTCTGCGCCAAAAAGAGATGGATATAGAGCGCGTGCGGAAAGAGATCAAGGCGCTCCATTTTGTGATTCCTTTGCTCGCCGAGGACGCGGACCGGTTCGAACCTGGGCTAGCTTCACGTTCCGTCTCGCAGTTGGGAGGGACCGGGACTGCCGGCGTGAAAGGGCAGCCACGAAAAGAACACGAACTGCCACGTTGATTTGCCTGCCTCTTGCTGCATTTTGTAGACGCGAAACTGGAGCCTTCCGCTGTTGAACCCCATTAAAACCCGGGTCCACAAGTGAGGTAGACGGTCAGACAGAAATATGGGCAGGAGTACGCCGACAGGTTGATCTGAGGGGGACGATATGAACAATCCAGAAAAGGTGCATGGCTTTCTCAAAGAGAATCCACAGAAAATGTTCTGTGACGATTGCGTCGGAAAGAAAACAGGCGTTGATCGTCACGAAGTCAATACCATCGCATGGACTCTGGCCTTGTTCCCCAAGGAGTTCAAACGGCGATTTACATCCTGCTCCGAAAGATGCGGCGACCGGGACAAATTGGCGACCGAGGCAGTTTAACTTTTCAAACTGAGACAGCACTCTATGGAGTGGCGTTCCATAACATTCCCATCGGGGTCGGCGTCGGATTAACCCTTGGCGTAGTCTTCGGCCTAGTCAGAAATAGACAGGACCGAGATTCAAAGTAGCCCACTACCCTGGTGGCGCACTCGTTGCCTGGAGGGTTAGGAGAAGCGTACGATGCGGGACAGAGGTCTAAATCGGAAATTCCGGCAGGAGGTTTTATGAAACTTTCAGTCGTAGCGGGTTTGATGCTCTGTAGCGTGCTTTTGTTTGCGCAGGGCGTTAAGGCCCAAGAAGCTCCCAAAGTTCACAGCATGACCGGCTGTTTGAAGGCCGGACCCACACCCGGTTCTTACATGCTCACCGATCTGGCAAAGGGACCGAAGACGGTGGGGATTGTGTCGTCGACTGCGAACCTAGCCCCACACGTCGGCCATAAGGTGGAACTCACCGGCACGGCAGTTCCCGAGGAAGAAGCGATGAAGGAAAACAAGGACGTGCCGAAGGCCCCACACTATATGAAGGTGACCGCGATGAAACATATCTCGACCACCTGCCCTTAAACGCAACCTGCAATTTTTCCAGACCCCGCTCTGTTTGCTCTCCCACGCGGACAGGGTCCAGAATCGCTTCGAAAGCGGGCGGACGAGAAACGAATATCCGAAGCAAGCCCCGCGCCCGCCAACCTTCTTCACCACCTGCGACGTATAGAGAAAGAACGACGGTACAGGGCCCGCACCCCCTATCTCTGCCCGCATAACGTGAGACTCGAAGGCCTCGTAAGATGAGAATTTCACCACCAGTTTACGTATAAGGCGAAAATATCTTCATGACACTTTGAGAATCGATTCATGAGCAACCACTCGTGCTGCCACAGGTCATACACCGATAGCAGGAACCGTTCCTCACCATGAGTGAGCCGCAGAATTGGCACGGAGGCGCGTCTCCCAACTCTACGACCTGCCCCAAGCCTTCGACTACGCTGGTCACCTCACGCTGCGGTTGGGCCAGCTTGGGTAATTCAAACAGAAGTCCCTGCTCGCCTTTCAGGAAGCGCAGTTCGAGCCAGCGGAACAAATAGTCCTGGTTATGTTGGGCCCAACATAACCAGGATTATGTGACGGTGAAAGTTATGTGACGCAGACATCGGATGTGGCGGAATGGCGGCGTTTTCTGGAGGGAGAAGGTCACATAAGTTGACGGGTGGTATTTCGGGGAGTGCGGCACTGTTCGCGTTTTCGGCAAGTCTGTGGAGGCAAGCGTCCCCCGCTAGCATCGACCTCAAGGCTTCAGCCGGGATGCTTGACATATTTGGCCAACAAATAATCCATGGAATCGCCTACGCCGTAGCCAAAGTCGTGACTGATTTGGCGCACACGGTCAAGTCGGGCGATCAGGTTATCCCTGTCGTTCGCAGGCAGCATGTTGGCCGACTTGAGGGCTTGCTCGAACATGCGTAGCAGCGCGTCGAAAAACCCTTCCTCCTGATAACCGATATCTTGACAGTATCCCGCCGCTTGCTCGCAGTAGAAAATCATAAGCTCGGCAAGTCCCGCAGGATCGCCTACAGCCTTTTTGTACTGGGAGATGGCCTGTTTGGCCTTGGAAACAGATGTGTCCTGATTGCGAAATGGGTCAGGCCAGAGCCAGCGATCGATGACCTTCTTATACGGCTCCAACACGTCCTCGCCCAAGCCGAAGCGGGCGTGCAGGAACGCCTGATTGTCTTTATGCGCGGCGTAGAGATGGTGCAGCAGGTCCATCAGCGCGGTCCGGTCAAACGCGTCGAGCTTGGCTTTGACATCGGCCCAGGTCGGTTGCGATTGCGACTCACGTTTCGTCATAGGCTCTTCGCGGTGGGCGAAACTTTCTTTGGAGTTCCTGATTGACCTTTGCGACCGAGAATGCTTCCGAGTCGAATGGGCCTCGCCACATCATCATGTCCTGATGCTCTTGGTGGCTTGGATCAGCCATCGCCTGCAGGTATTTTCTGTAGCCTCCGATTCCTCCGACGTCTTCCGGTGGGCAGTTTCGTTCCCCGGCAATGCAGAGCGGATACGTTACGTCTGGAACGGGCATGACGATTGCCTCCAGTAGTACGTCATGTTGCCAGCTGTCGCCAAAGTCGTACGTATAGGTGAAGGTGGTCCCCACGCTTGGCAATACCGAGTGAAGACGTGTCCGTTTCGCGTCGATCAGTTTCAGTTCGCCATCGCCGTCCGGGTCAGGAGGCCCGTACGTTTTGCCGCCGATCCGAAACAGGTAAAGATGATAGTTCTCCCAGCCCATGACAACTTGTAAAACGCGATGCAACTGGGCCAGCGTGCAGTCTCCCGGCACGAAAATGCGGCGCCAGATCGGCGTGGTAATGCCGATCAGCGTCACTTTGAACTGATATATCTCCCGGTTTTTGGCCGCTCCCACGATTCTGTTTCCTCATCACGCAATTTTCGCAGCCAGAGCATTCTTTCATTCATGCAATCGCTCAGCAAGCCTCGGCGGTTGCGGGAAGACCCGAGTTTTTGCACAAAACATAAGTGCCGTCGGCGGGTCCGCCGTCTAGCATCGGTCGCGGGCATGGAGGCCCGCACAAATGCTAGACGAGTTTCTTGAACATCCCTTTTTCCTGAATCGTCACCGACAAGCACCGTTGCTGAAAGAGCGAGAGTCATTCCTCAACCACCTGCAGCAACAAGGTACCAGCCGCAAGGCGCTGAGGAATCTCTCCGCTGAATTACTACAAGTAGTGCGTCTTCTGAAGCTAATGGAAATGCGAGATGTGTCTCTGGAGGAAATCCAGCGAGCGGCGCGCTGTTGGGCGCGCCAGCAACGCGCGAATCCAAAAGCACATTCCTATGGCAACTCGGCTTCATCCTTTATATATGCGGCGAAGAAGTGGCTGCGATTCCATGGGCGGCTAAAGCTGCCCAGTGCGCGGCCTATGCGGTTTGCCGATCAACTCAGCGACTTTGCCCGATACATGACAGAGGAACAGGGTCTCTCGCCGTATTCGGTTCGGTCCTACTGCTCGCAGACAGCAAGCTTCCTGGAATGGTTCGGGGAGCGGCATCGATTATTGGCGAGGGCGAGGATCGAAGATGTTGACGAGTTCCTTGCGATGAAAGGCGCCAGCGGATGGAATCGCAAGTCGGTCTCAGTGGTTGCACAGGCCCTGCGTGCCTTCTTTCGTTACGCCGAGACACGCGGATGGTGCGCCACAGGTTTCGCAAAGGGCATTCAAGGGCCAAAAGTCTATAAATACGAGGGCCTGCCCGAGGGCCCCAGTTGGGAAGAAGTGCGCAGGCTCCTTAGATCGGTGAAGGGGTCAGGGCCAGCTGCGTTACGAGCACGGGCCATCCTCTCGTTGCTCGCGATTTATGGACTGCGCAGTAGCGAAGTGTCGCGACTCATGCTGTGCGATTTTGATTGGCGTGAAGAAGTGTTCGAGGTGAATCATTCGAAACGAGGAGGGCCACAACGCTATCCGCTCCAGCGTGAGGTTGGCTATGCCATCCTGCAATACGTCAAGAGAGGCCGCCCGCAATGCACCTGCCGGCACCTGTTTGTGACGCTTAATCCTCCCTATCGACCCCTTGGGGCCTACGGTCTGTGGGCGCTGACGAGCAGACGACTCGGGGCAGTTGGAATACAGTGCCGAAAAAAAGGGCCACACGTCCTGCGGCATGCATGTGCCACACGCTGGTTACAACAAGGCGCATCGTTCAAGGAGATCGGCGACTTGCTCGGGCATTGCAGTCTGGAGTCCGTCGGAATCTATGCAAAGGTCGATCTGCCTGCGCTACGCGCTGTGGCGGCCGTCGACCTAGGAGGGCTGGCATGAAGCTCTCCCAGGCAGTTGACCTTTACGTCCAGCGCAAGCGAGATGCCGGCATGCGGTTCGACAGTCCCGTGAGCCGACTGCGTTCGTTTCTTCGCCACTGTGGTGATACTGATCTTCGCCGCATCAAGACCCAGCAAGTGACCGCCTTCCTCGATGGTTCGGGGAGTATGCCCAGTGGCTGGAATGGCAAGCGGGGTACACTGCAGGCCTTTTTCGAATACTGGACAGCACGCGGTCGACTGAAATCCTCTCCGCTGCCGCCCTCTGCGCCTAAGATTACCCAAAGCTTCGTTCCATATATCTACTCGCAATCCGATTTACGATCGCTTCTCGGTGCCGTGGCGCGCTGCCAACGGAGGTCCGCCTGTGTCATGTCGGAAGCCACATTCCGCACCCTGTTGTTGTTTCTGTACGCGACAGGCATGCGGCTCGGCGAAGCGCTTCGGCTGCGGCTCATGGATGTGGACCTGCCCCTCGGCCTCGTTACGATACGCGATACGAAATTTTATAAGTCACGCCTCGTGCCACTCGGACCGGATATCAAGCAGCTGATCCACGAGTACCTTCACCAGCCTGGAAGACGGAACCAACACTATCGATCGTTGTTTCAGACGAAAAGCGCTAGCGCTATCGCAGCGCAGGTCGCCGATACAAGCTTCTCGCGCTTGCGCGAAATCGCGCGCATCGAACGACGTGACGATTCGTACTTCCAACCGAGGCTTCATGATCTGCGACACACATTCGCGGTTCACCGGCTGACCGAATGGTACCGACAGAATGCGGACGTACCGCGTTTGCTTCCTGCGCTGTCCACATATCTCGGCCATGTCAGTCTGAGCGCAACCCAACGATACCTCACCATGACTCCGGAGCTGCTCGAACAGGCGAATCGTCGATTCGAACGGTACGCGTGCGGAGGCGCCCGATGAACGATAAGCGCGCTCTGGCCCCTTGGATCAAGCGCTTTCTGCTGGAATATCTCCCTACGGATCGCAACTTCGCCCGCAATACACAGCACAGTTATCGTGACGCACTACGGCTGTTCGTCATCTTCTCCAGTGCGGTGCTGCGCACGAAGCCGGATGAGCTGCTAGTGGAGGATCTCAGTGCCGATCTGGTAAGGAAGTTCATGCGCCACATCGAGGAAGGACGGAAGTGCTCGGTCGCAACGCGCAACCAGCGATTAGCCGCATTACGCACGCTGGCCGCGTTTATCGGCGAGCGCAGCCCGGAACATCTCTCCTGGTGTGCACAGATCCGCAGCATCCCTTTCAAGAAATCAGGGCACAGGCCAGTTGGGTATCTGGAAAAAGACGAGATCGATGCATTGCTCGCTGTCCCTGACCGCACCAGCCGGCTCGGATCGAGAGATTACGCGATGTTGTTGTTACTGTACAACACCGGAGCCCGAGCCGACGAAGCGGCCCAACTCACAGTCGGCGATCTGCGATTGCACGGGCCACAGGAGAAATCCCAGTCGTTCGTGCAACTGCGAGGTAAAGGAAACAAGATCCGCTTCTGCCCGCTGTGGGCATCCACGACTGCAGTTCTGAAAGAGTTAGTCGCGGGACGTGCCGACGAGGAGCGAGTGTTTCTGGGCCGTTCTGCACGAGCGATGACACGATTCGGCGTACACGATATCGTTACCCGCTACGCCAAGTTGGCAAGAGGCAATCGTGCAAGCTTGCGCCACAAACGAATCGGGCCACACACCATTCGGCACACCACAGCTACTCACCTGTTGCGAGCCGGAGTCGACATCAACACGATCCGCGCATGGCTGGGCCACGTCTCCATCGATACCACGAACATCTATGCGGAAAGCGATCTGGAGATGAAGGCGAAGGCCTTGGGCATGTGTGAAGACAAACTGCGGCAACCGCGAAAACGCTGGCGGGACAATCCTGATCTGCTGAAGTTCCTGACTCAACTCTGACCAACTTATGTGACGTTCGGCGCAGTCGGGACCGCTGTTGATCGACCATCACATACTGAACGTCACATAAATCTGGGGACAACATAATCCATAAGTGACTTGGCGTAGCCAATCTTTGGATTGCCCGTCCACCCACTTGGCTCAAACCGTGTGTGGCTGAACTTGTCGCACAAGACCCGTAAGGGGACACCATACTGCAACGCCAGAGACACGGCTGTTGCGAAAGAATCCATGAGCCCGGAAACCGTCGAGCCTTCCTTCGCCATCCTGATGAACAGTTCGCCTGGTAGACCATCCTCGTATAAACCAACTGTGACGTAGCCTTCCTGCCCGCCCACAGCGAAGTGATGGGTCAAGCTGTGGCGCTCGTCCGGCAGACGTCGCCTCACTGCTGGAGGGCCATCCGTGCCCGCGGCACGCATACCGTTTGCGTCTCCTGACCCGTTGCTCCCCACTCCCTTGCTTGCGTTCAGGGAATGCTCTTCGCTGTGCTTGACGATTGCGATTTCCTTTGCTGCTGACATCACAAACCCTAACCTTCCTGCTCCCCGCCTTCTTCGGAACCGCTGGCCGATTGAGACTCCCTGTTCGGGTCTGTCTCATCGCCGGCATCGTGCCTTTTGTATGTTCCTCTCACCGACAATAGTTCAGCATGACTTGGCGGAAAGACATAGTTCTGGACGAACCAAAGTGCCTCGTAGGCGAGCCGGCGGCTCGCGACGGCACGGCCGTGCTCCTTCACGAACTGACAGAAATCATCGGCATGGATGATGTTAGCTTTCGTGCCGGCAGTGGCGAGAGTGCGGGACTTGAGCCAGCCCAGGTCGATCCATTTTTGTATTTCGTCGGGGCGGGTGTGCAATGCCCGAGAGAGTGAGAACTTGGTGAACCATTCCCGTCCGGTTTTGCCGCCGATGCCGAGCCGGTGCAACATCGAGCGCACGGACCCCGCGGGCCGCCGCAGGATTTTCGCGGCCTCTTCCACCGGCATCGCTATGATCAGATCCAGAAGGCGTTGTTGCTCAGGCTTTGTCCATTCGTGATACGCTCGTTTTTGATTTACGCCAAGCTCGCGCAGGAAACGTAGACAGGCGTCTCGTGGGTTTCCGGAAATCGCAGCAAGCTTTGTGACCAGCACTCGCCGGCCAGTTTCAGTGTGCTCCTGGTTTCTGCTGGTTCGTTCCTTGTATTCTCTGGCCAGTTCTCTTGCTTCTTTCGGCCAGCGGAACATACGGCGCTTATGAACACCGTCGGCTTCGCCCATACTGCTGCCTTCCGGGGGCTGGGTCCTGGTGGCAGTTGATGTCCCAGGTCCGTCTACACACACTTGTCTCTACGCCTCCGGAATACCTCCTCTCCTGCTGCAAAAGCGCATGCACCGATTTCATTCGGAGCATGCTGGGTGACGAAGGTGGCGGGTGGAACTAGTCCACACCTGAGCCAAGTGGTAGGGGGCAGCCTACATCTATAGTCAAGCCGCTTTCCAAAAACTTTTTTTCTGCAGGAATTCGTGCAGGTGGCCACTTCAGGTGCAGAAAACCGGCCCGCGTGGCCCAGCCTTGGCCAAAGGACGAAACGTGCTGAGTGCCAAACACTTGACACAGACGTCGGCCCAATTCATGGGCAATGTGGACCGAATCCAGCCATGGACGCGGAGACTCAGGCTGCGTAGAAGAGAGGTCTCTTTGTAACAAAAGTGACATTTTCTCCGCAACTAAGGTGATCGCCGCCGGGTTTAATCCGTAAAAGCCAGTACCAGACCTGGGCGCTGCAGCCCCATGGACTGAGGACTGCTAGCCCTCGGGCGGTTGTTATGCCAGCCATCCCCGAACCGCGCCCCCAACGAGAGAAAGCTGTATCCCTGTGTGGCGACTATTGCTCTCGTCTGAGTAGCCCGCCTTCGTCTGAACTGTCTGGTCGTCCCGCATATTTGACGCTGTGCGATGAAATTTCGTGGCTCGTAGTTCACCAACCGGAGTTTGGAGAAACCTAGTCGCAAACTTTCTCATGAGAGTCGAATTATGTTTGGCGCGCATCGCAGAGGATTTGATTGGAAGGAAATTGCCAAGGTGCTCCACCTGACCCGAGCGGTGGCACGGGCGACATTCTGGAGTGAAATTAGACGCTCAAGGTCGAAAAGTGTCGCAGCCCAGCCACCTGCCAATGTCATCCGGGACGAGAGTGATTCGGATCCCCCGAAACTTGGCAAGCCAAGAGCATCTCGCTGAACGCAGTGACGACCGGCTTTCAAGCGCATTCGTAAGTCAGCGGCGGCGCAACAAGCAGCGAAGAAAATGGTGAAACGCTAATCCTGCCGGGTAGCCGCCGTGTATTTACCAGCCATTGATTCAAGATCGATTCCAGCAAGTTCGCGAATCAGAACTGCGAAAGTGTGCGTGAGCTCATTCATGAGCGTACTCAGGTACTGGGCCCAATTCTTTCCTTGAGCCAATGCGCTCCCGATCCTCACAACATTAACAAGCGCATCCCCGTGAGTCGCCGGGTTAAGCACGTCCTTCAGCAAAGTTCGCTTGGAATCATTCACAAATCCGCTGTGCACCACTTCGTCGAGCATGTTCCGTGCCTGCGGGGGAAGAGTCGCGATTGTGCGCTCAAGGCTTGACGGTATGTGAACCTCTCCTTGTCCGCGTAGCCATTCGTCGGTGGCAACGCATGCGATCCAAAACCCGGTCGCCAAGGTGTCGAGGCCAAAACGAAAAAGCGCCGCACTTGCAAGCTCAGCCTGTCTCTCTGCACTTTGGGTCAGGAGATCGCACACGTCCAATGCCTGCAGGTATTGCAAGACCACACGGATTTCTCTCGACTGGACGGGGGATCCGAGCGTCAAAAACCACTCGCGAAGCCTCTCTTGATCGCGTTTTCGGATCGTGTCATCTGTAGGCACGGTGGCTCCGTCGCGCTTCCCTCAGCACTTCTTTCACATCAGCATTTTATGCGTGTTTGGGCACTTCGACATGCAGGTTGGCACTTTGACTGGCCCACCCTGCGCAATGTTGGTTGGCGATCACAGGACTTGGTACAAGCATTGCTCTGTCGATGGAATATCACGCGTGCTGGACTCAGCAAGCATCGATGTAGAACACCAATTCTCCGTGTTCTCCTAGGGAACTTCGCCATTGTTTTACCAGGCTCCGCATATTGTCGATCAGAGTGGCCAGGTCATTCTGGTTGATGACTACCCCTTGCTCTTCCATGCTGTCTTTGAAACTGGCGGCATTGAAGCGCTCGTCTGCCTCCATGTAGTTCAGAACCTTGTTGCCGTCTTCGAGCCAGACTGCCTTGTTCTCTCCGTATTCGTGTTCGTCGCTGGCCGTGCCCACCCTCGCGGCAATGTCGTGAAGCAACATGATCAACTCTTCGGGCTCCACGAAGCACGAGGAGTGCGCATTCCAAATTTCCTTCACTGGCCGAAAGCTTTGGCTCATAGTAAAGCCTCCTCTCCGTTCCTGTTGTGCGGCCATGAGTCGACGCATCGTCGTCCGCTGCCCCGTCAGGAGATATACGAGCGACAACGTTTGTGCCTCATTTGCAAATCGGCATTGATAACAAATTCGGTATGAGATAAGTCGGTATTCTTCTGTGAGGGTTTCACGAGCGTGCGAACGCGAGCAGGGGTCCGATATCGTGCGCATCGGCCGCGCGCAGCGCGTCAATGTAACGTTGACGAAAGTCACCGGCGCGCACCAGGTCCGCGCCACCCCAAGGAAAGACGGGCCTGTCTTGTCTCTGGGCGAGCACGTCCGCCATGAGTCGCGCATGGCGACCGTTGCCGTTCGCAAAGGGGTGGATGAAAACTAAGCGGTGATGAAAGCGGACGGCGAGTTCATCGGGAGCATAGGTTCCGTGTTCCAGCCAATAGCGCGCATCGCCAAGCAGGGCGGCGAGGCTCTCGCGAATTTCATGGTGGGGAACACCAAAATTCTTTTCGGTGGTCCGGTAGGCTCCGGCCCACCTCCAGGTCTGATCGAACATTCGCCGATGGAGATCTCTTACGTATGGCTCGACAAGAGGGTCACGTCGGCGAAGATTGTTAGGTGCGAGTGCCCACGCATACGCTTCGAGAATGTTCTGTCGTTCCCACTCATTTAACTCTTCCTTGGTCGCCAGATTGGGAATGAGATCGGCCCGTTCATCGGCCGACAGGGGTGTATTCCCTTCTCCCTCGGTGAAGAGATTCACCGTACGCCACGCTTTCTGAGTAGTCGCTTGGTTTCCGCTTCCACTGCTTCATCAACGCGGCCCACGGCTTGATCTTCGAGTGCCATCGAGTGTTCGACGCCTAGTACCTGTTTCTTGGCCTGGGAGCGCGCCCGTTCTTCGACCAGATCATGGAGCGAATTCGCCCTTGGCACCAGCGCATACACCAACTCACACCCCAGCGCATTCGCGGCTGCTCTCAGACTTTTTAAGGTGATGCGGTCCTCGGCTTCGGCCTTCTCCAGTTGGACCGGGAGCTGGCGGCTTGTCTTCAGTACGCGTGCAACCTCACTGGCAGAAATGCCTGCGGCTTCTCGGATGGCACGAAGCCAGCCTTTCTGCGGGCGGGGAGTCTTCGCGACCACACGAAACGGCTCGAGTGAGCGATCCAGTTGCTTTAGACGTAGATTGCGGAATTCATTGCGCATGGCCAACTCACAGCTAAGACTCTATAGAGCAAAACAGCTTGTACAGCGTACATCTATAAATAGCCATATATACTATTGTGACTACTTAAGCATATACATCAGTAAGCTACATGTCAAGTCAAAGATTGACAAGATAGCCCCAGGGAGTCGGACAATTCAGGGATCGAGGGCCACGCTGCAAAATACACGCCGGAACGGAACCTCCGGATGATTAAGATAATAAATGAGATACACTCCTGTTGCGGGCTTTCGAGCCTGGGCAATCACGTCGCGCTCCTGTTATGCGTTCCCAGACAGCCGGATCGACAGGAAGGGACGTTGTCCGCCCCGTCCGCAGATTCACAAACCCGCCGTGGTAAGAGAGCCGCCCGTATCGGAACAGCCGCGCAAGCATTGCCAGCGCCTGGTAGGCGAGCGTTTGGTTCACAAACGGCTCCTGCCGCTCCAACGCTTCTAACGCGCTGCACGGCGGAAGTCTGTCCTTCTTGTCGAGCTTCGCGTTGATGAGCTCGGGGAAGAGTTCGGGAGCCGTCGGCAACCGCAAGTCTCGACCTTTGTTTCTCTGGTTTTCAGGTTGGCCCAGCACGAACTGGCCGCTATCGGCGTTGTTGCCCAGGTCCAGCCAATAGTGGCAGTTCCAGTAGGTTTGAGTGCGGGTTATTGCGTTCCGGGCGGCACGAGAATCCACGCAGCCGATCAGAAGGTCGGTATCCTGCCCCCAACTCTCATCGACGAAGTGTGGCATTCCTTTCCACGCAAGCCCCCAAAACAGATTGATCCGGGTAGCGAGCACCGTCGCCTTGTGCAGCCCGATCTCACTCTCACTGAAAGGTTGGCGGACACAGTTGGTGCGGGAAATCCGGTCGCCGTCGACCAACGTGACATCCAGCCCGTGCGGATGCCCTAAAGCGATCATTGCCTGGTGCAGATACGGCAATCCCGCGGCAATGGCGCTGCCCGTTCCACCGCAACCGACTACCGTGACCCGAACCTTTTTCTGCAGCAGTGCGCCAGGAATCTGATGTTCAGTCTTCGTTGCGATTGTCGTTTCGATAGCTGTGGTCATCGTTCCTCACGAATTCCGCGAGCGTCTGCGGCAGCTTGACGAGATACTTCACTGGAAACGCTCTTTGTCCCGCGAGCGATTGCCACATCGCCAGGAAGCCACCGCGAAACCGAACGTGTTTGCGAACGCCGGAGGCGTGCGTGAATTCGCTCTGGAAGAACGATTCCTCCCACAAGTCAATGGCCGCGACCGACTTCTCCTGCGGAATCTTCATGCTCCCCGTACAACACACGCCATTGTCGTAGCAGTTCCAGTAGGGCGCCATGCAAAGCTTGGTTTCCGCCGTCGGCCGTTCATCCTTAGCCAGAGCGCGAATCCACAAATGAGAGCCGCACGCTTTGAAGAGCAAAGGCGGGTGGGGATAGAGCTTGCCATTCATGCTCTTCAAGACATGGTCATTGCCACGGTCACTGAAGAACATGGTCTGCTCGCGGGCTGGACTCCACCATACGATCATTTCTGCCGTGCGCACCAGCACGCGTGCCGGCAAGATCTCGGCTGGAACCGACCTTCCCAGGCCGGCCATCAGGTCGATCAGCATCTGCGGCGTCATCAACTGGCCTTCCGCTAGTCGTGCCGCGTCGCCGTCATGGATCACGTCATGGAGAGTTACAAAAGGATGGCGATACGGGTAGCCTTCATAGCTGCTCTTCCCGTACACCAGCAGCGCCCGACTCAGCCGGAAGTCCTGGCTCGAGCCGATGTTCACGGAGATATTCATCGTAGAGGTCCCTGACGAGTTCGACGATCTTGGCAGCTGAGGCCAACGACCGAAGCATCGCGCTGGCGTGATCGAAGACGCGTCGCACTTCTTCATCCAGCTCTTTCGTGGGCTTGTTCAGATGGATGGGGAGCGCCACGTTCGGCTGGCAAGGACCGTTTTCGCCCATGTGCTGCGCCTCTTCATCAAAGCAGGCGTTGATCGCATCATTCTCGTACCAAGTGATCAGACATCCGGGCCGGGAGTACTCGGCATCCATGAGCCAAGCGTCAATGCCGGGTGCATCCTTTTCACTGACTTGGCCGGGCCACGCGTGCTCCTGCCCTTGGCCGTGGGTATCCATTTCAAGCAGGTGCCGGATCAGTTCGCGAGCCATGCTTGTATGCGGCTGGATCTCCTGAAGCAGGGTTCTGGCTCTCCTGTACTTGAGCGTCTTAGAGTGACTCTTGATGCAGGCCGGGATCTCCATATCCACTTTGCGATAGACCGATGCTTCCAGTTCGTCGCCGCTGAGGTCTTCCATCCAGGTTTCGGCGTGTTCCTGGGCGTCGAGGTAGTCATACACGCGCATCCATTTGTACAGGTTGGTAGTGAATAACTCGTAGAAGGCAGCTGGCAAGAGAGCATGTTCGGCTTCGAGGCGGGCGAGCGTCGCACCAATTGGAATGGAAGCGGCAGCTTCGTAGTCACCGACCAGATACAAATGATCGGCCATCCCTTCTCTTCCGGCTTCAACCTGATTTCGTTCTTGCTCGGTCAGTTCGAAAAGACTGTCCGTAATTCGCAGGTCGCCCACCCAGACTCTCTTCGCGTCAACTGCGCGACTCTGCGAGCAAAACCTCCTGAAGCCGCGCTCTACGAAGTCCACCGCGCTACCCGACCAGTCATTGGGCCGGCAAATTCCCAACCGTAGCAGGCTCATCCCCAGAACCGCAGCAGGCCCTTCATCCCACCGTGTGCAATACCGCGATCGAATTCCCTTGAGCTTCGGGAAGGTGACGTCCAGCGGTAACCCGATCACACGAGCGGCGGAATAACGGTGCCGCTCGGCGGTAGGTATCGGTCTCCGAGTTCGCCTCCGTCCTGAGCGTATTTGAGCGAGTCGAACGCCTTGCCGAAAATTTCCCCGACTTTGAATACTTCTGGACATTGTTTCAATCGCTCCATGATGGGATCGTTCGTACTGGCGCGGCCCTGCCTCGCTTCTTCCAGCGCTCGCAGGACCCTCTTGATATTTTTCTCAGTAGATCGGGGGATTGCGGCGGCTAGGTTCCTTCGCTTCATGAAAGTCCCCTTTTGATCACCCTTTGGCTCCGATCGCACGAACGAACTTGTAGACCAGTTTGCCGCCGACCGTTTCGGGCCCATCGATCGCAGCAGTCGCGATTTCTGGATACAGATGCGTGTACGTGTCTCTGACCTGTTCGGGGGTCATGGTTGGCGTGGTGTCCGGCAGCTTGACCCCGTTGTAGAGGAATTCTCGTTCGAGGCGATGTACTTCCATGACTTCTCCTTTTCAGGTGGCATCGATTTTTGATTAGGACACCCCGAGTATCCATCCTTCGACCTCAGCCGTTTTGCGCTCGGTTAGTTCGAGTTCCGGCGAGAAGAATTGTGTCAGAGTGCCCTTCGCATCCGCCTGCCGGAGCCATTCGGCTGTCGCGAACGCATCGTGTTGATCAGTGGACCGTCCTGAAGGGGGGAAGGACCTACTCCACAGTGAGGGGTAGACCTCAGCGATTACAGAAGAATCAGTTGGCACACTCCATCCGTCGAACGGCCAAAAATGAACCTGACCGCCGAGGTGCTGCCGAAGATATCGCAGCCACGGAAGGCCAGAGTGCGTGGATTTGGCGACCGATCCCTGGACATCGAACTGAAACACTGACTTGGCAGTGCGCGCTCGAAGTTCCGTGATTCTGCGCCAGCGCGGATCCCCGGAACGGGAGGCAGCGTCTCCGCAACTTCCATCCCGAACGAATTCGACGTATGTGTGGTCTTCGTCGGTCGGCCAATGTCGCTGGAAATCGTCGAGAAAGAGTGGCCAGTCGAGCGGCAGGCCATGACGCTCAAAGTAACGCAAAGGAAATGAGAACCCGTGGTCGACGCCGACGATGGTTGGCGGTCCGCTAGCCAGATGCGCGACCAACCACTCGGCGATGCCCCGTCGCGTCCAGTATTTGCGCGGGCTCGGCGGAGGCTGCACTTCTTGGGCAGTGATTTCTGCGTCCGCCTCGTATACGCGGAGGCCCTTTAGACTCGACGTTGGCGTTTCGGCGCCGGAGTAGTCTATGCCGATGTAGCGCTTGAATGCACTTGACATGTCAATGGTCAAGCCAGTGTTGAGACATGCGATAGCTGGTCTTCTTGACCAGCATAACGGATTTCAACCCGGCGAAAGAATGTACGTGATTTGTGAGCATCTCGGCCAGCAGTGGGCCAACTGGAAGGTGCTGCTCGTCCTACTGACCAGGCTTCGTTGCAAGATCGAACAGGTTCCCAGTGCCCGTAGCATCTAAATCTGCGGTTGCGGCGTCGCCGCTCGCTGCTGTCTGTGCTGGCTCGGGATTCGATTCCGAGCCTCCTACCTTGTCGTTGGTCTCGGCTTCTGTTTGCGTTTGCCTCAAGCCCGGAGTAACGATCTTGCCGAATGAGCCATGGGACTTGGTGGCTGTTGATTTCATGGCTGCTTCCCTTGCTGCTCTGGCGGCAGCCTCCATCTGTTCTTTCGCACTCTTCAAGGTTGAGGACAGCCCCAGGTGAGTCTCCACAAACTCCACCAACTGTCTCGGCAGTTGTTCGTCAAGTTCTTTCGGAGTACCGGTGATGGCCAACGGAGTGGTCAGTGCGGCGTCATCGTCCTGCTGATCGGATTTCAGCGGCTTCGGGATGATGTTGACACGGACTTCTTCTTCGTTCGCGCGACACAAGGTTATGATCAACACCCGCTGTGACAGCAACGGCATCAATTCTTGAAACATGGCTCTTACTCCTTAAGTAGGAAGGCGAGGCTCCCCGTCTGTGATCGCGAAATCACAAACGGGGAGACGGCTCAATACTCCTCTGGCAACAGCAGAGTGGTTGCTGACCGGTCTGCTTCGGTGATTATCCATAGCTTCTCGCCGGCATCCGTCCGGTAGCTGCTCAGCAACCGAAATCCGTGAATCAGGCTGTACTTATTCTCTGCGACATCGGTTGGATCCAGTTCGCCCCAGTCCCCGATGGCATGACGGGCCAAGAAACAGGTAGGCGACTGCTTCGCTCTCTCCAGTGCAGCTAACGCCCCAGGCGTGGCCACAACTTGCCCAAGCGAAAACAATGCAGACATGACGGTGACTCCTCTCTTCAGCCCATGCGGGCGAGGCTCGCCCGCATGGATCGTCTCAAGCAAAGTGGACTTACTTGTTTGGAAGGAACGGGCCGGTCGACACCGCCCCGCTGGTTAGAACGACTGTGAGAACCGAGCCTCCAGGAATTCGCCCAGCTTGGCCGTAGCCTTGAACTGGGGAATGGGATCCAGTTCCTTGAATGCAGAGGTGAATGCATTCGAGAGAGGCTCCAGATCGTCCGCGGCCGGAATTCCTCGTACTTCGGTTCGAAGTAGAGGTCATGCACGCTGCGGGCAAGGTGCTTGGGAGCTTCGAGTTTGCCCTCGACAAAGGCCTCGTAGATGACAACCTTGGCGGTAACGTCCGTCAGTTCACTTCTCTGCCAGGCTTCCACTTGCTTTCGCATCGGCTCAAAGTTTCGCTGCATTCTGTCAACGCCGACCGAGATGCAGTCGATGAGCGAGAACGACTTCGAGTGTTTGGCGAGCACAGGAGTAAACACTGCTGTAACGCAAAAGGCAACTTTCAGTTTGAACGCACCGTGAGGTATCGCCAGGAATGATGATGAACCTCAAGAAGTACTTGAGTGGTGACGTATACAGGCGTACTTATATGTCATATGCCTCGAGCCAGCCATATCCAAAAGGCCAAACGGCTCAACTTGGCTCGCACCCTTCTGCAGCGGTATCCGCATTGGCCCGAGGCTGCCCAGAGACTGGCCCGGGATTGCTCCATCTCCGAGCGCCAGGCCTATCGCTACCTGGAGCAGGCACAGCGACTCAAGCACCCCGTCCCGGTCGGCGATGTCAAAGTATCCTTCACCGTCAAGCTTTCGCGCCGTCTCGTGGAGCGACTCCGCAGCTACGCCACTTCGACCGGATTGACCTTGAGCGAGATCGCCAGCCGTGCTTTCTCGGCGGTCCTGCACCGTGGGGGAGGTCGTGGCTGATCGGACGCGCAGTCCGTCGCGAACCGTCCATCTGGAATACCACTTCGACCGATTATTGCCGGACAAGTTGGCTCAGGCCTACGAGTTGCTCGCATCGGACAGGTGCTGGTCGATTGCTCCAAGCCCGCAGCCGGCAAGCTGCCAGGAGGTGGTGAATGGACAAGCCTGCCGCCCTCTACGCCCGTGTGTCCTCCGATCGGCAAAAGGAGAACCACACCATTGCCAGCCAGGTAGCGGCGTTGACGCAATACGCCGAGACCAACGGATACCTGGTCCCACCCGAGTGGCAGTTCCAGGATGATGGCTATAGTGGCGCCACCTTGGTCCGTCCTGGTTTGGAGGCCTTGCGGGACCTCGCGGCGGCAGGTGAGATCCAAACCGTTCTTATCTACTCTCCAGACCGCTTGAGTCGGAAATATGCCTATCAAGTGCTGTTGGCCGAAGAGTTGGCCCGCTGTGGAGTGGAACTGATCTTTTTGCGAGCACCCTCCGGCGCTACCGCCGAAGATCAGTTGCTGGTCCAGTTCCAAGGGATGATTGCGGAATATGAACGGGCCCAGATTGCCGAGCGTTCTCGCCGTGGCAAGCGGCACCGCGCGCAGCAGGGCTCGATCAATGTGCTGTCGGGTGCCCCCTATGGCTATCGCTACGTGAAGAAGACCGATACTTCGGCGGCCTACTACGAAGTGGTGGAGTCCGAGGCCGAGGTGGTGCGGCTCATCTTCGATGCCTACACGCGGCAAGGTCTCAGCCTTGGTGCCATCGCAGGCGTACTCAACCAACGCGAGGTGCCGACGCGGACGCGACAGAGCCGATGGGAACGTCCCACCCTCTGGAGGATGCTGCATAACCCGGCTTACGCAGGCCACGCCTTCTATGGCAAAACCGAGCTTCGTCCGCGTCAGCGAATCACACGCCGCCTGCGCCAGCGTGGCCTGTGCAGCCGTGACAGTTCGTTTCGAGAACGGCCTCGTCCAGAGTGGATCGAAATCCCTGTACCCGCTTTGGTCAGCGAAGCAACCTTCGCTCTGGCGCAAGAGCAATTCGAGAAAAATAAGAGGTTCTCTCCTCGACGTACGATCGAACCCTCTTTGTTGCAGGGACTGTTGGTGTGTCAGCGTTGCGGTTATGGACTCTACCGAGCTTCCACGCGAACTTCCCAGCGCACGATCTACTACTATCGCTGCTTAGGACGGGATGGCTACCGACATCTGAAGGGCGCGGTTTGCGACAACAAGCCGATTCCTCAGGAGCAACTCGATGCGGTGGTGTGGCAGGAGATTATGCGGCTGTTGGAAGATCCCAGCTTGCTGCAGGCGGAGTTAGATCGCCGGCTGCACGCAGCTCAAACCACTGACCCTCTCAAGCGGCGCGAAGAGGCGCTCCGTCGCGATCAAGCGCGCCTGACCAAGAGCATGGAGCGGCTGCTGACCGGATACCAGGAGAATCTGATCACCTTAGAAGAGCTCCGCTGCCGCATGCCGGATCTGCGCAAACAGCAGCGGGCAAACGAAGCGGAGCTGCAATCGCTGGAGATGACGGCTGTCGACCCAACCCGTAACTTGCGCTTGGTGGAAACCCTCGCCCAGTTCCGCACACGACTGCGCGCCAGAGGAAATGTCCTGGAAGTGGCAGAGCGTCAGAGAGTCGTACGATTGCTGGTGCATGAGATCCTCGTGAGCAGTGACAACATCACAATCCGCCATTCCATTCCCCTGCCGACCTCTTCGCCCGATCCGGACCATGGAGTTCGCCCAAGCCACGAACCGCCCGAGCCCAATACTGGCCCAAATTATCTTTTGCGTTCACACGGTCAACACGCCAGGGACAATGTTGCCAAACTCAAGATCAAGCGCTGCTCTTAGACGTGACCCTCACATCCCCGGCCCGCAAGCGATGTTTCCCCTCGCACCAGGGGATCAGATGACACCAAGTTGGAACCCGAAGCAGATGTGCACTCCGAGGTCCGATGAGTAGGCCATGGAGGACAACGATAAAGAGTTTTGAATGTGAAAAGCCTCCTGGCGGGGGAAGGCTCTGTTTCTGCTCCTCTTTTTGTCTAGTCAGGGGATAGTTAAGGGTGAGTTGTCACGCACGCGTCGCGAACACGCGTACGACAATGCTTCCGAACTGGGATACCGAATGTCCTCAATCCATCATCAATCCATCACCGTCAGAGTCGCACCGGAGGTAAACTCATTTGTATGCGTAAGCGGCTTATCACTCCGACTCAAGAAACTGTTCGAACTCGCGGGGAAGGGTGGTTGGATGTGGAACGGGCAGCCATTGTCGAGGTCACCTCGGAAGACAAGAACTATCCAGTCGAGTCGGCCTTCGTCTCAGGACAGGCGCGGGGCTGGCGCGCGGCGGCGCCGGGCCCTCAAACGATTCGACTGGTCTTTGACCAGCCGCAAAGGCTGAAACACATCTCCCTTGTCTTTGAAGAAAACGAAACCACACGCATGCAAGAGTTCGTTTTGCGGTGGTCCCCTGATGGTGGAAGCTCATTTAGAGAGATTGTGCGCCAGCAGTGGAATTTCAGTCCGCCAGGAACCAACCGTGAAGTCGAGGACTATCAAGTTGACCTTTCCAATGTCACCGTGCTCGAATTGATCATTACGCCAAATATGAGTGGCGGAGACGCCAGTGCCTCGCTCAAAAGCATGCGCCTGTCTTGAGTCGCTGGCTGGCCAGATTTCCTCCTTGCGAGACACTCCAGGTACTTTCTTACGGGGTATCCCCTACCTATACAGCATAGTTTGTCCTCTCTACCGCAAATAGAACCCGACTCCTACATGGTCCACCGAATTTCACATCCGTCCCCTTGTTGGGGACAATCTAGGTAGCCCGTTTCGTGTCCCTCGCCGAGGAGGCACCAGACTGTGATGCGATGGCCAAACGTATTTTGGTTGCGGACGACAGCGAGGTCATACGACGACAAGTCCGGACGATTCTTGAACCCGATCCGGACATCGAAATATGTGCAGAAGTTGCAAACGGATTGGAAGCCGTGCAGGAGGTCCAGCGTTGCCACCCTGACTTGGCCGTCTTGGATTTCCTGATGCCCGAGATGAATGGATTAGAAGCAACGCGGGAAATAAAAAAGATAATGCCTACTCTGCCAGTGGTGCTCTTTACAGTCGACAATACTCATCAGCTCGAATGGGAAAGCAGACAGGCAGGTGCGGATGCGCTCCTACCGAAAGCAGAAGGAAGCAGACAACTTCCCGAACTCATCCATACTCTGCTGCAAGGACGTTGAGACAGATTCTCGCAGCTTCTAGACCGACAACTGTTGCTCCCTGAACATCAAGGACTATCAAGCGGTGTTTGCGACGATTGAAAGCCATTCTTCTGGGCCGTTCAGCACGACGTTGTAGTCTGCTCCCGCAAGCATCGCGGAAGATGGAGGATTCACCACCAAAATCTTTGTGTTCGGGAAATTTGCCTTCAACCAGCGGACCATGTCTTCTCGGGTTTCCTTTGGCGCCGCGTGTCCGACGATAAATATGCGATAACGCGCGCGCTTGTCGAGAATGCGTTTCGCACCATCGTTCCCAAGCGCAGAACTAACTTCGTATCCACGGTTCTTCAATAATTCCGCTCTGCTGACCAGCAACATCTCATCGTAGGCAATCTGAAAGACTCGCTTGCCATCGGCTTGAGGTTCCGCAGAGATCGAACGTAAACGCTTGTCTTTCGCTTCCAACAGGTCATTGATCCTGCAAACAAGCCGGAACAGTTTTTCGCGATCCTGTTCGACCGAAGCTTGCCTGCACAGCTCCATCCATTCTTCCTGTTCTTCTCTCATAGGATCTTTATAACGCTGCCGCCGTCGACGACGTGCTTGCCACCGGTAGCTCAGCGACTACTACCGTGCCGCCGCCATTCGAAGTGATTTGCAATGTGCCACCCAACTGCCGGAGTCTCTCGCGCATTCCTCTGATTCCCACGCCGGGCAGGCCAGCCGAATTCATCGCAGCTTTCCGTTCTGGCGGGATGCCTTTCCCTTGATCCGTCACTTCCAGGCGAATATGGCCGTTCGAGCGGGCAATGCAAATCTTCGCTACCGCACTTCCGGAATGTCGGTGCACATTCGTCAGGCACTCCTGTACCACCCGGAAAACAGCCGTTTCGAGGTCCTGCGAAAGACGGCCAAAATCGTCGGGGATCTCGAAATCAACTTTAATCTTGCTCCGATCGGTGAACCCCTCCAGGAACGAACGAAGCGCCGATGAAAGCCCGACTTCGTCGAGCAACGGCGGATGTAAGAGATGAGAGATCGTCCGCAAGTCCCTCGACAGCTCAGTAACGAGTCGAAGACTCTCCTCGACAGCCTTGGCTGCAGTAGGACTGGTCCGGCCACTATCAGACTCCAGCGGCGTCAGGTTCATACTCAAGGCAGCAAGGATCTGTCCGGCACTGTCGTGCAACTCGCGGGCAAGTCGCCGTCGTTCCTCGTCCTGCATGTGCAGCAACTTCCCTGAAAGGAGCCGCATACCCTCTTCCGCCCGCTTGCGCTCGCTGATGTCGCGGATCGCACTTGTGATCAGCGTGCCCTCCCCGGTTTGTAAGGGACTGAGACTGATCTCCACGGGAAATTCATGACCGTCCTTGTGCGATCCAAATAGCTCCAGACTTGCCCCCATAGGCCGCACCCGCGGTTCGCGAGAGAAGCCGGTTCGATGTCCGGGATGCACGCGGTGGAAGCGCTCCGGCACCAGTACTTCAATTTCGCGGCCCAGCAACTCTTGCCGCTGATAGCCGAACAACTTCTCGGTCTGAGCGTTTACCAGGACAATCTTGCCCTCACGATTCACCACCACCATGGCATCTGGTGCCGACTCCAGCAGTCCACGGAACTTCTCGTCTGCCTGCTGCCGCCCTTCGAGTTCTGCGTGAAGCATCCGGTAGTGAATCAGGAACAACGCGAGCGTCAGCGCGAACGCAACCGACAGAATGGCTACAGTAATGCGGAACAATTGCACCGACTTGTTTGTCCGCAGGTCGAGTAAACCTTGTTCCACATTCTCCATCGCCTGGAGAAGTGAATCCGTCTCTTCCGATAAGGCAACAATCTGATGCGTCAGGCGACGTGGCTCTTGAAGATCAAACTCGCCTTTCTTTCTCAGTGCGACAGAGTTTGCCAGCAGGTCCATCCTGCGGCCAACCAAACTTTCTAATCGTGCGCAGTTGTCTCTTTGGGTGGGATTGTCGGTGGTCAATTGTCTTATGTGCTGCAACACTCCAGACACCTGGCCCACCGCAGATTCATACGCTCGCAAGAAGTTGGTATCGCCGGAGTCTACATATTCGATCTGGGCGCGTCTGGACTTTCCCAACGCCAGGTTGACATCCGCCAGCGCGACCTGCACTTCATGGGTGTGAGAAACCCGCTGTTGTGCAGTGAGAAGGCGGGTGATAGTGACATAGGTGGCCACCCCGCCCAAAAGCAGCAGAATCACAGCCGAACCAAATGCTACTTGTGCCCTTTGCTGCGACGACACGTCCCCACCTCAGCGGGGCCCTTATAAGAACTGGCGCGGGCCCGCTCCATTCGAACCGCTAGTGTTGTCTCACTGTTTCAAGAGAAATGGATAAAGCTGTTCCCCAAGGGAGGGACTGCTACGAATCGACCCAAGCAAAGATGTTATAACAATCTGGCCTACAGGAAACAGGGTAATCGTTTCGTTCGCTACCGAACAGACTCAGGTATTTCGCTCAAAACCATAGGTGTTTCAAGAGCCGGAAGTGGGGCGTACCCGGCCCGGAATCCGCGCATCGAACCCTACCGGATGTGCAAGAAAAGGAGCGAGAACTGGGCGACAAAACAAGATCGAAGAGCCAGAAAACACGTCGAAAGCAGGATCTTAAGCGCACCGATACCCACGGAACGGCGATAGAGAATGCCATCCTGTTGAACATTCCGCAGGCGGAATACGGTGTGATCCGGCCACATCTGGAATTCGTGAAAGTTGGAGCCCAGCAGAGTCTACACAAGCCTGGGCAACGACTAGAGTACGGCTACTTCCCAAACCAAGGCATGGTGTCAATTGTCATCGAAATCAGGGATGGCAGAACTCTGGAAGTTGGCGTCGTTACCAGACGAGGTTTTGCAGGGGAATCGTTGGCATTTGGCCAAACGACAAGCCCGTACCATATGATCTGCCAACCGCCGGGAGATGGGTTTCGCGTAAAGGCTGAGGTGCTAAGCGATATCCTGCGCGTGAGTCCGGACCTCCAATCTCGATTGAGGCGCTACGTTCGGTTCCAGTTCCTGCGAGTGTCTCAAATCGCCGCCTGCAACCGCTTCCACGAAATTGAGCAGCGCTTAGCCCGCTGGCTTTTAATGAGCCAGGACCGAATTGGCTCTGAGGTTCTGCCCTTTACCCATGAATTTCTGGCGAGCATGCTAGGGACCGGACGAGCCATCGTTAGCATCGCAGCTTCAGTCTTGCAGAAGGCCGGCCTCATTCAATACAGACGCGGAACGGTGAAAATTCTGGACCGGGCGAGCCTGGAGGATGCCGCTTGTGAATGCTATAGGGTAATCAAGCAGTTCGAAGCCGAGATCGAATTGGATGGGGATCGGCCAGATCCACGATAACAACCGCGTGATGGCGGTCTCTCCTCGACCGCTCCTTTAGGTTTATTTTGATCGGCGATTGACCAACCTTTAGGTTGGTCTAAGATATCTAAATCTTTCTACCGCGGTGGCGATTGCCGTGCGGCGTCAACTACTCAACCCCGCCTGTCCCGAATGGTCACGCAAGGTCGAGGCCCTCAGGCATCGTCTGTCCCATAGCCAGAGCAGCCTCGCTCACGAGCTAAACACTTCTGCGATGACAGTTTCCCGCTGGGAACGAGGAGCGCAGGAGCCTTCTGCCGATATGTACATTCAGCTTGGAAACCTCGCCGGCGATCCCGAATGCTGGTACTTTTGGGAGCGGGCCGGGCTGCACACCGCCGATCTCATGCGTGTCCTTCCCTCAGCGAGGCTCCGGCCCAGCGCGACTCGACTGTCTCCCAAACTAAAGATCATCCACGCCGGCGCCACCGAACGTTTGACGAAGCAGCGCCAGCTCGTTGTTGTTCCCTTATTGCCGGTGAACGCGGGAACTCACGCAACAAGAGGAGACTCTGTCCCAAGATTGGATCGAGTCCCGCCTGAATCTATGCTCGCCGCGCCAAGCGAGTGGTGCCCGAACCCCGCGTTTACAAGTTGCCTACGTGTGAAGGGGAATTCGATGGCCCCCTCAATTCAGGATGACTACATCATCGCTGTCGATGCTGCGCAGGTGGAGCGCTCGAAGCTATACGGGAAGATCGTTATCGCGTGGCATAAGGATAAGGGGTTGATCGTCTCAAGACTCCAGCGTTTCGATGGCACCGAACTTCTCTTGCCGGACAGCCGCGAGTATGAACCGGTATCCCTAAGTGCGGATCGTAGCTGGCGGATTTTGGGCAAAGTTTTATGGTGGGTCGGCTTGGCAGGTTAGGCACCTGCCGTTGCGGCCTCTTATACTTGACATACCGCGACTTCGCGGCCAAGTGGGACTTCCGATATTCCTTCTTCTACGGATTGCAGTTCAACTATTGGGCTAGCCTGCTCGTGAGCCTGGGATGGGTCGGAGCGGTCATGCTGGCCTGCCAGTCTCGGCAACTGATTCCGCTGACCCGGTGGCTGGCATCCGTAGGGCGGATGGCGTTCACGAACTACATCTTGCAGACGGTGGTCTGCACGACGATCTTCTACGGGCATGGCCTTGGACTGTTTGGCCAACTGGACCGCGTGCAGCAATTCGGGATTGTGCTCGTGATCTGGGCGGGGCAATTAGTCTTATCGCCAATCTGGCTGCGGTATTTCTTGTTCGGACCGCTGGAGTGGTTGTGGCGTTCGCGCTGACGTATTGGCAGCGCGAACCATTTCGGCGCAATTCGGCGCTGGGACAACTCATGCCCCAGCCGCACCTGACCGAATAATTGAGACAGTCCTACGGAGGAGACGAATAGGAATGTCTGATGGGATCTTTGTGAAAGACACTGTTAGTGAAAGCGCTCACTCTGCATCGTTTTGGCGCAGGATTTTCTTAGGCAGTCGAGGTATTCGCTCCGGCTGGCGTCTGACGATATTCCTCCTGATTCTCGCGGGAAGTGTTTTCGGTGTGTTTGCGATTGGAGTCCTGCGTATACCCGCCGCCGCTCGCATCTTCAATCAGGGTTTTCTTTCTCCCAGCCTCGAATATCTGACTGAGATTCCAACCGCGATGTGCCTGTTGGTGTGTAGCCTAGTCATGGGGCGAATCGAGAAGAGAGGTCCTCGCGACTACGGGTTGTCGCTTCGTCGGGGAACTGGCGAGCATTTCTTGTGGGGACTGTTCTGGGGAGTCTGCCTGTTCTCCGGCGTGATTGGGCTCATCGCTGCGCTGCACGGCTTTTCGTTCGGAGGCCTGGCACTTCATGGGCTCGCTCTTTTGAAGTATGCGAGCTTGTGGGCCATTGGCTTTCTGCTAGTCGGATTTGTAGAGGAATTCCTCTATCGCGGGTACGTGCAGTTCACACTGGCGCAAGCCATTGGATTTTGGCCGGCCGCGGTCGTTTTGTCCCTCACATTCGGTGCTGTGCACCTGCTAAACCCCGGCGAGAATCTGGTCGGAGCTTTGGAGGTTTTTCTGTTCGCGATGTTTGCCTGTCTCACTCTCCGCCGAACGGGCACTCTATGGTTCGCCATCGGGTTTCACGCGGCAGGTGATTACGCCGAGACTTTCCTATTCTCGGTTCGCGACAGCGGCTATGCGGCATCGGGGACCTTGCTGAATTCATCATTCCATGGGCCCGCATGGGTCACCGGCGGGAAAGTCGGCCCGGAAGCCAGCGTGTTCTCGATGCTGACGCTAATCGTGGCAATGTTCTGTTTTCACTTGTTGTATCCACGAGCTAGTCGACGGGAAGAGGTTTACAGCTAGTGAAACTGCGCGACACGCGTGAGACGAATGCTTATCTCATCGGAAGCGAGGCAGCCGCATTTTCCATCTCAGGGCTTCAGTTCCGTCTTTGCCCAATTCTGGCAACGATGCTTCATGGAAAAGTTCACCACTTCGTTTGCGGAGAGCGATCTCCGAGAAGATTACTTAGGCGCACAATCGGCGGCATGCCCTACCCAGCCGAGAAAGATAGTCGCACCGTAGAACACCGTGACACTTGTGAAGTCCTCTGCATCCTCGTGGCTTCACAACCGGTAATCGTCAAAGAGGGTGGACGGTCCACGTATCCCCACGTCCTGGGCGACCGTATTAGCAACAGGCAGGAGACGTTTTGAAACGTGAAGACACCAGGCACATACATGTGCCTAATTGCGCTCGACGCCCGAACACTGGCAAGCTGAAACGATGCCGAGCGCGAAACAAAGGGTGGTTACTTCACGCAGACGTTTTCGCAGGAGGCAGAAAACTGTGAATACGGTGCAGGTATCGAAAACGGCCGCCTCGATCTTTATCGGCAGGTGGACGCCCAAGGTTTTGTTCTCTCTGAAACAGCGGCCATATCGACACGGGCAGCTACGCCGCCAACTGGGAAGCATTTCACAACGAATGCTTACAAAAACCCTTCGCAATCTCGAATCCGCGGGCTTAATCGACCGGAGCGTGACGCAATCGAAACCTATTGCTGTCGAGTATTCGTTGACCCAACTTGGAAGGACGATCATCGCTCCACTCAGAGGCATGTGCCGCTGGGCAAAACGGAACCGCAGGAAAGTGAGTGCTGAAGTGCAACTTCTGGAAGCCGAATCAGGGTAAAAGCAAGATTTGTTCTTGAGAGGACGTATCCTCCCCGCCGAGCGATGCGTAATAGCAGATAGAAGGGCAAAGATCGAAAGGAGAATGGTATGAACATCGAAAATAAGACAGTCTTGATCACCGGCGCGAACCGTGGCATCGGCCGGGCACTCGTCGAAGAGGCGCTCAAACGAGGAGCCGAGAGGGTTTATGCGGGAACTCGCAGCCCATTCCAGCATTCTGATAAACGGGTGACGCCCATGACGCTGGACGTCACCAACGCCGAGCAGATCCAGCGGGCAGTCAGCGAGATCGACACTCTGGATATCCTCATCAACAACGCCGGCATCGCCATGTACGACGATCTGAGCAAGCCTGAAGTGATCGCACAGCATCTGGCCGTCAACCTGTTCGGACCCCTAAATGTGACTCGTGCGTTCCTCCCGCTGTTGAAACGGTCAAAGGGGGCCGTAGTCAACAACCTTTCAACGTCGGCGCTTGCGCCCATGCCGATCATACCCGGCTATTCCATTTCGAAGGCGGCCACGCTCAGCATGACTCAGTCGCTAAGGGCGCTCTTAGCCGGCCAGGGCGTGACTGTCCATGCCATCCTGACCGGACCTGTCGATACCGATATGACCCGGAGCGTCGATTTCCCGAAGGCTTCGCCCGAGTCCGTCGCGGCTGCCATCTTCGATGGCCTCGAAAAAGACGAAGAGGAGATTTTCCCGGATACTATGTCCCAATCCATCGCCGAGGGCTGGCGCAACGGCGTAGCCAAGGCGCTCGAACGCCAGTCCGCGGCTTTCGTGCCGGAGAGTGTTGCGAAGGTTGCGTAACGATAAGCCGCGCATCCAATCAGAAGAAAAAGGCAAACGAAAAATGGCTCTCGGTCATCGAACAACGGACCTATGAAGGACAACTTCCAAGGAAGGAGATAAAGATGGCAACAATACAGAGAGATAAGGAAAAGCAGATAGGGGATCTCGCAATGAAGACACCACCGATCGTGTCGCAGCAGGAGTGGGAGGCTGCGCGGCAGCAACTCCTCGTCAAGGAGAAGGCCTTCACGCGCTCCCGTGATGCGCTGGCCGCCGAGCGTCGGCGGATGCCGTGGCTGGCGGTGGAGAGGAAGTACGAGTTCGACGGACCGAAGGGTAAGGTTCGCCTGCTCGACCTCTTCGAGGGCCGCCGTCAGTTGATCGTCTATCGCGCCTTCTTCGAACCCGGGGTGTTCGGATGGCCCGAGCACGCGTGCCGCGGTTGCTCCCTCGGCGCTGATCAGGTCTCCCACCTCGCGCATCTGAACGCTCGCGACACTACGCTCGCCTGGGCCTCACGCGCGCCGCAGGCAGACATCGCTCGCCTGAAGGCGCGGATGGGTTGGGAGATGCCCTGGTACACCATGACCGACAGCTTCGACAAGGATTTCGGCGTCGACGAATGGGGCGGCCATAACGTGTTCTTCCGCAATGGCGACAAGGTGTTGCGCACATACTTCATCAACAGCCGCGGTGCCGAAGCGCTAGGGACTGTCTGGAGCTACCTCGACATCACGCCGCTCGGCCGTCAGGAGACTTGGGAGGACTCGCCAGAGGGTTACCCGCAGACCCCGCCGTACAAGTGGTGGAACTGGCACGACAACTACGGCAAGGAGTCCACGCCTAACCCGAAATGGGTGGATATAATCACCGACCCTTACGCGGCTGCGGCCCGAAGGCGCGACGAAGAGAAGAAAGCGAGCTAAAGAAACCACTACCAATCACAAGCTAAGGTTTTACCGACCCACAGGTACAACCTCGAAAAGAAGAAAGGAGAACTCGATCATGCCGGCATATGTCACCGCTCTTGTTACGGTCACCAATCTAGAGGAGATTCTCACGTACGCCAAGCAAGTCGATGCGACCGTCGCGCAGTACGGCGGGCGGTTCATCGTCAAGGGCGGGCCGGTTGCGGAGGTGCTTGAAGGCGACCTCCTCCCACACACCGTTACGATGTTGGAGTTCCCGACAATCGAGCGGGCCCAGGCGTGGTACCGTTCCCCCGAGTATCGGGACGTTATTCACCATCGGCATGATGGGGGCAGCAGTCAGGTCATTCTTTTTCAGAATTCCTGATCACACAGACCCGCACACGTCGCGGGGGAGGAGGAGCCGAAAGCGAGTTAAAGAAGGGCGACCACTTCGCGGCCTTCGAGCCACCGACTCCCTGCGCGGAAAGAAAAGATGATGACGACAGAGAAGAAGGCACCGTGAGTGGCGTGGCATCTATGACTAGAGGTAGCGACCGCATCATCCGCCGTTTTAGCGATGCTCAAGACCGCGATCAAGGATCACAGCGAGCCCTCTTTTGTGTCTCTGCATTGCTCTTCCTCGCAAGTTTAGCGCTCACGATCATCTGGTGCCGATCCATGTCTGCGATGGGCGATTTGCGAATGCCGGGCGGCTGGATCATGTCGATGGTGTGGATGCGAATGCCCGGACAGAGTTGGTTCGGCGCCTCGGCGTCCTTTGTTGGAATGTGGACTGTCATGATGCTGGCGATGATGATGCCGTGCTTAGTCCCAATGCTGACCCGTTACCGGCGAGCTGTTGAGGAAACGGGAAAGACGCGCCTCGGTCGGTTGACCGCACTCGTGGGTACCGGTTATTTCTTCGTCTGGACTGTTTTTGGAGTGGTCACTTACGCACTCGGCGTCGCGCTGAGCAGGTTGGAAATGCAGCAACTTGCGCTGGCGCGCGCAGTCCCAATCGCAGTCGGCGTAGTCGTCCTGATCGCAGGCTTTTTCCAGTTCACGCCGTTCAAGGCCCGTCGCCTTGCCTGCTGCTTGCAAAAACCCGCGTGTGGCCGAACAATCCCGGCCGACGCGACGACGGCTTGGCGGCACGGCCTGCGCCTTGGACTCGATTGCAGCTACTGCTGTGCCGGTCTGATGGCAGTTCTGCTGGTGATGGGAGTCATGAACCTCGGCGCGATGGCAGTCGTGGCGGCGCTCATCAATGTGGAACGCCTTGCGCCCGTCACTGTGCGTGTCGTACAAGCGATCGGAGTCCTCGTCATTGCCTCAGGTTCGTTTCTGATCGCGCGAGCAGCGGGGATCGCATGACGTTTTCCAGATCGCGCCCTGTCGCTTCATCGCAGCCGAGTCAAACTTTTCCCAAGAACCTCCGTATCCTGCAGCGTCCCGCATCCGTATTAGCAGATGAAAGGAGATTCAAGCAGCACGAAAAAATCATCATGAGAAAACCGACACTGATGTACCTAACATTGCTCGTGGCGATGTGGGTCCCCACCGCTCACTCGCAGACCTCCAAGTATCCGCCGATCGAGCAATATCTGATGCCGCAGGCAGACGAAATTGCATTGGCCAGGAGCGCCGCGCCCGCGAATATCTCGGACCGAGCTACGATCAAGGTCCTGACGAAGACCGGGTTCGAAGTCGCACAACAGGGCGAGAACGGTTCCGTGTGCATGGTGATGCGAGGATTTTCAGCCCCAACTTATACGCCCGTTCAGTTCCGTGATCTGGTGTACGACCCGACCGTACGCGCGCCCATCTGCTTCACCCCTCTCGCTGTGCGGGAAGTTATGCCCTATTACGAACTGCGGACCAAACTGGCGTTGCAGGGCAAGACCCCCGACGAAATCGCGGAGGCGCTCGCTGTGGCTTATGCCAAAGGCGAACTTCCTAAGCGCGATCAGGTGACCTTCGCATATATGTGGTCGGCGAAACAGAGCCTTGGCCCCGGAATCGGTCACTGGCACCCGCATGTGATGCTATTTGCGCCGTACTACGACAACTCGATGGTTGGCGGGAACCCGTTCGGGTCACCATTTCCCCAGGTCTCGGACGATGCGGGAACCCCGTTCTCCGTCGTCGTGATTCCCGTCGACGACAAACTGGCAGTGGGCGGCGAAATGAAGTAGTGTCTCGCAATCTTGCCCAGGTAGCTTCTATCGAAGATGGATGGAGATGCAATGAATAGCGTGAATGACAATCGATACGTCGAAGTTTCCGGTCCATTCGAGACACGCTACCTGGCATTTCTTGAGACGATCTCCACCCTCCGGCCGAGTTTGCATCGCTACTGCGCCCGCATGACCGGCTCAGTGATGGATGGCGAAGACGTTGTGCAGGAGGCCTTGTTCGAAGCTTATCGGAAGCTGGACAAGTTCGACCAGAGCCGCCCGCTGAAGCCGTGGCTGTTCCGGATCGCTCACAACCGCTGCATTGATTTCCTGCGGCGGAGGGGAGTGCGCGACCAGGCTGATGCCGCCGTCGCTGTGCCAGAAGCCGTCGAAGCGTCCGACCCGGTTTTAGGCACCGGAAAAGCTGTCGAACATCTTGTGCTGACGCTGCCTCCCAAAGAACGTGCCTGCATCCTTCTCAAGGATGTTTTCGACTATTCACTCGAGGAAATTGCCGAGCTGGTCGACTCAACAGTTGGGGGTGTCAAGGCAGCGCTCAACCGCGGCAGAAGCAAGCTGGCTGGATCGTCACCTCAGGAGAAGCCCGCTGGTAGTGTCAGCCCAGAGTTGAAACGAGTCATGCAACTTTACGTGGAACGCTTCAACCGTCGCGACTGGGACGGGGTGCGTGAACTGACCAGCGCCGATGCGCGCCTCAACGTTGTCGAAAGGTTTGCGGGAAAATTCTCCGACGCGCCGTATTTCTTCAATTACGAACGGTGGCCTTGGCCTTGGAAGTTGGCGTTGGGTGAAGTGGATGGCGAATCGGTGGTGATCGTCCTCCGCCGGGGTGCGGATGCATGGACGCCACACTCAGCCATCCGGTTCACAGTGGTCAGCGAGCAGATCGAACGCATCGTGGACTATATCCATTGTCCGTGGGTGCTTTCCGCCGCGAATTCCGTCTCAGTTTACAAATATTGATAGCGACGGTTTGCTTTGCACAAGAATCGAAGTTTTCACCGGCACAACAGCGAGCCTGGAGCCTTATCGCTGCATGACCCTCAGTGACATTGCGAACAACGACCCCTCGTTGCACGTTGGAAGATTCTCTGAGACGAAGTGCGGTAGCGCCTGGCAGCCCCGACTTCTACGTCGGCGCTTTCGGCGAAAGACGAGGGGCGACCCGGCCGGAACCGCCCCAAGGTCAGAACGACTGCGAGAACCGAGTCTCCAGAAACTCCCCCAGTTTCGCCGTTGCCCTGAACTGCGGAATGGGATCCAGTTCCTTGAATGCGGAAGTAAATGCGTTGGAGAGGCTCCAGATTGTTCGTGACCGAAACTCCTCGTACTTCGGTTCGAAGTACAAGTCATGCACGGTGCGGGCAAGATGCTTGGGAGCTTCCAGTTGGCCTTCGACGAACGCCTCGTAGATGACCACCTTGGCCGTTATATCCGTCAATTCACTCTTCTGCCACGCCTCGACCTGCGTGCGCATTGGTTCGAAGTTTCGCTGCATTCGGTCGACTCCAACCGAAATGCAGTCGATCAGCGAGAACGACTTTGAGTGTTTGGCGAGCACCGGCGTAAAATCTCCCGCGAACGCCATGTTCGAGCACACGAACACGCGATAGCCACAGGTCATAGCCAAACGCATGCTTTTGTCGTGGGAATTGCGTAAACCGATGGAGAAGCGGCATCCTTCCATCTCGGTTGCGAGGTCGAGAACCCCAAAGGCCTTCATGCCGTCGGGTGATACCGCGTATTCGTCGTGAACGACTCCGATGTGCCGAAAGCCGAGCGTCTCAATCAGAGCTTGCACAATTTCGTGGTGCGGGACGGGGCGGTGAGTTTCCGTTGGTGCTGGTGTTGGCACCAGCGCTAGTTCTTCGCGGCCAATGGTTCGGCCGCCATAACCGATGAGCGTACTTGTTTCTGACATACTTCTTTCCTCCTTGGTGATTTGAAACAAAGGTCTTGAAGGTGAGAAAAACACGGTGGTAACGAATACCCCCGAATTACCAGCGAGGGTTTGGGCAATTTCAGGAGAGGGGATTTCCCCAGGAGTGACGAGTACTGCGAGGGCACCCGACATTCGATTGTTTCAGGTCAACTGAAGCCGAATAATGACGCTTGTTCCGGGACAGCTGGCCGTCCGCGGCGCCTCTTCCCTGACAACGATTGCGGTCGCTGTCCGAAGACTACGATAGACGCGGTGTCCATGGCGCCTTCAACAAGACGCGCGGGGTCAGGTTGAGTATCCAGCAGAACACAGGGCATTTCGATGGGTAAGGCATCATCGTCGCTACGAGAATTCGTCGGGAATAGCTTTTGATGTTCTGTACTGAGGGCTCTCCAAACGGAGTCGGCGGTATCGCCGATGCCGTTCCTCTCGACTAATTCCCGCGCCATCGCCGAGAGCATGTCATCGTCTTCATCGATGCTCTGCAATCCTTCGCCGGCAAACTTGCCTTCCATGGTGAGAGCCACGAGAAGCTTCTTTCCCATAAGGCGCAAACACGATGTCTGCATGGTCCCTTCCGAGCAAAGAAACTTCACGCGCACGGGCCGTCGCTGCCCGATCCTCCAGGATCTGCGGCTGGCTTGCCGCAACGTGTGCAGTGAGTATCCCGACTCGCAGAAGATGATCGTCGGGAAGTCCAACAAGTCCAGACCTGTTTCCACTAGTTTGGGATGGCAGATCACTACCTGCACACCGTCTTTGACCTGCCTGGCGTACCACGCCTCGCGCTTCGAGGTATCGACGCTCGCGCGCAAAACAGCGGTGTGGATTCCCGCGTTGCTCAGAATCCGTTGCAGTCTGGCTGTGACGTCGTGCTTCTGCGTGTACACGACAAAGACCTGGCACCGCCGTCCCGCTAACAGTTCCTTCCTGATCTCCTCGATTAGTTTTCGTTCCTTGGAATAAATCCTGTCCTCGGGAAGGTCACGAGGCTCTGCGATCACGAATCGGACCCTGCGTTTGAGTTCAGGATCGAACTCGGTGGCGTACAGCGTTCCAATCCCGTACGGGTGATCCGGGTACAGCAGCAGAGTATTGAGCATCGTGCTCAGAACCGATCGGTTGCCTCTGTGAGCTTTCAACGCCTTCCGCATGTCCTCTTCGAGTTCGCGATACGCCTCGCGCATGGGAGCGTCCATCGGCACGCTCAGATAGGTTTCCTCATATGGAGGGAGTTCCCCGGATATGTCCTCGAGGAACACAAAGGCGCACAGCTGCATGAGGAATTCGCCAAACAGCAGCGGGGACGCTCCGGGCTTGCGCCTGACCGTGCTCGTGGCTTTCGCCTTGGAGCAGGCATTGTTGGCTGGTTCAACCTTGGTGATGGTCTCCAGGACACCGTAATCCTGAATAAAGGAACTGCGTCCGGTCGTGCCCCACTCGTACCCATGCTCCTTCATCCGTCTTGCTTCGAGACGGAAAAGCGTGTTAAACAGATCGTCGGCGTAGCCACCCAGCAGTGTGCCGGTCAACCCGACAATCCGGTCGGTGCATGAGGCCAGAGTACCCAAGGCATTTCCTTGAGCCGTATCGCCGGCCAGTTGGTGAATCTCGTCGCAAATCGCGTAGTCAAACCACTCCGGCATGTAGCGCCCAATGAACTCAATCGGGGCCATGCGGCGGATTTTGTCCGCGTCCGCCTGCCAGAGTGGGCTGTGCAGCGGTCGACAAGACTTCTCGCCCCTGGTTTCGATTGTCTCGGCGATTTTCACCTTCTCGAACTCACCTGCCGTAAGTCGGCTGTCATTTACAATCACCGGCTTGCCCGTGTCCGAATTCACGATGCAGCCAACGTATGGGCCAGAACGCGGTACGCGGTAAGCATGGCGCCAGAAGTAACCCAGCTTGGCTCGCTCACGTCCGACGATAAACAGCGATGGTCTCCCGCAGAGCGACAGCCAGCGTTTTCGGGAACTTGCCGAATCCTTTCGCAACCGCAGCTCACTTAAAGTTGTGTGTAACCCTTCCCGCACGATGCGGCCCTGCCTCAACCGCACTTCGTTCACTCCGTGGGATTTGTTCTCGTCGCCGCCATTCCGCAAATCATCGATCAGGAACACACCTAACCCCGGCAGTGTCAGGAATGCTTCCCGAGCCCACTTTTCGACCAGGTGTGGCGGCACCATCGCTAATGCGGTAAACGGATTCCCTCGGCTATGAACATGGATCGCTCCCAGCGAGATCAGTGTCTTGCCCGTACCACATTCCGCGATCACCATGGCGGTCCGCGCCTGCTGCCAACGTTTGGCGACTCCCATAATGGCGATGGTCTGTGCAGGGAAAGGCGTTCGTACCAGCCCTTCAATCCGAGGTGAAACTGCATGGTCGAATTGGTGGAGCGCTGGATACTCCTGCAGAATGCGGTCTCCCAAGAGCGCCGCGTGACGTCTCATGTAGTCGTAAATTGTGGACAGTTCAGGCATGGAAGTCCTCTGGTACGGGGAGGGATTTGCGGAAGAGAACGAGAGAACAAGGGGGAAGAAGGAAAAGATGGGTGGTGCAGAAGGCTAGTCGGCCGGCAGGAAGAGGTCTTCGAGACTCAAACCCGGCCAACGGATCGAACCGGTTTCAGCCGGAAGACTGACGGCTCCACTCTCAACGCCCCAACTGAGCCAGGAAAGAAACTGTTCCTTCTCGCCTTTGACCAGCACAGGAACACATCCGATACCGAGAGCACGGATGATAGCCTGATGCATTTCCAGTTCGCCGGCAAACCAGTCAGCCCAGTCCGGCATTCCGGGGATCCCGTGGATATGGGCGAGAGAGGCCCAAATGAATCGGTTTTCCGAGCTTGCGAGCAGGGTCCTTCCCGACCCTGCCGATATGTTGCTGGAAGCGAACTCTTCCGACAACGCGATTAGGTGCCGCAATGGCTTTTTGCGCCCGGCAAGCTGTACCGAGCCCTTGAAACACTGGGGATTGCGCTCCAGACAGACGCGGATCGGTTGGACGCCTGGGCCCTCAACCATGAACCTATCTCCCATGGAAATCGCCGCGCTGACCGCCGCAATCTGCGTGTCCCCTCCAATCACGGAAATGAGGTGGGCTTTCGCTTGTCGCGGTGGATCAGGCAAAACCTCTCCTATGAAACGATCCAAGCGCAGTTTGATGCTGGTGGTAGTCTTCTCCGTGCTCTTCACGTAGGTCAGCCAGCCGAATCGAAGGTGAGCATTTTTCATTCGGACTCCTTCTTTTCGTGGGTGAGAACCTGGGTCTTTCCATTGGCAAAGACAAGGGTCAACTCATGCGAGAATCTTTCCCGGTCATGCAGGATTTTGCTTCCGTCTTCTTCCTCTTCTTCCCAATGGTCCGTGAATTTCACAGAGCGCCAGTGGGCAATATGCCGGGCCTCGCCTTCGCCAAATACTCCATTGAGCATTCCGGCAGTACAGAGCAATCCGACATGTCCACCGTGCAGCGGTGTAAGCGGCCGGCCTCTGACGTCATTCAGCTTGGGCAGAAGCACACGGCCCGCCTGACGATATGCGGCGGATTCCAGCAACAAGTCCTCCACTTCGTCCAGTGGAATACCCATATTGGTTAGTACAGCCGACTCCGAGGCAGGAACTTCGTAACGGACCTCAGCAGTGTCGCCCAGAGGCTCAAGCTCGCTCTTCGTTGCCAGAACTTCGAGGTCCCGCACTCCATCCAGCAAAACCGCATCCGTAACCCTGGAGTGTCGTTTGCGGCGCGTTGCAAGCACTACGATCTGCCTGTATTGCAGGCAAGCCGACTCGGTGAGCCTGAACACTCGCAAATCCGTGAAATGTTCGCTCAGCAATCTGGCACATTTCGCCAATCGCAGCTGCGGAATCACGAAAAGCAGCACACCACCGGCCTTGAGCCAGCGATAGCTGTGTTCCAGAAACACCGATTCCAATCTTTGGTTATTGCTCTCTCCGGATTCCCAATCGTACGGAGGATTCAAGTAAAGCAAGGACACTGCTTCCGGTTGGCACCGGACATCCATGGCGTTGGCCTGTAAAGTCTCGATTCCCAAGGCTCGCGCTTGTTCGGCCCGATTGGCGTCGATCTCAATGCCATAGCGATGAGCGGTTACGCCATCAAGCAAGTGAGTGAATGCCATGCCATCTCCAACGCAAGGATCGAGTGCCGAGAACTCCGATGCGAAGGCAAGACAATTCTTCAGCCGAGCGGCTTCCGGCACGGGCAACGGGAAAAATCCCAGCTTGGTTTTTCCATGTGGTCTCATCTCGCCATCCCATTGAGCGCCTGTGCCACGAGGTCGCCAATTCCGTCGGACTCGGGTATCTCTCTAACGGCGATGAACGAGCAAAGACCGTTCACAGGGATTGGCCGCTCATCTTCAATTCGGTAGCCGCGCTCGATGTGTTGTTGTTTTCGTTTCTCAAACAAGTGGGCCCTCGTGGTCACACGAATTCTCATTGCCATCCTCATTTCTCAACCATTGGCGATCAGGTGCAAGTCCGCGTTGGGCGGGTCATTGAGCGCGGGCACTAATCTTGGTGTGTGCGCAAGCCCGTTGAGGAACGCTGAGGGGCTGCCTCTGGCTCGTTTTCCTTCGCTGGAACGAGCCTCTCCCAACGGATCGAAAATCTGCGGCAGGGCTGTCCCCCGTCATAGAGCTCAAAAATGAGTTCATCGGAGACATAGAGTGCGACTGGCAGGGGAATCACTGGGCGGGTGCTATCGGCAGAAGGGGGAGGATTGTGCTCGACCATTGGCCTAATCCTCCTTCCCTAGTGCTTTGTGCGGAAAGCCCGTCGCTTGCACGGGTGGCAATTACAAACGCTGTGCCTCAAGCGATCGATCGCTTGCTGCGAGAGGCAAGGCAGAATCCGCGGGCGATTCACGCCAGTTCGGAAACGGGTTCCGGCTCGACCTACGAAATGCGCCGATCAACTTCCGAATCGCCCCACGGCGATGGTGCAGTGCGTCCACCAGCCGATTCAGACCGCCTCGATCTCCTTCGTACCACTCTTCCGGAATGTCGGCAGCACACCGCCAGATTACATTCGCATCCATCTCTTCCGCCCTGGTCAGTGCTGGTTCGAATGCTTCCCATCCCGTAACACCCTCGTATACACAATTGTTCGCGTATACACCTCGGAGCGGACAATCCGGGAAACTCCACTCGCTGGCATTGAAACAGTAGCCCTGGTCAATAAAGGTTGCGGCGTATCGCTGCCTTCTCGGTGCTTTCCAGAAGATTGCCTGCCGTCCGTCGCTGTTGCACGTCCACTTGTCCAGGACAAGAACCCGAGGGAAGTCGTCAATATTAAGAACCCGCTCCAGCAGTTCGCGAGGCAAGTAGTCGAATGTCATGCCTGGACTCTCGCAGCCCACGTACAGCGATCCCAATTGTTTGCCGCTCCGGCACGGAACCTTGGCACCGCCAAGCTGGATTCGAAGATCTTCTGCGTAATCAATGAGCGAGTCGGACACTTCAATCACTTCCACGCGCGGCACGGGCAGGCCGAGTGCCAACCCCAGGCGAGTAGCTAGCATTTCGTTCGCCAGCACTCGGATGTGCTGGGGATTGTTCTGGAACTTGGTCACGTAGCAAAAACCGTCAGACGCCTTGAGCAGGTGAGCCTGCGCGCCACCCCGAAGCGGTCGCAGATGTTGGATGGCGGAGATGCATGTATTCACAAGCACCTCCGTTTTTCTTAACTTGGGGGAACCGACAAAGAACGAGTAACGAACCACAAAGAATTGGTTGAAGAACGCGTAAAACGGGTGGTGGAGCACATGGCAGACTGCGACCCACGGGGCGAACTACTCCTCATGGGACGCTGCGGTCAAGGTTACAAACTTGCGGAGCCTTCGTCGGTTTGGCAAATCTTTAACCTCTCCCAACGAATCACGAATGGGCGGAATGGTTGTGTGCGTTGCTTCATTCATTTCTGGCGAGTACACTGAGGGTCATTCCTAACATTCCGCGCGGCCCGCGTCGTTCTCGGATGGCTCCTTGAGGCGCGGGTCTTTGTACCTTCGTTTCTAACCTCTACTGCCAGCGGAGTTGCAGCGATGACGGAGCGAGTAGTTCGGTGTCCGTATTGTGTCGTGGGCAACGAGTTCAGGCCGATGATGGCACTCACGAACGGGGCACTTGTCTGTGCCAAGTGTGGCCATTTGGAAATACCGGGGGAGGACGACTTCAAGTGTCACTGCCCCAAGTGCATCGAGTTGCGGACCCTCGGCTTCCGTCGATGCGGGTGAAATCTACCGGCATGCCCCGCCGCCCGAATCGGTGAAACACTGACCGTACATCCAGCGGACCGGCTTGATTTGCGAGAGCCAGTCTTGTGCCGTGGGAATACGTCCCAGGTCTTCCTTTACATGTTGTTCCCCGATGTAACGCACAGGGACTTGTTTGCCTTCGCTGTTGGTGATGGCGACGCCGAAGATGCGCTCACATAAGAAAATTCCTTCCGAATGGTGCCGGAGCGCGCGATGCCGGAAATCCGCCATGAAAGCTTTCGATTCATCGAACCAGTTGTGGATCAGCAAGTAGTCCTCTGCCTTGCCGCCAAATTTTCTGGCGCTGCTTTCTGCATGTTTAAGTGGATGCGCCATGGCTAAACCTCGTAGCTCGAGGTTGTGTAGTCTTCGAAGCGATCGCTGCGTTCGACTGTGATCTTGCGGGTTTTCACGTTCAAGATCACGTCGCCAAAGCCCCCACAGCCGTCCTCATATCCGTAGGGCACAAGCGTCTCAAAGTGTTCCTGCAGGTGTGAGAAGCTGGGCTCCGTAACTTCGTTTTCTTCGTAAGCGTAATCCTCAGCGGCGTAGCACTTGATGTCTTCGTTCACGCCTTCATCGCCTGAGCCGTCGAAGTGCACGGCTACAAACGTGATTCCCGCTTCCGTCAGTCGGTCGCATTCGGCGAGGATAGCCGCCTTTGCTGCGGCTTGCTCGGGTGGAAGTGCTTGTTCCGCGTTTGATGGTTCGCGTTCCATGGGGTTTTCCTTTCAATGTCGGAAACTACGCTGTGACCCAGTACCCCCCCTGATGCGCCGATGAAAATGGTGAAGCGAAGCGGCTAGGGCTGGTGATGTTTCCTTCCCCGGGGCTTACTGTTTCACTGCTCTTCCTTCTGCGGCTGTTTCGAGGGCAAGCACTATCTCACGCAAGGTTTGAAGGTTGTCCACTCGGTCGATTGACTGCAACTTCAGAGAGCGGAGTACTCGTGTCAGCGCTTCCGGCTCGACACGTTCTAGTGCCGCATCCACTCGGCGGAAACCCCGTTCAGCGGCTTGCATGTGTGCCAGGACTTGCTGCTGTAGTCCTGCATCTTGAATGTCTCGGGGATTCCAGACCCTCGCGATACGCTTCAACAGCCCCCGGTACATTCGCTTTCCCAGCGGTTCGGCCATCGCCTCGATCTGGAGGATCAGCGAACTTGGTGCTACCGGGCGACCATCGGTACCAGGTTTGGCGTTCGCTAGAGGATCACGTATCGGGGAATCCCCTCTTTGTTGTGGCCGTATGCCTTGCCTCCAGCCCTCAGGGGTCGCCCACGCAGGTAGGGCGGGAACCGTCTTCGGCCGCTTGCGCTCATCCAGGTCCACCCACGTCCCAGCGTAATAATAAAGATATCGGCCCAGCCCAAAGCTGGTGCAAGCGCGCTTGAACGCCTGTGCTTCGGCACTCGTGCAGGCATTGTCATCGTCCGCCCACTCTTCTCCCGTAGCGGAGTTGGATCCCAGACCGAAGATTGTCAGCTCGCACGCAACGAGGACCTTCGCAACGACTCTTTGGTCTTTGTCTCGCTGGAAGGTGGCGCTGGTGTGGATGACGTACTTGCGCGTCCAGCCTGCGGGAGTAACCAGCAGGTTGAGGCGATCGATGTACGCTCTCGGGTCTGCGTACGGAACCACCTGGCCACGCGGAGGGCTGCCATTCTTGCTCGTGTTGGTAACCCGCCAGTCGATTTGCGAGGGATCAAATGGCACCTCTAGAGCAGTGACCAGGTGCCGGATCTCTTCTGCAGTAAATTGCCTTGTCGCACCAGCGGTAAGAGCAACAACTGGAGCAGACGGAGCCACGTCGCCCAAGCGGCCCGTTGAGCCGGTTGCATGCCCGTTTGGAGGTGTCATAGGATTTCTCCTTAATGAATGCTCAGTTTAAGGACGCGTACGTACGCGATGCCAAAATTGGCGATGTGCAGCCAATCAGGAGAGGCCGTACCTGGCCTCCAGCAAGGATCAGTCGCGTTGCGATCTCGCTCTAGAAGGGGATGTCTTCTAACGTTTCGCTGGGTTCGGTGGGAGCCGCCTCAGTTTCACCTGAGCCGTGATCAGTTGCTGCGTGGCCGTTACTGACGTTCTCTCGTGAGCCGAGAAGCACGAGATCGCCCGCGACAACCTGGGTGCGGTACTTCCTCTCTCCGCTCTGCCGATCCTCCCAGCTTGTGGTCTGGAGCTTGCCTTCGACGTACATCTTGGAACCTTTGGCGACGTACTCCCCAACGATCTCCGCCAGACGCTGCCAGGCCACGATGCTGTGCCACTCGGTCCGCTCTTGCCATTCGTCGTTTCGGTCTTTGAACCTTTCGTTGGTGGCGAGGCTGAAATTGGCGACCGGAGTCCCGCTCTGTGAATACCTGACCTCAGGGTCTTTGCCGACGTTCCCAACGAGGATCACCTTGTTTACGCTCTTTGGCATTGCAGTCCTCCTGTGACTAGAAAGTGGTCAGAAAGCGGCCTTGCGGCAGAATCGGAAGCCATCGAAAGCGTGGGATGTATTAGAAAGGTGTTCCAGACAAGATCAAGAGGGGATCGCTCAGGCAAGTTCCAGGACGGAGAAACGAGCTGCTATTGCCGCCCTGGATAGTCGTTGATCTGCACCATGGCGATGCAATCGTTCGACGGCACTGTGAACTTCAACCGGACTCCCCACCACACCACCGGCAGGTACTTCCGCAGTTGAGCAATGCGCCGGACGCCTGGTCGATTCATGTAGACACAGTCGCACCAACGCTCTCGAGTCCCAAAAAGGAGGTTGCTTGCTCATAGCGATTGTTCCCGATCTTCAAGCAGAGCTTTCGTTCCCGCTCGGCCAAGATCTTTGCCTGTTGGAATCCGCAATGCCTTCTCCAGATCGACCGGCCTCTCAGGCAATCGCATCTTCCCGGCAGCGACTAAGAGCAGCTCTTCCTCGGTGGCCTCTCCGGGAGAAAAAGGAACCAGCTTCGCCACAGGAAGATTACGGTCCCGTATGATGATTTCCTCCCCGCCTTTAGCAAAAGCAAGATATTTGCTCAGCCGGTTCTTGAGTTCCGCAATACTAACGCTTCGCATGAAGCAACCTTGATTCGTGTCTAATATAGCCATCATTCTGACTCTCGAAGACAGTTTTTTTGAGGTCTTGCGAGTTTTATGCGGCGAGAGGATGAAAAAGTGATCTCTCAGCAAAGAGAGAAGCTGTATTTGGGTGATCGAAACTATGAACCCTGCTAGCGATTGCTCGGGCGGTTCAGATTTTGAGTGTGCGAGCCAGAATCGGAAGAGGGCTTATTGCAGCCTATTTTTCTGGCTTTGTTGCATTCGAATTCCGCTTAAGGTCTGTCAGATCGCTGTCACGACCTAAAGCACGCTTGTTGGTCAAAAGGTCATCCAGGGAAATGAAATGCACCGGAACACCGAAGAAACTGCTTGCCACCTTCTTTTGCCACGCATCGGAGAACTCGACGGCCGTGATTTCGGTCAGAATATCAACGCGCACGGGAGCAACCCCAATTTGGTAGACCACCTGCTTTCCGGTGAATGTTTCTGCATTTACCCCATCATGATCCAGAGGAGCCCCGAACTGTTTGAGCGCTGCGACTACTCGGGTTGAATTCTGCGCTGAATTGCGGACCCACACGTCGAGATCTTTCGTATAACGCGGCTCACCATACTTCATGACCGCGTAGCCACCGACAATCAGATATTCAACTTCGAATTCGTTTAAGAGTTGTAGCAGTTCTTTGTAGTGTGGGCTTTCTGCCATGGTTGATTTCCTCAGCTAATTCGACCATTTCCCATGCAGCCGCAAAGATGGCCTCATCTCCCTGCTCCTGCCAAAACTCAATGTCAAATGAACGATCCGGGAACCCACGCTCCACCAGCCGTGTTTTCCACGAAGAATTTTCAGGAAGGCTCATTTCATCCTCTTCGACTCACACTCTATCAGGATATAGGATGAAGGCCCCTGACTTCATCTTTAGGCTCGACCGGCATAGACGATTCCTACAGGGCCAAGCCTCGCCCTCGCCCAAGATATTGAGAGGGCAGATCGCTCCGCGAGTGATTGCGCTGATCGAACCTTTGTTCGGGCCTGGATTTCACATCTCCAGCGACTTCCAGCGTCAATCGCTCGCGCGACGATCTAACGGCGAGAGTGTCATGGATCCGACTCAAAGGAAAACAGTCAGATTCAGTCTCTCGCGATGGCGAGAGGACAAAAGCAGTCGGGGAATCGGTCGCTCGAACAGCCTGCAGCGTCATTTCTTGGAATTGTTCTAATGTTTCGTTTTGGAGGGAGATGATGAGTCGGACGGGCGTGTTTTGGAATCCGGCGTTGCGCCGCCCTTGAGAGCCAGTTGCGCCTCAATCTGTTCCCGGCTCTGCTGGTCTCCGAAATAGCAAAGGCCGACCAGTTCCTCACCGGTCTCGGCGACTAGCCGAACGAGTTGTTCGCTGGTGATGGAATGGACCGGATAGGATGGCCCGGCGCGGAGCGCAAAGCGTGCGGCGGAATCGCAAGGATTAGTAGGAAATTCGATCTCAATGTGCTGTCTTCGGCGTCCCAGTTCGAGGAGGAAGCAGGGCACCACAACATTTGAGACCTGCACGATTTCCTCCACACGCGCATCCTCCGCTGGAATCCCCCTTAGGCCAGCAAAGAGTTCAGCGATCAGGCGAGCCCTGGTCCGCTCGCCCCATGAGTCCGGCTGCACCGCGAGCTCAAGGATCTGATCGTGCAGTGGGGCCAGGAAGCGGGCGAAACCTGCCTGCCGCAGGTTCTCAACGAAAACAGGAGAACCGTCCAGCAGGCGTTCACATTGTGCAAAGACTCGCGCCGCCTCTTCCGGTCCGATACGGGGGATTTTCTGTCTATTCCGTCCGCGATTTCCGGTTTCGGTATCAGGCATAATGATCCCTCTTTCCCGGCGACCTGGCTGGTTCCGAGTTGTGCGGCCACGAGAGCTGCCCGAGTTGTGGACGGCACATTATAAAGGACAACAGATTTGTGGATTTTGTGGACTGCGCTCCGATGCCGACAATACAACCGTGCGCAGGGGCAGAACAACTCGCGAGGCCGTGACCGGCGACTCGGAAAGACTGGCAGGATGAGCGAAACAGATGTAGTCAACTCCCAGACAGGATTTTGTCGCACCTTTCTTCCAGCAGTCGTGCCAGGATCTCCGAATCGTGGGCGGCATCTACCGGGTCGCGACACAAAGCGGAACGAAGCGCCGTTTTAAGCCAAAAAGAAGCGGCACGGTCGACAAGAACCTCATCAATGCTGGGTAGGTCGCCCGCTGTAGGGCCGATGCTCATCCAAGACTCCTCACGCCGCTCCGCCCGCAACTGCATCCACGCTTGCGCGCCGCTCGTCGGCTACATCAAGAGCGTTGGGATTCTCAGTCCGGTCCGGGACAGTCAGCCTAGGTCCAAGCAAATGACAATGACGACAGCCCAGGCAGCACACGGCAGATGTGATTCGGGTGGCAGCATCCTGGAAGTCGTTTGGTAGCACCAGTCGTTCCCCCGCCCGAGTGCAGAAAACCGGACAGACGGTGCCGCGGAGCGCCACGTCCTTCCCCCAAAGCTCCATCTCCAGGCCGCCCCTGCGGCCATAAAAGAGGACCGAGCTTTCGAGCCGTGGCCTCTGGCTATCGCCCGATTTTGCCAATTGGTGCCGGGTAATGAGCAGATCGTACGTCCGCTCTATCCGAAGCATTTGCACCCGGATCAGTACTGGCGCGACCACGATTGCGTGCACGCCGTTTACGCCAATGCTGTCCACGCGCTGCAGCCAGGGCAATGCGTTGCCTTGTTCGTCTACGAAGCTCGCATACGCGCCAACCTCCGCTACCGCCCCGCCCGATTCGACTCCCCGAAGCACATACTTCTTCGCCAGGTGTTGATGCTCGATTGATACCGAGGGCTGGCAGTAGATGCCGGCAGTTCGCAGACACTTCAACGTGATCGGTGGGAGCCGCAGTCCCTGTCGTGCCAGGATTTCGGCCTCCACCCGCCTATTGTGCATCGTGAGCTGAGATTCCATATTCAACCTGCCTCCTGACTCGAATCGGGTGTCCCACAGCCGCGCGGATCATCTCCTTGGTGCATCCGGCCCAGCACTTGTACTTGCGGGGATCCGACACTGAAATGGCCAGATTGTCACCGCCGCGATCTCGTCCATGTTCCGCGCATGATGGACATCGTGCCCAGTGGTTCCCGGCACGCTTGCGCGTCGGCCGGACGTGATCAAGAATGCGGAACTGTGGGCGCGTGGGGTCGTATGGAGGCAACTCTACTTTTGGCTTGGAACGAAATTCTTCCGGCATTTCGAGTCCATGAACGAACCCGTCCATTTCGGCCTCTGTGATCTTCCGCAGGCGCTCCAGGTACTCCAGTTGCGCGTCGAGTCGGTAATCTGCGCCATAGAACCAGTAGCGCCTATCGGTAGCACGATGGATTCCGAGCGGCCCCCGAATAGCATTGCCGAATTCGTCAGGGCCGAGTTGATCCTGGCGCGGAAATACCTCGATTCCTTCCGCCAGACCCGCGCCGCCCTTTACCGGCACTTTCAAGCGACGGGCTAAGTTGTAGATGTAGATCCGGCAGTGCCTTGCAAGCAATGGCTTGTCCGCGAAGATCCAGAGGTGAGCACCACGGCGGGATTTTTCGAGCGCCGCCTCCACTCCGTCTTGACGGAGCTCCCATTGCAACTTCAGAAGATCCTCCAGGGCATTCTCATAATCAGCGTCAATTGCCACCCACTTGGAGCGCTGCGTCTTCGGATTGAGAGCGTAGACGCCAATGGTGAGCTGACCGTTCAAATGCTCACGAATGGTCTGGAGCGACAATCGCCGATCCTGCTTCGGACGATAGTAGTAGTGCTTCCCGTTCGCGCCCGGTTTGTGAGACTGCAGGGTGTAGGCCAGGCGATTTACGAACAATGCAAAATACCGCGATGCCATTTCCGCGCTCGCTTGGCCTACTCCTTTCATAAAAGTCCCCTCTCTAAGCTGGCCGTTCGTGTCTCGGGACGCGTACGGGTGCTGTGAATGCAACTTACGCCATCCCGGGTTTTCCAATGGCCTTCCGCAGAAGTGCCGGATGTGCCGTCCACGAGACAAGGTTGTACTCCGTGACAAGTTCGTCGAACTCTGCCGCAGTTAGGCTGTCGTCACGTCCTTCGTCGAAGACCACAAAGTAGAAGACTTGCAACTCGCGGTCGTACAGGTAAATGGCGCCGGACGCGGGATCGTCTGGCACGGTCTGCAGCAACAAAACGCCCTTTGGCATTTCGATCCAGCGAGAAGCCAACCCCTCGCCGAGCGTGATGAAGACTTTCATCACGTGTTCGACATTGGCCTCCTTGCGCAGGCCAATGTCCTCTGCTGTAAACAGCGGTTCAAAACTTACTGCTCCTCTGCTTTGAGACATGGTGTGCTCCTTTTTATTTGATCTGACTTGCCCTACTGTCCACGAACAGGCACGCCAGATAGTGACAGACCCGAGGTGCATTCCTTCCGTCGAGTTCCGCATTTGAAACGGTCGCGATGTGAACAGCCGATGGACCGCAACGACCGCATAGGGCGCTGATTTAGGCGACAACAAAGACGCCGCCAACTCGCGGGTATCGACTTCAGTGTTGCTGCGCAGATGTGCGCGGCGATGTACGGCTCGATTCGCCAATTGTCTGTCGGGACGAAGCTGGAATTGCCGAACCGACCGGCGTACTTGTATCCATGCGCGTGGCGATTCGCTTGCCAATGGTGAGCACTTAGCCGGGCAGCATTCCGTGGAAGGGTTTGTGCAGGTTCCGGTCTCAACCGAGAGACGCAGGGTCGATGATTCGTTTGCGGGCAGCGCGACTGAGCGCGGGACCAGAGGGCCAACGTGACTACAGGGCTGGCGATGAGCTTCAAGTCATGTGTACAGGGATGTTCCAGAAGGCTGAAATACAGGGGGGAGTCAGAACCCAAGTCCTTGACCGGAAGCATGTTACTTACCCCCTGAAATGGTCAATTTCGCGGCGAGCGCGCGGCGCGAACAAGGCGCGAACAAGGCGCCGGTGAGGCAAAGGTGACGCGGCACTGTGTTGCCCGGTTCTCGATTCATTGCAGCAGGTCCCTAAACCTGGCGCTCACCGCATTCCGCCCGGTCATGACTGGTGTGTCCAGCAGTTCTTTCGCGAAGTCTCTGGCGTTGGCAAACGCCAGGGATCTGTTGACGGGCTGCAGTTCATGGACGAGATGGAGCAGAACCTCGACGCCCGAAGTCAGGTACAAGATGCATTCGACTTGACGCTCAGTCTGAAGCGCCATTCGAATGCGGTCGTACTCACGGAAGCTTTTCAGAGTGCGTTCATACTCCAGGGCAAAGCGCGCGGTCTTGTCACCAACCCACACGTCAACAATGGCGTCATAGTCCTTCCGATAGGGCGTCCGCGAAATGGTGTTGAAGGATGCGATTTCGACTTCCGACTGCCATCCCGCCAGCAGGTTCGCCTGAGCCAATGCCAGCTGAATTCGATTCAGTTCCAGCGAATGGAACGCCTGCGAAACATGCGGGAGATGTTCGGAATTGGAGTGCAGGACACTGGTGAACTGGCCGTGGTGTTCGAGCAAGGCAATCCCGCCTCGAGCAATCCGGTAGACGGCTGAGCCCGCCCCGTAAACGTCGCGGCAGAGATCCAATTGACCGTACTTGACGAGCCGCTTTACCCGCCAGTTGAAGCTGTTCCGGGAATGGTCAACCCCGCCGAACTTCATGAACTCAAACAGCTGATCATGGCTCACGAAGCGGGAATTGCGCACTTGGCGCAACAGAGGAATGTCGCGTTCCTTGCTGATGACCAGGCTGCCTTTGGCGTATCGCATGATCCATTCCCTTCAGTTCAGCGCCGCGTCTTCGAGCAGTTCCAGCGAGGCGCCATGCCGCAGATTTGGCGCGACCCTGAGCTGCCAGATGCCGAGTGTGCTTCGGACCCAATCCCCGGCTTTCATGAGCAACATTGCTTCCTGTCTTTCACCGATATGGCTCACGGCGATAGGGGTCAGAGACTCTGATTTCCAGTCAGAAGCTTCGAAGCTAACCGCGCCGAACCTGCCGGTCGATACCACCAAAAGGAAGTAATCGGGCCGGCACGATTGTCGGGCTTTCCGTCGAAACAACACTCGATTGCCGCCGCACGCAAAAACAAGATCGGTGCATTCAAACACCTCCCCGACAGCCCGGTTCGGGAATTGTGGATTGAAGTCCCCGACTCCGTTGAATCGGATCAAGCCAGGAACGATCCAGTAGCGCCTCATCTTGCTTCCGCAGCGCACACCCGTGGAATTGAAGTAGGCCGCATGTTTCGTGTACCGGTAACGGTCGGACGGATCACGGCCGAACCGCGCCCACCAGTTACTGCCGAATTGCAGGATCTTGACCAACATCATTGAGGTACTCCATCAGTTCGCGATTGATGTCTTTCATGGCGCGAATGCGATCCGGCACTGGAAGCTTGGAAATATTTCTAACCCTCTCGACAATGGACGCCGGAATGTCCATCCTTTGCTGGGAAAAGTATTGGCAGAGATCGGCAAAGCGCGTGCTTTCTTCTGCGAACTCTTTTTGCTCAGCAGGCAACGAATTCAGCCGTTGTTCGTACTCCTTACGGTCGTCGAGCGGGCCCAACTCGCCGCCCGGCTCGAACTTGTCGAGCGCGCCGGACTTTGGCTTCGACCGGTTCTCCTTTTCGTCTTTCGACATCTCTTTGTGAACTCCTTCTTCACTTCTGTGTGACGACCTACACCCCTTTCAGACTCCGGTTCCTCTGTTGTTCCTCCTGGACCCGCCGGTCTGACTCGTTCAGCTGACGGCGCAAGAGTTTGGCCTCATCCTGGGACCGGCCAAGCTGTTGCTCCAGCGAATTGACCTTCATGATCAGCTCTACGTCGGGTTTGAAGAGTCCGATCTGGTTTGCGGACCGTGTTACGGTCGCCGCGCTCGCAGAACGGTCGGCTGCTGATGTGGCATTGCCATTCTTCGGTGTCGCTACTTGGCTGGCCGGTATGCTGGATGTCCGGCTGCGAACGGTCTGTGGTGCAGGACGGTCCTGCACTTCTCCAGGGGAAGCTTGGGAACGGAGCGCGGATTCTCGGAGCGCGGTTAACGCCTCCATCAAGCCGCGATTCCTGCTGGTGGCCTCCTCCACCTGAGCATTTGCTCGTGCGAGGGCGTGCTCGTGTTGTGCGAGCATCTCCGCCGCGGTCCATTCCCGGCAGGTTTGTACTCTGTGCTGATACACAATGATGACGAACAAGCACGCCAGCAGCCCTAATGCAACCAAGTTCGACCAGAAGTAGCCGTTCCTTATGGTTTCTTCCAGCAGCATTTTGCGCCCCTCATCAAGACACTGCCCGTAGTCTTTGTCGGCAGGATTGATGCGCTTCAGGGCGAAATCGACGAAACCATCCTTTGGCCCGGGAGACTGCGCTTCAGCGGCAGCATCGAAGCCTGAACGGCGCGCCTGGGCGAAGCAAAGCAATGGCAGCATGGCCAAGAAAAGGCCGGCAACGACAATCCGGAATGGACGGTTCACATCCATGTCAAACGGCCAGTGCGCGTGGCCAAGCGGCCATTGCGACGAACAACGTCGGGGTCCTCGAAGCGCAGGTTCGCGCCTTCAGTGTGAGAAACTGCGTGGAGCCTGGGATAAATTCTCGGCTCAAGTCCCGGGAACCGGTATTGGCGCGGCACTCGGACATGCAGATGGGAATGGAGTGTCCCGAGCCGGTTCTCGGTCATCAGGATCTCCATCTGGCCGACGGGCAGGTTCTTGATGTGCTCGTCCTGCGCCCGGGTGTCCTTGATGTCGGTTTCACTGCCGAATCCAACGGGCTCGTACTTGTCTTCAAACATCCCGGTGCGCTGGACGGTCAAGGTGCGCCGCTTCTGCGGAACGCGCGCCGATGCTTTCAGGAAATACTGCGCCGTCTCCTCATCTTTGGTGCGCAATAGCATGTTCGTATTCGGCGCCGAGGACACGTCATCTCTGAAGCCGCGGCCCACGGTCAGAAGCTGCGGTAGCGCCTGCAGGGCGAACAGGAATGCGGTGTTGGTGCCCCGCGCCGTCTGCAGGATCTGGGCGAAGTTCGAATAAGCAAAGGGCGCAAACTCGTCGAGGATGACGCTGACCATCGGCCGGTTCTCGCGTCGGCGCTCCTGCTCGTTCTCGTAACGCTTGCCAATCATCAATTGCATGTTCTGCAGCAGCATCCGGCCAAGGGCTGTGACTGCTTTGGAGTTCTTATTGGTATTCAGCGAAACGAACAGAATCAGTTCCTGGTCAATGACTTCGTCGAGCGACAGCATCTCATCGTAGGCGCCAGTGATGATAGAGAGTTCGTCCTGGAGAAAAGTCATCAGCTGGTTTAATAGGCCCTGGATCTTGGTGATTCGCTCGCGGTCTTGCAGGGACTGCAGCAACATCTTCGCTGACATGTCGAAGTTCAGGCGGCGCTGATTACTGACGCCATCAAGCGTCTGAACTCTGGCGCGGGCAATCGCAATCTGTTCCCGCTGGACCACCGGGTCAAGCGCCATCACCATCACGTCGTAGAAGTTGTAACGCTTGCCGGTATATGTCAGAACGCGCGAGATGTCGGTGAGATAGTTGCCCTGATGGCCGCGGAAGAAATCTTCTTCCTGATCGAACGATTCGAACACGAGATTTGAATGCTCTTCGTACAGTCCAGCGTCACTGAAGAAGGGGTTGTAGCGCACTGAGATTTCCGGCCGCGATGGGCTGAGCACTTTCAACTGGTGCATCCGGCCCGCGGCTTCGATGGCCGGCAGAAGATCGGAGAGAAACTCCTGGTCTCCCTTGCCATCAAAGATCAACATGGGAATGCGGTGCTGGTCTTCGGCGGGTCCGAGCACTCGGAACAGGTCCTGGGTAATGATGTTCTTCAGAAGCGTGGTCTTGCCGGAACCAGTTGCGCCGAGCACTACCGACTGCATCACCCGCGTCGCGTCCGGCCAGAACCAGGGCTTGCCATGCACGTCGTAGCCCAGCACGATTGCGTT
>JBAVAQ010000042.1:0-46702 GCA_049585795.1 Terriglobales bacterium | reverse complement strand
AAAGATGGCGCCGTAGAATGGCCACCTTTTCTTCAGCAGTGTAGTGCTTGCGCTCTTTTTTCATACGTTCGCTCCGCTATCTTAACGGACGAACGCTTTCTCCATTTCCAACTGAGGCAGGACACATTCAGAGCAACCTGCCTCAGCCAATAGAAAAAGAAATTGTCCCGGCGGTAGTTGCCAGCGCGTGGCGCGAGCTGGTGCCCAGCTACACGGTTCGGGAGGTATTTGCGGCGAAGCGAGAGGAAGTGCGCAAGCGCGCGTCGGATGTTATCACGCAGAAATTGGCTGCGGATGGAATCATCGTGAAAGAAGTGATGCTGCGCGACATCCAACTGCCGCCCGAGTATGCGAAGGGATTGGAAAGTCTGCTGCTCAAGGAACAAGAGAGCGACCGCATGGCAGTGCAGACCGACATTCAGCAGAAGCAGGTGAGAATCGCGGAACTTGAAGCTGAGGCTACAAAAGCCCAGCAAGTGAAACAGGCGGAGGGAGAAGCGCAGGTGCGCGTGCTCCAGGCGAAGAGCGAGGCCGATGCTATGCAATACACCTTGCCGCTGAAACAGAAGCAGATTGAACAATCGAAGCTGGAGGCCGAGGCGCGCAAGGAAACCACGGTCAAAAACGCGGAAGCGCAGGCGGAAGCGAAAGTGATTGACAGCAAGGCCGAGATGGAGCGGCGCAAGTTGCTGGCGGAAGCGGAGGCGGATCGTATCCGTGTGACCGCTGCAGCGGATGCGGTGCGCATGCAGAGTGAAGGCGCGATTCTGAAGCAGAATCCGCTGCTGATTAATAAGATCGTGGCCGAACGTCTGTCCGACAAACTGCAGATCATGATGGTGCCGGCAGATGGAAAGTTCTTCTTTGCCAACGACGTTTTGCGCAGCATGAGCGTCGCGAACCACGCCAGCCAGGCGGAGAAATCGGAGGAACCGCAGCCGAAATAGGATTGGTAGCGCTGCCAGCGGTGTCTACAAACAGTACAGGGCTTTATGCCGAGTGCCAACGACAATGCGGTTTATAATGCGCGCATCCTGCACATGAGTGGTTCGCCATCACGGATTCGGCGTGTTGCCTGCTTTTTCGCGCTGGCGTTGCTGCACGTGCCAATCATTTTGGCAGCAGACTGGCGCGCACCCGAAGAGCAACTGGCGCGAAAGATTGCAGCGGCCACGGGGCCAGGTGCGGTAACGTTGGAGGTGGCGAACAAGTCTTCGCTGAGCCGCCCGGAGGCTGACGAAATTCGTCGAGGGATCACCAGCGAACTGGACGCTCTCGGAGTGCGGTTGGTGAATGCGGACCAGGCTGCAGCCACGCTGCAGGTCACCCTGTCTGAAAATCTGCAGGAGTACGTTTGGGTCGCGGAGATCCAGCAGGGAAACAACGAGGCCTCGGTCGTCATGGTTACCGAGCCCAGGCTGGCTTCGATCGCGGTCGAACGTCCAGCGAGCGCGTTGACGATCCGGAAGACGCTCCTGTGGACGGATGAAAATCGCATCCTCGATATTGCGCTGGTGAACGGTAGCCCGCAGCACATGATTGTCCTGGAGCCGGAAAATGTCGCATTGCTCAAATTTCAGAGCGACCGTTGGCAGCAGGAACAGTCGCTGGCGGTAGTGCACGCGCATCCGTGGCCGCGAGATTTGCGAGGCCGATTGGCTCTGCGAAACGATCACCTCTTCGATGCGTATTTGCCTGGAGTGTTCTGCCGAAGCTCCACGACGGCTCCTCTAACTCTGAACTGTTATGAGAGCGACGATCCCTGGCCTTTGGGGAAGGGTCAATCAGGATTGAGCGCGTTCTTCGCTCCAACCAGGAATTTCTTTACTGGGGCGATGGCGCCGGGGATCGAGAAACAAACTACGGTCAAACCATTTTACTCGGCGGCAATGGTGCCGAGGGACAAATACAGGCTATGGATTTTCTCGACGGTCGACGGCCAGGTCCATTTGCTGGATGGGATCTCCGACCGGACGGTGCCCAAGTTAGCCTGGGGAAGCGACATTGTGAGCGTGCAAAGTAACTGTGGGACAGGTTGGCAAGTCCTGGTCACCGGCGACGCGGATGAAGAAAGCGACACGGTCAACGCGTTCGAGTTTGTGGATCGTGAGCCGATGGTTGTGAGCCAGTCTGTGGAATTCAACGGCCGGATCACGGCGCTATGGGCCGATGCCGATGGCAGCGGGGCGACGGCAGTATCACAGAATTCGGAAACGGGGAGATATGAGGCTTACCGCCTTTCCATGGCTTGTGGCCAGTAGTCTGCTTTGCGCTATGGGCGCAAGCGCTGCCGCGCGGCCGCATTATGGCGGGACTCTGCAGGTGGAGATGCGGGCTGCGCCGCGTTCGCTCGATCCTGCTGATTCCAGCCAGGCAGACTGGTTCGGATTTCAGAATTTGTCCAGTCTGATGTTCGAGACTTTGGTTTCGTTGGGCCAGCAGGGCAAGCCTGAACCAGTATTGGCGAGTTCCTGGCAGGCGGAACCGGGCAATCAGCGTTGGCAGTTTTTCCTGCGGCGCGGAATTACATTTCAGGATGGCACGCCGCTTACGGCAGAGGCAGTTGCAGCCTCATTGCGGAGAACGAATCCCACGTGGAAAGTTTTGGCTGAAGGAGAGGCGGTCATCATTGAGCGTGACTCCGCAGCTCCCAATCTTCTTGCTGAGCTAAGTTTGCCGCGCAACAGCATCGTCAAGCGCGATGCTGAAAAGATTTCTGGCACGGGACCTTTTGTGGTTTCTGCGTGGGATCCGGGTAAGAAACTTTCGCTGGCGGCTCGCGAAGACTATTGGGGTGGTCGGGCGTTCCTGGATGCCATCGAAATTGAAATGGGCAAGAGCTTTCGCGAGCAGATGATCGCTTTCGATTTGGGTAAGGCGCAAGTGATCGAAGTCGCTCCGGATCAAGCGCGCAGGGCCGGAGCCGAAGGCCGCCACGTCGACAGTTCAGCTCCTATGGAACTCATCGCGCTGGTTTTTAACCGAGACTCGGAGTCGCCCGACGCTGCACGGCAGCGTCGAGCTCTTGCCCTTAGCATCGATCGCGAGTCGTTGAATACAGTAGTTCTTCAAGGTGGAGGAGAGCCGGCGGGCGGCCTTTTGCCGAATTGGATGACGGGCTACGCTTTCCTTTTTCCTTCGTCGGTTGATCTGGAGTTGGCGCGGCAGGTACGCAGCGAGATTCCCCATACGACTTCCTGGAGTCTGGGCTACGACGCGGCTGATCCCACGGCGCGCTTGATTGCCGAGAGAATCGTGCTCAATGCCCGCGATGCCGGCCTCCGGATGCAAATTACCGGAGCCAGCGGCGCTGACCTGCGGGTTGTGCGAATACCGTTGATTTCCGTCAACGCTCAGATAGCTCTTGTTGGAGTGGTTGCGGGGCTTGGGCTTTCCCCGCCCGAACTCGTTTCCGCTTCCCTCGATGATCTTTACAACGCAGAGAATAGGTTTTTGCAATCACAACGTCTGATTCCTCTGCTGCATTTGCGGACCGCTTACGCAGTGGCTCATAGCGTAAAGAATTGGAGAACAGCTCGCGACGGAAGCTGGCGCTTATCCAACGTCTGGCTTGGCCCAGAGAAACCATGATTCTCCGACGCAAATTACTGGCCGTCTTTGCCGTCACCGTGCTGGTGTCGGTGGGGGCAGTTGCCTGGAGCATTTCATTACTGACGCGGCGGGCCTTTGAAAAAGCAAATGAAGAACGCGCAGCAGCATTGATCGCGCAATTCCGCCGCGAGTTCAATCGGCAAGGCGAGGAAGTCACGCGCCGAGTAGAAAGCATTGCTGCGAGTGAAGAGGCTACTCGCACGGCTCTCGCCATGAGCCATGGATCGCCTGACTACGGCGCTTATCTCGATGAAGCCAAGAAGGTCGCCGAGAGTCAACAGTTGGATTTTCTGGAGTTTGTCGACAGCCAGGCGAATATTATTTCGTCGGCGCAGTGGCCGGCCAAATTTGGCTACAAAGAAGCGGTTGTAGCTTCGTCCCCAATTCCCAAAGATGCCTTTTTGAAGCAGGAGGAATTGCCGGACGGCGCGGCATTAGGTCTGTTTGCAGTCAGAGAAGTAACCCTTTCCGAGAAACCACTTTTCGTCATCGGAGGACGCCGCATCGACAAGGACTTTCTCGCCAGCCTGGAACTTCCTCCGGGGACGCGAGCTATGTTCTACCAAAACCTGGGAACAGGTTTTTCTGCGCAATTCCTGATTGGCGCTGCCGGCACCGTGCAGCAAGCAGATCGAATTGCTCCCCTCATTCAGCAACTTCAACTGCAGCCGCGTGAGACTGCGATGCTGGTGCATTGGTCGTCGAATCCAGCCGATGACGAAACCATCGACGCCTTCCCACTGAATGGACAGGATAAGCAACTGCTGGGCGTACTGCTGATCGGCAATTCACGCCGCCCCTACGTAGAACTTCGTCAGCAGATTCGTTCCGTGGCGTTGTTGTGTGGAGGCGGGGGAATCCTCCTGGCGATCCTGCTCAGCGGGTGGGCGGCGGCGCGGGTCACGCGCCCGGTGGAACAACTTGCGCAGGCCGCGCGGGAAGTGGCTACCGGCAACTGGAATGCGCAAGTAGCTGTCACTTCATCCGATGAACTGGGGGAGTTGGCGGAATCGTTCAACCGCATGACTCGCGAACTGCTGGCTCAAAAAGAACATCTATTGCAGACGGAGCGTGTGGCAGCGTGGCGCGAGTTAGCCCGGCGCCTGGCACATGAACTGAAGAACCCTCTTTTCCCACTGCAACTAACCGTAGAGAATTTGCTGCGGGCGCGGCAGCAGAGTCCACAGCAATTCGAAGAGATTTTCCAGGAAAGCTCTTCCACATTGCTGGCCGAGATCGCGAATCTTAAAGCCATTATTTCGCGTTTCAGCGAGTTTGCCAGAATGCCGCAACCGCAGATCCAGCAAGTACAACTGAACGACATTGTGCAGAATGTAAGTCGCCTGTTTCAGGCACAACTTCATTCGCCGGAGCGTACGCCGATTGACTGTAAACTGGATTTGGCCGAACCCATGGAGCCGATTGCTGCCGACCCCGACCTGCTGCACCGCGCGCTCTCGAATCTCGTCTTAAATGCGATGGACGCCATGCCAAAGGGCGGCACACTCACGTTGCGCACACGGCAAAACAACGACTTTAGCCAGGTCGAAGTTTCGGATACCGGGACCGGGCTTACGCCAGAAGAGTGCGAGCGCTTGTTCACTCCGTACTACACGAGTAAGCCGCATGGCACCGGGCTCGGCCTGGCAATTGTTCAGTCGGTGATCAGCGATCACGGTGGCACGATCAGCGTGCGAAGCGAATCAGGACGCGGGTCAACCTTCGTGATCGAATTGCCGCGGATGCCGGTTGCGGCAACAGCGAGGAGCTACTAGTGGCGGTGAAAGCGCACATCCTGATTGTGGATGACGAAGCCAACACGCTGGCCTCGCTTTCTCGCGCATTTCGCCTCGCAGGCCACGAGGCTACGGTGTGCGACAACGCGGCCCGTGCACTGGAATTTGCCAAGGCCGAGAACTTTGATTTGATCTTCTCTGACGTAGTCATGCCCGGCAAAGACGGGCTTTCTTTTCTGGAAGACCTCAGAGCACAAGGAATTGCGATTCCAGTGGTCATGATGTCAGGGCAAGCACACATTGAAATGGCGGTTCGGGCCACGCGGCTTGGCGCTCTCGACTTTCTGGAAAAGCCAATCTCCACGGAAAAACTGTTGCTCACAGTCGAGAACGTGCTCAAGCTCCGGCGGCTGGAGTCGGAAAACCTGCAGCTTCGTCAACGCCTGGGAAAACATGAAATTGTCTGGACATCAGAGGTCATGCGCAAGGTAATGACGCAGGTAGAGCGCGTGGCCGCGAGCGAGTCGCGTGTGTGCATCCTCGGTGAAACGGGTACCGGCAAAGAACTGGTGGCGCGCACTCTGCATGAACGCGGTCCTCGTTCCGCGGGTCCTTTCGTTACGCTGAACTGCGCTGCGGTCCCGGCTGAGCTGATCGAATCAGAACTCTTCGGACATGAGAAAGGTTCATTTACTGGCGCGGCTGCGCGTCACATCGGAAAGTTTGAGCAGGCGGAGCGCGGCACCATCTTCCTGGATGAGATCGGCGACATGCCTCTGTCGATGCAAGCCAAGCTGCTGCGCGTCCTGGAAGAAGGGGAAGTGGAACGCATTGGTGGCGACAAACCGATTTCCGTGGACGTGCGCGTGCTGGTTGCAACCCATCGAAATCTCGAGAACTTGGTGCGCGAGGGCAAGTTTCGTCAGGATCTTTTTCATCGCGTGTACGTCTTTCCGCTGCAGTTGCCTCCTATGCGTGAACGGCGGGAAGACATTCCTTCATTGGTCGAACATTTTGCCCGGCAGGTCTGCGCTCAGAATAGTTGGAAGCCGATGCGGTTTGCCCCGGAGGCGATTGAAACGCTTACGGCTTATCCATGGCCGGGGAACGTTCGCGAATTACGCAACGTGGTGGAACGCCTAATGCTGTTGGCCTCCGATGACGAGGTGACTGTAGCGACTGTCCGCTCCGCATTGCCCACTACCCCAACCAGTCTTCCTTCATCCGGGACAAGCTCATGTCCATTGTCCGAGCGGGTGCAGACTTTCGAGCGTGACGAGATTCTCGCTGAGTTGAAGAGAAGCAATTATCACATCACGAACGCTGCCAAGTCTCTCGGCCTGGAGCGTAGCCATCTCTACAAAAAAGCCGAGCAACTCGGAATCGACATTCAGAAGCAACGTCGAGAAGAAGAGTCAGAACCGTCCTAGGTTCCGAGGATTTGCCACGCTCCGACGCCTGGTTTGGTTTATCCTGTCCAGTTTGACCATACCACTGGAGGATTCGCGTGATTCGAGTTCATCGCCTCATCCTGGTTTTGTTCGCTGGCAGCTTCGCATTTTCGCTGCTTGGCTTCAGCCAAGCGCAACAGTTTCCGGAGACCATGTTTCAGGAAATGCGCTGGCGCATGATCGGGCCCTTTCGTGGCGGCCGGACGCGGGCGGTGGCTGGCGTACCGGGCCAGCCGAATCTTTTTTATATTGGCGCCGTAAATGGTGGAGTTTGGAAGTCAGACGACTACGGCCGCACTTGGACGCCAATCTTCGATCAAGAGCCCACACAATCAGTGGGCGCAATCGCCGTCGCTGCCTCTGATCCCAAGATTATTTATGTCGCAAGTGGCGAAGGGCTGCACCGTCCTGACCTGTCGGTCGGCAACGGAATTTACAAATCCACCGACGCGGGCAAGACTTGGACCCATCTCGGACTGCGTGATGGACAACAGATCCCTGCGCTGGCCGTCGATCCGCGCGACCCGAACAAATTGTTCGCTGCGGTGCTCGGGCATCCCTACGGGCCGAATGAAGAGCGCGGGATTTTTCGTTCAACCGACGGCGGCAACACCTGGCAGAAGGTTTTGTACAAGGACGAAAACACAGGCGGCTCCGACGTCGAGATTGATCCTTCGAATCCCGACGTGCTCTACGCATCTCTGTGGGAAGCCCGCGAGGGGCCGTGGGAGGATAACAACCAATTTCAGGGAACTGGCGGAGGTCTGTTCAAGTCGACGGACGGGGGCAGCACTTGGCGCGCGTTGAAGAACGGACTGCCCAACAACCTCACACAAGTCAATGTGGCCATTGCAGCCAGTGACCCGAACCGGCTCTACGCGACGGTGGCGACGACTGAGCGTGGAGGGTACGGCTCTGCGGCCGGCCTGGGCTTTTACCGTTCTGATGACGCAGGTGAGAACTGGCACGTGGCTACGACTGATCCGCGCCCGGCTATGCGCATCGGCGGCGGCGACCTGCCAATTCCGAGAGTCGATCCGAAGAACCCTGATGTGGTCTACAGCGTCAGCATCGTTATGGTGCGATCGAGGGATGGCGGCAAGACTTGGATGAGCATTCGTGGCGCTCCCGGCGGAGACGACTATCAGAATCTCTGGATTAATCCCAACGACCCGAACATTATTCTTGTGGTCAGCGATCAAGGCGCGATCGTGACCGTCAATGGCGGAGAGACCTGGAGTTCGTGGTACAACCAGCCGACCGCGCAGCTTTACCACGTCGGAGTCACCAATACTTTTCCTTACCGGGTTTGTGCCGGGCAACAGGAAAGTGGTTCGGTATGCATTTTGAGCCGCGGCAACGACGGTGAAATCACGTTTCGTGACTGGCACCCCGTGGCCACCATCGAATACGGTTACGTCGCGCCCGATCCGCTTGATCCCGATATTATCTATGGAGGCGGCAGGAGCGAGGTTTCGAAATATCACTGGTCTACTGGGCAAGCGCAAAACGTAACACCCATTCCGGTGCGCAACGCCAAATACCGGACTGATCGCACGGAGCCGACCCTCTTCTCACCGATTGATCCCCACATTCTTTACTTTGCTTCCAACATATTGTTCAAGACCACGGACGGCGGAGAGACGTGGCAAACCATTAGCCCGGATCTCACACGCGAAAGTCCTGGGGTTCCGTCGAGCGTGGGTGCGCTTGCGTCGAAAAATCCTGACGCGGGAAAGCAGCGCGGAGCGATCTATGCCCTGGCTCCGTCATTCAAAGATGTAAACACGCTATGGGCCGGGACGGATGACGGTCTGATCTGGACCACGCGCGATGGCGGAAAGAATTGGAACAATATTACGCCTCCGGAATTGACCGCCTGGAGCAAAGTGACTCAAATCGAGGCATCGCATTTCGACGATCAATCCGCGTACGCGTCGGTGAGCCGCTTCCGCATCGATGATCTGCATCCTTATGTTTATCGCACTCACGACGGCGGAAAGACATGGAAGCTGATCACAGAGGGGCTTCCGGCTGATGCCCCTGTCGATGCGGTGCGCGAAGATCCGGTGCGCAAGGGATTGCTATTTGCGGGTACCGAAACCAGCGTCTGGGTTTCGTTTGATGATGGCGACCACTGGCAGTCCTTGCAATTGAATTTGCCGCACACGTCGATGCGAGACTTGGGCATTCATGAAAATGATCTAATCCTGGCCACACACGGCCGGTCTTTCTGGATACTCGATGACATCGCTCCCTTGCGGCAGCTCGCCGATTCGATGGTGAATTCGGATGCCTATCTTTTCAAACCAGAGGTGGCCTACCGCGTCCGGCGCAGCACGAATCCGGACACTCCGATTCCGCCCGACGAACCTACCGGAAAGAATCCTCCCGACGGCGCGATTCTTGATTACTTTCTCGCGCAGCCGGCTTCCAGCCCGGTGACGCTTGAGGTTGCTGATGCGCAAGGGAAGGTGGTTCGCCGCTTTTCCAGCGTCGACAAGCCGGAGGTGACTCAGGCTGAACTGGAAAAGCAGTTGATTCCGCTTTACTGGATCCGCGTGCCGAAGATTCTTTCAGCAAGCGCGGGCATGCACCGCTGGCTGTGGGATCTGCATTATCCCTCGCCAGCCTCGCTGCAACAGGGGTATCCGATTTCGGCGGTTCCCTACGACACGCCCAGAACGCCGCAAGGGCCGCTCGCACTACCCGGAGAATATACTGCGCGCCTCACAGCGAACGGGCATACATTCACAGCACCACTCACAGTCAAAATAGATCCGCGAGTAAATACGTCGCCCTCCGCTCTCGAGCAACAATTCAATCTGGAGATGCGCCTGGCCTCGGAGTTGACCGCAAGCACGGAAGCAGTCGCGGAGGCGCGTTCACTTGTCGATCAACTTCGAAAACTTGGAGCACAATCCGGCAAATTGACGGACGCGATCAAGGCGCTCGATCAGAAAGTGGGAACAGTTTTGGGCGCACGGATGCAGCCTGCCACGGGAGCGTCAGAGCCGGCGCTGACTCGTGAGAACGCGGCAATTGGCATGCTCTATGGCAGCGTCGGACAGGCCGACGCTGCGCCTACTGCGGCGCAAGAAACGGCTGCGGCGGATACGGAACGCGATCTTGCCACGGTGTTGAAACGGTGGGAGGAAATCAAGCAGTCTGATCTGCCAGCGTTGAATCGCCAACTCAAGAGCACGAAATTACCCGAGATTCATCTCGAATCGAAGGCTCCAGCGGATGATGGCGGGGCCGACCTGGAGTAAAGTTTGACGACGTTTTTATCGACATTGCTGTCATCCCGAGCGAAAGCGAGGGATCTGGGTTTTCGCGCGGTGGCGATGCTAGCTGCCCAGGGCAAGAACCGGGATCCTTCACCCCGCTCGGGATGACAGCAGTACTGTCTTAGCCACCCCTCATTCCGCGATCAACAAGTTTTCCGCGAACGGCCATTCTTCATCAATCCACTGCGCATCGCAGCGGAAGCTTGCCTCCTCGGAAATTCGAAACACCTCGGCAAGGGAATATTTGTGACTGCTTTCCGTCCAGATGGTTTCGCCTTCGCCAAAAGTAACCGTCAGGGAAGCTGCCGGTATGCTCACGATCTGTTTCTTACGAGAGCGGAGATGCATTTCAACGCTGCCTACACCCTCGTTGAAGCGCGCCACGTGCTCGAATTCTTCAAGCACGAAGTCGGCGTCGAGTTCCCGGTTGATTCGCGCCAGCAGATTCAAATTGAACGCCGCCGTCACTCCGAGAGGATCGTCATATGCGTTCAGCAATTGATGAATGGGCTTCGCCAAGTCAGTGCCCAGCAGCAACGCATCGCCCGGTCGTAGGATCTCCCGCATTCGACGCAGAAACTTTACGTCCGCTGGATGCTCAAAGTTGCCGATTGTGCTCCCCAGAAACAGTACGAGGAGTTGCTCCCCAAGCTGGCGTCGGGCCGCAGCTTCCACTAATCCATCAAGATATTCCCGCTCAAAGCCGACGATGCTGACCGAATCAATGTCGCCGAGTTCACGCTCGCACATGGTGAGCGCGGCTCGCGAAATTTCGATGGGGCAATACGAAATGTGCTGATGGCGGCTCAAGGCTTCGAGCATCCAGCGCGTCTTCTTGCCACTGCCGCTGCCCAGTTCGGCGACCGTGGTCGGCGGCGTGAGTCTGGCCACAATGTTTTCTGAATGCCGCCGCAGAAGGCGCTCATCCGCCCGAGTTAAACCGTATTCCGGAAGAACGCTAATGACTTCAAAGAGCGCGGACCCAACGCTGTCGTACAAGTATTTCGAAGGCAATTCTTTCTGACCAGGTTTAGTCAAACCAACGCACACATCGGTGAGAAGATCGGAATTGGTGCCGGTAGTAAGAGCTTGCGTCAACATGCTGTCCTCCGAAATGGTTCAGTTGCCTACGCAGCGAAATCCTGCGTAAACATACTGGTAATGGGGTTGGAACCAGTTGCGGAACGAGCGGCGCAACATGCAGGCCGCGGTCCGCGCGGATGCCCCTTTCATCACATGGTGTTTACCGTCGAAGAAGTCGGCAGAGTAGCCGGGATAAAACGAAAATCGCTGAAAGCCGGGGAATGGCTCGAAGGGAGACGAAGTCCACTCCCACCCATTGCCGAGTAAATCTGCAACCCCGAACGCGCTCTCGCCTTCGGGAAACGCTCCTACCGGCGTTGGGTCCCAGCTTTGGAAATCAAAATTGCCTTTCCGCGGGTTTGAAGTCGCATTGCCCCAGGGAAAAGGATTTTGGTTACCGTCCTCGGTTCCGTACGCCGCGCGATGCCACTGGGCCTCCGTGGGCAGTGACTTCCCGGCCCACCGAGCGTATGCCTTCGCCTCCGCTTGGCTCACGTAAACAGGCCAGTCCAACGGCAATGGGATTTCATTAAACATCGTCCGGTAATACCAGCGGTCGCGATTTCGGCTCCAAAACGCGGGCTGCTGAATATTCTGCGCGCTTCGCCAATTCCAATCTTCCTCCGTCCAGCAGGCAGGATTTTCGTAGCCTCCTGCGGCAACAAAGTCGAGGTACTGGCCGTTCGTCACTTTGTATTTGTCGATGGCGAACGCTTTAACCTCGAGACTCTGCGCTTCATACTCGTTGTCCCAACCGAAAGCGTCTTGATCGCGCCGTGAAAGTCCAAGCGTGGCCCACCCCGCGAGAATCTCAATCATTCTGGGAGCTGTTGGAGGAACAATCAGTTCAGGTTTACGCGGTTGTGGAACCTTACGATCGAGGGGCAACTGGTGCAGCATGTACGCCAAAGTTTCGGCGTGCATGAATCTGTGTTCGATAGCCACGTTGAGCAATGTGCTGGCAGTAAAATCGGCGCCCACGGGATTCGAAAGCCAATCGGCAGCTTCCAGTGTCGCCAAGCCTTCGTCGATGCTCTCTCGGATTCGCCGGACATAACTGCGCGTATCCGCGACGGAAGGCCAATCGCTCGGTTGGTCCGAGGGAAGCGAACCATTTACCGGATCAATTCCGAAGGCAAATAATCGGTCGTAGTCCGGATGAAAAGCCTTCATGCCCAGAACGCGCTCTCGCAGCAGGTTCCAGTCGAATGCTTCCAAATGACCAAGATAGAAATTGATTCGATGTCTTTCCGGAATCGGCCGCTCGTAAATAGAATCGGGCCTGACAATATTGAAAATCTCGTCCGTTCGTGCTCGAGCTTCCGACAGTCGCTCAAGCAGTTGGTGTCGAACTTCAACTTTCTTCTGCGCGACGAGCATCGTTGCCTCCCAAGTCGCCTTCATGCGCTGTGCGAGCCTATCGTCGTTTCCATCAGCAACGCGGTAGACATGCAATCAAAAATGCCGCAGAAACTTCCGATTGATACGTTCGAGTGGTCAACAGAACCTATACAAACACGCACGGGAATCCTGGACGAAAGCCATCATTTCGCCCCGGCCATGCCATCAGGCAAAATTTCTCCCTGCTTAGATGCCCGAGGTTGCAGAGTGGTACATTGATTTTGCTGGTTTGACGAGTTTCCTGATGGAATCGCGAATGTCTTGCTAAATGAGTAAGATACGCGGCAGTCCTACGAAACCCGGAGTTCCGTTTTCGTGGCTCAGGCTGCATTAATATAGGTTGAGTAATCTGCATTGGCTTTCACATTTCGCAGTAAGAGGTGCCCATGAACGTCCAAAGCCGCAGCCCTTGGCCAGAATTGCCCCTTGAAGCATGGAAGGATACTTACGCAACCCTTCACATGTGGACGCAGATCGTAGGGAAGGTTCGTCTGGCACTCAGTCCGAGGATTAATCATTGGTGGGAAGTGCCGCTTTACGTCACTTCAACCGGACTTACCACTTCTCCCATCCCATATGACACCGGGATTTTTGAGATTCAGTTCGATTTCATCCATCACAGGCTACTGATTCGGACCAGCCGAGACGAGGAACGAGTAATGGCGCTGGCCCCGCGATCGGTTGCTGATTTTTACCAGGAGTTCATGCAATGTCTTGCGGCACTCGACATCCACGTAAAAATCTGGAAGATGCCGTGCGAAGTTCCCAACCCGATCGCCTTCGACCAGGACACCCAACACGCCTCGTACGACCCAGACTACGCCAATCGCTTCTGGCGGATACTGGTCAGCGTGGATGAGATATTCAAGGAATTTCGATCGCGCTTCATCGGCAAGAACAGCCCGGTGCATTTCTTCTGGGGCAGCTTCGATCTGGCAGTGACGCGGTTCTCAGGCCGGCGAGCACCCCCGCGAGAAGGCGCCGATCTCGTTACCCAAGAGGCATATTCGCATGAAGTGATCAGTGCCGGTTTCTGGCCTGGCGGCGGGGATATAAAAGGCCCGGCATTTTATGCCTACGCGGCTCCGGAACCGGCGGGTTTTGGGGAGGCGCATGTCGGCCCGGCAAAGGCCTTTTATCATTCGCAAATGCACGAATTCCTCCTCATGTACGATGATTTTCGCAGCGCCGCTGAGCCGAAGGCCGAGCTTCTGGAATTTCTGCAGAGCACCTACGATTCCGGGGCGAACCTGGGGAAATGGAACCGTAAGGATTTAGAGAAGGCCGCCTGAAGTGTATCCTCTTCTCTTTGGTTGACGGGATGAAGTCTGGAATTTCGTCCTTTGTGGACCTTAGTGTCCTTTGTGGTTGACGAAGTACAAATCCTGAAACCACAAAGGACACTAAGGTCCACAAAGGGGAAGCGACGGAAACTCTACGCATTACTTCTGCGCGCCCTGAACGTCGAGCGTGCGCACCAGCCACGGAATAATCACTTGCTTGAAAATGAGGGGGTCCGGCCATACCTTGACTTGCCGCCCCAGGTGGCCACCTTCGGGATTAATCCACGCGTCTTTCGGAACGGAACCCTTGCTGAGCAGCAAATAAATATCCGAGATCGGCACTTGGGTGTCGAGAGCTCCGGCGATGATCAGCATTGGTGTGGTCGGTTTGCCGAGGAGACCTTCTTTCACCAGAGACATTTTCTCCAGGCTGGCTGCCAACTCGTCGATGGTCGTGACCCCGTCAAAGATGTTCATGAGGGCGGGAACTTGATCGAACAAGTATTCGCGATTGCCCAGCAGGGAATTCATCAGGAAGTCTTTTTGAAAGAATGTATCAATTGGCGGAGACTGCGCACTCGCGCCTCTCAGCCGGCCGCGCTCGACAATGGAAAGTTTGGTTGCCCAGTATGCGCCCCAGCTAACGCCGTGGACGGCGAGCCGGGTCTTGTCCACCTCAGGCCGCGTCTGCACATAGTCAATCACACGCGAGAGCATCCGATCCGCAGTCGGGCTTGCCTTGATCGGTGATTGACCAGTACCGGGCCCATCGACGGCGAGAAACCCAATACCAAATGGCAGGATCGCCGAGAAGCTTTCCGACAAATCTTCCTTGCGGCTGTCCAAACCGTTAATCGCAATGACCAGTGGCACCGGGCCTTTTGTGTTCTTCGGAAGCCGCATATACGCGATGATTTCCGACCCTTCAAAAGGGATGTGAACCACTTCCAGGGGAGGATCCCAGAATCGAGCGTGCGCCAGGAACGCTTCTATGGCCTTGGCGTAGGCTCGCTGTTTGCCGGGAGAAGCTGGGATCGGCCAACGGCCGAAAGAGTACAGCCGCCACGCGCGAATGTAGTCCGCGTTCGCCTTGGCGGGATCCGTCTTTTCCAGCGACTTCGCCTGGTCAAAGTAGCGGTCGCCGACAGCCATGAACGCGGCTGCCCATTCGTCCTTATCGCGGGTCTTGACCGAGGCCAGCGCTTCGCGAACATCCCCCGGATCGAGCCCGATCAGCGGATACATTCCATTTTCCGCACGATGAATGGCTTCCGCCTTTATTTCATCGAGGGTTCGCTCGCGTTTTTCCTGTGCCATTGCAGTGCCTGTCCATATGACTGTGAAGATCAACAAGTGGGCTAGAAAATTCGACTGAGTTCTGGCTCTCACGTTGCACGGCTCCTTCTGATGTTTATGAATACGAAATCATCTTCGTTCCAAGCGAAAGGCCGAACACCTTGCGTCCGGCCCTTGCCCCTCAACACTTTCGACGGTGACAACTAGAACGCGAACTTTAATCCCAATTGAATTGAGCGAGGCCCTCCAGAGCCCACGGCGGGGTTGGCCGCCGCTATATCTGGCGTGGCGCATCCGCAACCAAAGTTCGGTGCTCCAGGATCGTTCAACCCGTAGCCGTTCTGTCCACCATAAGGATTGGCAAAGTTCGGGTGATTCAGAATGTTGAAGAACTCGGCGCGGAACTGGGCGCTAAGCCGTTCCCCGAAGTGCCAGTTCTTGGCCACCGAAAAGTCCCAGTTCCTGAAGCCAGAGTCTGGGAATAGATTCCTGGGCATGGTGCCGAACTGCCCTTGCGGAGGCGGAATCATGACCGAGTTGCCTTTGGCGTAGCAGCCCCAAGTATTAAGCGTTGACATGGCTCCGATCGCTCCCGCATCGACCACGCAAGCCGTAGGAAAATTGCCCACGGTGTAGAACGGAATCGGCTCTGGTCCGGATTTGAAGTCTCCGGGATTGCCAAAAAAATCCCAGCGCTGCGGCGTAGCTTGCGGTGGACTGACGGGCAGGCCGCCAAGTCCCGAGATATCGGTGGTCAAATCAATCGGGCCCCAAAACTGCGGACTTTCAATGGTCGCAATGGAATTGATCTCCCAACCCTCCAGCATCTGGGCATAACCTTGTTTTCCCGGGATCGCGTAAGTCAGGGAAAGCGTGAACCGGTGGCGAACGTCGAAATCGCTATTAGCATATTCTTCGCCCACGTGGGTGGAATCCTGAGGAAGGCCGTATCCAGCGCCGAAGTCCCAGTTGGCCGAGACGTCGTCTAGCGCGTGGGAGTAAGTGTAACCCGCGACCATGCTCAGCCCATGATAGTTTCGCGACGTCAGCGTCGCCTGCAAACCGTCGTAGTTTGATCGGTAGAAATTTCCCATTTGAAAAATGTTGCTCAAGTAGGGAAACTTCGCGTTAAACGGCCGCGTGGCCTGCGAGTCGGTGCCCGGCATCTCCTGGTTGATGTCGCGAATTCCGACCAGATTCGCTCCGTGGTTGCCTACGTATCCAACGTCCAGCGTCAAGTTGGGTGCAAAGGCGTGTTGAATATCCAAGGTCCAGGTCGCCACGTAAGGAGTGGTGATGTTGCGATTCACTCCCATGATGGCGCATGGACCCGATCCGTTAGGATCGCAATTGATCGTGGTGCTGCTCAGATTGCCGTAGAGGGGCGTAGTGCCGTCCCACTGGGGTGGGACGGGTGGAATGCTCAAATTACCGGTTGTAATCGTGCCCCCGGCGGTCACGGGATTTGGTGTACCAGTTCCGGATACGACAGCGCCGGTGGGAACGCTGGGCAGTCCAAAGCTGTTGTTGAAGGCCAGGAAGGTTTCCCAGTTCACGGCTTCGAATGTCACGCCCCCGCCGCCGCGGAGCACTGTTTTGCCCTTTCCGTCAATATCCCATGCAAAACCAAGGCGTGGAGCGAAATTCGTGGGATTGGTGTTATATGCTTTGCCGATCTGTTTGCCCACTTGCACAATTCCGAGGTTGGGGTCGAAGTTGCCCAGCAGATTATTCGAATCCGTGACCACCGAGGCAAACTCATAGCGCAATCCCAAATTCACAGTTACGTTTCTGCTCACGCGCCAGTCGTCTTGAATGAAGGCAGCATAGTTCCAGTTGTGCAAATGGCGCGTCGGATCACCCGTGAGCACGGAAGCCTTGAATGGATCGCCGGCCAAAAAATCTTCCAGCGCCGTGGATCCGTTGGGATTCGCCGCAGTGGGAGCCAGCGCGACGCCGCCCAGGAAAGTGACGCTGCCGCGAGCGTTGCCAAATGCCCCGCCGCTGACGTAGTTCCTATGCAGCTCGCCGCCAAACTTCAGAGCGTGTTTGCCGGCGGTGTAGGAGATGTGGTCGATAACCTGGATGATATCGTCGGGCCCTTGAAACTTCGGCCACTTGAATCCGCCCAGTCCGGTGAAGTACCCCCCAAAGCCGATGCGCGGCAGCCCTCCGGTGTCAGGACCGCTCACCCCAGTGTTCAGACCGTAATCCGAAGCTGGCGTATTCAGGTCGCCTGGCAAGGTGGGCTGGTAGAGCCGGTTGTATCCCACCCTGACTTCATTGACCCAGCGCGCCGAGGGCGTGTAAACCCAGCTTCCTCCGACCACCTGGGCGCGGGTGTGAATATCGGACAGCCATTTGGTCTGCAGCTCCGGAAAGTCTTCAACCGTTCCAGTGTTATTCCCGTAGAAGTACATGCCGCTCAGACGTTGGCGATCATTAAGGTTGTAATCGATCTTAGCGACCACATTGTCGACCGCAACCTGATTGGGAAATCCGTTGACGATGTTGATAGTGGGACTGTTGTTGGTGGGAAATCCTGTACCGTTGCAAGTCACCACGCCAGTGGATGAGACGGTGCAGCCGGAGATTTTCTGGCTGGCCGCACTGATGGGGACACCATTGGCCAGCAGATCACCAATCGCAACCGGAATACTGTCAGCACAGTCGGCGCCAGCCAGAGCCGTAGCGGTGCAGTTTTGTGGCGTCCCCGAGGCCAATGTCATCGGTACCATCGACGGACTGGTTACGCCACCGAACTGATTGCCCACGTCATAGCGCTGTCCCTCGTACGCACCAAAGAAAAAGGCCTTGTCCTTAATGATTGGTCCGCCAATTGACCCTCCAAACTGCTCAAGCGTCCGTGGATTCTTGGGACTGGGCGATTGACTGAAGGCGCAAGGGTTGCTGGCGCAATTAAAATAATTTCGCGCATCGAAGACGTTGCCGTCGCGGCCGAAAGCGAACGCCGTACCATGCAACGAGTTCGTGCCCGACTTCAGTCCCACATTGACGACTGCCCCGGGCTTCCAGCCAAATTCCGCCGGAGGATTCTCCTGAACGTTGAATTCCTGGATAGCGTCAACCGGTAGAATGGTCGCCGAATCTCCCGCAATGCCTGCTCCGTTGATGATGCCTTGCCCCGAAAAGGGCTCGCTATTGAGAAGCCCATCGATGACGTAAGCGTTATCCTCGGCGCGAAGTCCGTTAGTGCTGGTCGTGGAAAAGCCGCCGCCGGGATAGCGAATCACACCGGGGCGCAACTGCAAAAGGTTCTCATAATTGCCCCCGTTCAACGGCAAGTCGTTGATGACTTCATTGCTGAGAGTGCCGCCGAGCGTGGATGAGGTGGTATCCAGCAGTGGAACTTCTCCACTTACGACGATGGTCTCATTGACCTGCCCAGGCTGCAGCGTTAGATCGATCCTGACATCCTTGGCCACTTCCAACGGGATGTTTAGCCGCTCTACCGCCTTGAATCCCTTGGCTTCAGCGTGAACCTTATACATACCGGGAGACAGGTCGGGAGCGACGTATTGTCCGGCCTGGTCGGTGATCAAATTGCGCGAAACCCCCCGCTGCATATCCGTAACGACCACTTGAGCGCCGGCGACGGCGGCTCCGGTCTGATCGGTAACGACGCCCAGAATACGGCCGTTATAGGTCTGCGCGACAAGGGGTAGACACGCCAGCAGCACGCCAATACTCACAACCGACAGCCGAATGGTTAGGGAACGCATGGGCGCCTCCGTCGAAGTGTGGATGTACGGTAATCGCAAGTCTGTATGGCGACGAAACCAGCTGAAGTCGCGAATTGCCAAAACCGATTACTTACAGGCCCAAAAATAGTGGTCTGACAGCTCTACCACCATATGCCGACTAGTGTCAAGGATCTTTCCATTCGTCCCGTTGACCCGGGTGATTCTGTGTCTGGATGAGGGGGGCGCAAACCAAAAACTCGGAAAGGTTATTCTGACTTTTTGCCCAGCACTTCTGTCGCAATGTGGAAACCGGTATTTGCAGCCGGCACGCCCGCATAAATTGCAACCTGTAGCAGGACTTCTTTGAGATCGCAAGGCTCTAACTCGTGCGCCAGGCCCGTGGTTAAGTGCAATCGAAACTCCTCCCATCTCCCCAGAGAGGCCATCATGCTCAGAATCAGCAGGCGCCGCGTCCGTCGACTCAGCCCAGGGCGCGTCCAGATCGTTCCCCAAGCGTAGCGAGTGATCAATTCCTGGAAGTCACGGTCGAATTCAGACGCTAAAGCGATGGCACGGTCGACATATTCCGGGCCCAACACCGAGCGCCGTACTTCGTATCCGGCCTGTAGAGGATCGCTTTGTGCCCCGGCGTCGGCCTGCAGGAGAAAGTTGAACAGCGCCGCCGTAAAGGTTCGTGGCCGCTCTAGATTCGAGATGTGCGCGGCTGGCAGATGAACAGCTTGAGCCTTTGGTATTTCTCGGGCCAGAATCTCACCATGGCCCGACCAGGGGGTGGCGACGTCGCGGTCGCCGACGATCACCAAGGTTGGAACCCGGATTTGTCCCAGCAATTGGGTGTGATCCATGTCACGCAGGGCGGCGCAACAGCCGGTGTATCCGATGGGATCGGTCCCCAGAATTACCGACCGCACGGCTTGGGCGTAGGCATCGCCCCGGGTCAGCGTTTCAGGCGAGAAAAAGCGCTGCATCACCAGATCAACGACAGCGGCCATCCCGCCCTCGAGAACGGCTTTCCTGCGGGCATCCCAATTGACCCGCGGTCCGAATTGCGGCGAAGTATTGGCCAGAACCAGCCGGCTCACGCGGTCCGCCGCATGAATCCCGAGCCATTGGCCGATCGCGCCCCCGAGCGAGAGACCGCAGAAAGCGAATTGGGAAATCTTCAGTGCATCGGCAAGACCAAGCACATCGCGTCCTAACTCCTCAATCGAGTAATCGCCCTTGGGTGCATCCGAGGCGCCATGTCCGCAAATGTCGTAGCGAAGAATGCGAAAATGCGAAAGCAGATCCGGCATTTGCGGAGCCCACATGCCCTGGTCAGCCCCGATCGAGTGCGACAATACGAGCACGGGCGCATCCTCGCGGCCCTCAAGGCGATAAAACAGCCGTCGGTTATTAATCGTCGCGAAGGGCACGATAGTCGCTCCTTAATTATTTATTCTTATTCGGTGGCTTCGTCTTTCGCGGGCGCTTCTTAGACAGACCCGTTCTGCCTCGACCGGTCTTTCTTTGTCGCGCCGAAGCAAGCAACCGGACGCGAAACTCATCCGCCATGCCAAGATACTGTTCTGGCACATCAAGTTCGCGGATCATCGCGGAATCGAGATGGTGCGTGACATCGGGCATATCAGCAAGGACGTCCGTCAAGCTTCGTTCTTCCGCGACGCTCTTTCGGGTAGCCTCTTCGAGTAACTTATGGGCTACGTCTCGGCCGAGTTTGTCACCCAGAAGCATCATGGCTCGTTCGGCAAAAATGACGCCGTGGGTGGCTGCAATGTTGGTGCGCATTCGCACCGGGTCCACCGTGAGTCCTTCGGCAACTTCTGCCATGGACGCAGCCGCCAAACCCGCAGTCTGAATGATTCCGGAAACAGTGGGCCACTCCGATTGCCAGCCGCCCAAGGCGCGCTCATGCTCCTGCACCATCGCCGATAGAAACCCAGCCACCAGGCCTGGGACGCGAACCGCCGCCGCCAGCGTTAGCGAACAACCGGTTGGGTTGCGCTTGTGGGGCATGGTCGAAGAACCACCGCGGCCCGGTCCGCTCGGCTCCGATGCCTCGCCGACCTCGCCCTGCATGAGCAGGCTGATATCTCGCGCCATCTTGCCCAGGGACCCCGTCAGAATGCCGCAGGCACACACCAATTCAGCCAAGCGGTCGCGGTGAGTGTGCCATGGAGCATCGGGAAATCCGAGGCCAAGTTCATCCGCCAACGCGCGACCGACCACGAGTCCGCGCTCGCCCAGCGATGCCAATGTGCCCGTCGCCCCGCCAAACTGGAGGATCAGAGTTTCAGCAAACGCGTTGTTGACACGTTGATGACTGCGGCTGATCGCGTTCAGCCAACCTGCCGCTTTCAGCCCAAACGTAGTCGGTGGTGCGGGCTGCATGAGCGTTCGACCAAGCATTGCCGTGGCACGATGTTCTGTCGCCAGCCGTTTCAGCGCATTTTCCAGTCGGGTAATGTCGGTCTCGAAGATAGGCTGCGCCCGCTTGAGCACAAGCACCAGCGCTGTGTCGGCAACGTCCTGGGTGGTCGCGCCCCAGTGAACAAATTTCGCAGCCGTCGAATCAATGGTGCGAACCCGTTCGGTCAAAGCTTGAACCAACGGTATGACGGGCGTTCCTGCCCGTAATGTGGCATCGGCAAGAGCCGCCGGATCGAAGCCTTCTACTTTGGCGGCTGCCGCGATTGCTCCGGCTGCGGCTCGGGGAATGATTTTCAACCGGGCCTGGACGCGGGCGAGAGCGATCTCGAAGTCCAACATGGCCTGCAGAATGGACTGGTCTGAAAAAAGGTCCGAGAGCGCTGCCGTGGTCGCCAGACTCTCGATCAACCGCACAGGCATGAAGGCCTCCGCCGGTTCTCCATCCCACTTCGAATCATCCTGACGTCTAGCCAGAACCACTTGGGCGCGGACGTCCATCCGGGGCAGCCGAGCAAGAAGCTCGGCAGGATTCCTCCCACGTTTGTGTTACGGATACGTTTGCGCAGGATAGACGCTCGTCCCGGTTCTCGTAAACTCGAATTTCAGAACCCATTCGCTGGGAAGGCCTTGTCCGCCGACTTCCGGCGGCTTGAATGTCCACCGTCGTGCGGCCTCTAGCGTCCGCTCCGCAAAATACTTGCTCGGTCCTCGATTATCGAATTTGGCGACGAGAACGTTGCCGGACGAATCCACAGAGACCTTGACTCGAACCTTTAGCTTACCGTGAATCGTTCTCAAGGCATTTTTCGAGACTTCCGGCAAGACTTGGCGGTCTACGGCGCCCCGAACCCGAGCACCAGTGGAACCGCCGCCTGCGCTATTCTTGCGCGCGGCGTTCTTGGTTGTTTTACTCTCAGCTGTAGGCGGCGTCTCCGACGAACCTGGGGCACTGGAAGCGCCACTCTGCTTTGGCTCTGGCTGTGCCTGCGAAGATTCGGGTGAGCTCGAAGTTCCTGGCTCAGCCGGATGACGATGAAGTATCTTTGGGACCAGAAGCGCTACCAGCAATACCCCCGCGGCAAGAGCAGGAACCAGGTAACCCCATTTCGTAAACGTGGTCTTGGGTTTCACGATCTCTTGTAGTGGGGGTGCAGGTGATATTTGCCGCAACCGCGCCGCGATCTCGGCCACGGTCCATCTCTGTTGCGGATTCCGGCGCAGGCAGTGACTGGCGATATCGAAAAATGGCTGTGGCACTGTTTCTGGCAAAACCAGTTCCGCTTGTCCCGCTTCCCTCCAAACTGGCGGACTCTGCGTCAGAGCTTCGACCAGGGTTATACCGAGCGACCAGATGTCTGAAGCCGGCAACATGCCGCCGCCGTCTGCGATCTCGGGGGCGCTGTAGATGCTGGGCTTGCCCAGCACCCGACTCGACTCGCCCGCTCCACATAGCCCATCGCTCGAAAGTTTTATCTGCTCGCCAACTGCCAGAATGTTCGCAGGTTTGATATCACCGTGGACGAAACCTTTGCCATGAATGTAGGCCAGAGCGTCCAGCAGCGGTTGGAGCGTGTCGCGTGCCTCCCCGGACGTGAGCGGCCGATACGGAATAATTTGCGCCAGACTCTCTTCCGCGTACTCGGTCACGACATAAAGCAAGTCCGTCCCGTCGAACTGGCATCGACCGCGCTGAAACAGGCGAAGCAAATTGGGATGCGACAACTTGGCAGCGAGTTCCCACCAGGAGAGTTGGAGTTCAGGGTCTTTGGTACTGGCCAGAGTAAGCTTGATTGCCACTTCTTGCGGTTCACGGTCGGCGCGTTTCGTCAGAAAAACGGCGCTGTGCTCCGAGCCGCCCAAGTATCGAACCAACGGAAATTCCTCGTTGACGACTTGGCCTTCCCACCTTTTCCAAGCCTCCGGCATTGTCCTCCACCGCCTTCACTTTTATGGGTCACAGTATTGTACCCGAGCAGAGGATCAATGGAGACGTGAGCGTAATAATCAGGATTTCCTGGCAAAGTTCGGTTATGCGATTGACGAGGAATGCCGGGCCTCATAGGCGGCGATATCGGGCTCGTGCTGCAGAGTCAGTCCGATGTCGTCAAGCCCTTCGAGCAGGCAATGGCGAGTGAATTCGTCAATCTGGAATGCGCCAGATAATCCGTGGCCGTCGTGAACTTTGCACTGCTCAAGATCGACGGTAATCTCGTAGTCGTCAAATTCCGCCGCCCGCCGAGCAATCTCGGCGACTTCGCCTTCACTCAGGACCACGGTCAGCACACCATTCTTCACGCAATTATTGGCGAAAATGTCGGCGAATGATGGTGCGATGAGCACGCGGAACCCAAAATCCTCCAGCGCCCAGACGGCATGTTCCCGCGAAGATCCACAACCGAAATTTTTTCCCGCGACCAGGACACTCGCGCCCGCATAGCGCGGATGGTTCAGAACAAAAGACGGATCGTGCTTGCCGTCGCTGGTGCGACGCCAATCGAACAGCAGAAACTCGCCAAACCCGGTGCGCTCGATCCGCTTCAGAAACTGCTTGGGAATGATCTGATCGGTATCAACGTTCGCCCGATGAAGCGGTGCCACGCGACCTTTGTGAATACGAATGGGCTTCATGGTTGTGACCTCAGAATTCTTTCCCGCCAGGCGCTCAGGTGCGCGGTTTTGCCATCTTTCCTTTGTGTACCTTTGTGTCCTTTGTGGTTTCAGCTTTTTCACTTCATCAACCGCAAAGGACACAGAGGTACACAAAGGATGTAACGGAAACTTACACTCGCTTGCCCGATCTCGCACTTAATCAAAATTTCGTCAACGAAACCGCCAATTGCGAATATCCGTAAAGTGCCCGGCAATCGCCGCCGCGGCAGCCATCATCGGACTGACCAGATGCGTCCGCCCGCCGCGACCCTGCCGCCCTTCGAAATTGCGATTGCTGGTCGAAGCGCAGCGTTCGCCAGGCTGCAGGATATCCGGATTCATCCCCAGGCACATCGAACACCCGGATTCTCTCCATTCGAACCCGGAGTCCAGAAAAATCCTGTGCAAGCCTTCCTGCTCCGCCGCGTGCTTCACGGCTTGCGATCCCGGTACAACCATAGCCCGCACCTTGGGAGCGACCCGATGTCCCTTAGCAACCCGAGCCGCAGCCCGCAGGTCTTCCAGTCGTGAGTTAGTGCAAGAGCCGATAAAAACACGGTCGACGGAAATGTCTTCGATGCGAAGCCCCGGCTGCAGTCCCATGTATTCCAGCATGCGTTCGATCGCGTGACGATCCGCATTCTTCGAATCACTCAACTCAGGAATGCGCCCATCGACCGGCGCGATCATTCCTGGATTCGTACCCCAGGTAACAAACGGCGCCAATCGCGAAGCATCAACTTCCACGGTCGCGTCGTATCCTGCGCCGGGATCGGAAGCAAGGGCCCGCCAACGAACCACGGCTTCATCCCAATTTCTTGGGGCAAAGCGCCGGCCTTTCATATAGGCAAACGTAGTCTCATCGGGCGCGATCATGGCTGCTCGCGCTCCCGCCTCAATGCTCATGTTGCACAGCGTCATCCGGCCTTCCATGGACAACTCGCGCACGGCCTCACCCGTGTACTCGATCACATGACCAGTTGCGCCGTCGATGCCAATCTGTCCAATCACCCCCAGTGCCAGATCCTTCGCGGTCACACCTTCGCCAAGCCGGCCGGGCACATCGATCCGCATACTTTTCGGTTTGCGTTGATGCAGGCACTGTGTCGCCAGCACGTGCTCGACTTCGGAAGTTCCAATGCCAAAGGCCAGCGCCCCAAATGCGCCGTGCGTGCTGGTGTGGCTGTCGCCGCAGACAATGGTCATGCCCGGTTGCGTCAATCCCAACTCCGGACCAATCACGTGCACGATGCCTTGCTCGGACGAATCCATGTCGAATAGCGGCACGCCGAACTCTTTACAATTCTGCTGCAGGGCCTGAATCTGCCGCGCCGCAATGGGATCGGTGATAGGTGTGCCACGAGGCTCGGTTGGAATGTTGTGGTCCACAGTTGCGATGGTGCGTTGAGGCTGCCGTACTTTGCGGCCCGCGAGTCGTAATCCTTCGAAGGCCTGCGGCGAAGTGACCTCGTGCACCAGATGCAGATCGATGTAGAGCAACGGAAGGCGGCCGGCGGGAGCACAGACCACGTGCTCATTCCAGATTTTGTCGAACAGTGTGAACTTCTCAGCCATGGGTTTCTCGGTTGACCAAATCTAACCCGCCCGGCAGTTTTTTCGAAAACGAAATCGCGCTACATTCCTCGGATCTTTACGCGGTAAATTTTGCCGTTTGTTTCTCCTGGACGGCCACTCGCTCTTTTATGGCAGACACAATTTCACGACCCATTTCTGCGGTGCTAATTGCGGGCTGGCCGGTCTTCACCAGATCGCGCGTCCGATATCCTGCATCAAGCACCGACCCGATCGCGGCCTCGACACACTCCGCCTCAGCATCGAGATGAAAAGAGTGTCGCAGCATCATGGCTACCGACAGAATGGCACCCAGCGGATTCGCAACGCCTTTGCCGGCAATATCGGGCGCAGAGCCGTGTACCGGTTCATAGAGCGCCACCGGCCCGCCAATGCTGGCCGATCCCAGCACTCCAATCGAACCGACGATCGCCCCAGCCTGATCGGAAAGGATGTCGCCAAACATGTTCTCGGTCAGCAGCACATCGAAATCCGTGGGATGCGAAACCAGCGCCATCGCGGCCGAATCGACATAGTTGTGCCGTAATTGGACCGCAGGATATTCGCGCGCTACGCGCGTGACCACATCGCGCCAGAGCCGGGAACAATCGAGCACGTTGGCTTTGTCGACGGAAGTTACCTTGCCGCGTCGGGATTGGGCCAGTTCAAAAGCCACGCGGGCAATGCGTTCGATTTCTGGTTCGCCGTAACGCATGGTATCGATTGCAACCCGACTGCCGGCAGTGCCCTCGGTCGAGCGTGGTTCGCCAAAATAAATTCCTGCCAACAGTTCACGCACGATCAGAATGTCAGCGCCTCGAACCACCTCGGGTCGAAGCGGAGAACAATCCTCAAGCGCCGGAAAACACAGGGCAGGCCGCAGATTGGCAAACGCCCCCAGCTCTCGCCGCAGTCGAAGCAGTCCACGTTCGGGCCGCAACTCTTTCGCAACATTGTCGAACGCCGGGCCGCCGACCGCGCCCAGCAACACAGCTCCGGAGGCAAGGCAAGTTTGCAATGTGTCTTGCGGCAGCGGGTCACCGCCGCTGGTAAGCCCCGCTCCACCGACAGCTTTTTTCTTCAGCACGAGCTCGTGCCCGAAAGTTGCGGTGATAGCTTCGAGCACGCGTACGGCTTCATCGGTCACTTCAGGACCGATACCGTCCCCAGGAAGAATTGCGATCTTCAGCAGCATGGAAGTTTATTGTAATGCGGATGACAGACTGAGAACCGAGAACAGACAACTGATTTTTGTTATCCCGTTTGTCCTGATGCCGCTGTGACTGCCTCGACGGTTGGGGCAGCCTCATCGGTTCGTCAAACTCCCCACAAGTAGTCTTCCGCTTCGCCCTGACGTTCCGCGATCGGGCTCAGGGAAAGACTTGGGAGTCCGGTACTCTCCGCGCGAGGTATCGGCACCACTCGCTTGGAACGTTCGCGTGCCTTCTGTGGTCCGGCGGCTGCCAATGTTGGAATCGCGAGCGGAATCGGCTGCGATTGCCTCCGCTCGTCTGCGAGCGTGCTGTGAACCTTGGCAATCAGTTCCACCAGATGGTGGTCCTCGACGTGCTTGATCTGATCCGCAAGCACCACAAAATGGCGGTACACTTCGTCGAGCTGATAACGATCAAATTGATGGCCCAATTGTTCGCAGCGCAGGCCCAGGGCGTGGCGCCCCGAATGCTTGCCCAACACCAATTTCGAATCCGGCACTCCGACTGATTGCGGGGTCATAATTTCATAGGTCAGCGGATTCTTGAGCATGCCGTCCTGATGAATTCCAGCCTCATGAGCAAACGCGTTGCGCCCGATAATCGCCTTATTGGGTTGCACCGCAACTCCGGTGACCTCGCTGAGCAACTGGCTCGCAGGGTACAGTTGCTCGCTGACGACCTCAGTCTCATAGGCTAGGCGGTCGGGACGAACCCGCATCGCCATCACGATCTCTTCCAGCGACGCATTTCCAGCACGCTCGCCGATGCCGTTAATGGTGCATTCCACCTGCCTTGCCCCAGCCGCGATCGCCGCAAACGAGTTGGCTACGGCGAGTCCAAGATCGTCGTGGCAGTGAGCGGAAATCGTAACCTTCTCGATTCCAATTACGGTTTTGCGGATGGTGCGAATCAGTTCGCCGAATTCTACTGGTGTGGCGAACCCAACCGTGTCCGGAATGTTTACCGTAGTAGCGCCGGCGGCTACGACCGCTTCGACGACCTGACACAAGAACTCAGGGTCGGTGCGGGTCGCATCCTCGGGAGAAAATTCAACATCGTCACAAAAACTCTTGGCCAGGCTCACTGCTTCGACCGCTTGTGTTAAACACTGTTCCCGCGAGATGCGAAGCTTGTATCTCAGATGGATATCAGAAGTAGCCAGGAACACGTGAATTCGCGGGCGCGCTGCCCCCTTCAGAGCTTCCCATGCGCGTTCAATATCCTTCGCGCAGGCTCGGGCAAGGCCAGCGATAATGGGACGCCGCACCACCGCCGCGATGGCTCGCACTGCCGTGGAATCACCTTCTGAAGCAATGGGGAATCCCGCCTCGATCACATCCACGCCCAGTCGGTCGAGCTGATGCGCCATGCGCAACTTCTCCTCTACGTTCATGCTGCAACCCGGCGACTGCTCGCCGTCGCGCAGAGTCGTATCGAAAACCGTGATGCGTTCCATGTCGCGGTCCTCCTCAGGGGATCAGAATTCCATCCTACGTAGACAGACATATTAAGCAAGCTTATAATCCTCCAATTATCATTAGTTATATTTATAAACATAAGCAGAGCTAATGAGGACTTAAGTTCTGCTAAAGGATGGCGCAATGGATTTGGCGCAACTCGAAGTGTTTCTGGCCGTGGCCAGGGAAGGACGATTCTCGCGCGCAGCCGAGAAACTTTACCGAACACAATCGGCCGTAAGCCAGTCGATCCGCAAGCTTGAGGACGAACTCGGCGAGCCGCTGTTTGACCGCTCCTCGCGCGAGGGCGTGCTCACCGACGCCGGCCGCGTCCTGCAGGAATACGCGGAAAGATTATTGAACCTGCGCGGCGACGCTCATGAAGCTCTGGTAGAACTCAGAGAGCTGCAGAAAGGCAAGCTCGCCATCGCCGCCAATGAATTTACCGCGCTCTATCTGCTGCCGGTGCTGGCGGAATTTCGTCGCCTGCATCCCATGATCAGAATCACCGTGCGCCGCTCGCTCGGCAGCCACATCCCGAACGACGTCCTGCGCCACAGCACCGAACTCGGCGTTCTCACTTACGATCCGCAGGAGCCGCAGTTATGCTCCACGGTCGTATACCTCGACGAATTAATTTTCGTGGTCCCCCCCACGCATCCTCTGGCTTCGGCGCAGCAGGCCAGCATTCGCCAACTAGGCGCCGAGTCGTTCGTCGCCCACAATGTTGCCTCGCCCTACCGAGAAAAAGTCATCCAGGCTTTCAAACGCCACAAAACCCCCCTGCACATGGACATCGAACTGCCCACGCTGCAAGCCATCAAGCGCTTCGTCGCCATGGGCAACGGCGTCGCCTTACTGCCCGAGATCAGCGTGGAAAACGAACTGGCCCGCGGCGAACTGATCCGCATTCCCGTCCGCGAATTGCGCCTGCACCGCCAGCTCCGATTGATCTATCGCAAATCGGCGAGCCTTTCCCACGCCGCCCGGGCATTTCTCAAAGTCGCGGAAACCATTGCCCGCGAACGTCGCGGCCGATATCGCTTTCAGCGCGAGCACTGACGCGCTGCTTTGCGGACCTTCGTGTGGTTCAAACCTTTGGACTTCGTCAACTCAAGAGGATGAAAACGCAGTTTAAGGAAAGGTGGGCCACCGTCGCGCGCAAAACAAAACGCCCCAGCGCTCATTAGAGCTTCTGGGACGTTCGTCGAAGCAGCCCTCCCCCGAAGTCTGCTCGAGGACAAATGTAACAGTAGGCCTGCCTGCCGTGAATGGCACTTTCAGGCCATATGCAAATCTATGGTAATGGACCCCAGTGACCTCCGGCGACGCGTGCTAAGTCATTATTATTCATGTATTTATAGCTAACCAGCAACCTTCGCCATGGCACGCGCTCGGGAAGCACACTTTATTTCGATACCTTCTGCAGCTCTTTCTGATGTTTCAACGAGACCTCTGCTTCCTCGAGATTCGTCCCAATCCCGAAGCAAAAATCCGCGCCCTCTATGGTTGTAATGCGTTCGTCCAAGGCACAGACGGGAAAAGGTTGTTGCCGCAAAAGCTGCTGCGCCTGCGACAATTTCTGGTTCAGGTCCTGATAGGACTGCCCTTTGCAAAGAAACTCATCCCCGTGATTATGGTATGCGTCCAGGCCAACGCTGGTCAGCACTTCGGCAAACCGGTGAATTAGGATGTCTCCGGCGGAGTAACTGAATTTCTCATTCAGCGCTTTCAGCCCGTTGACGTCGCTCATTGCCACGAACGGACTTGTTGCGCCCTCGTCAAAAGCGCGCCGGTTGGGCAATCCGGTCTTATCCGAGACCAACAGCGCAATCCTCATTTCCTCTGGTGACATCTCCGTGATGCGCTTGCGCCTGAGATGATCAACTCTGCGCTCGATCATGGAACCGCTCGCCGGGGATCGATCAAACAGCAATCTTGGAGCCCCGTTCAATTTAGGCCCACCATTTTGCTCGCCGATCGAACCGGCTGCCAAATTACTTTGGTAACCAACTCGAACAGAAAAAGCCGGGAAAGCCGTGCTTAGAAGGACGCAGCATCGATCATGAATGTAGACGCGAGCGTCCACGCTCGTGTAACCATGAGCCAAATATGATCGCAAGCACCGCCCTTGACGTCATCCTGAGCGGCCGCAAGGCCACGAAGGATCGCGCGCGCACTGGCATAAAAGCGGGTGCCCCGCCCTTTACGCGTTCTCTGCGGAAGGGTGGGCCACGATCAAGCAAACATCACTTTCATAGGAATGCCTTCGCACACCGCTTGGGCGGGGGGGGCGCCCGGATAGCCAACGGCATTCGCCCGCCGGGTGCCCCACTCTTTCGCGTTCTTTGCGAAAGGGTGGGCCACGCTATCCAAACATCACCTTGAATAGAAATAACTTGATGTCATCCTTTAGCGCGCCGCTAGGCCGCCAAGGATCCCGTGCGGATTGGCAGAGCTCCAGCCGGCTCCACGACCAAGCCTCACTCTCCTGAACTGTCATCCTGAAGCCGCGGATTCGCGCCCGCAAGCGAGCGAATCCTAACGAAGGATCTCTGCGCTCCGCCTCATGAACCAGAAGGGCCGGTTAGCCCAGACACTCGTCCCTATTTTTATTCCCGAGGGTGCCCCGTCCAAGCTCGCTTGGGCGGGGTTTTCCCGGGCTGAGCGAATCACACGGCGGGGACTACAGCTAATGTCTCATCCCTCACAGTAACCGTAGAATCACACAAAAGCGGGTGCCCCACTCTTTCGTGTTCTCCGCGAAAGGGTGGGCCACGATAAAGCAAATATCACCTTGAACACGAATAACTTGACGTCATCCTGAGCGGGCCGTCAGGCGGCGAAGGACCTCGCGCGGATGACTGGCAAACCGGAAGTAAACAGAGTCAACTGACGCTAACTGGCCATGTCACAAGCTCGCGCCGTCTCTTCGCCCTTCCAAGGGGATTTTGAGTGAAATTGATTGCATGACAATGTCGGCTCCCACGCCCGAGTAAACTTGGTGGTGGCAAAACCAACCAAAGGCTCGGAGAAAGGAGCCGAACATGATCATTATAGGAGCAGATTACCACCCGGGCTTTCAGCAAATTGCGTTTGTGGATACCGACACTGGGGAGTTTCAGGAACGGCGACTGCCACACCGGGAGGAAGCGGAAAAGTTTTATCGCGATCTCGCGGCCCAGGGAATGCAGGTGCGTGTGGGGATGGAAGCCAGTGGACAGGCACGCTGGTTTGAACGATTGCTCTCGGAGTTGCACTTCAAGCTGTGGATCGGAGATGCAGCGGAGATCCGGACGAAGCGAGTACGCAAGCAGAAGACGGATCGCCAGGATGCGCAGTTGATTCTGCAGTTGATGCTGGAAGATCGCTTCCCGAAGATCTGGGTACCGAGCTGGGAGAACCGGGATCTACGGCAACTGCTGTGGCACCGGCACCGCATGGTGCAAACGCGCACGCGGATCATGAACCAGTTGCAAGCGGTGGCGCTGAACGAAGGCCTGCGCTGCAAGAAGCGGCTGTGGCGGGAACACGGGCGGCAGCAACTGGAATCATTCGCCTTAGCCCCGTGGGCGAGGTCGACGCCGGCGCGATCTGCTGGAGTTGCTCGACCGACTGACTCCGACGATTGCCGGGTTGACGCAAGCAATCGAGGTGCGCTCAAAAGTGCTTGACACGGGCCGGCATTGTCAGAGACGCGATTTATCAACAGTTGTGGCGTCCTTGAGTGGGGCCGTCGTACACTGACGAACACTGCTCACAGGAGGCCGTTAGTGTACGCTAGCAAGCGGTCACTTGTTTTTAGCTTGGCTCCGCTTCTGTTTGCCCTTTCCGCATTTCCCCAGGCCGGCGTTGCTTCCATTGATCGTGCTAACCAACTGGGCGAAGAAGGTATGCGCCTGATGCGTGAAAAGCAGATTTTCGCCGTGCTAACCTTCAACATTCCCGAATACTCTGCCGACCGTACCGCGACTTCGGCGCAAGGAGCGCGTGAGCGCCAGATGTTTGATTTGGAGGCCCAACAGTCACCGGCAACAAACCAACCGTCGGATGAAAGATTACGGGGCTCCAAACCGGCTGACCTCAACCGAGACATCTATTACAAGAACAAGCTCGAATTCTCCTTGGACGGTGGGTGGCTTCCCATCAATATCCCTTTTCCGTTCGACGTTTTCGAAGGCGATCCCTATAAACTGTACCCGCTTCGTTATACGTTGGTGCCGATCACTGCCTCTCTGCGCTGGCATATGACCGACATAGGAGGTCCCCGGATTCTACGCGGCAATTGGGATCTTACTTGCAGCGGGTCGGTTACCTTCATTCCGAGGGGACCTGAGACCCGGTACTTCTCTTACATCATGGGCATTCGACGTAATTTTGTTCCGCGTAACTGGCGGGTCGCGCCCTACTGGGATATACGCCTCGGCCTCGGGGACATTGACGCCAAGGGCCCTGACGGGGTGAAATATGCGCAGGGACAGGATTTCACCTTTACCGCCAACATGGGCAGTGGAGTGCGGTATAACTTCAATCCTCGCTTTGCAATTTCGGCCGGTCTGAATTACATGCACATATCAAATGCTGGTTTATCCGGCAAGTCTACGAACTATGGCATTAATGTTTACGGGCCGATGTTTGGGATCGACATCCGGTTGCGGAGGCATCAACGACACTCTGAGCAGTAACACCGCCGAACCTTCCGAACAACCCCTTGCAGTATCGGTACTCCGAAGCAGGTGCAAGACCCGGCGTACCGTCTGACAAAGACGTCGCCAACCGGCTACGCCTCCCCATCTAAACGTCAGCCCACCAGAAGCACAACGGGATAGTTGACGCAACCAGGCCATAGCACAAGCTTGCGCCGTCTGTTCGCCCCCAAAGCGCAGTCGTGTGCTTCGGCGAAAGTGTTTTGAGCGTAATCACGATTTTGCGACAGTTATGCTGTTCGTTCAATTGTTAGCCAGGAAAAAGCGGCGTCGCTGGATAGATTCTGGTTTGCCGACCTCACACCGAACTATCGGCCCGCAACTCACATTGCACTGTGCCCTCAATCACTGCACGTTCCTGCTCGGTCTGACAAAATTTTATCGTTAATCCCACTGGTCTCTTGGTAGCCTCACATGACCCGTCAGCACTTGGGAAGCCGCACTGCCACCCCACCAGCAGGAAATAAGGAGAAACAAAATGAAAAAATATGCGACGCTCCTTGGTGCGGTTTTGCTGGGCTTGGTATCGGTGCTGAGTTACGCGCAAGCCCCGGTACCTTTCCTCAACCTGCCTCTCATTCCTGACGCCACGGCGCCCGGCGGACCGCAATTCATGCTCACGGTGAATGGCACAGGTTTTGTTTCGAAGTCAGTGGTGAATTGGAATGGCGTCGCGCTGGCGACTCAGTTTGTCAGCGGTTCGCAGCTGAAGGCGATTGTTCCCGCTGCGGACATTGCCACGGCGGGCACTGCTTCAGTGACCGTAATCAATCCATTGCCGGGTGGCGGAACGTCGAACGTCGTGTTCTTCCCGGTCGGAGCCGACACAGGAGACTCCGTGGGTTTTGGACTAGTCTCATCATCAAATACCGGCCAATACAATACCTCCGTTGTGGCCAGTGACTTCAACGGGGACGGCAAGCTAGATCTGGCAGTTGGCACCGCGGTTGGCAGAGTTTTCGTCTTCTTAGGAGATGGGACCGGCAACTTCAGGCTCGCTTCGTCTCCTTACTTTGGGGGAGGTCCACTGGCGGTGGGCGACTTCAACGGAGACGGCAAGCCGGATCTGGCGGTCAGTAATGGAGGAACGATATCCATCCTGTTAGGAGACGGCACAGGTCATTTCACTCTGGCCTCCCGCCCGGAGACACCGAATGGTTCCAAGGCGCTAGCGGTGGGCGACTTCAACGGCGATGGCAAGCTGGATCTGGCGGTCGTCGACTCGTACAGCGCCGCAGTTTCCATCCTGCTCGGGGACGGTGCGGGAAACTTCACCCTGGCCTCGTCTCCGGCCACGGGTAGCGGACCCGACTCCATAGCAGTGGGCGACTTCAATGGGGACGGCAAGCTGGACCTGGTGGTTGCCAACCAGACAAATCCTGGCACGCTCACCATCCTGCTGGGGGATGGCATGGGTAATTTCACATCGGCCTTCGCTCCGGTCGTGGGTGATTACGCTACCTCGGTGGCAGTGGGCGACTTCAACGGCGATGGCAAGCTGGACTTGGCGGTCTGCAGCGGTTCGAATGGCGGCTGGCTTGCCATCCTGCTGGGTGACGGCACAGGAAACTTCACCTTGGCCTCATCGCATGCGGGAAATAATCCTGAATCAGTGGCGGTAGGCGACTTCAACGGGGATGGCAAGCTAGACTTGGCCACGGCCAACTTCTCCGGCACTTCCGTCCTACTCGGGGACGGCTCCGGCAACTTCACCCGCGTCTCGTATACAGCTACGGGTGGCGATGCCGAATCCCTGGCTGTGGGCGATTTCAACGGGGACGGCAAGCTGGACTTGGTGGTCGCCAGCTTAAACAGCAGGGACGTTTCCGTCCTGCTGGCGGCCGTCCCTCCGGTTGTGCTCTCCACCACTAATCTCGACTTTGGAGCGCAAGTGGTTGGCAGCCGTAGCAGGTTCCAACCTGTGAAGCTGACCAACATCGGTACCGACACGCTCAACATCACCTTGATCGAGGCCAGTGGAAGTTTCTCTCAAAAGAACAATTGCCCCTCGAGCCTCGCGCCAAAGGGGCGCTGCGTCATCAACGTGGCCTTCGGGGCGCATTCCCGTGGTACGCACACGGGCGCCGTGACAATTACGGACAACGCTCCGACCAGCCCGCAAACGGTTCTGCTGACAGGAGTGGGTACCCTGGTGACCCTCTTACCATCGAGTCTGCGCTTCCCGGGCGGACAGCGAGTGGGAACCCATTCCAAGCCACAGCTGGTCACCTTCACCAATAATGGTACGCGGGCAGTAATCATCCACAGCATCCACTTCGTCGGCCGCGGTAGGACCGACTATGCTCAAACCAACACCTGTGGAACGGCTGTGCCGGCAGGGGAGAAATGCACCATCAGCGTGACGTTTGGGCCGACGTCGACAGGGCCCAAACCCGCGACGCTTAACGTTAGTGACAACGGAGGCGGCAGCCCGCAAACGGTGGCACTCAGCGGGTTCGGTACGGAGTAGAAGGAGGCGAATGGGACTATCCCCGCCAATTTCGATGACGACAAGTAAACCGTCGCTATTCAAGCGGTGCGGAATGCGCCGGACCCTTTAGGGCGCGGATGCTGAACACCGCTAACTATCCTTCGAAACCACTCCCGAAGCCTCCGCCTCCGCATACATCGCCTCAATCCGATCCCGATACCGCTCTTCGACCACCCGCCGCCGCAACTTCATGCTCGCGGTCAGCGCCCCATTCTCCGCCGAGAATTCTTCCGCAATCAAGATCACTTTCTTCAATTGTTCATAGCGCGCCAGATTTCGATTCAAATCCCCGACAATCCCCTCATAGAGCGCCTTCACTTTAGGATGGGCCACCAATTCTTCCCGAGCCAAGCTCTCGACCTGGTTCGCTCGCGCCCAATCCTCCAGTACCGGAAAATACGGCGCAATCAGCACGGCCGGAAACTTGTGCTTATCGCCTACAATCACAGCTTCACCAATCAGAGCATTGTGCTTGAGAGAGTTCTCCAGCGGTTGCGGCGCGATAAATTTCCCCCCGGAAGTCTTGATTAAATCCTTCTTGCGGTCGGTCACCGACAGGAATCCATCGGCATCGAGCTGGCCAATGTCGCCCGTCTTGAACCAGTCATCGACGAGCGCAGCCCTCGTCTCTTCCGGGCGGTTCCAATAGCCTTTAAACACGGAAGGCCCTCGCACCAGAATCTCGCCATCCTCGGCGATACGAACTTCTATATTGGGCAAAGTCTTGCCCACCGTTCCCAGCTTGTGCGCTTTCGGACTGTTGACCGCGATCACCGGCGAAGTCTCGGTCAGCCCGTAACCCTCGTCAATGCGAATGCCAATGTCGGCGTACCACTCTGCCAGTTCCCGTCCCAGCGGCGCGCCCCCGGAAATAAATACTTCCGCGCGTCCGCCCATGCCCGCGCGCACCTTCGAATAAACCAGATGGTTGCACAACTTCCAGGCTAGCGACGCTGGTGCCTGATCGGCAAGAATCTTATCCCGCTGCGCCCGGCCGACCGACAACGCCCAACGATAAATCCATTTCTTGGGAAAGCCTTTCGCCTTGATGTCCACCTGCCCGTGAACCTTTTCATAAACCCGCGGCACGCCAACGAAAATTGTGGGACGAACCTCAAGCAGCGCTTGTGGAAGCTGGTCGAGCGCGGAAACATAGGCCAGGGTGACTCCTCGGGAGAGCATGGCGAAATCAACGTGACGGGCCGTCACGTGCGATAGCGGAAGAAAAGAAATACTGATCTCGCCTCCACGGACCTCAAATCCCGAAAGTGAATGGGCTATATTCGAGGCCATATTGCCGTGCGTGAGCATGGCTCCCTTCGGAGTGCCCGTCGTTCCCGAGGTATAAATAATGGTGGCGAGATCATCGCACCCGGCCATGCGAGCGCCAGAATCGAATTGCGCATTGCGTTCTTTCGGGCCGTCATGCATAAGGCGTTCCATGTGTGCGGCGTGGGCCGTCTCCACAGCATCCATCACCACAATCCGTTCGACGGTGGTTTGGTCTTGAATGCTTTGAACTTTTAAGAGCTGCTTTTCGGTGGAAACAAAAATCGCGCGTGCCCCCGAATCACGCAAAATGTAAGCTGTTTGTTCACCCGTCAAAGTCGTGTACACCGGTACGACCACCGCCCCGATGAGCAGGCAGGCGAAATCTGCGATGGTCCACTCCGGACGGTTCTCGCTCAGTATGGCAACGCGATCGCCCCGGGAAATCCCCCACTCCTGCAGAGCGCGGGCCACCCCCACGACGCTCTGATAGAACTCAAGCGAAGAGATGGAAACCCACTGGATGGCCCGCCGGTGCATGACCACCACCCGGTCATCCCGCTCCACCACCGCGAAAAAAATTTCGTTGAGAGTCTGCAAGCTCATGAGCACTCCGAAAAAGCTACAGCGCAAATCTTTTTTGGGAGTGCGCGGCTTTCCGTGGTTGCGAAAAAGTTACGATTTCGGGTGGCGCAGCGCTTTAGCGCTGCGATAACGATCCTCGAACGAATAAGGGTTCTAATCCCGAGGCAACAAAAATGTGTTTTCCCGGCGCGGCGCCAGGCGGGAATAGAACGTCGCTCAAAACCAAGCATTCGCCGCAAGATTCACTCCGAGAGAAATGTACTTCTTTCACAACTGCTTCGCAACGCCCTGTCCCACTGGCGTTAACCTCCGATTGCTGCGACAATAATGGCGTTGGAGGAGCGAACCTGAATGCGAAAACCTGCCATCATCACAATTGCAGCCTTGCTCCTTGCGGGATCTCTCACCGCCCCCTTGCAAGCTGCCGATAACCCATCACCTCCGCCGCCTCCCAAACTCAAGGTCGGCGATGTCGCCCCCGACTTCAAGCTCCATTACTTCGACGGCGACAATCTGAAGGAGGTGTCGCTGAGCCAGTATCGCGGGAAGAAAAATGTGGTGCTGGCCTTCTTCATCTTCGCTTTCACCGGTGGTTGAACTGCCCAGATGAAGGCCTTCCAGCAAAATTTGAAAAAGCTGGAAGCCACCGACACCCAGGTCCTGGGTGTAAGCATGGATAGCCCCTTTTCCAACAAAGCCTTCGCCGACCAAATCGGAGTCACCTTTCCTTTGTTGAGCGACTGGGGCGGAGACACCACCCGCGCCTACGGCGTTTATCTGGACAAATACAAAGCCGCGCGCCGGGTAAACTTTCTCATCGGAAAAGACGGTAAAATCCTGGAAGAACAGATCGACAGCGCCGCCATCGATCCCACGAAAATCGTCGATGAATGCCAGCGCCCCAAGCTGAAAAATTGACGCCACCGGGTGCCGTTGTTATCATAAAAACGCGGGGTGGAGCAGTCTGGTAGCTCGTTGGGCTCATAACCCAAAGGTCGGTGGTTCAAATCCACCCCCCGCAACCAACGCAATCATAAGGTTACGGGCAATTGGGCACTTGCACTAACTGTCCAAAACTGTCCAATAAGGGGAACTGGCACACAGTTCCCCTTATTTATTGAATGGAGACCTCTTGATTGGCAGGCCTTTGCAAGAGGCGTTGCACAATGGGCCGATTGGCCTTGCGCTTGGCCAAGGCCGAGGCGTTGCCGTACTGGTCCATTGTGGTTGAGACGTGCGCGTGTCGCATGAGTTTCTGCTGTACGCCCACGGGTGCTCCGGTCTCGTCCAGCCAAGCACGATATGTGTGACGGAACGTGTGAAACCCGATCCTGCCAAGTCCCAATTTCAGACCTGTAGGAACCAGGTAGTCGTTGCGCATCGAGTCGGCATGATACGGTCGACCCGTCACCGGGCTCGGGAAAAGCCAGTGCTCTTCGGTTTCGAGACAGAGCGCTTGCCATTTCTTGAGTTCGAGGATAAAGCCCCGTTCGATTGGAACCTCGTCCTGCGAATACTCCGTCTTCAACTTGTTGAGCCGCTTGCCGACCGCTGATCGTTGAACCAGAACCACCGATCGCTTGAAATCGAAATCCGTCCAGCGCAAACCCAGGATTTCGCTGATTCGCAAACCGAAACACAAGCCAATTAGCACGATGGTTCGAAAGGGCTGAACCAGCGCATCGAGCATTTGCCAAGCATCCTTTACCTGAAGGACGCGAGGACGTTTCTTGCGCTTGCTGATGCCCTTCACTTCGACCAGGTCCATGGGGTTTCGTTCCACATTCAGCAATTCCCAAAGCATCGCCTTGTCGAAGAGACGATACATCAGGGACCGAATATGTCCCTTGTACTTGGGCGAGAGGATGAGCTTGCGAAGCCAATCCTGCACCAAAGCGGGCCGAACGTCTTCGAGACAGACGTCGCCCCACTTGGGTCGGATGTGTTGGCAAATCATACTTCGGTAGGAGGCTAGAGTATTGTGAGTGATTTGTTCGGCATCCTCTTCCTGCTTCTGATCGAGCAAGAAACGGTCGAGGATGCCACAGAAGAGAACCGGATCTCGGCGCAACATCCCATCGTTGATCATCAGCCGCATGCCTTCTGCCGCTTTCAAGGCGTGGGCCTCCGTCTTGTACTTTTCGACGGTTCCGACGGTGAACCCTCTTCTGGTCCTGCGACCGTCTGAAGTTGGTTCCCACCAACGATAGAGCCATACGTCCGGTCCTGTTACGCGTTTGTTGATCTCAACACTACCGTACTGATACCGCGTTCGCTTAGCCAATGTAATCTCCTTGGGGTTGGCGACGCGGGTGGCTGCCTGAGATTACCTGAGAACGAAGCCACTGGTCTAGCTCCGAGAGATAGAAATGCCAGCGCTTCCGACATGTCCCAACCGGATGCGCGGGAAGCGAGCCTTCACGAGCTTTGCGGAGTACCGTCTTCGGATGAAGGTTGAGGAAACGTGCGGCGTATTGTTGGTTGACGGGTGCTTCCCGAACCGTGCTTAGCCGCTCGCGCGGGGGAATTCGAGTGGGCTGGGTGGACATAGAAGCCTCGCTGCAATGCGCTTCCGCGCGCAATTGGATTTTGCGCGGAACCGACGCTGTCAGCCAATTTGCTTCGTTTCCTCGACCGTGTCCAACAACTTCTCGTCCGCGTGTTATTCCCGCTAGGAATATCAGACACCGATAATCCGATTTCTCACGTCACACGTCATTGAGCAAATCGCTTCTCGGTTGCCGATCTGGCATTGCAGCAGAACTGAGTCATACAGGTCGCGACAGCCTCATCTGCATCATCGCTAGGCACTTGGACGCAGATTTGCGAGCAAAGTGACTACGTACCCGGCACCGCAATCGTATTTCGGGGCCAAATGCTTTAGGCGCAACCCTTGTATCAGTGTCCGGGCTCGGATTTGCCGAGGATCGCTTTGTCTGGAAGGCTCATTAGCGAGCGGAAGGCTCAATTTACCTGCTCGCGGCACATGTTCATCTGTTATTCCTCCCAGGAATAACAGAGTGACGAGAAGTTGTTGGACATGTTGTTTGAGCAGCGTTACGTTTGCGCCACAAGCAGCCGATTTGAAGTGCTGCGGGAGGTGCAAATGCCCCGTTGGTCGCGAACTCATTCCATCCCCCAAATCGGACGCCTTCTTAAGTCGAAGCGCGTGCGTCCAACCACAGTTGTTCTCGCCCTGTTCTTCCTCATTCCTGTGGCGGCGCTGGCACAGGGTTCACCGTTCGACACGGGTTTTACCGCTATCCAAAGTCTTTTCACCGGCACCATTGCAAAGGTTGCAAGTCTAGTGGCGATCGTGATCGGCGGCTACGGTTTTGCTCACGGAGACCCCGGCGCAAAGAAGGCCTTGGCCGGTGTCGCCGCCGGAACCGGGATTGCCGTCCTCGCCGTAAACGTCCTGAGCTGGCTTTGGGGCGTGTAGAAGGCCCTACCCGCCAAGTTCAACAGATGCTGAACGAGTCCCTTATGCCAAACAACACAGATCAAAAGCATCGGACAAATCGAGTCTTCAAGAGCATGCATAAGCCCCTCACGTACCTGGGCGTGGAGCGCACTCTTTTCTACTTCGTCTGCGTCGGCGCGGTGGGAGCTTTCAATCTCTTCAACTCCATCTTGGCCGGCATCGCCGTTTTCATTGGCGGCTTTGCTTTCGGTCATTGGGTAACGAACAGCGATCCGGCGTTTCTCCGCATCCTCGCAAAGTCTGAACGCTACAAATTGCGCTACGACGCTGCGAAACAGCAAGTCCCACATGTAGAGGTGATGTGATGTTGCGTCTCGACAAAGTCATCAAGCCGTGGAAAGAGAGCGCAGCTCTCAACGACCACATCAATCTCTATGGCTTCTGGAATGAGACGACCTTCCTCACCAAGAGCGGCGATGTAGGAATGGTCCTCGGTATTTCCGGAGTGGACTACGAGAGTCTTGACCGCTCCGAACAGGAGTATGCGGTGAAGCGGTTAGAATCGGCGCTTAAAGCGTTTGGCCCAGGCTTCCACGTCTACCAGTATCTCTTCAAGTCGAATCGCCCTGACATCCCATTCGCAAAGTATGACGACCCTGTCGTGGATGCAGCGATCGATCAGCGGCGAAAGTTCTTTGAACGTAAGCGCGACCATCTTTATCAGGTTGAAATCTTCTACTGCATCCTGCTCGAAGGCGCGAGGTCGAAAACCGGCGTGGGCACGGCACTAGGTCGACTCTTGCGTGATCCAGAAGGCGCGATTGCCGAACTCAAATCGCAGTTCACCAACGGCGGCATGAAGACGCTATTGCGTAGACATATCGAGCGCGATCTTCAACGGCTCGACCAGCACGTGCAGGCATTCGCTCGCCAGCTAGCAGACTTCATGCAAATCGAGATTCTGAATCAGCAGGGACAGTTTACGTTTTTCCGACGCCTGCTGAATTATGACGACTGGCGTATTGCCGGCCAGCCTCAGTCCACGCAGTTTCTCGACTATCAGGTGGTGAACTCCGATATCGAAGCAAAGCGCGATCATCTGCGCGTAAGCGATCACATTGTCCGCGTCCTGACGATGAAAGAGGCCATCACCGAGACGCGTCCCCTCGTGCTCGACGTACTCCTGAAGATTCCAGCCAACTTCTATGTCGTCACGGAATGGACGCCGCTCCCCGCGGACAAGGCCCGCAAGGAAGTGAACAAGCGTCGTCGCCACTTCAATATGTCGAAGACAGGGTTTGTGTCTCAGATGGGCAACGACGCGACCCAGACGAACCCGCGCGATGTGCTGGTGGATGAGTCCAAGCAGGCTGACATTGAGAATCTTGGGGATTGCTTGCGTGCTTTGGGTGACGGCCAATCGCTTGGCGACTTCTCGCTCACGATCGTGCTCTATGGCCGGACGTCATCCGGTCAGGCAAGAACGGGACTCGATCAACTGGTGGCCGAGTTTACCGGCATCTTCACCAATGCGGATGGAAATCTGTTCGCGGAAACCTACAACCAGCTCAACGCTTATTTCGCTACGGTGCCGGGAAACTACGCGCTAAACCTCCGCCAGATGTATCTGCTCAACACAAACTATGCCGACCTGTCCTTTCTCTTTACGATCCTGCCCGGCGAAAAGACGAATGCCCATCTCGGTACGGAGTACCTGGCCGCGCTCGAAACCGACAACAGCACGCCCTACTTTCTTAACCTGCATAACGGCGAGGTTGCCCACACGCTGATTCTCGGGATGACGGGGAGTGGAAAGTCGTATTTTTGTAATTTTCTTCTGCAGAACGCGCAGAAGTATGCACCGCTGACCTTCATCTTCGATATCGGCGGCAGCTTTCAGTCGCTTACGACGATCTTTGGTGGCTCATACCTGAGCGTGGGCCAGGAGGCGCGGGACTTCACCATCAATCCATTTTCCCTGCCTCAAACTAAAGAGAGCCTGCAATTTCTCTTCAGCTTCTTCCGTGTACTCATTGAGGGCAACGAACTACGCCACCGGCTCGACTTCAAAGAAGAGCGCCGGTTGTGGGACGGGATAGAACGGATGTACGTGCTGGAGCCGAACCAGCGGACCATATCGAACTTCGGCAACATAATCGGAGAATTGAAGGAACGACTACACCGTTGGACTCGCGGTGGACAGTACGGGTTTCTCTTTGACAACGCTGAGGACACGCTTTCATTCTCCCGCTTTCAGACTTTCAACTTCCACGGCTGGAATGACGCACCGGAGGTTTTGGAACCGCTGCTGTTTTACGTCTTGCATCGAGCGTCGATCGAGATCTCAGACCCAACAAGGCTCGCCACCTTCAAGACCTTCCTACTCGATGAGGCGTGGCTGTTCATCAAGAACGAGACGATCTGCAATTACGTGGTGCAGGCGCAGAAGACTTGGCGCAAGCATAACGCCGCCATGATCCTGGCGACGCAATCCATCAAGGAACTGGAGGAATCGGGAATGCTGGCGATGGTGGCCGAGAGCTGCCCCACAAAGATATTCCTGGCCAACCCGGAGATGAACCGAGATGTATATCGCGAAGCGTTTCATCTGAACGACACCGAACTGGACATTATCAGCGGCCTTGTTCCACCCGGCCAGATGCTCATTCGGAAAGCCCAGACCTCAAAGAAGGTGCAGTTGAACGTCGATTCGGTGTCGCACTGGATGGCAACCAACAACGCCCGCGACAATCTCAAGAAACGGGACTACTTCGACCGCTTCGGCTTTGCAGATGGGCTTCGCCATCTCGCCGAAGACTGCCCATTCCAGCCGCGCACGCTGGCCGGATCAACCCCTACGAAGAACCATAAAGGAGAAGCGCTGTGAAATATCTGAAATGGATTATCAATTGTCTTTTGATCGGTTCTTCCATCGGCCTCGTAGCGCAAGATTCCGCGCGGACGGTGCAGTATCACTCTCAGGACATCATTCCGATCCGTGCGAAGTTGAAATACACCACCCTTATTGAGCTGCCCACCACCGAAAAGATCATGGAAGCGGCCACTGGCGACAAGGATTTCTGGATCGTGGACGTGGTCGGCAATTTCTGCTTTGTGCATCCAGCAAAGCAAGGTATCAGCTCCAACTTGAACCTCATTACGGACAAGGGCAACATCTACAGTTTCACACTCCAAGACGTATCGGGCTCCACGCCCGCTACCAGCCCCGACCTGAAGGTGATCGTGGAACCCGCCGACCGCTCCGCGATTGTGGCCGCGAGCGGCATTCCACAGTTTGTCCCGGCCGCCCAACTTGAACAGTCTCGACAGCAGCTCGCCGCTCTTCAATCGCACGTTGAACAGGCCGTTGACGAGTACAAGAGCGCCTATCCGACCCAGCTCAAGTTCGACTATGTCTACAAGGCAAACGAAGCTCCTTTCGATATCCAGTCGATTTATCACGACGACAAGTTCACCTACATCAAGACGAAGGCGCCTGAAAAGTTCAGCGTGTATGAGATGAAAGACGGCAAGCCCAACCTCGTCACTTACGACCTCCGGGAAGGGACATACATCATCCCGAAGATCATGGACAGCGGATATGTAGAGCTGGGCAAAAAGAAAATGGAATTCACTCGTAAGGGATAGCCGCCATGACTGAAAACATCTTTACGACCCACACCGAACCGCAGTCCGACCCCCTCGGCGATCCCACATTGCGTCGCAACCTGGAACTGCCGAAAGGAGTCTTGCAGAAAAACCTCAAGACCTTCGTTTATCTCGGTGCGGCATTGCTCGTCATTTTGGCAGCCCTCTTCAGTTCGTCCGGCAAGAAGACGCCAGCACAACAGGCCAGTGCGAAAGGCCAGCCGCCGCAACCGACATTGCAGGACAACACCGACAGCAACGTACAGGAGTTGAAGAACCAAATCCAGGCGGAACGTCAGAAAGAGCGGCAGGCAACGATGGCCGCTGCCGCCTTGGGAGATCCGGCGCTCGCGTCTGCGACGCCCGCGCAGCGGACCGCCGCCGCGGCCTACGGCCCGACAGGCGTCGCTGCCCCCTGCGTTCCGGGGCAGCCCTGTTCGCAATTACAGCAGAGCGATACGCAGATGCAACCAACGCCCCTACAACAGCAGGCGCAGCTAATCGCCGCGAAAGAGCGGGAACGCGCGGACAACTCACGTTTCGCTTCCAACCTTGTTTTTTCCCGCTCCGTAGAGCAGTCGCAACAACTACAGGCTCAGGTGACGCCCGCCCAGTACGGTCCCGCCGACCGGCAGGCAAACAGTAATCCCCCTACTCCAGAAACAGAAAGAAAACAGGAAGACACGCCCAGAGGCTACAAACGCCCACTGGAAGCCAATGTCGATTCAGCCACCGGCCAGCCTTATCTGATTTATGAGGGCTCAGTACTCGACACGGTTCTGATGAACCGCCTAGATGGCGACGCAGTAGGGCCCGTCAAAGTTCTTGTCTCAAATCCGCTGTATTCGCACGATCATCAACACGTAATCATTCCGGAGGGGACGGTGGTTCTCGGTGAGGCAAAGAAGATCGGAGCGGCAGGCTTCGGTCAACAGCGCCGAATGGCAGTGGTTTTCCACCGCCTAATCATGCCCGATGGTTACTCCGTCGATCTCGACCAGTTCCAAGGCCTCGACCAAATCGGAGAGCAAGGGCTAAAAGACAAGGTCAATAATCACTACTTTCAGATCTTCGGCACCCCGATAGCTTTGGGTGTGGTCGCCGGAGCGAGCCAAATCACGCAGGGTGGCGGCACCATTACAACGAGCGGTTCTCAGGCTTTCACCAACGGAGCAACCGGCAGCGTTTCGCAGTCCGCGGCGAGCATTCTTGACCGTTTCATCCAGATACCACCCACGATCACGATTCGGGAAGGACATCGCGTGAAGGTCTATTTCACGCAGGACTTGCTTCTCCCTGCGTACTCGAACCACACTATCCCACAGAGTTTTTAAGGAGGCATTCAATGCGAAAAAGTGCTCTTCCCCTCTTCGTTCTGTGGACTCTCGCCTTTACCGGCTGCCAGAGTAAATCGGCAAGAGTGAAACAGTTGCAGGATCAATACAACGCTGAGTACCCGGCGTATGCGAAGGAATGCATCGACCCAGTGACCGCCGGATCGTCAGAACTTCTGAGAGGAGAGAAGCTGACTCCTGAGCAGATAGCGGCCCTGGAAGCAAAGAAGAAAGAACGAGACGCACGGTGTAAGCCAGAAGCGGACCGCCTCGCACAGATTCAGAAAGAAATTATTGCTGCACAGCAGTAGCGCGGTGTTGCTGTGAGAGCGTGCCACACCAACCGCAGACGAAAGGACAAGAAAGTGAAGAAGCTAATCGTTACCGCACTCTCTATCGGCCTCGCTGCGGCATTGCAACCCGCTGCGCACGCCCAATTTGGTTCTGGCATCGTCTACGATCCTACGCAGTCGGTCCACGCCATTACGCAGATCGAACACGAAGAACAATCCATCTCCAACCAATTCCAGCAGATCGAGCAGGGCCAGCAAATCTTTTCCAACACGGTCAAGATCGCCACTACAGCGCTACAGGCCTACAACGTCGCAAAGCAGCAATACAACCTCGTTCACCAGATGATCCTCGCGCCAAGAATGCTTTATTCCCGATTTCTGTCTCCAACTTCCGACTTGATCCTGCTACAGCAGATCTCGAATACCTACGGCAATTCGATGGGTTGGCTTAATTCGGCGAATACCGGCAAGGGGGCCGCGGCCTCCTATCAGCAAGTGAGCGTGCCGACTACGGCAAGCGTAATTCCTGGCTATAGCACTGCCAGCGTCGCCGGCCAGTCGCAAATTGCCGCGCAAGGAGCCACTGTTGATATCAACGACTCCGTGATCACTAACAACTTGCAAGCTCTAGCAGGCTGCGGAAAAACTCGATTTGAAGCGGGCGGAGTACCACGAACCTCTCTTGTTTCCACAGCACAACCTGATAAGAAGGAAGTATGCGTGGACAAGACGAGCAGCAGTTGGATGTGTTCA
>JBAVAQ010000041.1:0-25085 GCA_049585795.1 Terriglobales bacterium | reverse complement strand
AGGGCGGGAGATGGTTTAGTCCATCGGGGCGAGCTGCATATAAATCCACCATGCAAAGGCGCCAATGACTAGAATCACAACCCAGATGATGACGCGGGTTAGCCTGCCGGGACCGAAGTGTATAAGCGCTTTCGCCGTCATGGTTTCTCTGTGATGAAATGTCGCTCGGTAATCGATTTCGAGATCGTCTTCACTCACCCGGACTCGAAAGCTTTTGGCGCCTTGAGGTACGGCGGGGGCATTCCGCCATATTTTTTCAATTGCGGAGCTGGCAGAACGTCTCCCTTCACTTGGCCGACATCACAAGCAGCAGCACAATCAGCATGGCCATCATCAAGGTTGTGATCAGCCAAAACGTGCTATGCAACGGGTGGCTGTGGAAGTAGCGTCCACTGTGTGTTCTGAAATGTAGCAAGGCTCTCATGGAAGCCTCCTCGCTGGTGGCGCTCCGGCAGAAGTAGACGTCGCCACTTGCATATTAGGCACCATTCCTCGCAGGATTGCAGTGATACTGGTCGCAATCCAGTCTTCATAGTCAGACGGTGGTCGAATACCGTCAGCTCTTCTTGCCGGTCACGGCAAAGAACGCAGCCGCTTCCTGCTCCACATTCTTGCTGCCGCAGTGCGGGCAAGAAATCCGTTCTTTGTCGTGCTCTGCCAGGGTGAGGACCGTCTCAAAGGACTTCTTGCAGTCGTTGCAGATGTAGTCGTATACGTGCATGGGGGCACCTCGCGTGGGAACTCTCTGAGAATTGTAGCGCGATTTGAATGGCAAGGGTGAGCCAGCAATCGATGCAAGGATCTGCCGCACACGGTTCGGTAACAGGCAGGCAGATTCGAACTTATGTTCCGCGTTAAAATGCTGCAAGGTACATCGGAGGTTTCTATGAGTACAACTGTGAAGAAGCGCCTGCGACGCACAGTACGGAAGGCGACACCCTCCGGTCGAAAATCTGCCAGACCAACAAGCGCGACTGCCACCATACGCGAAATCGGCCGTAGTTGGCCGCAGAATTGGAATACCAATGACCTGGAGAAGCTGGTTGCCGCCTACGCCCCGGACGCAGTATATCTTCCGCCGCATCACGAGGCCGTGCACGGGCGGGATTCCATTCGAGATTATTTGCGGGTACCACGCAGCCACGGTGTCTCGGACCTCGCATTCGACGTCACCTACATCAAGCAGAGCGGCGATGTCGCGTGGGATGTGGGCTTGAGGCTGGTCCAGTTTGTCGGGGCACACTTATCCTCCGTTTGCCAGCCAAACAGCGTCTTTCGCGCTCTCAGGATAGCGAGACGATGACCTTGCGAAACTCCTCTTCTGTAAAAGCGCGAAGGGTCTCGTTGCGGACGTAGCCCTGCATGGCTCCCGCTAGGTTGACTCTCAGACCCGCCTCATCATCCTTGAATTCGCCGATGGCAACGGCGTCGTACTGACCCAACGTCCAGTAAATCGCCTTCAGCTTCCCTCCGGCTGCCTCAAATGCCTTCTTCGTTGCGTCAACCCGCTTGGGGGAGTCCTTCAGACCCTCGACACCTTTCTGCGTATACCGAATCAGCGAAATGTAGTGTGGCATCGCGATTCGACCTCCTTTTCAGAATTCGCTCACTATGCCACATTTCCGCCGTGATCTCTACTGACGAGAAGTGCGGTGTCCACAGCGCACGACGTTGCACGGAACAAAGATCAGGGGTATATTTCGCTGTATCCAGAGAGTCAGAACGAAACTTCCGCCTCGACGGCTCGGAGATTTCGCATGGCAACGCCGCACACCCCACAATCCCCAAACAGCAGCCAGTCCAAGGATTTCGATGAAGGTGAGGCGATGATGTTGGAAAAGGTTGCAGACAAGCTGGTGTGCTACGGGCGGCAAGTCGGGGTTACGCCGGAAGAGATGATCTCGCTGATCGACTCTGGCATCTGCATTCGCGATCTCCTCGCGTTTCTTGCCTCGAAGTCATCAGGAGCCGCATAGATGAACGGCACGGCTGATACGCTGACGGTCGCCCGCTGCCCTACTGCATGGCTGGAATCGAGTCTCGCCTTCGGACGTCAGACTCTCAGGCATTTGCTAGAGTGTCATGATGGACGCCTTCTCCAAATCTTGGAGATGGGGTGATGTATTCACCGCTGTGTCGAGAAGTGCGCTCATGAACTGTCCTTGCGTCGCCAAGAACGTTCCGCTAATGTAGCCAGCAGCCAGTAAGACTGCCCCGACGAACAAGCCGCAGAGCAAGTAAGACCAGTTGACTGCAGCGGGGTGAATGAGATCACTTGGGACGCTCACGACCACCGCGCCAAGAGTCACTGCACCAGCTAAAGCGAGTGCCCCCCTGCTTTACCAAGTTCCCCAATCTGATAGTGGCTGCGGCTACGTCGTAGTCATTTTTGTAACGACCCGCCAGCCGATCGAAATAGCCTCTTGCAGTTGCCGTTGCTGCTCCCATCGGACCCTCCCAAATCGCCCCATCCGATCAGTGCGAATGTCAACAGTGTGCTGCCGCAAATCCCAAAAGGCACATTACGAGGGTAATGCAAAACGCCCCTCACACTGCCCGTGGTAGCTAATGCCAAGAAGCACGTTGGGGTCCCTCTTTGGCGTCGTCACAGTTCAGCCCCCTCCTGCGGGCGAAAAGGGCAAGTCGAGGACTGGATGAGGCTGCTCGCCCTAGAATGAAGGGAAGGAAAGGAGCAAGCCATGAAATTGAGCATAAAGGGTCTGGCTTTGGCGTCGGGAATCTTATGGGGATTGGCGATGCTGGGCATGGGTCTGGCGAACTTGATCTGGAGCGGCTATGGTCAGCAATTTCTCCAGACAGTGTCATCGGTCTACTTCGGCTACCATGCGACTCGCAGCATTGCAGAAGTCATCATCGGGACTCTCTACGGAACGCTGGATGGTCTTGTCGGTGGAGCAGTTTTTGTTTGGCTTTACAACCAATTTGCAAGACCCGCCGCCTGAGCGCAATGAAATCCGTCGCTGGTAAGATTTGCGTGTGAGCGTGCGCGAGCCAGTGGGTCGTTACCTATCGCCCGAACAGGCGAAGCGTTTCTATGACCGCCTCGGTTCTGCGCAGGACTGGCAAGGCTTCTTCGAGAATCCCGCTATCAACGAACTGATCGCGCACGCTGCTTTCAACTCAGCACAATCCGTGTTCGAGTTCGGCTGTGGCACTGGGGCATTTGCCGCACGTCTGGCGCACCGCCGTCTGCCCGCTGACGCACGCTATGTTGGTCTCGACATCAGCGGCACAATGGTCTCGCTTGCGCGGGAGCGTTTGAAGCCGTGGTCAGATCGCGCACGCGTATATCAGAGTGACGGTTCCCCGCGTGTACCTGAGCCAGATGGCAGCTTCGACCGCTTCGTGTCCACTTACGTACTCGATCTGCTTGCACCCGACTTCATCGAGCGACTCCTGTCAGAAGCTCACCGCGTGCTTGTCCCCGGAGGAAAGCTCTGTCTGGTAAGCATGACGTTCGGGATGTCTCCCCTTTCGCGTGCCGTCTGTTGGGGCTGGCAACGCTTGTGGCGGTTCAGTCCGGGCATCGTGGGCGGCTGCCATCCTATCGAACTCTCGGATTATCTTCCGTCCGGGGCGTGGAAACCTAACCACCAGAACAAGGTGAAAAGTTGGGGCATCAGTTCGGAAGTTCTTGTAGCCTCGGCGAAATAAATAAGCGGGTTCGACCCGTGCCCGCGCCATTCAGACCAGTCGCTTTTTTGATCTGCCCAAGCCGCGTGGCTAACGGAACAGAATCTCACAACCAGCGAACCAGACGGAGTCCTGCATTTTCGAGATCAGGAGGAAGTCCGCACCCCTGCGCTGACGCATCCAATAGCAAGTGAGGAGAACATGACTCAGAAGGAGGATTTATGCCTCATTTGCGGATGTTCCAAGTTTGGATGGCCACGGCGGTGCTGAGCGTCGGATTGTCCGGCATGCCCGCTCTGGCAGCGGGCAGCACTCAGACCTTTACTGGAAAGGTCAGCGACACTATGTGCGGTGCCAAACATCACGAGGGCATACCCCCTGCGGACTGTGTTCGGGCCTGCGTGGAGCACGGTGCCAAGTACGCTTTGGTGGTCGGCGACCAGGTCTATACCCTTAACACCTCGGATCAAGGCACGCTGGGCAAGCTCAACAAGCTGGCTTGGGAGGACGCCAAGGTTACAGGCACGACCGACGGAAATACCATCTCGGTGAAGTCGGTGACAGCCGCGAAGTAAAAGCCACATAGTCGCCGAGTGGCATGCGGCGGTGAAGAGGTCCCTGTGTACTTTCAGCGACTCACGTACTAGACTTGTGCCCATCTCACGAAGTCCAAGGAGGGAACGATGGCAACTGCAAGAATGCCCCAACCAAGCGGTGAAGACCCCGTAAAAGTTGATCCCAAGCATTACAAGGTTGAATTCGAGAATGAGCGAGTCCGCGTCGTTCGGATTAAGTACAAGGCGGGTGAGAAATCAGTGATGCACAGCCACCCGGAATCCATTGCAGTGTTTCTGACGGACGCTCACTCCAAGTTTACCTACCCGGATGGAAAGAGTGAGGACATCAAAGCTAAGGCTGGGTCGGTGCAGCACATGGATGCTTTTACTCACCTGCCGGAGAACAAGAGCAAAAAGCCATTCGAGGTAATACAAGTCGAGTTGAAGTGATAGGCTCACACAGTTCCGTAATGGCTCGAGAGCGGGAGCGGGCTTGCTCCCGCTATCTGTTTGTGGCGAACGAAGAGCTCTCTGTTAGACTTCCGTAGCGTCGGGCGTTAGTAGATCGTTCCTTCGCATGCTTCCGCCCCAGCCGAATCCGAGAACTTTCCCCCAAGTCCAGAATCCTCTTCGTAAGCGAAAATCGGTCTTGGGACATCACAGAAGAAGCTTTGCGCACGGGCGCGGGGGGCTATGTCGTCAAGTCGGACGCCGCGGCCGAACTATCGCCTGCTGTAAACGCCGTCCTTGGGGGCAAGCGGTTTGTCAGAGCCAGCCTGGCTGGTAACCACCTCACTGACCCCAAGGATGAGCACACCACCGATTCCACTCGTGGGGTCGTCCTGCCGTTCCCACCACAGAACATGCAGATGGCTGGCCGCCACGAGGCGGGATTCTATTCTGATGATGCAGGTCTTTTGGAGGGCTTCACTCGGTTCATCGGGGCTGCTCTCAAAGCCGGAAATGCAGTGATCGTCGTCGCGACCGAACCCCACAGAGACAGGCTTCTTCCGAGATTGCAGTCGCATGGCTTGGATATTGCTGCGGCTATCGAGCAAGGAAGATACATCCCGTTAGACGCTGCCGCCACTCTCTCGACATTCATGGTCGATGACCTGCCTGACCCGGCTCGATTCTTCGAAGGCGCTGCCCATCTTTTTGCGGCAGAGGTCAAAGCTGCCAAGGGAGAGCACCCTCACCCTCGGGTCGCAGTGTGGGGAGTGACCCTCCCCTATGGACACTAGGCAACGGAGAGGCGGCGATTCGATTGGAGAAACTTTGGAATGAGATCGCCAAGACCCACGACGTAGATATTCTTTGCGGGTATCCACTCGGCAGCTTTCACAGTGTGCAGGGTAGCCAGATTTTCCAAAGAATCTGTGCAGAGCATTCAGCCGTTTATTCCCAGTGAAAGCTCTCCGAGATTCTTCTGAGAAGAACATAAGTCCCACAAGAAGAGCGATCTCCTTCGGAACCGGAGAGTCGTTTGCTTGAATTTATCCGGCCGCCCGTTGAGAAACGTGCTCTGACTTGACGGGGATACGAACATGGATGGTGGTTCCACCCATCGGCTTTGACTGAATCGTGATAGTTCCGTTCACTAGGCGGACTCGCTCCTGCATGCTCGTCAGGCCTAGCCCCCTACCTTTCCTTGCAGCTTCTAGATCGAACCCCTTACCTAAGTCTCTGATTACGAGATGAATCCCACCCGAACCCTCCGTTAGTTCCACGTTGATTCGTTTCACGCCGCTGTGCTTGGCCGCATTGTGCAAAGCTTCCTGTAAAACTCGAAAAAGGCAAAGCCCGGTATCGGGGGGCAAAGTGCTTCGCACATCGTGTCGACAGTCGATCTGCATCCCCTGCCTCTCGCCGAATTCCTTGCACCAGCTTTTCATGCCCGCAATGACACCCAGATACTCCAGTTGTGAGGAGTGCAGATCGTGTGACAAGGATTGAAGGTCGGCCGATATCTGCGTCGTTTGCTCTTGCAAATTGTGCATGCACTTCAACATGTCGGGGGGCAAGTCAGGATGATTCTGTTCGGCTTGTGCGAGTTCGATTCCCAACATAGCGAGACGTTGGTTGATGTCATCGTGAAGCTCTCTAGCGATCCGAGTGCGTTCTTGCTCCTGTGCTGCGATCAACTTCCGCGCCATGTCCGCAAGAGCCTGCTCTGCCTCTTTGCGCATCGTAACGTCTAGAACCTCTCCGACAAAATATTGAGGTTCACCGTTACGGCTTCGAATCAAAGACGCACTGCTTGCGGTGTAGACGATCCGTCCACTCTTGTGCAGGCAGCGTTTCTCGAACCACTGGAAACCACGTCCTTCTGTGAGGGCTTCTCGCAACTTTTTCGAGAAAGCAGGCCAATCTTCCGACAAAGTAACCGACTCAACAGTCTTTTCTTGAAGCTCTTGTTCCGTGTAGCCGAGGGTGTCGCCGAATGCTTTGTTCGCAGCGAGGAATCGTCCTTCGGGCGAGACGATGACCATGCCCACTCCTGCGTCACGGAAAACGCTGCGGAACTTTTCTTCGCTTTCGCGCAGTGTCTCCTCCGCCTGCTTGCGCTCGGTGATATCTATATTGACGCCAACCACCCGTGAAGGCTCGCCAGATTCGTCCATTAGGACCTGCCAGCGTCCCGCTATCCAATGAACACTCCCGTCCGGCCAGATTACCCGCCATTCTCCCTTTGTCGGTCGTCCCGTTTTCAATGCGCGGTCAACCAAATTGATGACACCTGCGCGATCGTCGGGGTGAACCAAGTTTTCAAAAGCCGTTCGTGTTTGCCCAAAGCCGCCCGGCGGCAAACCGTACATTGATTCCATTTCCGGCGTCCAAGTATTCACTCCCGTCCGAGTATTCCGTTCAAAAGTTCCTATGCGAGCAACCTGCTGTGCCAACCGCAGCCGTTCCTCGCTGGCGCGTAGCGCCTCTTCCGCCAGTTTCTGATCGGTGATATCCGATACCATACCAATCACCCGCAACATCCGGCCTTTCCCGTCGAAGAATGCACGTCCGCTGCTCTTCACCCAAACGGGAGACTTGCCCGGAAGCAGCACGCGGTAGGTCACGTCAACCATCGGGTTTTCCGGCGAGTGTCTAGCAACGGCTGCGGCAAGTTTCGGCCGATCGTCTGGGTGGATTTTGTCCATGACCTGCTGGTGGGTTAAGGTTCGCGGCTCAGTAGCACCGAGGACATTCACGTATTCCGAGGATCGCAGCAACACATCAGTGGTGACGTCCCATTCGAACGCATACATTTTCCCGGCCTGAGCTGCCAAACGAAATCGTTCTTCGCTCTCTCGCATTGTTTCTTCTATCCGTTTGCGCTCCGTGATGTCAGCCACCATGCCTATCGTCCGCACGATCCTGCCACCCTCGTCGAACAATGCATGGGCGGTTTTCTCCACCCATACGACCGATCCGTCAGGACGCAACACGCGGTAGCTAATCTGCACATCTGGATGCTCAGGAGTCCGCTCGCTGACGGAAGCGTTGAATGCCGGTTGGTCATCCGGGTGGACTCTGGCCAGCAATTGCTGGCTCGTAAGCGAAGTCTCGCCTGTCGAGCCGAGCACACTGGGAACGTCACCAGAGCGAACTATCACATCGGTAGCCACATCCCACTCATAGGCGTACATCTTTCCTGCCTGAGCGGCCAGACGAAACCGTTCTTCGCTCTTGCGCAGCGACTCCTCCGCCAGTTTGCGCTGGGTGATGTCGGAAGCAACACTAAGGATGCAGGGCTCCTTCCCGACTTCGATCACTTCCGCTGATACTGAACAGGTAAGGACGCTACCGTTTTTCGTGTGAAAGCGCAGTTCCAGATCACGAAGACTCCGCTCGGACAGGAGTCGTTTTGTGAGTTCCTCCCTTTGGGGAGGATCGACCCAAAGCCCTATGTCGGACGCTGTACTTCCAATAACCTCCTCTCCGCGGTAGCCAGTGAGGCGTTCAAAAGTGTCGTTTACCTCAATGAAGCGACGGTCTTTCACTCTCGACAAAGTGATGGCCACTGGGCTTCCGCGAAAGGTTTTCAGGAACTTCTCTTCAGATTGCCTCAGGGCTTCCTCGGCTTGCTTGCGCTCCGTCACGTCAACCCCAATCCCAATGTAACCTGCAAACGAACCATCCTGATTGAACCTTGGTACTCCGATGTCGAGAATCCACCGATACTCTCCGTCATGCCGCCGCAGCCGATACTCAATGCTGTATTTCTCTCGCCGATCAAAAAACTGCGCATATGTGTCGAGGCACCTCTTCGCGTCATCCGGATGAACACGTTCCGCCCAGCCGCTTTTGAGCTCTTCTTCCAAAGAGCGTCCAGTGAAATCCAACCAAGGTTGGTTGAGGTACGTGCAGCCCTTGTCCGTACCTGACATCAAGATCAGCGCGGGCGCGGTGTCTGCAACCAAGCGGAAACGTTGTTCGCTTTCCCGCAGTGTTTCCTCTGCCTTCTTTTTCTCGGTAATGTCCTCCACCATGGCAACTACCATGGGAGAAGTTGCGCCCTTCAACAGAGAAATGCTCAAACGTCCCCAGACTGTCGAGCCGTCGCGTCGAAAAAAGCGCTTGTCGATTTGATAGTGATCTATAGAACCTGCCCGCAATTGCTCAAAAAGCGCCCAATCCTTGGCTGCATCTTCGGGAGGGGAGAATTCAACACAGTGTTTGCCGAGCATTTCTTGTTCGGTGAACCCTAACATCAAGCAAAGGGCGGAATTGACGAAGAGAGGCTGCCCCTCTAGGTTCTCTATAGCAATTCCGAGTGGGCACGCCTTGAAAGCAGCATAGAGCAGCTCGCTGTCGGGTCTCACCGTCTGTGCTTTTTTCTCTTCCATAGCAAGATGTGTAGAACACTCGTTTTGTCAACTTGCGATGAACCGCATGGTCGCGCCGACTCGCCGGAGAATTCAGCCCGACTTAGGCAAGATTCGTATGCCGAAGTGATCCGCACTGATTCACCGATCAGCATTCTCGTAAATGTCTGTGACAGAGCCGAAACCACAGGGGAGGGACTTCCCTCCGTAGAAATCACATTATAGACGCAATATGTCTTGAGTCCAGCTCGCTGCTCCTATTCCAAGGCCCACTCCCACACTGATCTCGATTCGGGGCCACGGCTGAAATGGGGAGGGAGCATTTTGCCGTCGGTATACACAAGCCCCGGCCTTCGTTGACCTGCCCGCTTTACCGACGTAAGATTCGCGTCAATGCTTGGCCAAACCATCTCGCACTACCGGATGGTCGAGTAGCTATTGAAAATTCGAAACACCAGGGAGACTTTAACTCTCTGACAATTCCCGAAGGTGGAGGTCCGCTGTCGTATTCGATATTGTGCGGTCTGACCATGTTTGCCGGGATTCTGATAGCGAGGAAACAACGTTGCACAGTACTCAGTGCCCATTCCAGCTGAAGATATGAATCACTTCTGTCAGACCCCAAATAGATTCCTCAAAGTTCAGCAGGTGATGGAAGTCTCGACACCAACCTCATCCTCTAAATCAGGCAGTAGATGCGTTGGGAGGATTTTCGATCGAGGACGGGGGAATCTTTCTCATCTTTCGCATCCACTCGGCTGCTCGTTGTTCGGCTTCGAGCAGTTGCTCCATGGTCATCGATTTGTTGACAAACATTGTGAAGTTGCTGTTGCGAGTGCGCGCGAATCCGTGATACCTGGTGGTGAATGTAAAGACGCGATCCAGTGTTCCGTCCCATTCGATCCGACCAATCGAATACCTGCAGAGCAAGTTTCACGAGATTCGCCCTCTCCGCCAAAGTGGGCACGCTCGGGAATACTAGTTAGAATTATGCGCTTGCGCGAGGGCATGGTCGCACTTCGCGACCTCGGCCTCAAGCTCGGCCGGCTTTGTCTCATCGTCCGCATCCAAAGGGCCCTGGCTGCGAATAACATTCCACAGATCGAGACTTCTGTGGTAATTCATGCGTGCGTTTCGCCAGTCTTCCGTTTGGGCGGATGAGTTACCTCGAGAGGCTGCAAGCGCAGTGTAAACGCGCCCCATGCCGGCGTATACATTGGCAAGTCCGCTGGCGATGGCGGTGTCGGTTGGGGCCGTCGCTTGGAGGCTGAGTAAAATGGCGAGCGCCTGCCGGTAGGTTCGCAGTGCGGAATCGGGGTGCCCGTCGGTCAGCAATATTCGAGCGATCTTACTTTTAGAGATGCCCAGCCATCTCCGAATCCAGGCGTTCGATGGATCACGGTCCGAAAGATTCTGGAAGATGCTCTGGGCCTTACGATCGCTGTCGAGAGCTTTATCCAGATCCCGCTTTTTCTCCAGATAGGAGCCCGTGTAATAGTAGGAGGCTCCCAGGAATCCTTGGAGTGTGCTGTTATTGGGGTCGTTTTTCGACAGGTCTACTAACAATAATGTGGCTTCGCGCTGGATGGCGAGCGCTGCATCAAACTCGCCTTGTCGCTCCAAAATCCGGGCTACGCCCGTATCATCGGCGACCAAGTGGGTGCGCAGCATGGCAGACTGCTGCGGAGTGGCGCCCTGGGCCGATGCACGAATGGCGGAAGCGTGCCGATAGTTTTCGAGCGCGCCGGGCAGGTCTCCCATTGCCTCCAAAACTGTACCAATTCCCCAATACGCTCCGGCTCTTCGATCACATTCGGACGGGTCATGCGACTGCGCGGCAACGCTCTCGGCAAGGGATGCAGCCTGACGCAAACTGGCCAGTGCACCGTTGGGGTCCCCTAGTTCCTGCAACGCCCAGCCCAAAAGGTTGTCGGTGCCGAACAGTTCCCACTTGCGCAGTGGGTCTGAAGGATCTTTCTGCAACACGGATTCACGAATGGCTAATGCTTTGCGATAGCTCTGAAGTGCACCGGCCGTATCGCCAAGATTGGAATACCGTGGGTTGCCCTGGACATCGCCCAGCTTTTCATACGCGGTCGCGAGTTCGCGCTGTAGCGAAACATCTCCACTCGATTCCTGGGCCAAGCCATCGATGTATTTGAGCGCTTCGGTAACCAGAATCCGCCGCGCAGGAGTGGCTCCGGGCAAGTCCTTGATGGAATCATGCACGTCAAACATTAATGAGTTAGCCAGCTTACGCACATCATTGAAGCGGCGTTCGAACCGGGCGCGTTCGGCTCGAGCAATGCGCGCCTCGCGGGCCGTCACTGCCATCCCGACCACAAGGATCAACACGACGGCCAGAGCCGCAGCAACCCCGACTTTGTTTCGCCGGATAAATTTCGAGGTGCGATACCCGACTGTGTCGTTGCGAGCGATGACCGGAAGACTTTCAAGATGACGCCGGATGTCTTCCTTGAACTGTTCTGCCGATGCGTAGCGGCGTTGCGGTTCCTTACGCAGGGCCATCAGGACGATGTTGTCGAGATCACCGCGCAAGCCCTTTTTCAGTTTCTCCGGTGAAGCATCGCGCGCCGCGCTCATCTCCGCAGCCGTGCTTTTGGTTCCACCAGCTTCCACGGGCTCGTTTCGCGTCACTACCGTGCTCGGTTTTTCCGGCTCGCTCTCGCAGACCGCGCGGGCCATCTCATGCGGTGAGCGGCTGGCTAAACGATACGGGCAGCGTCCAGTGAGCAACTCGTAGAGGACTACACCCAGCGAATACACGTCGCTGGCGGTGGTGATGGGCTCGCCCTTGATCTGCTCCGGGCTGGCGTAGCCGGGCGTGAAGGCGCGCAGGGCTGTAATGGTAGCGCTCCCACCCTCATCTCCATCCTGGTCCAGGATCTTGGCGATGCCAAAGTCCATCAGTTTGGGCACGCCTTCAGCCGTCACCAGGATGTTTCCGGGTTTTATATCGCGATGAATAATGAGTCGCTGGTGTGCATATTGCACGGCCGAGCAAATCTGCAGAAACAGGCGCAGGCGTTCCCTAATCGGCAGCCGGTGGCGATTGCAGTATTCGTCAAGGGGTAGGCCATCGATCAGTTCCATCACAAAGTACGGCGTGCCGTCAGTGGTCGTGCCGCCGTCCAGTAGTCGTGTGATGTTGGGATGATCGAGCGTGGCCAGAATCTGCCGCTCATTTCGAAACCGGCCGATGAAGTAGCTGGAGTGCGAGCCCGCGCTCACCAGTTTCAGGGCAACCTGCTTTTCGTACTCATCGTCGGCACGGACGGCGCAGAACACGTCTCCCATGCCCCCGCTCGCCAGCTTGCGTACGACACGATACTGGGAGATTCTTTGGCCGATCCACCGGTCGGGGTCGATCCGCGACGCGTCTTCCGCGGTTTCGCCGACCGTCAGCGACTCGGCGGCAACTTCCAATGCTGGTCGATCAATAAACTGCCCTGAACTCTGTCCGTAGGTGAGCAGAGACTGTACTTCGCGGCGCAAGTTTCCATCGCCAGAACAGGCGCCTTCCAGGAAGGCAATTCGTTGATCTTCTGTCCGCTCCATCGCGGCGTGATAAAGCCGCTCTATTTCTTGCCACTGTTCAGGCTTCATGGTGGCTTCCTTCAGCCATCTCTCGCAGCAGCCAAGCGCGCGCCATGCTCCAATCCCGCAGCACCGTGTCGGGAGAGATCTTTAGAACCACCGCCGTCTCGTCCACAGTCAGTCCACCAAAGAAACGCAACTCGACAACTTTCCCTTTGCGAGTGTCGGCCTCTTCCAAACGAGTCAATGCTCGGTCGAGCGCGATCAAGTCCACCGACAGCTCGGGAGATACAGCCAGTCCTTCGTCCAACGTAACGGGTTTCGACTCTCCACCGCGTTTCTGGGAGCCCCGAGAACGGGCGAAGTCGGTCAGGATGCGGCGCATCAATTGGGCGCAGACGGCGTAGAAGTGCGCCCGGCCTTGCAAGTCGAGCTTAGCGTTGACCAATCGCAAATAGACTTCATTGATCAGAGCCGTGGTCTGCAGGATGTTGCCGCCTTTTTCCCGCGCCATGTAATGTCGCGCCAGACGATGCAACTCCTCATAAACCAAAGGAGTGAGTTGTTCCAGCGCGTTCTGATCGCCGTCTTGCCATGACTGGAGAAGGCGAGTAATTTCTGAAGGCGGTCCCAGGCCCATTGCTACCCCCACGAGTCGGGCAGAGCCAACCGACTTGGGCCGAAAGGTTAGCACAACGTTTTGCCCCCTTCCACCCCATTTTCTGCACGCCCTCCGGCCAGATACGAACAAACTACCAACCGGATGCGGGTATATTGCCAGATTTTCCGCTTAAGAGATTAAGAGCGGAGTGTTCGCGCGGCAGAGCCAGGCCACTTTTGACACTCCGCCAAAGGAGCGCGATATGAAGAACCTTCGATCCGAGAGCCCTTTCAGCAGAAAAGACCCTACAGCCCGCCTTCGGGTTTGGGTGGGGGCGGTTGCTTTCATTCTTATCAGTACATTCCTGGTGTCGGGACAACAGCCGGTGACCAGTACAAACGCGGTGCCGACGTTGGTGAAGTTCAGCGGCGTTCTTAACGACTCTAAAGGAAGCCCACTAACGGGTACTGTGGGCGTGACTTTTGCTCTCTATCCGAGCCAGCAAGGCGGTTCGCCGCTGTGGCTGGAAACCCAAAATGTACAACCCGATCCATCCGGGCATTACGTGGTCATGCTGGGCTCGACCACGAGTGCCGGCTTGCCCGCCGAGTTGTTTGCTTCCGGCGAGGCCCGATGGGTGGGCGTACAGGTGCAAGGGCAGACAGAACAGCCACGAGTAATGCTGTTGAGCGTGCCCTATGCGATGAAGGCCGGAGATGCGGCAACCGTGGGGGGATTGCCGCCTTCGGCTTTTGTTCTGGCTGCGCCGGGCGGAGCGAGTGGGACTGCCGGTTCGAATTCAGGCAAAGCTGGCAGCGGAGACAACGTTCCTCCGGCCAGCGGTGTGACCGGATCGGGCACGGCGGACTACGTGCCCTTGTGGACCAGCACTTCCAACATCGGGAACTCGGTGTTGTTTCAATCGGGGACGGGAAGCAAAGCCAAAGTGGGCATCAATACCGTGACTCCGGCCAGTACGCTGGACGTGAAAGGCGCAGCCACGATTCGCGGCCTGTTCAGTCTGCCTGCAGCGGGCACAGCTTCAGCCAGCAAAGCATTTGACTCGCAGCCGACGAAAATTACGGCTTCGGTGTTCAACACCGGAGCAGGAGCCGCGATCACCCAAAATTTTCAGTGGCAAGCAGAGCCGGTGGGCAATAACACCGCCACAACCTCAGGCACACTGAATCTTCTCTTCGGTACGGGTGCGAACAAACTGGCCGAGACGGGGCTAAACATCGCCAGCAACGGCCAGATCACGTTTGCGACCGGGCAGACATTTCCTGGCACCGGTGACGGCACCGTGACCAGCGTCGGGAGCGGAGCAGGACTGGCGGGTGGACCGATTACTGGAAGCGGAACGTTGAGCATTGCCACTAGCGGAGTTACGAATGCCATGCTGGTGAATCCGTCGCTGACCGTGACCGCCAGCAGTCCGCTGAGTGGAGGCGGATCCGTTTCTCTCGGCGGCACCACGAGTCTTGGGCTAAAGAGTTGCGCCGCTAACCAGATTCTTCAGTTCGTCAGCGGCGCGTGGGCCTGCGGAAACGCGGCAACGGGCACCGTCACCAGCGTAGGCAGTGGCGCGGGACTGACGGGTGGACCGATTACTGGAAGCGGAACGCTGAGTATTGCCACCGGCGGGGTCAGCAACGCCATGCTGGCCAATTCATCGCTGACGGTCGCGGCGGGCACCGGCCTGACGGGCGGTGGTTCGGTGGTGTTGGGCGGCAGTACCATACCGATCAGCGTGGACACCACCAAAGTTCCGCTGCTGGCGACGGCCAACACCTTCAACGGCGCACAAACGGTGAACGGAAACCTCAGCGCAACCGGTCCGGTGACGGGAAGCAGCTTCCAGATTGGAAGCAACCTCTTCGCCTTCGGCTACGCCAATTACCAGAACGCGTTTCTCGGCTTCGCCGGGAACAACAACGCCACAGCGGGCGCTGGCAACACCGCCAGCGGCTACGAAGCGCTCTATTTAAACGCCACGGGTAGCAACAACACCGCCAACGGCACTTACGCGCTCTCCTCCAACACGGGGGATTCTAATGGCAACGGCTCCCAAAACACCGCGAGCGGAGCAGCGGCGCTCTTCAGCAACACCACAGGCAACAACAACACCGCCAGCGGATATAACGCGCTCTACAACAACAGAACCGGAAGCTACAACACCGCCAGCGGGTATCAGGCGATTTACTACGACTATACCGGCAACAGCAACACGGCGTTGGGCTACTCTGCCGGGCCGGACGAGTCCGTTCTAAACCTCGGCCTTAGCAACACGACTACGATCGGGGCCTTCGCAGACGTGACTGCAAGTAACGCTCTGATTCTGGGTGGCATCGCCGGCGTGAATCACTGCACCACGCAAAACAGCTGCGCCAGCATCAGCGTCGGCATCGGCACGACTGCTCCCGTGGCGACTCTTGACGTGCGCGACAACGGTTCCGGCGGCAACACCATTTCGGCGACAACATCCAATACTAGTGAGTCTGCCGTGTACGGCATTAACAACTCGACCTCCGGCAACGCGAACGGCGCATCCTTCTACACTGCGAGTCCCCAAGGCACCGCCGTCGTGGGCGTGAACAGCGCCACCACCGGCAATCACTACGCCGGATACTTTGAAGGCAACGTTTACATCAGCGGCAACGTCAGCAAGGGCGGCGGCTCATTCAAGATTGATCACCCGCTTGACCCGGCCAACAAATATCTTTATCACTCGTTTGTCGAATCGCCGGACATGATGAATGTATACAACGGGAATGTCATTACCAACCAGCGCGGTCTGGCGACTGTAATTTTGCCCGACTACTTCGAAGCCCTTAACCGCGACTTCCGTTATCAGCTCACAGTGATTGGCCAATTTGCGCAGGCCATCGTGGCAAAGGAGATCAGCCGCAATCGCTTCAAGATCAGAACGAGCAAACCCGGCGTGAAAGTTTCCTGGCAAGTGACCGGCGTCCGCCACGACGCTTATGCCAACGCACACCGCATTCAGGTAGAAGAAGACAAATCACCGCAGGAACAGGGACGCTACCTCCACCCGGAGTTGTTCGGAGCGCCGCGTGAGCAAGCTATCGGCTACGACGCCCCGAGAGCTGCGACGCCGGGCAAATAAGGCCTGAGCCGGACCGGATAGGTATGTGTATCCGAGCACAGCCGGCGGGTAGGTTTAACAACAAGACCGTCGCGTGGAACTTGGCGGTTCTAGGGGACGGTAGGCAATTGTCTGCGCCGAACTCCGCAGCCCTACGGAGAACAGAGCGGCCCGTTCCGAAAAATGAGTTCCTTATAAGTTGCTGCGTAATGGTTGAAGGTCCGCGAATGCGACCGCCTTCCAAATCGTCTTCGGCAGCGTCTCATAGCGTAGCCGTTCATGCGTCTGATGGATTCTTAAGCGGCGGATCAAGCGATTGTGCCTGGATCAGGGGCTAGTCGGAAGTTATCCCGGGACAGAAGTCGGCTTCGGGGACATTTCCTCCAAGCCCGTTTGTGGGCCGCGTCGCATTTGTTTCCGGTTTGGCGACACTCGAAAGAGGTGTTCCGCCTCACTCTACGACAGCGGCCTTAGAACCCCCGGCCCGCAATGCTCTCGTGTGAACCCCGCAAAGCTTGTCCTTGTTTGATCTCCGCACATGGCGTTAGGAATGGGTATTTGCCAAACTAGGTTGCACCGGAATTGTAGTCACTAGTGTTAAAGGCCAAAGGCGGTTCGACGAGAGGGGGTACCATACACTTTTGAAGCTAGCAAGGAGATTCGTGCTTATGGGAAGCGCCAGGAACAGAACGTCACTACGATGGTTAGCGGCAGTCTTCGTCGTTAAGCTTATGCTCTTAATTCCTGCGGGACAGGTGACTTTCGCCCGCGCCCAGCCGCCCGTCCACTCCGCAAGATTCGCATCTGTTGGCGCGGCTCCGCCCGGAACTCACTACAAGTACAAGGCCCTGTATGAGTTCTCCGATTGTTCTAATTGTCCGGATATTCCCAATGGCGATCTCATTTTCGACGCCGCTGGAAATTTGTACGGAACTACGTTTGAGGGTGGCGATCCGGCCTGCGGCTTGGGATGCGGCACGGTCTTTCAGCTTTCGCCAAGAGCGGATGGCACCTGGAAGCTCACCACGATCTTCAAGTTTGATGGCAAGGACGGAGCTTATCCGATCGCAGGTTTGGCTATGGACGTGGCGGGAGATCTGTACGGGACAACGAGCAGTGACAGCGGGCTCGGCGATGGCACAGTGTTTAAGCTGTCGCCGCTCAAGGATGGAACCTGGACGATCACAACGCTCCTCAAGTTTACGGGTGAGAACGGCAGCGATCCTGAGGCGCGACTCATTCTCGACGCGGCCGGGAACTTGTACGGGACTACGACCGCTGGTGGGGATTCCGCTTGCGATGGAAGTGGGTGCGGCACGGTGTTCCAGCTTGCAAAGGCAGGAAACGGAAAATGGAAGCACACTACGCTCTTCAAGTTCAACGGCGCGGACGGGGCAAATCCTTACGCAGCTTTGATCTTCGATGCTGCCGGCAATTTGTATGGAACTGCGTCCGGCGGAGGGAAGTTTGGGATGGGCACGGTGTTCAAACTCTCACCCGGCAGGGGCGGTGCGTGGACACGTACGACTCTTTTCAACTTCAATGGTGCGGACGGCGCCAGTCCCCGAGGGAGTGTGGTATTTGATGCTGCCGGCAATTTGTATGGAACGACGGTTGGCGGCGGCGGACGCGGTTTCGGTACAGTCTTTAAGCTCTCTCCGGAGGGTAAAGGAGGCTGGAAGCACACTACCCTCCTTACCTTCGATATCGCCAACGGGAGCCAACCCACGGCAGGCCTCATCTTTGACCCGGCTGGAAACCTCTACGGGAATGCTAACGACGGCCGCTTCGGAGAAGGCATCGTATTCAGGCTCTCGCCGCAAGGCAACGGAAAGTGGAAGGAGACAACACTCCTGACGTTCAACTTGACGAACGACTTGGCGGGACCGGTAGGAGTGCTGCTTCTAGACGCCGCCGGAAATTTATACGGGTCGGCTTCCATTGGGGGCAAGCGCGGCGGCGGTGTCGTATTTGAGCTCTCCCCGCTGAAAGGCGAAACGCAGTAGATTTCCTGTAACACGCGATTCCACAAACAAGCTGATGGATTTTGTTGAGAGAGCCCTTGAGGGCTGACCGGAAATTTATTCCGGGCCAGAAGTCCTCTTGTGGGCCATCACCACCCCATCAGGTGTCTTCCAGCCCGAGTTTGTCGTTCACTGCTTGGCTGAGTCTTTGCTTACAGCCGAGATAACGTTCGGTGGTCTGAACCGATGCGTGGCCAAGCAAGAACTGAATCTGCTCAAGTTCTCCGCCCACTAGCCTCCTTAATTCACCAGAGCTGAGATTTGTTTTGCAAGGAGGCCCGAAACGGGCGTGGATGGAGCAGAGTCGGGCAGGTCATGCGGTGGTCAGGGACAGTTCGGGGTCGCGACTGAGGGAGAGGGTTTTTGAGCACGGCTGGGCACGAACTGCGAGTGGGAAGCGAGTTTGGGAGGCCAGGAATCAGGTCAACTGCTATTGACCGCGAAGGCGACGGAGCGGAACAGGTTCTGGAAGGGCCAGCCGCTGGCGAGGTGGAAGCGAACACAGCGAGCGGTGTGGCGCACGCGAGCGCCGAGTTTGAAGAGCCGGGCGCGGAGGGTTTCGATCTGGGCGGAGCGCCAGGGCAGGGGTAGCTGCAGACGGAAGAGGTTGACCAGATTGTAGGCCGCCCCGTGCAGCAGCAAGCGGAAGGCGTTGGCCAGGAAGCGGTGGCAACTCAGGCGGTCGGCGCGGAAACCGTTTTTGAACTCCTCGATGCGATTCTCGCACTCGCCGCGATCATTGTAGAAAGCGAAGACATGCGAGGCGCGACCGGCGCAGTTAGTAACTACGAAGCGCAGGTTGGTTCCGGTGGCGGTGTGCTCGGCCTTGTAGCAGATGCGGCGCTGGCGCGGCCAACTGCGGGCCCGGTGGCGGAAGCTGGAAAAGCTGCGCTGCGGGAGTTGGGTACGGCGATAGCGACGTTTTAACCGCTTCTGCCGCGGCTCGGCACGACGCTTGAAAACGCAATTGGCGGGAATGCCGAGGGTGTACTGGATACCGAAGAACTCGCAGAACTGGTAGAGCAGGGGCAGAGCGAAACCGGCATCGCCACGCAGTTTGATCTGCACCCCGGGAAAAGCGGACTGCAAACGCGGCACCAGGCGCAGCAGCAGGGGCACGATGCGGGCATGACTGGAGGCGTTTCCCGGACGCAAGCGCGCCGCCAGCAGGTATCCGGTGTGGCGCTCGAAGATCAGCATGGGGTGATACATATGCTGGCCGTAAGCGCCGTTGAAGAAGCTGAGCTGCTGCTGGCCGTGGGTGGGATCGTCGGTGGAATCGAGATCGAGCAGGATCCGGCCGCGCTGACGGACCTGGTCGGCGCAGAGGCGGATGAACTGCTGGCATAGCAGGTCGTTGAAGTGCACCAGTTCACGGGCGGAAGGCGCGTTCTCCCAGCGGCTGAGCGTGGGTTGCGAGCCCAGCGCGTCGCCGAGCTTTTGATCGGCGACGATCTGCAACATGGGATCGTGGCGCAGGCGGTCGGCGTCGTTGGCATCTTCGTAGCCGGCGACAATCTGATAGATGCGCTGCCTCAGTAAGGCTAGCGTGTCGTGGTGTACGCGGTCGTGATGCCGCGGATCGCTGAGGCCAGCGGCCATCTCGCGGGTCAGCTGATGGCGCTGATCGAACGCTCGCAGCGGCAGCAGGCCGGCATCACTGGTGATCTGGCCGCCGGAAAAATCGGCGCGGATGGGTTGATGACGGTAGAAGGAGAAGGTCAGCTGTGGTAAAACACTTTGTATCAAGTGATGGATGCTCCGAAAAGGAATGCTGGGTCTGCAAACCCAGTATGCATCATTCCTTTTAGAGCATCCTTTCTTTTTTGGCTAGAGACTTCGTGAATAATCCAGGCTAGGGAAGATCGAAAGATGACGTGTGTTCAGTTACTGAAGTCACGATCACATGGTTTGGCATTTCAACAATCAGAGTCGCTCAACAGTTAGTCGATCAGGTTCGCAGGTTGGTGTTCCTGCCTCCTCCCCCGACGCTGACCCGCATCCTCTGGATGGCTCCTGAGATGCGGGTCTTTCTTTATTCGCCCGACTTTGGAGTCCGGCTGGGGTTCCGAACGCTTCTCGGCGTAGAGTAAGGTTTTTTTTTATTGTTCCTTCCGCATTTAGGAATACATCACTTGTCACTGCCCTACGCTGTCAGGTCGCGTTAGAATCTTTGAGCAATGCCCAAGAGCAAGAGTGAAGGCGCGGCCAAACCGTTGGGAAAGCTGTGGCGTGCAGGACGTGGGTTCGTCGTCCGTGATCTGCCGTGGAGCGAAAAACAACTGCGAGAGATTCCGCCGTTCGAATTTGAGAACTGGGCAGTGATTGCGCTGGGTGGCATACCGAACAAGACACAAGTGGGAGACATGGGGATTGACGGGCGTATCTACCCCGTGGGCGCAACTCCGAAGGTCAGCAATAAGCAGACGGCAGAACTCGATTTCATGGATGAATGGTATCCGATACAGGTCAAGCAAATGGATCGAGTAGGCCGTCCCGATGTGGACAAGTTCGAGGCTGCCATGATGCGAACGCGCCGGAAGAAAGGGTTCTTCGTGGGCTTCGATTTCTCACGCGATGCATTGACCGAGATAGACGGATTCTTCCGCCGTGAGCACGCGGTCCCACAAAACGGTTGTGAAGGGCACAGAGTTGCGCCTGCGAGTTGCCCAAAAAGGGCTTGTTGTTGTATTGTCAGGCAAAGCGATATCCACCTGGTTTCTCACGTCGAGAGGAAAAGGCGCGAAAGTTCTTCATCCGTGAGGGTAAGCGGGTGCACGTACTTAGTGTGTAATTTGGTCGCCCATTGGAAGAACCCCCCGCATTGCTCCTTCACGCCGCACGTTTGGCACTCATCTAGGTATATATTCTTCCAGTCCGAGATCGACTTACGAGCGAATTTCCACAAGGATCGCCGGAGAACACAAAGCTGGTGGTTGTAGATTGAGACATTCATCATTCTGGTTGAAAGAATTTCCACCGCCGACTCTAGCTGATCCTGATAATCGTGCGGATCAATCCATAGTTTGTCCATGTTGCGCGGTGCATACCCGATGTTCTCCAGTCCCATTAGCGCCACATGCTCCACAAACGTCAGGTTCCTATAGATGTATTCCGCAAGCTCCGGCAACCGTTGGACTGTGAGGGCGTGTAACACAACACGAAGCTCGATCCGCAACCCATATCTGGCAAGCTGATGAAGCCCCATCATTGTCTGGTCGAATGCACCTTTGGCCTGTACCACGTAATCGTGCGTCGTTGAATCGTCCGAATAAAGCGGAATCCCCAGCATGAAGTTCGGGTGGCTTGTTGCCGCAAGCTGCGCTGTGAAATCGGGCCACGCAAAAATGCGACCGTTGGTAAGCATGTGCACGTATGTATCAGGGAATTTGTCCCGGAGAGCGGCGATGATCGCAAATAATCTTCCGCCTAGCAATGTCGGTTCGCCGCCGGTGATGACCAAACGCGATGGGGCTCTATCTATCAGCCTGATGATTTCGAGGTTCCTCTCTGTCAAAGGATCGGTATCGTCCCGATCTTGAGGAGGTTGAGAACACATGAGGCAGTTGCTATTGCAACGCTCGGTCGTAAAGATTATGTTGTGGTCGGAATCGGGTCGGTATACTGTCCTGATAAACCCGCTTACAGGTTCCATCGCGACAATGTCCTCGGTTCGAAGGTGATCTACGTCACGAACCGAGGATACGACTGGGAGTCCTTCGATCTGGCCGTCTAACTTGGCGGTCGTTAGAAAGCCGCTGTAGCCAGCCAACTCCCTCGCACTGTCAGGAATTGCATCAAGGACCAAAATCCTATCGGTACGCGCCTCTCTTGGCAGTGGCACACAGGAGACAACTCCTACTATGCCCTTTGAAAATCCGTGCGCGACCCCAGCAGTCGTCAGCCGCATGACGGGGCTCCGTTTGAAATATCTTTGAGGCTCGTGTTCTGAATCCATGCAAAAAACATACGCATGATTTCGGGGTCTTTTCCCGAGATCAATTTGAACAAGTGCTTGATTATTTCCATGTTGCGCTTGCAAAAATCGCTGGTTGGTCGATGTCCGTACACATCACCTTGAGTGGTGTGATTGAATACGGAATCCGATCCGCAGTATGTTTGGAATGCACAGTCTGAGCATCCTGCCAGTGATTGGTTGCAAGAGGCGGGTAGCAGATTCAGAAAGGCGTCTCCGGTGAATATGTCCTTGTGCGTATGAGTCATGACGTTTCCGAGGCGAAATGTGTGATCCCCCATTTCCGCCAACATACGGGATTCGTCTGTGGCGTAAACGTCCCCATCGTAGTTGTAAACCAACACGTTGATCCCCGCTCCATCGGGGGACTGGAGGTTTACGTGCCCAGTGCCATAGGGCGTGAGCATTTTTGTAAGGAGTATCTTGGCGTAAGACTCAGCGATGTCGTAGCCATTCTTGTTTATTTGTAAAATGTGGGCCAATCCTGTCAGATAAAATTTCAAGAACGCATCGAACTGATAGCCAGTTTTCGCTCTGCTCTTGACGGCAAATCCATACGGGCTGATCGGTCGGAGAAAAATTGAGTGAAACCCCTGTCGGACGTACTCGTCTACGATCTCCGTAGGGTACTGGAGGGAAAGCTGCGTCGTCGTCATCAGTGCAGCTACTTTGCCAGTGCCGAGCACTCTACGAGCACGGTCAATGTTTTGGATCGTTAATTCATAGCTGTTGTTGCCCGGACGTGGGCGGTTGGCATTATGAATGAACGCTGGTCCGTCCAGCGACGTTGATACCTGAATGTCTTCGTCGCGCATATAACACAACATATCGTCGGTCAAGTTCGCCAAGTTCGTACACACGACTATGTCCAACGCTTTTCGCGAAAGCTCGGCCTGTTTTTTGGCAAGCGGGACAATGTATCTAATTCGGTCAAACGCGAGAAGCGTCTCCCCGCCTTGGAACTCCAAAGTCAGGTGGTGCGCGGAACTCCCCATCATCAGTTCCACGGCTTTCTCCGCTGTGCCGAGATTCATGTCATAGCTGCTCTTGTCAGCCGTTTGGCGAGACACCTGACAATAATGGCAGGAGTGGTCGCAGCGAAGCGTGATCACGAAAATGTGAAGTTTGGTGAAACCTTCGAGGAAGTTGTGTTTGGTTCGATATTTGGTGGCTAGAAGGTCTAGCAGTGGAGACGAACTATCATCCGTGATGAACTGTTTAGCTTTGAATGTTGCGTAAAGGCTAGAGCTCCGAGGTAACTGCTTTTGGATAAGGCCGTGGGCAGTTCCGTTCGGAGCTAAAACAAATTCCCCGACTTCATTGACGAATACCTCAGTGCCGTCGTCCAGCCTCAAAAAGCGAAACGGCAACAGACGGTATCCGCGCTGTGAAGAAGAGTATGTTTCGATTCCATAGAAGGCTCTCATGAATAGTCACAATGTTGGTCTCGACTGACTGGGCGGTACGTCATAGCAAACGGGATTATGTTTCTGGGACCACTTATAAAATGCGTCAAATGCATCTTCGGACTGAGGCCGAATCCCCGGCGGAGCGAGCGGCCCTAAACACACGTCGCGTGTCGCGTTGAGTTCCTTACCCAAACACAGTTGGCACGACGTAACCGTCGACCAATTGGCACAAGCGTTGAAGTAATTTGGTCGGTAGGTTACCTCTACAAGGTATTTCTCACCTACTTTGGGTTCCCATCGTGAATCGCCGACTCTGATTTTGGTGATATCGCATCTAGGATCGGCACTGGCACCGACTCTGAAACAGTCAATCGCGACAGTAACGATGGGGGTCTTAACTTCCTTCACAAGAAGGGTGCTGGTCGCGCTGTTACTCGGCCTCCAGTCTGGCTCATGGCGGCACCAGTCTGGCTCGTTGTGGATCGTGGGCGGCTTATTCTGCGCAGCGGCCGTACCCCCTTCCGTTCTTAAGGCGATCATGCTGATGAGCATGATCGTGCTTAGACGAAGGAGCTTTGTACGGCGCATTCCGTCCTCATTTCTTGATTATTTGCACGAGACCTTTCGGGTTGTCCGCTTCGACAGGATCAGTAATAGTTCCCGGAGGCTCGTCCTCCAGCATTCCCGACTCAGAAAATGCTTTTGCCAAAACCAACTGGCGAATTGGCGAGGTCTCGATCTCGACCTGCCGGCGAAGCTCAAAATCCAAAAGGGAATTACAAAATTCCCCCAAGAAATCATCGATTTTTTCAGGTTTAGGGTTGTCCAGCGTAGGCATGGTCTGTTTGAGTTCAACTCGGACAACAATACTGTTATCCGAGGACTCAGGTAGATACACATGCGCGACTGATGTGCACCAGTAGCAGGCCCTTAGAATGGCTTCTTTACTGTAGATTCGCGGGTCCAGACGCAAGGTCGCTGAGAATTTCGAATCCACACAGGATTGAAGCCCATTTCCACTCAGACAAAGCCCCCGGAAGTGTGGGACGAGTGTGAAGCGTGGGACGAATGCGACGAGTGCGACGAGTGGGAATCGTGCTGCGCAATCATCTTATAGCCGCTGTTCATTTGCTTCAGCACCAGCTTTGGGGGCAGGGCCTTGGCAACAGACTGGGGATTAGCTTCGACAGCGGTGCCCTGCGGTAAACTCGGCGAAACAACTTTTGCGTCCAGTTTTGGGCCATTCAGTAGTGTCCTGCCTCAGTTGGAAATGGAGAAAGCGTTCGTCCGTTAAGATAGCGGAGCGAACGTATGAAAAAAGAGCGCAAGCACTACACTGCTGAAGAAAAGGTGGCCATTCTACGGCGCCATCTTTTA
>JBAVAQ010000040.1:0-2921 GCA_049585795.1 Terriglobales bacterium | reverse complement strand
CTTCTCGATCGGTGATCTTTACGAAACGATACTGCGCGATTGGTGGCCGACGAACGTACCGGCCTGCGTAGCGCAAGAAGTGCTCCTTCGATGCAAACTGATCAATATCGATGCTCCACCAACGTTCCCGCGCCTTCTTCAGCTTGTCCGAGTCCGCCCGGTCGATCAGCCGTTGCATTTCCTCCGCCGTCGGCTTCTCCCCCTTCGCCAGCTTGAACAGCACATTCAGCAGGATCGCCCGTAGCGCCACCAGCTCCGCCATGAGCGCCTGGCCGGTCCCGCCGCTGGCTGTGGAAACATCGGCGGATTTCTCCTCCTGGCCGTTCACGCTGGCCAACAGGGTTTCCCGGCACCACTCGCTCAGGGTCAGCCCGCGCTCGCTGGCCGCTGCCTCCAGATGCGCGAACTCCTCCTCACTCACCTTCGTGCCCAGAGTTTTCGTGCGGAGCGGCGGCTTCACCACGCGTCACCGCCAAGGTAGGAAACGACCGACAAGGCGAGGAACTTCACAGTTCTTCTATGGTGAGCTATCGGGCCAAAGGAATCAACAAGTTCACGGCGGTTAACCTGGCGGTTGCTCTACGGCAACCTCGTGGCGGGATTTTTTCTTTAGCTGCTCTGCTTTCAACGAGTTCACGCACAGCAACCGCAGGTTGCTGTGCAGCTCCCGTTCCGGGGTGACGTGTCACCCCTAAACCCCGTGCGCAGCACGGCCCGGTTTTGACCTTGGAAGTTACCGCGCCGCCGTCCGTGATCGGACCCCGGCGAAGGTCGGATTTCGGACCTACTGCTGCGGCTTGCTGACCGGGATCGGAACCTGCAGGTGCAGAGTCCCGTCCTTCTGGTCTACAGTGTCGGCGCGTTCGGTGGGGTTCTCCCCCGCGCGGGCCTCCTCTAGATCCACCACTTTGACAGTGTCATCCTCCAAAATAGCGAGGCGGCGTCCATCCGGGCTGAGATCGAACTCAAAACGATATTTGTGTTTAGCATTTACGGGTACGGATGCTAGCTCCTTTCCGGCCTCGATGTCGTAAACCGCAATCCGGCGCGCCGTTACGTGGCTTGAGATATCTAGCGTCCGGTTGCCGCCACGGATGGTCGCTATGTCCACTGCAATTCGGTCGCCTCGCTCGCTGCTTCGAATTGGCGCCCAGGAGTTGTCCCAGTGCTCGTGCTCTGCCATTGCTTGCCGAAACTTGACCTGACCGTCGCATGAGATCACTTCCAAATCCCCCGCGACATCCTTGGCGACCTTTGTCTCGGCATTCGCGACGAAAAACTGGTCATTCAGGACCGTGTAACCGCCTCGTATGTGCACCGGTACCTCGACAAGATGTTCGTACTCGCAAAGTGGCCAGCGATAGGTGTGGACCTCAGGTGTCGCGGTCTTTCCTGAAAAGTAGTTGTGAATGTCGGCTTTTGACTGCCCCGAAGAGTAGGCGAACTTATCGGTAATCGAGTGCGCTTCATAAGATGTCTTCGCACATCGGCGCACCGTCGGCAATTGTGAGGTGTCAATAATCGTCAGAGGCGGATCAACGTCCCATGTGTCAAGAAGTAGCGTGCGGCGACTGGGCGATTGGGTTATTTGGCAGCGCAAAGCACACGGCGCGATGACCTTCCAAGAACTCTCTCCCTTGTTCGCAGGCTGGGCATCCGACTGCAATACTTGGAGGCTATCGTTCGCTCTTACGATCATCTGATCGGTGTCGGACAGATAGAGGCTGTTGCTTCGCCAGCCGTTGGTTGGCAATGAAAGGGAAAGGTCAGTTTTGCCGTCAGGCAAGAATCGAATTGTATGGAAAGAAAGGGCAGGCTGATCCCTTGTCACCAGTCCGCTACGTTGCCGTATCGCAAAACCAACGAGAACTCGATTCTTGTGGTCAACGGCAATGGACTGCCTTGCAACGAAGTCAACTTCGTGCGCGTGCATCGGTTCTGGCGGCTCCCAACCATAATCCCGAAGGTTGAGCACGGCAATCTTTATGGTCGGAGGCTGAGCAGCAAGGAACTGGCCAGCACAGATGAGCATTACCGCAACGGTCCAAGTGCTGCGTTGCTTGACACTGCTGTACATTGCGATTACCAGGGCCCCATTGGCACACTCGGGTTGATGTTCCCAAGCAACACATCGACGAATCCGTGAACAAAGGCGCCCAGCCCAAACCCCCAAAGAGGATTTCCGCTGTCGAGATGCAGAATAGGGTCGCCCGCGCCATCGCTGCCGGGCATGTGGATCGACGAGATACCTCCAAATCTGCACGTAACCTCGCAACCTCCTGTGTTGTAGCCGGGAATGAAACTTAAGTCGATCAGGTTCCCTTGATACGCAAAGTTCGCATTCCCGCCCGCGGTGTTTAGGTATTGCAAACTGCCGTATACGGCCTGCCAACTCAAGCTCGGGTTAGCAGCGACGATTGCGTCTGCGAGTGCCTGCTGTTGCGCGTCAACGCGATTGGTCAGGAAAGTCTGCCATTCGCTGTTCGAGTACAGGACGCCGTTGTACTCATTCTCGTGCGTACCAACGTACTGATTGCTCATGTAGCCACAGACCGTACCGACGCATTGATAAGGACTGGACGTACCGATGCCGCAGTTATTGTTCGGACACGGAACGGCTCCGCCCCCATTTACGGTACTCTGCACGACGTTGCAAGGCGTATCCACGCCGTCCATGGAACATCCACCGCCGCCGCCGAATCCCATGTACCAGGACGGATTTATCGTCACGAGCCCGGTCGGGTCTCTGTAACTGAGCGGGTTGTTGAGGACGTAGGCATAGCGGTTCCAGGTCTGCGGATTGGTAAGGTCTACCGCCACCAGTCCCGCCGGGTCGGGCGTCAGCCAGCGGCCTTGGGTCTTGGCGTACTCTCTTGCTCCGAAGTGGTCGCCATTGTTTTCCTGGTCCCACACCCCGCCCG
>JBAVAQ010000039.1:0-5118 GCA_049585795.1 Terriglobales bacterium | reverse complement strand
CCGTATGTACCGACCCAACCTCAAATGAGGTAGAGGGTCTCCCTGAAGGCTCCGCGATCGAGTTTGCTCTCGAATCCACGAGGCTGGAACACGGAGTCTCTCGGCCAGTTCTTCCGCTGTGAGTAGTTCAAAACTTTTCTGCGGAATCGACCTTTCGCTCCCCAATTGCTCTCCGCGCATTTGTCACTCCTTAGATTCAGCCACTTGCGGCGTCTGGCGGTCTGGCGAACCGCCGCTCACAGGGGCCTACCTTGAAACTGGTTGCGATCTTGACGCTTAAGGAAGCTGGGCACAAACGGCGTCAGCCGACGCGCGAGTGGAAATTTGCTGTTGGACTAGTGTTTATGCGGTTTCGGGGAGACTGAAGTTTTACTCGCGGGTTGCGAGTGGCGCGAGTTGAGCAGGCCACTCAACTCCGTGAATTGGTCTGGCAGGTAGAAGTTGAACGCATCCGCGAGTGCCGGGTCCGGATAGCCCACCATTCGTGCTCTCGCCCGAGACTTCTCATCTTGGATCTTCTTGCGCCAGGGGCTGTCCGCCAGATAACCAGCGCAATAGGTATTCGGACAGGGCTCCGACCACTTGGGCTTAAGGTCATGGTCCTTCAAAAAGGAACAATATTTCATGCCCTTAAGTTCAAGGAGGATGGCCGCGAAGATGACGGAGTCGCGTCGGCTCGGTTTTGCGTTTCTTTTTCCTGTGGGTTTTTGGGTGGATCTGGCACTAATCTTTTCATGAATATTCTGGAGCAGCGCCTCCATTCTCAAGATGGCCGTCAAAGAGCCTTGCTCTGAAGGAGAGGTTGCGGTTTTTCCTTCCGCCCGCCCGTCTCCTGGCGGCTTGGCCAGAGGTTGGTCTTTGGCAGGCAGATGTTGCCGTGTAGCCACCATGGCCAGCAGAGATGTGGGGTCGAGGGTCCCATCAACGAACTCAGCGGCGTTATCACGTAATTGCTGCTCTAAGACACGACTGACGACTTCACCGTGCCGGTTGTGCATGGAGATGAGTGCGCAAGCGGCCTTGCTGCGCCCTTCGACATGCCGAACCGCACGGCTGAGTTCGGTGTTGAAGGTTGCGGCGAGTTCGTTTTCGGATTTTCGGGCTAGCTCAAGGCCGTGGCGTACATAATCGATGGCAATCGCTTTTTCGAGCGGATCCTTCCGAGGCCCAATGAAAACGTCCGACACGTAGTCTTTCGAGGAATCACATGATTGCAGTCCGGCCGCCAGCGTAGCGAATCGGCGATCCATGCATTGGCTGCAGCGGCCACAGTGCCGCTGGGTCTTCGTCTGAAACATCGAGTGCGAACATGAACAGGTTAAGCCTATCAACTGCGCGGCTTGATGCGTTGCGAGACTTGCCACCACTTCCGTTTTGGTTTTGAACAGAAAGGGATTGTCCACTGCGAAATCGGCTTCAACGATTGCAGCGCAGAGACGAGACAACAGATGCAGAGCCCGTGGATGCGTCGTCCGGGAAGCGCGAGACCGCAGCGCCTCCTGAGCAATGGGAAGGTTCAGACTAACAACTCCGTTTTCATAAAACCGTAACCCATTCGCTTGAATAGACTGCGCTATGAGCGTTCCCAGAGCGGAGAACAGGAAGGATCGCGTGCGCTGTGTGGGCTCGCGACCAAGTGTTTTGGCTTTGTTAACCCAGACCGGGACTCGGATCAGTCGACCGGGATATAGTTTTTGCAACTCCTTGAAAAGTATGTTCTGACGGGCATCGAGTGTAGACACTGGACGATGGCTGACTAAAACGAGCTTCCCGCCACCTGCCGCAGTCTCAACAGCTCCTGCCAGCGAATCGAGCCCTCCAGAAAACATGATTACCCGGTCAGGAGCATGGAAAGGCCAGTCCTTCAGGTCGCCGAAGTCGAAATAGGGCTGTTCCGGACGGTCACGTTTGAGAAGTACGAAGTTGAAGGAATATTTGTCATTGGAGAGGAAATTCAGAATTTCCTCTATCAGGCACTGGATTTCCGCTCGCGCCCAGAATGCTAGGTCCCTCACCGGGACGACAAAGGAAAAATTGCGGCTCCATGGTTCGTTGCTGTCATCATCCGTCCACTTCTTGCCCCTCGGTGTCGCGCAATCCGCACTGTAGACATAGGAGGCAATCTCCAAAAAGTCAATCAGTCGCGGCGACAAGTTCTGGCGAAAGACCCTGGCGACATTTTCAAATCGTATGTGTACATTCGGCTTGCGACCGACGGCATCCAGATGGATCGGTTTTCTTCCCGTGGCGATTGGATCATTCGCCGCAATCTTGGCCCCGCTGCAGAGAAAGAGGCGCGATGCTGTCAGGCCTCGCCCCCTTGATGCTCAAGTTCACTACCCAGTTTCCTCACAGCTACGGCAAGGAATCTGGAGGCATTCTCTAGATCGATGCCACCTTCGTAGGCTGTTTTTGAGTACCATTCCCCGCAGAAATCGCGCACAATGCGCGCACTTTGATCACAGTGAGTCCGAAGGGCCTCGTTGAACTCTGCAATGTCCGCCAAGTCAGGTAAGCGCGATCCGCCCAACGCCGCCGCAGTCGCTCGGCTCAAATAGAAATTCAGGAAACGTGCCACAAAGCGTCCAAAGAAACGCTGCCCCAGTTCGCCGAACCCCTTCTTGGTCGAAAGAGAGCGGATGGCGTTTCTTACGTCGGCGCTGCTACCGCCAAAAAGATTCTCGGTGCGCGCGTTGGCGAGGCTCATCAGTGCCTCTCCGACTGCTTGCTGCGCCATTTCGCTTAGATCGGTGGCACCGGACGAGCTTCGGCTTACGTGTCGGTCGATCGCAGCCTGAATCTCGGAGGTAAGGTCAAATACCGTGCTGTCGCTTGTCAGGCGGATGCCCTGGTGGGCAACGGCATCTTCCCAGTTCGCGCTGCGGGATGCGAGGGCGACCTGTGTCAGCAGGTAGAAGGCATATACTACGCCGGAGTCGTGCTTGACGTTGTCGAGTGCCGCTATACTGGATTCGAGAGTCTGGGCTGCAATCGCTTCTACGTAGGAGGCGGCACTTAAAACACCACCGCTCACTCCCGATCCGGCAATCAGCCCGACGAGGTCCAGCCACTTCTGCGTCTTCGGAAGATTCCCTAACCGAGTGTGTCCCACTGCCACTCCCCTAATAAAAAGCTAGGCTTGGTTGCGGCATTTATGACTTGCAGCAGCAAAAGCAACACATACTAACTCGAACTCTCGCCAAAGAAAAGGCAGTTCAACACTGCTAGCGTGAATCGCCGCAGAAAGTACCCTACTCAGTCGGTCTGGGTCGGACTTACTCGCGCAACTCGCCCGACGCGAGTAAAAGTTCTCTCGGGCCCAAACACGCATAAAAACTGCGCAATTTGACGTTTTCCACTCGCGCGCTCTGAGCAGTGCATTGAGCGCGATCCTGCCCTGGTTGATGATCGCCTCGAATTCAGGAGGCCAACATGGCGGTGCAGACTTTCTCGCCGGGATTTAGTGGAACTGAGCGACAAGACGACAATCGTGGCCGGCTCGTAACCTGTCATGCGGAGGAACTTCGCCCTCATCCAAGCTACATCCGGCATAGCCTCGCAGTTCACGCCTGCCAATTGTCCGCAGTTGCCGAGCTAGGTGATCTAGCATTTCGCGAGCCGCTCGTAATCACACAAGATCACATAATTCTTGACGGATTTGCTCGCTGGTCACTGGCTCGTCTGCAGGGTCGATCGACGCTCGCGTGTATCGAATACGAGATGTCCGAGGCGGAAGCCCTTCAAAACATACTCCAAAGGCATCGCCGGTCGAGCGGCCTGAATGACTTCATGCGCATATGCCTGGGTCTGGAACTCGAACCCTTTCTCAAGTTGAAAGGCCGAGCAAAGCAGCAGGCCGGCGGCCAGAACAAAGGTTCGTCAATTTTGACGGAAGCTGGAAGGCTGGACGTCCGGAAAGAAATTGCCCGCATTGCAGGAGTGTCCGTTGGCAACGTAACCAAGGTCAAGCAACTGACAACGACCGCGCATTTTGAGATCATCAAAGCGTTGCGGGGGAAAGAACTTTCCATCCATCGAGCCTGGTTGTGGAGAAAGCTATCGCCGGACGAGCAGCGGGAGAAGCTGTGGTTGAATCAGAGCAAAAGAGGCATTGGTAAGACCATACGGCATCTGCTCTCACCTCATCTGTCGAAGAGTTCGCCTACCGCGCTCAACGTGGGCGATTTGATCAAGCTCGTGCCCGCACTCCAGTCAGGCAAACTCGGTTCCGTCAGACTGGTCTCCATAAATGTTCCTGGGAAGATCGTTTTTGTGACCGAAGAATTATACCGAACTCTCGAAGCACAGGAGGAATTAGCACTCACATGCGCTACAAACAACCCATAAAACAAATCTTGATTGCCACACAAAGCTCCTGGGATCGCCCGGAGATCCGACCCGCCGTCCGCCAGAACTTCGATAAAGTGACCAAATGCGGGACCTTGGCCTTGGGGGCAGAAGTCTTTGCTTCAGAAAGTGAGGAGAAACTCGCTCCCCACACCTGCAAAGCGAGACCCTGTCCGAGTTGTGGACATCGAGCCACGATTCAATGGCAACGAGAGCAGTGGCGTGCCCTCCCCGATATCCCTTATGTAGGGATCGTCTTTACGATGCCAGGAGTCCTCTGGCCAATCTTTCAGCGGAACCGCCATCTCCTGCATGACCTGGCCAATCTGGGGGCTGCGGTGATACAGCAATGGGCTAAGCTCAAGTATGGTGTTCGCGTACCGATTATGGTGATCCCCCACACCTTCGGGGGACGTCTGAATTTCAATTCGCATCTGCATCTCCTGGTTTCCGCTGGCGGTCTGCAGGAATCGGAAGGTCGATGGGTTGACAGCTTGGTCTTCGATGAGGCTAAAGATAAAGACAAACTGATGCATATGTGGCGCTTCGCCGTGATCACCTACCTTAGAGCTGCACTCAAGGCGAAGGTACTCATCTCGGACTCGAGCCCTCAGGAGCTAAGAACCCGTTTGAAGAAGCAGTACGAACGTTGGTGGAGCATCGATATTGATCAGTTTGCATCGAAGGAGCACTTCTTGCGCTACGCAGGCCGGTACGTTCGTCGGCCACCAATCGCGCAGTATCGTTTCGTAAAGATCACCGATCGAGAAG
>JBAVAQ010000038.1:0-20638 GCA_049585795.1 Terriglobales bacterium | reverse complement strand
TTCGCTGCGAGGGAAAAGCCATCGGACGATAGACCCCAACATGCCTTGAAAATCCCCGCCCCGAAGGGGCGGAATCTACACTAACGGAGAACGCCTGTTCTCCATTTCACGCTGAGCCAAAACAGCTGACTGAACGTCCTCTCTAAATTCATCCACTCGATTCGTTAGCCCTCGATCGAGTCTTGCCTCATGGATTTGTCGGCACGAAAGATCTGCGCACTAGTGACGGAATCAGTTGGCTTATCTTGCAAGTTGCGGGTGACACCGTATGACGCGTCACTGTCACTCGACTCCTAGTGACGGCCACGCTCATTGTTAACTCCCCTTGCCTCTGCAAATCTACGCCGATTGAATGGTCCGACGCTCCACAGGGCGATTCTCAGCTTTGGCACTGTCTTTGCTCTACCGTAATTCGAGTTTTCTAGCGATGACACCGGGAACTTTCGCTTGCACAGCTAACGTAGGCCAGCAATCGATTCTGCGTAGCAAGGGTGAAACTTGGAGGAGTGATGAAAGGAATTAAGACTCTAGGCTCTATTCAAAGACTTGGGAGCTGCCTAACCTTCGTGAGGGCAGACTTCCAGAGTGAACAAGAGGGCGCGATCTCTTCAGTAGGGCTGTGGTTATGCTGGGAGCAAGCCCGGCCAGCCTTATGGATTCTGTCAGTCACGATAAGCATCTTGTATTGCGGTGTCGTGGCGGCTCGCGCACAGGAACCTTCCTATGCAACGAAGACCGTGCAGCAGTCTTCAGACACAGCTAAGCCGGAGCAGGAGTCTTCCGACATTGCGAAGGCCGCGCAAAACCCTATCGCTCACATGATCTCGGTGCCGATCGAGAATGACTTTTATCCACAGACAGGCATTAACAAGGACAACGAATATGTCCTGGAGATAAAGCCTGTGGTTCCGATCCCGCTGTCGAAGGACTGGAATCTGATTACGCGAACGATCATTCCGGTAATTCAAACACCCGACCTCACGGCTGAAATAAAGGGGACGAGCGGCTTAGGAGATATACAAGAATCTTTGTTCTTCTCACCAACAAAGGCGGGTCTAGGTGGGATTATTTGGGGAGCGGGACCAGCCATTTCAGTCCCTACCGCCTCAGAGCACATTTATGGGACGGGAAAAACAAGCATCGGTCCTACTGTTGTTGTCCTGAAGAGCCAAGGGCACTGGTTGTTTGGATCACTTGTGCAAAATCTATGGTCGGTCGAGGCTGGCCCCAGGGAGCGGCCGGCCGTAAACCAGATGCTGCTGCAGCCTTTCGTGAACTACAACTTGCCGCACAAATGGTATCTCACTTCGTCGCCTATCATCACCGCAAACTGGAGACTGGATGACGGACGGTGGCTCGTCCCCGTGGGTGGAGGAGTCGGGAAAATTGTGCGTTTCGGGAAAGTACCTGTGAATATCTACGGACAAGTTTTTGGAAATGCGGAATACCCGAACGGGACGAGCAAGTGGTCGGCAAGGTTCCAGATGCAGTTTCTATTTCCGAGGAGGTGAAGGTATCGGAGAACAGTTTCGAGGCCACAAGCTGATCGTCAATCTAAATGAATATGTGCTCGGGGCTCAGATCCACCACACCGTAGAAGAGGAATCGAGATGTTCGGAGCAAGAAAGCTTGGAAAGCAGCAACCCTCACCCTATGCCACTACGACAGATTTCTGTCAAATCTTCGAGACGGACGTGAACCGATTGTATCGCTTGTCGTTCCTGCTCACAGGAGATGAGCCTATCGCTGAGCAATGTTTTCTCGGTGGCCTGCAGATGGCTCAAGAAGGGAGCCCAACCTTCAAGAATTGGGCGGGGGCTTGGGCGCGGCGAATGATCATTCTGGATGCAATTCGAGTGCTCCACCCGCAATTGATAGTGGACACATCAGAGTCCTTTGGCCGAGTTGCCGGCGATTGCGCGACGGATCGAATTGAAATCGCCGAGGTTGTGCTACTTCCCGTGTTCGAGCGATTCGCATTTGTAATGTCAGTCCTTGAAGGCTACTCGGATCACGAGTGCGCTCTTCATCTCGGCTGCACGCGCACGACGGTTGCTGCAGCGCGAGTTCGTGCTTTCGAACGGATCGGAAGAGCGGCGGAACTTCGCGACAATCTTGTAAGCATCGCCTCAACTCACAAACAGCAGCAACCCGATTCCAAGGCTGCGGCCAAACTGCGGCCATTGACCATCACGCGTGCTTCCGCATAGAGCGCACCATAGATGTGGACGGGAGCAAAAGTGGGGTCGTCAACAACCGGGCCGCATTTCTTCCAGCTCAAGTCTCCCTTGGGAATCGATCGGCACAGAGATCACCCTAGTTCATACGAGCTGCTCGGTGGCGATTGATGAGATGTCGATATGAATGAGATCGATGAAATCAGAATGAGGAAGTAAGAATAAGGACGATAACCAATGGCCAACGCAGCAGCTCCAGCACAAACCTCAACCACAACGTGGAACATCGACCCCGCTCACTCCATCGCGGAGTTCAAAGTCAAGCACATGATGATTGCCAATGTGAAAGGGCAATTCTCGAAGGTTTCAGGAGCTTTGATCCTGGACGAATCGGATCTCGCGAACTCCCGCGCAGAGGCCTCGATCGAGGCGGCCTCGATTCATACCCGCGATGACCAACGCGATGCTCACCTTAAGAGCGCCGACTTCTTTGACGTCGAGAAGTTCCCGAGCCTTACCTTCAAGTCCAAAGGCATCAGTATCGTCAAGGATGGAGAGTTGTCAGTCGAAGGCGATCTCACCATCCATGGCGTTACCCGCAAGGTCCGCTTTGCGGTCGAAGGGCCAACTCCACCTACGAAGGATCCCTGGGGCAACACCCGAGTTGCGATCTCTGCGATTACAAAGATCAACCGGAAGGACTTCGGCTTGACCTGGAACGCAGCCCTCGAGACGGGCGGAATTCTCGTTGGAGACGAGATCACCATCACTCTCGATGTCGAGTTCGTGAAGGCCTAAGTGTCAGGCAGCCAATCATCGTCAATAGAGCTCTTGCAGATCGACGCATCGCTAAACGCACACGCTACGAAAGGAGACAGGCCATGTCCTATAGCATATCGACCACGAATGCGGTCCGACTCCCGCCTGCGGGAAGTTATCCCCGAACCCATACTTCGACGACTGTCCTTTAACTGTCCAATAAGGATTCCTTAACCCTACTTACAAGGCTTTTCAAGGGCCACCCGCGTCTTGTACGTTATTGAAAACATTAGTCTTTTTGGACTCATAACCTAACGATCCTTAAGATTCCCTATCGTTCCCTAAACATGAGAATGCTCGCAAACGACCGGAATCGGGGGCCCAATTGGGGCGAGGAGCTCAAACTGATCTGTAACTTGACTGTCCGTTAGCTGTCCAACAAGGGTTGCCAGTAACAATGGGATGTTAACCCAAAGGTCAGCGGTTCAAATCCGCCCCCCGCAACCATGAACACCACTGCCAAAAAGCAGTGGCCCTCGCCTGTTTAGAGAAGCGTTAATTCTTTAGAAATGCCCCTCGAACGTCCTACAAGCGCGTTTTGTCATTACCAGGAGCCGTATTGACCTCTGCCGTGACAGGGCAACAATGAGATGTAACTGATTGATATCAAACGGTGTCGGCGGACGTCGTTTGATACAAAAGGGAGCCGCATGTCCCTTCTTATCGTCCCCTTAACGTCCCCAGATTTGAAGCTGGCAAATTCCGTGAGCACAAGCGGGTTTCCCGAACTCCAACGGATGAGCCGATGACTTCCGGCTTGCTCGTCATCCAGGAGTTTCTGGGATCAATTCACGCAAGCCGACTTAGCGGTACTAATCCAAATCGCTATTCCACTTTGAGTGCCCGGATCCGGGTCGAACATAGTGCTCCTTGTGCTACCTCTCCTTCGTCGCTCCTAGTCTTGCACCGTATAGATCCACACTTCCGCGCCATGGTCTGCGCGAGCCGGAACAGCTAGGTAGAAACGGTCGAAGCCTTTTCTTCCCTTTCCGAAATAGCCGGCGGTGCGGGCCCCTATGGCAGTCTGAACTTTGGCGAGAAGCTTGTAATGATCGGCATCTTCTTGCTGGAATACACTGATGTAGCCTTCTCCACCGGAAATGTACACGCGCTTGCGGGCGAAGTCGTAATACAGATCGTCCGAATCCTGGACAGCTGGCAGCGTAACCACCAGGCGACTGGAGTTGGTGTCAAACACAGCAAGTTGAGCTGGCGCTCGCGTGGCGACGAAAAGCCTATGATCAGGCTCGTCCAACGCCATAGGAAAGTTGCTCTCGAAAGTTATCGGCCAGCGAGTGATCGAGTGTGTGCTGCGGTTGACGACGGCGATCTGCTTCAAGTCTGGCAAATTTACATAAATGTTTGGGCCTGAGGCTGCCAGTTGGAAGGATTCCGGATGCGCGCCCAGTTTGAACTCGTCGTCGAGTCGCTTATTCGTTGCCGCGTCGACCATCCCGATTGCGCCGGTCTTTTCATCTCCGTAGCCGACGTACAATCGCTTCTCCGCCGCATCATAGCGAAGGTTATCTACGTCATCCCCAAAGTCGATGGATGTGATCAGATCGAAGGTGGTGCCATCGTAGATGTACAACTTTCCCTCGTCGCTTCCCACGAACAGCTTGTTCGTCTCCGGTGAGTACGCAACGCCTTGCGGAGTCGGCACTCCAGAAATCGTGTGAACGACTGTCTGTGGACTGATTCCGATAATCTCTTCGGTATTGTTACCCAGGGCGGAAAGGAAAAGACGGTTGTGCGCTGGATCGAATCCAAAATGATCAATGCGGCCTTTCACGTTTGGCAGAGGAATGGCTCCAGTCAGCACGAGCGGAGCTGGGCTTGGAGGTGAGCTCTTCTGAGCGCACACTTGAATCGTGAATGCGGAGATCACTATAGAGATCACCACCAAGATAAGACCAACGCCGCACACTTTCCTCAATGCTTTCCTCCTTCTCAGATAATCAAACAGGCTTCAGATATCTCAGTCCATGCGCCAAGGCGAGCGTTCCGGCCAGTGGCGTAAAGTCTCAGCGGCCCAAGCTGTGGTCTTGTCTGCATGGCACGTGGTGCAAGGGTTCGGGATCTTGTACTTGTCGGTCATCGCTGGCGTTATAAAGGCAAACGTATGCGCTCTCACCTTCACGTCCGCAATCGTGGTTTCGATTTTCGGCATATGACAGGCGATGCAACTGCCGCCCGCTGATCCTTTTTTGTGATGGGTGTGCTCCTCGATGGTGCCGGTGCGTGGACCATTCAACGAAAGCGGACCGTGGCAATCCAGGCACAGTTGGTCCGCAGGCTTTCGCAGTTGCGCGTAATTATCAGTACCATGCACGTCGTGGCAGCTAAAGCACGTCACTCCGCGCCGGTACATCACACTCTGAATGAAATCGTTCCCTTGCATGCGATTCTTGTGGGCCGTGCTGTCAGGATAGTGCGTGAAGGTGGTCTCTCCCAACGTGTGCTCTTCAAGCTGCCAAAAATCCCGCAGATTCGAGCCGACATGGTACCCGACGGGCCAGTCGTAATATTTGCCTTCGATGGGAATTGTCAGCGGCCGCCCTTGCGAATGGCACTGGATACAGGTATCGCTTGCCGCGACATAATCCATTCGCGCCGGATTCAGAATGTTTCCCCGAGAGGGATGTTCCACGTGCTCACTTCCCGGCCCGTGGCACTTTTCGCAGCCAACGTTCCACTCCGCCACCTGCTTGGTATGGATGTTGTAATCGACCGAGTGGCATCCATCGCAAGTCGGACCCGTGGGCCGCTGCATATTGTCTGGCGGATAAAACGGCTCCCACCAGTCAGTCCCCTTGGCGACGAAATACGGCCGCCAGACGCGATGGGTCACATCCCACTGCGCGGGTTCTGGAAAATAATCGTCACCTCTCTTGGTGAAGTAACGCTGTTTCCAGAGGCTGCCGTAAACTAAAGCGACATCGTCCTTCGCGAACTTGGCAATGGAATCTGTTGCTAGGTCGGGAATGATGGCGTCAGGATGTTCGCGAGGGTCGCGAACAACATTCGCCATCGCCGTTTTTCGCCAGTGTTCGTAGATTTGTGCGTGGCACTTCTGGCAGGACTGCGAACCCACGTAGTGAGCCGAGTTTGCCGTGGCTGACTGCTGCGCCTGCTCGTCACTGGTGAGCTGACGCAGGCTGCGGATGAAGAGTACCAACTTCCAGCTATCGTCGCTCTGCTCGTCGTGTGGTTTCCCCCAGCCTGGCATGCCGGTGAGGCGGACGCCATTACGGATGATGTAGCGGATCTCTCCATCAGACAGATTCTGAGTTTCGGGCGAACGCAAGTCTGGCACTTTTGGGTAAAGATTCCGGCCGTCTTGGGTTTGTCCGGCACCATCCGGCCCATGACAAACGGCGCAACGATCCAGAAAACTTTCGCGCGCCTCTTTCAGCACATCGGGCGTGGCTTTCCACGGATTTGTTTCCAGGCGAGCCTTTCGGGGAATGGCTAAGTTGCGTGTAGTGCGAGCCACAACCGTTTCAACGTAGGAGGGCTGATCGGCTGTGCTAAAGCCGTGCCAAATCACGCTCGCTCCATAGAGGCCAAGCGCAATCAATCCGACGCTGAAGAGCCAAATAAAAAGTTTTCGCAGTCTCATAGCGTAACGGCGTACAACTTGCTGCCCACTACTCTCTGGGTGCCATGGCTAAGTTTTCCTCAGCGTCCAAAAACGGCCAGCACTTGATGTCATTCAAACAGAATCTGAGGATACCCGTTTGATCGCGGTATTGCCCACTCACACAGACTACTTTCACCGGATCGGTCCTGAGAAACGCGCTTGTCGTCAGTTGTGCGATTGCTGACGAGAAGCCGACTTAACGGTACGAATGCGCCTTAATTGCCTCTTGCTTCCTACTTCTGAGGCAAGTCTTTGAAGGGCATGATCATGTAAAGCTCTGAATGTCCCGGCAGATGCGAAACGTAAATCTGTCCCTTCGAGCCGTCGCGATTGAACTTCGCGAGATCCTCATTGTGAGGCGTAATGATCATTACGTGAGGACCCACGTGATACGTGTGATCGTCACTATGTGACGTTCCGTGCAGATCCGGGACCCATGCTCCAGAAAACATGTACATCACGCCGATCCGATCGATGTGCACAGGCCGGTCAGCAAGGCTGTCTTTGATCCACTGCATTGAAGTGTTGTCCAAGCACATGGGTTCATCGTGAGGGTATCCTGGAATTCCCGGCAGACAAGTCCAGTCGCTCTTTCCTGCTCGTAGAACTCTGTATTGAGGGTTCGGGTCTTTCGGATTAGCTGGCCAATCCGCGATGATCGCGTCTTTCGTGATAAATTCCGGTCCTGCCCTCAAGGCGTCGGCGATTTTTTCTTTATCGGTGGATTGGGAAGGCCTCATATCGCTCTGCGCCCAGGCAGTGAGCGAAGCTGCAAGTGTAGCGGCGGCGAGTAGTTTTAACATACCTGTCTCCTTACAGAATAGATGCGCATCTTAATTTCTACAGGTCGATGTGCATTTCAAATCGTAGCGTCGGACGGTATGCTCAGTCTTGACGGAAACTGCTTAGTGATGGCTTTTTCTGCTCCTACGCCACTCGCCCGGACTTTCTCCTAGAATCCGTTTGAAAGATCTGCTGAGAGCGGATTGATCGGCGAAGCCACATTGGCTCGCCACTTCCGCCAGGGTTAGCCGCGAGGTTTGCAGGAGATTCTTAACCGCATCTATGCGATGTTCCAAAAGCCAACGATGCGGAGGCCGCCCGAATGTCCGCCGAAAAGCATGGGCAAAATAGCTTACCGATAAATTGCATTCGGCCGCTACCGAAGCCAAAGAAACATCGCCATACAACTTAGCACCGAGAAATTCTTTCGCCCGTCGCGCCTGCCAGGGAGCTAAGTGTCCTCGGATAAGACTTGGAGAAGCCGGAAGTCCCCCGTAGGCGTAGCTGGCATGTCCGAGTATCGATTGACCGATATAGTCCAGAAAAAGCTTCGGTGCAGGCTTGGGCCGCTGGATTGCGGAGAGTACGGTCATCCCCAAATGTTTCAGCGTCGTATCCATCCCGCAATGGGGCCACGCTAGCGTATCGATGATGGCAGTACCGTTTTCGTACGCGAACTCTTCGAGTGCCATGCGTGGTATATAGAACTGCAGGACGTCGATCGGATGGGGAAAGAACGCAATTGGATCTTGTTCGAGATCGAGGATCGTCACTCCTCCCGAAGGTCGTTTGCCGGTGGGAACCAATTTGCCCGAGAGCCATAGACGACCTCCCTGGTTCGCGCGAAGATGCAGATGGATCGAAAATGCCTTTTGTGACGGAATAGGGCTAGTCGGATCGGAGAAGCCGTTCGGTGCGTGCAGTCGAGTCACGACTAATTCGGATCTGCCGAAACCGAGCGTGGCATGCATTGGCGGTTTGTTCAGATGTAAATATTTCGCCATCCGTTCCCCGTATGCGCCATTTTCGATCATGGGATCGTCTCCCTCAATAAGTATGAGGTGTCTTTCCTGATAAAGTTTACCTCTTCACGATGGCTGATACTTGCAGGCCGTGCACCCAGACCGCCATATGCGGCGTGGGAGCTAGTGCTTGGCCGGCGTTTTTCTGCCGTGACCTGTTGCGATCGCGATGGCTTTCTTGCGCCGGAATTGTTAGTAAGGGAAACGCGCTTGCGGTGATTGACGGGCCTACTGCCAGCTTGTCGGCCAACCTTACTTTACTGGATTACGGAAGGTTGGCCCATAAGCGTCGGTGAGGTCGCCGTGAAGAAATCAGACTTGTGAATCCGGCGCCAGCAGGAGGATCTTCCCGATGCCGCCTTTCTCCCCTAGCACATGTGCTTCAGCCGCATCACGCAACGGCATCCGGCGACCTATAGGCAGAACGAACTTGCCATCCCGCACGTCATCGGCAAACTCACGCAGCTTGGACGGATCCGGCTGCGTGCGCACCCGCGCAATCTTCACTGTCGGATTTTGGGCGGCCGCGCTTTCCGGCAAGGTAGCGGCGTACCCAAAGCAGCCGCCCTGCCTTACCTTCACGATCAGTTTCGCCGCAACGTCACCGCCAACGGTGTCCACAATTGCATCCACTAAGCGGAAGTTCTCAATCGCTTTATCGTCATCAATCGCGAGAGCGTCAGAGACTCCGAGGGAGCGAGCGTCATCCAGCTCTTTCCTGCGAACACCCGCAATCACCTGCGCTCCTATTTTCTTCGCCGTATGCGCCGCAGCGCGCCCAACACTGCCCAGCGCTCCCGTTATCAGAACAACCTGTCCCTTTTGCACTTTTGCCGCAAGGCGTACAAGTTGGTCTCCCGTGAGCGCAATCAGCGGGAGCGCGGCCGCGTTCGCCAGGTCCACGCCATCCGGCAGATGCGCCACGTCCGAATCGTTCACTGCCACCAATTCGGCATAGGTCGCGTTGGATAGTGCAAGAACGCGGTCGCCGGACTTGAAGTGCTTCACATTTGCGCCCACCGCCCGTACGATGCCACTCACATCGCGGCCCAGAATCGCCGGAAACGACAACGGAGAGTCCTTCTGGCGCATGCCTGAACGCAATTTCCAGTCGATCGGATTAATGCTCGCAGCAGCTGCAGCGATCAATACCGTACTTCCGCTAATCTGCGGTTCGGGTACATTGTCTTCAAATTTCAACTTCTCGGGTCCGCCGTACTCATGCAGCACCACTGCCCTCATCACGTAACTCCCAAAGCCCCAGGTATATTCTGCCTCAAAGTCAGATGCACGAGAACCCACTTGCGTCTCAAGGGGATAACTTCCGGCTTGCCCGTGAGAACGAAGCCGCTGGCGCGGCGGACGCTACCGCGTGGGTGAGGTCGACAGCCGTGGTTTTAAGTCCCAGATAAATTAAGGGTCACAAGGAGGTTGTCCCTGTGACCCATCTACGAAAAATCATGCTGGAGGAACTCCAGCGTCGTCATTACTCTGAGGCTACCACACGCTATTACATTCGCAAGGTTGAAGCTTTCGCTCGATACTTCCAGTGTGCTCCCGATCGCTTAGGCCGGCAGCACATTCGGGAGTACCAAGCCTACCTGTTCAGCAAACGGAAGCTATCGCCCGGATCGGTGACCAACCATCTGTGTGCCCTGCGGTTTTTCTACATTCAGACACTGAAGAGACCGTGGAGCATTACCGACACTCCTTACCCTAAGAAGACGCACCGCTTACCCACCATTCTCAGTCAGGAAGAAGTGGCCCAACTCATCGATGCGGCTTGCACACCATTTCATCGAACTATCCTCATGACCCTCTATGCCACCGGTGTTCGGGACGCGGAGTTGACTCGCCTGAAGGTCAGCGACATTGATAGCCGACGGATGGTGATTCACATCCAAGGCGGCAAGGGTCGCCAAGACCGCGACGTAATGCTCAGTCCAGTTCTGCTCGACGAACTCCGTGCACACTGGCGGCGCTTGCGGAAAAAATCCAGCACCTGGCTGTTTCCCGGTAATCGCTGGCACACCGGTGCTCGGCCCATCGATACCAAGACCCCACGCCACGCCTGCCAGTATGCCGCCCGCCGTGCCGGGATTAAGAAGCGGGTGTATCCCCACCTGCTCCGTCACTGCTTCGCCACGCATCTGCTTGAAGCCGGCGCCGACCTGCATACCATCCAGATCCTGTTAGGCCATCACGATCTGAAAGAGACCGCTCGCTATCTCCATCTTTCGCAACGTCACTTGCACGCTACCTCCAGTCCACTGGACGCGCTGGTGTTGAAAGGCAGGTCCCAGCAGGAGGATTAGATGAGTCGGCCGCTCTTAGAAGTGGCCGACCTGATCCGCAGCGCAGGAACAGGTTTCATCGAGCGCAACCGCAAATGGATTCGCTGGACCCATATCAAGGTCCTGCTGGCCATCGCGCGCTGCCGCACCGCCGCACTCGGCGGCCATATCGATGAGTGCACCCGCTGTGGACATCGTGCCACCATCTCGTATAACAGCTGCCGCAATCGGCACTGTCCGAAGTGTCAGACCGGCGCTCGCGAACGCTGGATCGAGGCGCGACGGAGCGAACTGCTCCCCTCGCCCTACGTCCATGTCGTGTTTACTCTACCGCCGCAACTGGCTGCGCTGGCTCTGCAAAACAAAAAAGCGATCTATGGTTTGCTGCTTCGTGCTAGCGCAGAAACTCTTCTCGAAGTCGCTCGCAACCCCAAACATCTCGGAGCTGAGATCGGCTTTTTCAGTGTGCTCCACACCTGGAACCAGAAGCTTCAGATTCATCCTCATGTCCACTGCGTTGTTCCCGCCGGTGGGCTCTCGCTCGATCACACCCGCTGGATCCGCTCTCACCCTCGCTTCTTTCTTCCCATTCCCGTGCTCCGGGAGGTGTTTCGCGGCAAGTTCGTCGACGCTCTCAAGTTGGCCTTTCAGCGAGGCCAGCTGCACCTTTCCGGGAATCTGGCATCGCTCGCGCAACCCAAATTCTTCGCCGCCTGGCTGCGACCGCTGTTTCGCAAAAACTGGGTAGTCTACTCCAAGCCACCCTTCGGCGGCCCCGAGTATGTGCTCCAGTATCTCGGCCGTTACACCCATCGCGTCGCCATCTCCAACCATCGACTGGTCTCGTTGACCGACGGCCAAGTCACCTTTCGCTGGCGGGACTCGGCTGATCACAATCAGCAGAAACTGATACCCGTATCCTTGGATGAGTTCTTGCGCCGCTTCCTCCTGCATCTGCTCCCCAAGGGCTTCGTTCGCATCCGCCACTTCGGCTTCCTGGCCAACCGCCGACGCTCCACCCTACTGCCACTATGCTTCGCAGCACTAGGCACAGCTCCATCCCAGACCGAACCAGAGACCTCCACCGCCCACGAATCGGACCCTCTTTGGCGTTGCCCCAAGTGTGGCGGACCGATGGCGGTCATCGAACGACTTACCGCTGCTCAAATCCAACTCCGTTCTCCACCACGGTTGCTCAATACTGCCGCATGAAACTGCTCTACCACAACTCGCAAACTCTGCACGGTTCACCGCGCTCCGCCCCCGTCCGTCCTACTCCCGACCCGATCGCTACTTCGCGCCCGCTTTCACGCCGTCTTCGACCATCGACTCCCGCTCCCACCCGCTCGCGCACTTCTTTCTCCGCTTCCGTGCCGACTCCCGCCAACTTCAACACCTCTCCCTCACTCCATTCAATTTGCATAAGGCCCGCGTCCGCCGCGCCAGCGGCTTCCTTCTGACGGCTTTTTCGAACGCGCGCCCCACCCTCTGTTTCTCCACTTTGCTCACCAAGGGCGCGCCTCCGAAAAAGCACTAGCGTCATTCGAGAGTAATCCAATCACGCATACTTCAGTCGGAAAGCTCACGTTCCAAAGGACAAATAGGTACTGACAAGGACACAGCCCTTATCAATGACACCAACCTGAATCCTCACTTGCCGCGTCGCACCGAACTGTCACACGAAGACACCTTCTTGCTTGCCGTCTTTTTCGTGGGCTTGATTCGGAGTGCATCTATGGGCTTCCGACGCGTAGAAGCAGCCATCAACCACGCCTCAAACCCAAATTCGAGCCCGCTTGCGGGTTTGATTTCGCCTAAGACTTGAGCGGCTTCTAGTGTCGCGGCTCCATGTAGGAACGCCCAAAGCGCGACGGATGCCTGCGCAGCTCGGTCGGACCCGGCAATTCGTTGCACCTCGTCGACAGTGAACGTCCAGAGGCTTTGGTGGGAGGTCGTATCGTGCCCTGGCGCGTGGAGACTCATCATCGCCTCGTAGAGGTGAGGATTGTCCCTTGCGAACTTGAGGTAAGCAGCTGACATCTTGCGAATTGCGGTAACCGGTTCGCGCCCGTCGGCTGCCTTCCTCATCGCCAGCTCCAGTTGCCGGGCAGCTTCGTTTGCCAAGGCAGCTTCCAGTGCCCGGCGATCTGAAAAGTAACGGTAGATTGCGTTGGGCGCGAGGTCGAGGGAAGCGGCGATATTCCGTAGCGATAAGTCGCGGATCCCCCCGTGAACGAGTTCCTTAACCGCGGCAGAAAGGATTGTTTGGCGGTCTGTTTTCGACGGATACGGCATACAGAACACTGTACACCTTGACTTGACATCGACCAAGATGTACGCCGTACACATTGAAGATAAACAGTGATCATCTTAGGAGAAATGCAATGGCGAACAGCAAAGGCAAAGATGTCGTGGTGACCGGCGTCTCCACCGGAATCGGTTGGGGAACCACAAAGGTGCTTGTTTCAAAGGGATTTCGCGTGTTCGGTTCTGTACGCAAGCAGGCTGACGCCGATCGTTTGCAAGGAGAGTTCGGCAACGGCTTCGTGCCTCTCATGATGGACATTACGGACGCAGACGCTGTACATCAAGCTGCCCAGAAGGTCGGCTCCATGACGGGCAACAGGAACCTGGTTGGCCTGGTGAACAATGCAGGAATCGTGGTCAGTGGGCCGCTGCTGTATCTGAAGCCCAGCGAGTACAGGCGGCAGTTGGAGGTCAACATGATCTCGCCGCTTGTCGTAATCCAAGCCTTCGCGCCTCTGTTGGGAACGGATAAGAAGAGGCAGGGGCCCGCCGGGCGCATCGTAAACATCACTTCTAGCGTGGCAAAAGTCGCTATCCCGCTTCTCGGCGCCTACAGCGCTTCCAAATTTGGTCTTGAAGGCATGTCGGACGCGCTACGGCGAGAACTTATGTTATTTGGCATCGACGTCGTGATCATTGAACCGGGCACCGTGAACACGGCGATGTATGACAAGGGCGAAAAAGAAGATCTGAGTGAGTTCAAGCAGACCGAGTATTGGGAGGCGGTGCAGAACTTCCAGAAATTCATCGTCACAGAAGCACGTACCAATGGCTTATCCCCTGAGCGTCTGGGCGAAGCCGTCCATGTCGCACTCAGCACGGCGAAACCGAAGCCACGCTACGCGGTCATTCCGCAACGTTTCAAGAACTGGACTCTGCCCAGACTTCTTCCTGCGAGGATGCTCGACGCTGAACTCGCAAAGCAGATGAAACTCACAAAGCTGTAATCAGCCTCCAACGGGTGGGTTCTCACTTCTCCGGGGCGAATGTTGACGATAGATCTTCAGATTTGATGGACATGGCCTTTGCAATTCTCTTGAAGTCGCCCGCAGTAATCCGAAAAGCTCCTCTGCGAAACGCTAAGCCCCAACTCTCGTTCCCTCGAGTAAATGTCAGTTCTTGCAGTAGCGGCCGGAGGGGCGCTTGTCTACTCTTGAAAAACTTCGTCCGGCGGCGATAAGGACGAAAGCCTGCAGACTGCTCAGCTTCGTAGGGAAATTCGTCAAGGATGCGTCCGGCAGCGGTGAAAGCCTGCAGGACAGGTCCGCTTCCCATCAATTCGCGTGGCGAGTAGAAGACGATGAGGTCGCCGGCCTTCAGTCGGCGCACCAAAGCCTCCTTACCGTGGCCCAGTTGGCAGAAGCCGCCCTGAACGGCACCGAGCACATGGTCGTGGCTTGCGACCCCAACCCAATGGCTCTTGTGTGTCACCTTTGCGAGTGCCAAATTCGAACCTCCATCAAGGCTGAAGAACTTATTACTCGCCTTTGCCAAGCATCACGGCTAAGGGTGGGAATTAAGGGGCATCCCTGTCGCGGCAGAATCCCGGACGCCTCGCCGGAGCGTCCGGGACGATCACGATTGCTCAGTTCTTCTCCTGCGACCCCTCAAGGTATTTCTTGAGCCGTTCCAGCGCGGCCTGGCTCCCCACCGGGTCCAAGGCGCCATTCTTCGAGCGCGACACCGTCACGCTTCCTTCCGACCCGACAAGGGAGAAGAACCTGCTGAACATACTCTTGCCACCGGGAAGAGACTGTACGGTCCAGACCGCAAGTGAAAGCACTTGCGGCACGGGCTTGCCGTCGCTGCCGATGGGCTGCCCCGTGACCACCCACTCGAAGCCAGGAATACAGACGACTGTCGTCTGCACCAAGCTCAGCTTTCTCCCATCCGGAAAGTCGATGTTTTCGAATACTTGATCGCCGACGCGGTTGGGGTGGTCGAGCGCCCCGGTGATAAACGGTTTTGCCTCGCTCGACTTAGTAAACCATTTATAGACGTTCCCTGGGGTTGAGACGAAATCAAATATCTCATTCGCAGGCCTGTCGATCACTATATGGTTTTCGACAAAGACGACGTTGGTGTTGTCGCCGATAGCAGAAACAAAGGCTGGCGGGTCGGTTTGCGCTGACGCGGCGGTCGCCGCCGCTATCACGCCAAAACCCAACAAAGGCAAAAATAAAAAGTGCTTCATCAATTTTCCGCTTGGCATGTGGCTCTCCTTTTTCAGTTGTCTTGCGATTTGACACCGCGTGGGTCCTGGACCTGAGCGCCTCCAGCGGCCTCGCACTCATCTCTAGTGGCTGAATCCTTGACGTCAAATTGCGACTCCGCCTGCGACCTCGATTCGCTGCGCATTGACCCAATGATTCTCTTCCGAGATAAGCGATGCGATCATAGGGCCGAGATCTTCTGGGAGACCTGCCCGGCCTAGTGCCGTATTTTCGGCAATCATCTTGTTGACAGCAGGATTGTCGCGAACAATGCCGCCGCTGAAATCGGTTTCGACCGGCCCCGGCGCAACCACATTGACGGCGATCCTGCGCGGACCCAACTCCTTTGCCAGATGCCTCGACAGCACTTCGACCGCTCCCTTCATCGAGGCGTAGACCGCCCCTCCAGGCGAAGCAGTGCGAGTCCGCACTGTCGATATGTTGACGATGCGGCCGCCATCCTCGATCAGGGGGAGAAGCTTCTGCGTCAGGAAGAAAACGCCTTTGAAGTGGACATTGTAGATGCTGTCGAGCTCTTCCTCGGTGGCCGTTGCAAACGGCATGTTGCGGTGACTGTTACCCGCGTTGTTCACCAGGAAGTGAAAGCGCGTGGCCCCGAGCTTAGAGAGAGCGTCTTTCACGCTCTCGACGAAGGCATCGAACGATGCGATGTTGCCGGCGTCCAGTTGCAAGTCGACGGCTTCCGCGCCTGCGTCTTTCGCCGCGGCAAGAACCGCCTGCGCGTCTGTGCCATGAGTGTGATACGTGAAGATCGTATTGACGCCGCGTCTTGCGAGGCTCTCAACCGTACTGCGGCCGATACCACGACTGCCACCGGTGACAATCGCAATCTTCTTTGGGGTAATTGCATTCGTTTCCATCAACATTGTGCGCTCCATTTTAATTTATAGTGTCTGTCTAGTCAGTCATTACCAAGATCAAAAAATCAAGCTACCACGCGCCACAGAGCCTCGAAGCCCTCTTTGCAGTGCTTCTTTGCATGGGCTGAATCCTGAGTCATGAAATCTATCGTCGCCTCCGCGATAGAGTTCATGATCGCGACGACGAAACCCATTGGGGCCTTACGCATCGGGCCGCTGGCGCGAATGTGTTCCAGCAATCCTGCGACGCCTGCCATCGTCTTGTGGCCCGCCGCGCGGATCTCCGGCGTGATCTCGTCAGAGACGCCGAGCTGTGCCAGCGCTCGTCTCTTCTCGGGGTAGGACACTGCCCAGCTCATCCAGTGTTGCCACAGGTTCCAAAGCTGCTCGCGAGGTTCTGCGCCTGTGCGAAGGTTCTTCGTAGCGGCAGACGCCATCTCAATTTTCAGTTCAAGATAGAGCTGATTGAAGAGATCCGTTTTGGTTTCGAAGTAAGTGAAAAGCGATCCATTCGCAACACCAGCCTCTTTCGCGATGCCAGCTGTCGGCGCGCTCAGGCCCTGCGTAACGATAATCCGCGTCGCCGCGTCCAGAATCGCGCTTCTCTTCTCATCGCTCTTCGGCCTTGACATGAGTCAATAATATAGATAAGCGTCTGGACAGTCAACTATTATCTTTTCGGTTCTGCGATTGCTACCTAATTGACTCTCGCGGACAGCGCATGCCGACAGACGTTTCATTGATGGGGCAAGTTGCTCTGAAAACAGATCTGCGTCGACTGTCCGAAGGCTGTCCAATAAGGAGTTCCAAACGGAATGGGATGATAACCCAAAGGCCGGGTGGGTCCGCGAGGTTGGGATTGCATTCACTGGGTATCACGTTGCGGTACGTCGAGTGAGCACTCTTTCCACATAATCTACGCGCATGTAAAGGATTTAGGGATGACATTATTGCTGCCTTGAGGCTGTGACAGAACCGAATACACCAGGGGGTTGAAATGAAAATCGCCGCGGAGCTTTTGCAAAATTGGGCGTCCGGCGCAGCAATGCACCGGAAGATCACTCGTCAAAGTCGGTGGAACCTAAGTCGCGCGAGCGATATGGCAATACCGAACAAAGCCCGAGGAGTTTTGGGGAAGGCGTACAGACTGGATGGCGAGCGTCCCTAGGTGAGCCAAAGTATTGCGTTCATACCATGGTCCAATTGCCTTCCTTCAGCGGTGGTGGTGAGATCTCCCTATGACATCCTCAAAGGCACAGAGCCCACGATGTCTGACAATAGAGTGGAGATATTTATGTTTCGAAGCCTGCGATCATTGCTATCTGCTCGGATTGCTTTTCTAACGCTTGCCCTCACGTGCCTCGGTGCCTCTGCGCAAATGAACGCACCTGACTCGACATCATCCGATCTGCAAGAGTCGGCACAAAGCAAAATTGCGCGCGCCCTCTCCGCAGGACCTCCCAATGTGACGAAAAACGCCACGGTCGCTGAGATGGACGCCCGAGGACAGATGAAAGTCCTCCGGCTGGGAACCAATGATTTCACGTGCCTGCCGGGAGATCCCAACGGCATCGGATCACCTCCGATGTGTGAGGACAAAGTCGCAATGCAATGGAATCGCGATTTCGCGGAACACAAGGCAAAGCCGACTACCACAGTTCCGGGCGTCGAATACATGCTCGCGGGAGCGACGCAGCGAAGCGACTCCGACCCGTTCGACAAAACTGACCCACCCATCGGAATCGGACCGCATTGGATGATTCTTTGGCCCTTTGATCCGACAACCACGGGCCTGCCTACGACTCACAAGCCCACGGGCGCTTACATCATGTGGGCAGGCACTCCTTGGTCTCATCTCCACATTATGGGCACGCCCTAGGACTGGCCGTTACCGTTAGCAGCGCAGTCGGCAAAACAGTAAAGTCGAATGAAAGGAGTAGGTCGATGACGGACAAACCGAACATTCTCTTAGTGCACGGCGCCTGGGGCGACGCTTCACACTGGCGGCATGTCATCCCTCCCCTGCATGAAAAAGGTTACCGCGTCTTCGCGGTGCAGAACCCTCTGACATCGTTGGCTGACGATATCGACCGAACCATCAAAATGGCCGCTGCGCAGGATGCTCCCACGCTATTAGTCGGCCACGCTTATGGTTGTGCAGTCATCACGGGCGCTGGCCTCACGCCAAATGTCGTCGGCCTCGTGTACTTGGCAGGACCTGCTCTTGATGAGGGGGAGAGTCTCAAGAGCCTTTGGGCGCGGAGGGCACCACCCGAGGGCGCGGCTAATATCCGTGAGGACAAGTTTGGGTTTTTATGGATCGAAGTCGGGAAGTTTCACGAGACTTTCTGTCATGATCTCGAAGACCGAACAGAATCGCTAGTATGGGCGCTTACGCAGAAGCCCACAGCGTCGCGATGGTTCGAAGAAAAGTCGGGACCACCGGCCTGGAAAGTGAAGCCGAGTTGGTATCAGATCTCGGCCAACGATCGGTTGATTCCTACCGAGACCGAAAAGTGGATGGCGGAGCGAATCAACGCAAGAAAGACGATTACGTTGCCAACGAGCCACGCTTCCATTGCAACTCGCTCCGATGACATCGTGCAACTAATCGAGGAAGCAAGTAATGCCGTCGTCGCGAAGGCTGCCGGCTTCCGCTAGGAACAGCTGCCGTCAGGCTTTTCGTCCGGATGCCGCACGGAGCTTGGCGTCCATCTTTACCAACCCCGCGAGAGAGTCAGCCTTCATCTTTTGCATCACTTTGCCCCGGTGCGTTTTTACGGTAATCACGCTGATGCCGAGTTCGTCAGCGACCTGTTTATTCAATAAGCCCGAAACCACCAACGCCATGACTTGCCGTTCGCGAGGAGAAACTGACCCGTAACGGTCCCGGAGTTCCTGAATTTCGGCCACCTGACCGAGAACGGCGCGGCTCCGTTCAAGAGCCTGCCGGATGGCCGCCAATAGCTCTTCATTACTGACTGGTTTCGTTAAGAATTCGACCGCGCCCGCTTTCATGGCTTGGACTGATTTGGGTACGTCGCCATAACCCGTGATGAAAATGATCGGCATATCCGTCCGATCGACAGCAATACGCTTCTGAAGTTCGAGACCGCTGAGACCGGGGAGAGAAATGTCAAGAACAAGACAGCTCGGAACAAGTGAACGAGGGCGATCGAGGAATTCCTGTGCTGATGCGAAAATCTCTGGCTGCCAGCCTAGCTTGCGGATTAATGACTCCAGTGCTTCACGGACCGAGACGTCGTCGTCAACGACGAACACGATAGGTCCCGCAGTCGGCGCTGGCGATGACTCCACTGGATGACCAAGTGATCTCGCCAAGCTCGTTTTATCCCCCCTGCTTGCAGGGTGGGAACTGTCAGTTTTCTCGAAGTGCAACATTGACGGCCTCCAACAGAACTGTGCTTATGACTGGCTTGAGCAGGAATCCCACCGCTCCTTGTTCAAGCGCTCGCTTCCGAATTCCTTCGTCCTTCTGACCGGTGATAAAGATGATTGGGAGCGCTGGACCCCGAAGCTTCAATTGTCGTTGAAGATCGAGTCCCGATACGCCGGGCATGACGACGTCAAGGATCAGACAGCGGGTCTGGCTGACGCAATCGGATGCGAGAAACTCTTCCGCCGACGAAAACGCGCGGGCGGATAAGCCGAACTGCCTCAGCAAATTAGGGAGGGACTCGCGGACTGATACATCGTCATCAACCACCGTCACAAGTGGATGTTCGATGGACTCCCGTTGTCGGTTCGACTCCATAAGCGAAGAATGCGCTGGTGCCGGGTGGGCCGTCAATCGCACCAAGGTATGAACGCCGGAATCGGTATTCAGCGTCGAACTTAAATCATGCGGCATGCATCGCACCATCCGGCCGGCTGCAGCGAGTTTCCTCTGCCACTAAACCGGCCGCTTTGCAGGGTATTGAAAATGAAAACGTGGCTCCTGGACCATCATTCGCTGTCGCCCACAAACGCCCCTCATGAGCCTCGATGATGGAACGACTGATCGACAGGCCGATTCCGATACCTTCATTCTTTGTCGTATAGAAGGCTTCGAAGAGTCTGTCCGCAGCCTGGGGTTCGAAACCGACCCCTGCATCTTTCACGCTAAGCTGCACCCGATCGCCTTCCTCTCTTTCAGTTCTGATCAATAGTTCTCTCGGACGATCGTCGACATTGCTCATCGCGTCTGAAGCGTTTCGTACCAGGTTCATAATGACCTGCTGAACTTGGACACGGTCCGCCATGAGGAGTGGGAGATTGTCGGCAAGTTCCTGCAGAAGGATCACCCGCGATCTTTGCAAATCGCTCAACGACAGCGAAATCACCTCCCGGGTGGCCTGATTCAGGTCCATCCATTCGGGGGACGGATCTTTTTTGCTATAAAGCGCGCGTAATCGCTTGATCACGTCAGAGGCTCGGTTTGCATCACGCATCGTGCGCTGTGTAGTTTCCCGAGCGCCGTCGATATCGGGAGGATCGGT
>JBAVAQ010000037.1:0-4037 GCA_049585795.1 Terriglobales bacterium | reverse complement strand
GCGCACCAAAACCGACTTGCCACCATTGGAGGCGACAGGGTAGAACATTCTCAGTCCTGGACGGCCAATCCCGTTGGCCGGTTTTGAAGTGATAACTGTTGGCCGCTTTTGAAGTGATCACTGAGGGTATGCGGGTGCCGGCCCAGTTGCGTCGCACGCTCGCGAGCACGAACGTGATCGAGTCGGCCTTCTCCATCGTAGAGACGGTTTGCCGCAACGTAAAACGATGGCGTGCCGGCGATCACCTCGAGCGCTGGGTTGGCTCTGGTTTGCTGGTGGCCGAGCGCCAGTTCCGCAAGGTGCAGGGCTACCGGGAAATTCCGTCGCTGCTGACTGCGCTTGCGAACACGATTTCGAAGAAGGTGGTTGCCGACGAAGTGAAGGTTGCGTAGCCTATGACGGTCGAGAGTCGCTAACTTTCAACGAAGTTCCGGGCAACGTACCGAAAACCTCAAACCCACCCCAGCAGAGGCGGGCTGTGTTTGGACAACAAGGCTCCGGGTTCACCGGCTGATGCCAAGGTAGTGATCTGGCTCTGTGATCTGCTCCTGCTTCTCCTGGCAATTGGGTTTCTCCCAGTCGATGGTCTGCACTGTTTCGGGAGCGGGACTTTTCCCTAGTGGTCCCGTTCCTTCGGGTACGTTACCGTACCCTTGGTCGCGGGCAATCGGCAGCTCTCGGCATTCACGCTCGCGTAAAGACGGGTTCATCCTGTCCAAGGAAGGTCCTTGCGCTTTGCGCGACAACTCGGAAGCGGATTGCCGGGCGACTGAGTGTGCTACCGACTCCCGCAGCAGGTCTCTGTCGCTGGTCACAACCGTGATGCTCTCCCGGCCTCGCGAAGCAGCCACGTAAAACAACTCTTTCCGAATCCCATCAGCGGAAATGACAACGGCATCGACAGACTTCCCCTGGCTGCGATGGGCCGTGACAGCGTAGCCGTGTGTGAATTGCTTGTAATTCTCCGGCAGAGCGCGACCGTCCTGCAGATGAATGCGGCTCTGCGCGTCAATGCGGGAAACCGTCACCAGCTCGCCGTTGGTAGCGCGAAACCCCGGCTCCCGCCGATTTGCGGTCAGCAGTAACTTGTCATTGGGAGCAATTTCGATGGGGCGCCGCTCGTAGACTTCAAAGCATTTCGCGTGCTTCGCTGTGAACTCACGTTCTTTGCCGCGTGCGTTACGGGCAAAGACCTTGCCGTTTTCCACTCCGATGACTTCCAGCGATTCATGCCTAGCAAAGCCTTTGACCGCCCGATGAAATTCCAGCACCTGGCCCTCAGCATAGTTCCTCACGTCACTTTTCTCAGCAGTCGTCCAGTTCAAGGGAACGTGGTGCTGCTGATGAGTACTCTGTCCCAGTTCCCCCGTGCGGGTACGCTCAGCGCGGATGGCCTCGGTAATATGGCCAATCTCTTCGTGTGTGGGGGCGACAACGAGCACACTGCGTGGTTGCCCCTTCGCATTGATTTGAGCCTGAGCTTCTGAGTAGGCTTGTTGAACCGCCTGTGCCCGCTCGGACCAAGGAACCTCGCGCACAGCCCCAATTTGTTCCAGCTTGTCGAAGCCGCGGTCAGGATCACGGCGCAATTCCTGAATCGCCTCGCGATAGTCTACGGCGGTCTGGCGTTGCACTTCGCTAAGCGAAACACTCCTCAACTGAGATTCTCTTTCCAGCACACGAAGAGCATCGCTGGCCTCGACACTTCGAATCTGCTTGGTGTCACCGCTAAAAATGATTCGCGCTGATTGCCGGTCAGCCAGCTTTAGTAGTTCGGACATTTGGCGACCGGAAACCATGCCCGCCTCATCCACGATCAGAGCTTTCCCGAACAAATCCCTTTGAGCACTCTGGCCCTGCAACAATCGTTCCACGGTGATGGCATCCGAGAAGCCGACTTTCTGCAGTTCTTCAACTGCGCTCATCGTGGGAGCCACCCCCAACACCTTGCGACCGCTCTCTTCGAGGCCGTGCTGCAGTTCTTCGAGCGTAGCAGTTTTCCCGGTGCCTGCCGCCCCGCGAATGTTCACCGCTAGATCACGAGAATTGAGAACAAATTCGATTGCCTCTTTCTGTTCGGGGCGGAGGAAGGTGGAAGCAGCGAATTCATGCTGCCCACCCAGCCGCTCAAACTGACCGATTCCACGATTGATCCGCTCGATCATGTCCCGCTCACGGTCAAGACTCTCGCGTGTGGCGACTTCCTTCCCAGCCTGAAGGATTTTGCCACTGCTTTCTTCCAGTGAAAACTCACCTTTCAGGTCTGCCAAGTCAATCCAGCCCCGTCCATGACGGAGTGCTTCAGTCAACAGTTCGTGGTCGAGCGCCACAGAGAGGCGCTCAAAGACATGTTGTTTTGCGTAGACCAGAGAAGGAACTGCACTCTCCGGTTCTAGTCGCTGCGTTTGGCATCTCTCCCGGACTGCCTCGCGGATTTGTTCAAGGGTTAGGCTCTCCTCTGGGGTCAATCGAGCCGTTTGGCGCGAGTGCACCTCCGCAGTTGAAATCTCAACCAGCTTGTCGGCCCGCGACTCACGAACCAGCACGGCGATTTCGTTGTCGCTGGGTTGGCGACCCTTACTCTCGACAAACTCCGCAATGGCCCGGTCGCGCTGCTCGCTACGTTGACTGTATTTTTCGAGCAACTGATCCGAGACACCCTTTATCTCAAAACCCAGGTTCTTGCCCTTGGAGCTGCGCCGGTCCTCGATCTCATAGCCCAGAGACCGAACTTCACGGGCAAGCACGTTCCGGTAGACCTCAGTCAGGTAAGCCCGCTGCTCGTAGATATCGGAGGCTTGCAGTGCCTTCCAGCGGCCCTCCGCGCCGTCGTAGGTCAGATTAGCGGCAACCGCGTGGGTGTGAAGCTGGGGGTCAAGTTCGCGGCTAGTGTCGTGATGGTAGACGGCCAATACAAGATTACCCGTGATGCGGTTATCATTCGCCCTGTCCCTTCGGACGCGGGTTGCTGCGCGATGCTCCAGCTCTTTCAGCGTTTCTTGAACGGCCTTCCCGTGAGCTTCCACAAGTCGGGCGTCCCCACCCAGTTGGGCCATGATGGAAACCGACTTGGGCGCTGAGATGGTGAAGTCGTACAGATTTCGGCCCCGGCTCTGGGTCGTGCCATCAGCGGCTGTGCGGTCGGCGCTGTGGCGTGGCCGGAGGAACTCACCGCTTTGGGGATCGACGCCCTGGCGCAACGCCTCGAATTGTTCCGACTGAACTTCCCCTGCCAAGCCGAGCATCTCCGCTCCCCGGCCTTGCCATTGTCCCGTGACACGCTCTCCTTCGGCGTAGTAGTCGCTGTGCTGCAAATGGCGTGCGGAGTAGCCTGTTCCGTTGGACATGGCGCGAATGGTAAGCATGGCTGAAGGCCTTTAACGTCTCACTTGCACCAAGGCACCAAGGCACCAAGACACCAAGACACCAAGACACCAAGACACCAAGACACCATCCCTAACGCTTCGCGTTAGGTCCGGTGTCACGTACGCGACCTGAATTCCGTCCGGTGTGCATCCGGCATCTGTCCGGTGTACATCCGGTATGTGTCCGGTTACTGTCCGGCCATCCCTTTGACCTCGGTTCGGCGTCTGTATCAGTACCGGCCAGATTTCATCCGGCCAAGTCCATCGGAGGAAATCGTGGACACAAAATTTGAAGCGATACTCAACAGCCTGCCTGCCAAAGAGCCGCGCTCACATTTGGAGCCTTACTGCGCCCTAACAGGCTGCGGAAAAACTCGATTTGAAGCGGGCGCAGTACCACGAACCTCTCTTGTTTCCACAGCACAACCTGATAAGAAGGAAGTATGCGTGGACAAGACGAGCAGCAGTTGGATGTGTTCAGCTACCTAAGCCCGGAGCAGAGAGTACCCCACGACCACCCCTTGCGTCCTCTTCGTGCTATGACCGATGAGGCCTTAAGAGAACTGCAACCACAGTTCAATAAGCTGTACGCCAAAACCGGGCGGCCGTCGATTGCGCCGGAGAAGTTGTTGCGAGCGCTCCTGCTGCAAGCGCTGTATTCGGTGCGCAGCG
>JBAVAQ010000036.1:0-9729 GCA_049585795.1 Terriglobales bacterium | reverse complement strand
TGCTCTCTCCTACTTCTGCAGCGTCATCATGGGGGAACCCGTGGTGCGGCCGACCACTCCGAGATATCGACGCCGCGCATCCTCCCCGGCAAGAGATCTGGGGGCTTGCCGGTCGCGTCCGCGCCGAGGGCCCCGCTTCTCCCCTTATCTGGCGTTCTTCCGCTGTGCGTGCCGTTGCCTTCGGGTCAGTTCCAGTTGGCGTTTGTCGATCATTCCCCAAACGTGCTATCGAGACGGGCCCTCCCGTCATCTCGGCAAGCCTCTTCATGAATTTCTGTTGTTCTTCTGCGCATTCCGCTTCGGTTTTCTCAACTACTCGCGCACTACCGGCCACCTTTTGCTCCTTCGCGAGCTTTTCCTGGGCGAGCAATTCAAACTATCTGCGCTGCGACGCTTCACTTACGGACAGCTCACGTGATGGTTGATTTTCCGCCGGCCCACAGCCGCAGACGAGGATGCTTCGGTCGGACACACGTCATGCCGCTTTCTCGGTGACGCAATCCAAGAATGCTTTTCTCTCTTCGACGGGAAGGAATTTAAAGAACCGCAGGGCGGACTGCAAGAGAACCTCGGGATTTTCATTTTCCAAATTCGCTCCCGCCAGAAAGTCTGCACAAATCATTTCCAAGCAATAGCCCCGGGATTTGTCGCTACCCAGCATCAGAGCTGCAGTCTCGATCGCCTGCTCAATGATCGGGATCTGGCTCTTGTACAACTTGAAATAAACCAGCTCCCAAGGTTCTGTGTCCTGCCCGGTCAGTTCCTTTTCGACTTCCTGCTTAAACTCCTCCTTGGGCATCTCGCGGGCTTTGTGCAACCAGGTTGCACAATCGAAGTGCTGCCGATCCCGGCGCGCAATCTTCGCCAACTCCAACCCTTTCGTCCACCCCACTTCCTTCAACTCTTTCCTCGCCTGCGGCGGCAAGTGCTCGTGGATCGACATCAGGTAGTACGCCTTCCTTCGCGACTCCGGAAACCGTCTTTCCAGAAACTCATCGAACGATTTCACGTTCTCCACCCGCCAGTATTGGCCGGCACGCACTTCACACAGATATCTACCCATTTCGACAAACCGGGTATCGCGCTCCGCTTCCTTCTGCCGCTCCCAGGCCAAGATTTCATCGATCTTGCCCAGCACAAACAGTGCGCGGCGACGATTGAATTTCGGCGGCATCGGTGGATCCCTAGTAATTAAGCTCGTCAAGCCAACCAAGGTTCTCGGCTCCTGGCCGCCGCACCAGCGCGGCATCAACCAACTCTTGCTTCCCCAGGCAGAGTCCCAAGTAGGGGCAAGTGCTGCACGGGTTCTGCGGAAACCGGATGCCGCTGTGCGGCGGAAAGTCCGCCGATTCGATTCTCCGGATCGTGTCCTCGGCCAGATGACCAAACTCTTGACGCTGCTCTTCGCTGATCGTGGTGCGCAGATACTGGACTTCCACCAACCGTTTGCGAACGAATACCACCTGAGCAACCTCGGCGATACCGGTTATCCAGGAGTAGCAAATCAGCTGTGGATCGAGAGCCTGCAGCCCTTCAGGTTCTTCGGAGTATCGGTGGGAGGATGTTTTCCATTCCAGCAAGCAGCGCGTCTCATCCAGTTTCCCGATCCCGTCAATGTAGGCGACGAATTCGTTCTTCTCGATGGGCCGGGTGAACTTGACCTGCAAGTTGCGCCGCGGCTGGTAAATGCGAACGCGGTCGTCCTGGCAGAAGCGGGTGAGCAGCATGATCCCTTGCTCGAGCATGTGGTCCCAGGTGTCGTGGTTGGAAAAGTGCAGATTCTGATCTTTGCAAGCCGACCATTCACGAAAGAGGACGTCCCCGGGATCTTCCCGGCGAAAGTAAGCGCCTAGAGCTTGCTCGAAGGCACGACCGAAGAGCATCGCGGCACGAGTGTCCTTCTCTTTCCACCCGTCGAGATAGCGATGGCGATAGCACCGCGGGCAGGTCAAATATTGGCTGATCTGCGTGTAGCTATAGGTCATTAAGCCACCTGCGAGCCATCGAGATTGGCGGGCGAGAGTTCCTCCCAGCGGCCGGCTGGGGCAAAACCGTCCAACCGGAGCAGGGAAGTGCCGTTGAGGATAACGTGACTGATCTTCACGATGCCGGTCAAGCCGATCAGTTCGGTTTCGTCGACTTCATCGCGTCCCAGGAGTTCGACATCGTAGCCAAAGTCGCTCAGGAACCAGTTGAACTTCCACAGGGCTTTGGGGTTGCAATAGAGACGGCTGGAGATGATATGGCCGGAAAAGCGGTTGGGCTCCAGAATGGTCAGAGCGACGGTGTAATAAGGTTTCTGAGCTTGCCGGCGAAACTGGACCCTCCGCACTCGAACGAGGTAGAGCGCATTAGGAAGTTGGTCCGCCGCACAGCGATCGGCAGCGTGAAGGCCTGCAATCTGGCGTCTCATGCCGCACCTTCTTTCTGACCGAGATAGCTGTTGAGCTGGCAGACCAGGGCATCGCGATTCTTGTCTGCACAATCGGCCAAGTGGACGACGAAGCTTTCGACTTGCTCGCGCGTGGCTTGGCGCAAGGTCTTCACACCACAGAAATCAGTTGCGTACGACTTGACCAAGCTCGCATCGAGCTGGTGCTGGCGAATTAGCTGACAAAGACGATCACGGACTTTGGGACCGCCGTAATTCCCATTGGCGGGTTGGGGTGGGAGTTTTCTTGTATCGCGAGGCGGTTGCGACGGCTCAGCGAAGGACCCGATCTCTTCAACCGAACAGATGCCGATGCCATAGGCCTTGCGCAGTGCTCTGTTCACCGCGCGAGTCTCGGCAATGCGCATCTCAGAACCGTGAACGAGGGGGGAAATGTTGGATGGATCCGCATCTCCGTAACCAACGAAGCTTCTCGTTTGGGATTTGCGAACCGTCGCTTTAAAGACCCACCGTCCTGCCGAGGCTTCCGACATATGCTGGTCGACGACGGTGTCTATTCCAAAGCACCTTCTTCGGTGCGCGATTCGCAGGAGACCAGAGTGACTCACATACCACTTCCCATCGAGCAGAAGCAGTTCACGCCTACATACAGAAAGACGGAGCATCATCGTGAGATCGTGCAGAAGTGACAGTTGTGGATGTGACAGTTCCGGGTAAAGTTTTTTGGCAATGCGGAGATTCTGTCGTACTAGCTTTCTATCGCAAGCAGCGCGCGGTGGCATGTGTCTTCTCCTTTGAACGAAATACCTAGATACACAGTGTATCATAATGTATCTATTAGTTGCATTCAGAAAGTTGTTGAATCCTGTTATCTTTGCTCCTAGCCATGACAGAAACCAGGGTCGCACTGCTAGTTCGGGTGCCAGCCAGTCTCAAGTTGCGGTTGGCTGAGATCGCAAAGCATGAGCGACGATCTCTCAGTAAGCAAGTCGAATTGCTCTTAGAAAGTTGTCTCGAACTTCAGGGTGGCTCGGCGCTGACTCACTCCCTAAAAAGCAGCAGCCAAATCGACCTGCGGTGGGCTAAAGCAAAGAAGAAGATCCAGCAGAAGGAACGACCACCGGAGCGATAGTGCGGGACCGGGCCACAGGCTGCCGCCTTCTCTGGGTCGGCGAGGCGGGCAGAACCAAACTTGTAAGTGTATTTCGGTCAACTGGTGCTAGACTCACGTTGCCCTTTCATCCCCTGGGGAGGAACCTCGGCTCTTAACCGACCGAAATCTTTAGGCGGGGATTGAAAAATGTCTCCTCAGGGTCTAACCGATTCTGACCCCGTAGATCAGACGGTATCTGACTGCAGCGTTGAAGCCAACCCCGGCCGCGGCTGCGCGGGTGGTGCTATCTGGTGCCAGCGAGCTCCTGGATGAAGCGTTCAACATCAACCGCTTCAACCCCGCGAGCGATGGCTGCCGTCTGCAATTGCGAGCGGGACTTTCGGTGGACTACGATCAACCTTCCGGACCTTTGAAGCATGGCTCGACGCAATGAGAGCAGCGGAGAGGCCATGGATGGCCGGACCGTCTTCCCAGTTTTAGCTTCAATCAACCACAGGTTTGAGTTGGGCCGTGGCACGAGGAAGTCTACCTCCAAACCCTGCTGATCGCGGAAGTAGTAGAGCTCCTTCCGTATTCCTTGATTGGCCTGGCTCTTGAGTATCTCCGCTGCGACGAAGCCCTCGAACAAGGCTCCCAGAAATGGGGAACGCTCAAGCTCAGCCGAGGAAGTCACGCCCAGCAGATAGCAGGCGAGGCCGGAGTCCTCCCAGTAAATCTTCGGTGACTTGATGAGCCGCTTGCCGAAGTTTTCGAAGTATGGAGGCACCAGAATGATTTGACCGGTCACTTCCAGAATGGAGAGCCAATCGCCGATAGTTGGAACTGATACCGCGAGGGGTGCCGCAAGGTCGGTCTTGTTGAGAACTTGACCATGACGACTGGCCAGCAGGGAAAGGAACCGACGAAAGGTCACGAGATCCCGCACATTTGTAATCGCTCGCACGTCCCGCTCTAAATATGTTTGCAAGTAGGAGGCGAACCAAAGGCTGCGAGACGTGGGACGCGCCAGCACTTCGGGGAAGCCTCCGTGTAGCAGATTCACTTTGGCGGTTTCTGCGAGACTAAAAGGCAGGAGCTGGAGAATAGCGGCACGTCCCGCCATTGATTCCGTGATGCCGCGCATCAGGGGAGCTTCCTGCGAGCCGGTGAACAGCCACTGACCCATGCGGCGAGGCTTGGTGTCGATAAGCGTACGGACGTAGTCGAGCAGCTCGGGAGCATTTTGAATCTCGTCGAATACAACCGGAGGCCGCAATTCGTCAAGAAAGGCACGGGGATCGCTGCGCACCCGCCCCTGAATGTCGGGGTCTTCGAGCAGTACATAGCGCGCGTTCGGGAACAGCTTGCGCAAGAGCGTGGTCTTACCCGCACGACGTGGCCCCGTCACTACAATGGCCGCAAAGCGCCGGGATGCTTCCAGAAGGACCGGCGCCAGTTGCCTAGGGATATATCGCATATGAGGAATATAAACCATTTGTTGATATTACTCAATACATCCTCCAGGCCACAGCGGGCAATTTGCGTCTTCTGAAAACGTTTGCGAAGCTCGTGTACAAAGCCAGATTCTATGGTCGAGGCACAAAGGGCGTGCCAATTAAGAGGAGTTCTGTCCGAGAGACAGGCAAAATTGGGGAAGGTGGCGAAGCAACCCGGAATAGCAACACCACCCGGCCGTATTAGAACGGCCATCGACCATTAAGCATGTATGCCCGCGTCACTCTGGCTTCAACCTGTTCACCAGAAATGTCTGAGTCGGCTCTATCTGATAGGTATTTCATGAGTTACAAAATCTGCGATTGATTGGAAGGCCGTTGGTCGCCGCTTGCGCGAACTCCAGGGTTTTGAGATCGTCCAAGCCCAGTCTGCGCGCGAACTGGGGATCAGCCAAGGGGCAGCTTTCCAGGTATGAGCAGGGAAGAAGCGAAATCGGTGCAGAGATACTTCTTCGGCTTACGCGTAGATCAGGAAAAACTGTTGAGTGGTTGCTGACTGGAAAGGACGGCGTGTAGCGGAAAGCCTTTAAGCGCGTGGTGCTGCGCATTCTGTTGATCGGCGACCTGGACGGCATACCAGCGCGCGCAAGCTGGTAGAAGAACTGCGCATGCATCTGGCATGGCGGTGGTTTACCGGTCTGGGCTTCGATCAAGAGATCCCGCATCACTCGACTTTCTCCAAGAACCGTCATGGGCGGTTTCAGGAGTCGAAGCTATCGAGCAGTGAGCTGAGTAAAAGCGGCTGTCACGGCTCATCTCCAGCGCTTCAGTTCCGGCCAGATGGTTTGTAGGTTCCACTTGAATCCGCGGCAGTAGTAGATAGGGTTCCATTCGTCGCGTCGCGAGAGGGGGTCGTTCGTGTCCCCCACGATCGAGTAGCTGGCGCAGTCTTTCTGCATGTTGCGCTCGTCGCCCTCGCCGAGGACGATAAGACTTGCCCCAGTGTAATTGCGTGGACCCCAGATCCAGTAATTTTGGTGTCCTCCAATGGCCTTCGGGAGGCCGTATTTCGGTCCGAAGAAGTCGATCGCGCCGGCATCGCCATAATTATTCCCAAAGATGGCTGTCTTCCGCTGCTCCTCCGGCGGCAGCGTGTGATAGAACGCCGCCACACGCTGCGTGATTTCCTCCCAGCCAAACATGTCGGCGTAGAGCTGCGGCAACACTCCCGGTGGCATATGTTCAAACTTCTGCTGCTCGATGCCCAGTCTGTGTTCGTACGCAAGGAAGTGTGGCACGCTGAGAACCGGCAGGATAGTCGGAAGGTAGATACCAGATACGACGATCATAGCCGCAGCCAGCGCAGGTTTTGCCCAAATCCAAAGCTGGCGATGGGTGGCGCTTTCAATCCACACAGCTCCGGCGCCAAACATCATCGGATACACGGGCGCGAGATAGTACATTTTGCCGTGCAGAAGCATCATCTCCGCGAGAAATGCGAGATAAGCCCAGCCGAGAAAACGAAACGTCCGACCCTGCTCTGAAAAGAAGAACAGAAGCGCAAACAGCACCAGCAGTCCGGCGACAAAGCCAAGCATCTGCACCTGCGCTCGAAGATAAGGCAACGGACCAAGCACGATGTCGCGGCCACTTTCGCGCACATTGTGCATTAGCTGGAGAAACGGAAACTGATGCCGCCATTGCCAGAGGAGGTTGGGCAGCACCATCATCGCTGTAACACCGCAACCAAGCCACAGCCAACGAGATCGCAGGCTGCGACGAAGCGGCGTCAGGCATAGACCGACCACTACTCCCATCAGCCAGAAGATAACGCCGTACTTGTTGAGAATCGTAATTCCGACGAGCGCGCCGACCGCTAGCCAGAGACGTTCGTCCCCGTGCTTAGCGATTCGCACAAGAAGATATGCGATCGCCGTCCACAGCAGCGGGTCGAACGCGTTCATCGTGAACAGATGTGACATCACAAGCAGAACGGGCGCCATCAACGTCGCCAGCGCCGCCAGAAACATTGCCCAACGGCCGCCTCGTAGTTCCCGCACGAACTGGCCTGCGAGAACGACGGTTGCAAACCCTGCCAGAGCGGGTAACAGTCGCAGTGACCACAGCGATGTGCCGATTGTGTGCTGCAAGAGCCACGCAATCCAGCCGATTAGCGGCGGCTGGTCGACATATCCCCATGCGGGATGCTCGCCACAGGCAAGGAAGTAAAGCTCGTCGCGGAGATATCCGTAGTGCGGCCCGGCGAGAAAGTAGAGGATCATTCGTACCAGCGCCACATAGAGGACGATGGCCGTCCCGGAGGTGAGGACCGATCGCTCTGGCTCGGTTCTTGCAGCGGTGACCGCAGGCGTGATTACAGCCATGTGGTTAGGTACGGAAAACAGAGGGAAATGTTCCGGTGCGGTGACTCTGGCATCCCATGAGCGGTGGCCCTTTGAGGTTATTCCGCTTGTCTCCAACGGTCCGCGACGGGTCATCGCTCCCATATCCTCCCCGCAATGTTTTCCTCACGTCTCTTCTCTGAACGGATCAAAGTCCTCATCTCTGAACGGATCAAAGTCCTCATCGAAGTCCGACGCTAATCTCGGTTTGGCCGCGTGATAACGTGGGATCGTGTCCAAGGAGGTGTTCGGCCGGGGCTCGACCCGCACATGTCCGATCTTACCAACCCTTTGAGGATGCTCCTGCCGCGCTCTTTTCGGTAGACATGCTTCAGAGGCTAACCGTCGCCAATTGGATTCTGGTGTGGCTCCCGTCTGACAGCAGCATCTCGCGCAAAAAGTGCGATGCCTGTCGCGTCGGCGGTGAGGTACGAACTTGCCTGACGATCACAAGCACGCATTTTCAGTTCTGGCATTTCGAGTCGCAAGAAAAAATTGGTCGGCCGATGTTGTTAGAAAACCATCTCAAGATCGAGCTCCTGAGATCCGCATGAACGTTGCTCCGCAGTTATCCACTCTTTAGCGTTAGAAACCGGTAGTTTTCTAACACGAGCCCCCGAGCTTGGATTTGTTGGTCAATGCATTATGAAAGAGTGCCCGGATTGAGCGGGTGGGATGGCTGGCGCCGCCTGCGCTCCGCTACGCTGTGCGGGGCTTCGCTCCGCTCCGGCGGCGAGAGAGTAGGTGTGCGGGGGAAAGAAGTTGCAGGAGGGCATAGGCAAATCGGCGGAAGCATGGCACTTTACCTTGGGAGAAGATAAGCGTTGGCACGAATGATCTTCCCCCAAGGAGGCAACGAAAATGAGTCGCGAGATCAAGTATATCGGCATGGACGTACACAAGGAAGCGATTGTGATCGCGGTCCTGAATGGCAGCGGAAAGCTGGTCATGGAAACCATCGTCGAAACCCAAGCCAGCAGCATGGTGCAGTTTATCCGCGGTCTGCGGGGCGAGCTGCATGTGACTTGGGAAGAAGGGACGTGGGCGGCGTGGCTGTACGATCTGCTGCAGCCGCTGGCGGAGCAAGTTGTGGTCTGCGATCCGCGGCGCAATGCCTTATTAAAGGAGGGCAGCAAGAGCGACAAGGTGGATGCGCGCAAGCTGGCCGAGTTACTGCGCACGGGAATGCTGCGTCCGGTTTACCACGGGGAAAATGGGCTACGCACGCTGCGCGAGTTGGGGCGCAGTTATCAGACCATCAGCAAAGATCTGACGCGAGTGATGAATCGGCTGAAGGCACTGTATCGAGGGTGGGGCATCCCCTGTGCCGGCACCCAGGTGTATGCCCCGCGCTATCGCGAGGAATGGTTGAGCAAGATTGCGCAGGCCGGGGTGCGCCGCCGGGCCGAGCTGCTCTATCAACAACTGGATGGATTGCAGGGGTTGCGACGAACCCTGCGTCCTGAGTTATTGGCGGAGAGCCGGAAACATAAGGCGACGAAACTGCTGCGCCAGATTCCCTGCATCGGTCCGATTCGAGCTGCCCGCTTGATCGCGCTGATACAAACTCCACACCGCTTCCGCAGCAAGCGGCAACTGTGGACCTATAGTGGCCTGGGGATTGAGACCCACGACAGCGCGCAGTACCGTTATGTCGGCGGACAACTGCAACGCTCCAAGAAACCCCAGCAACTGCGTGGTCTGAATCAAAATCACAATCACGAAATGAAAGAGATCTTCAAGAGTGCGGCCATCCGGGCCAGTTGTGGCAGGGGACCGTTCCACGATTTTTACGCGGCTTTACTGGCCAAGGGGATGAAGCCGGAGATGGCTCGTCTGACGCTGGCGCGCAAGATCGCAGCTATTACGTTGACCCTTTGGAAGAGAGGAGAAGGTTTCGACGCAGACCAACTGAAAACGCAAGCCGCTTGAGCGGCGCAAAGACCCCACGGGATCTCCCAGGTTTTCATGCCTCGGTGGTGGCCAAGCGGTTCTTGCGATGCTCGGGTTCGAGGGAGAGTATCGATACACTCATTAGGCGCTTCGTGGGCTGCAGTTCAGCCCCGAGTCTCCGGGTCAATCCTATGCCCCCTCGGATAACCCAAAAAAGCTATAGGCCTCGAGTCTCACATAGGATCATGGTTGGCACTTGAGCCAACCCTTCGCTTGCGTAGCTTCAGAACCGAATGGCGTCGTGCACCGTGGTTCATGAAACGATCGAGTAGGAACAAGCAACTGGGGATGGGATTGCCGCTGCATTCTGCGGTAAGCCAAAGCGGCCAAACAATCACCCTCGCGAGAATTAGAGGGCTGGATGCAAGTCACCACACCCGCATCTCTCCGAGGGGCGGGGACAAGTCTTTTTTCTTGACATCCTCTTTCATAGGA
>JBAVAQ010000035.1:0-8811 GCA_049585795.1 Terriglobales bacterium | reverse complement strand
AGAAAACTCTGCACAGCTTCCAGGATAACGGGGACGGCGGTCAACCCGAAGGCACACTAGTGTTCAACACAAAGGGCGACCTGTGCGGGACCGCGTCCAGCGGCGGGCCCTCTGGTGAGGGCACATTATTTCGATTGCGGCCGCAACCAGGAGGCTCCTGGAGATTTGCCGCGCTCTATGAATTTAACGCACCGCCTGACGCTGCCTATCCTTCAGCGAAATTAATTTTCGACGAGGCAGGGAACGCGTATAGCACCACGCAGGAGGGGGAAGCAGTCAGGCATGTGCCAATTACGGCTGCGGCACCGTTTTCGAAATTCAGCCGTAGTTGGAAGGAAGAGAAGCCAAATTCTGTAGCAAGGAGAAAGCAATGAGAACCGCACTGCAACGCCGGAGTCCGGTTCTGGTTCTGATTCCGAGACAGAGCTTCGCGAGCTAACGCCAAGAGTATGGCGGTAGTCTCAGGCGCTGCGGAGCTTTGCTCCGCCCGGACGGGCGAGGCGCCCGTCCCCACACGAGCTTGGCCTGGAACGGGCGGAACGCCCGTCGCTCCATCAGGACCGAATCAATTCTCGGTGACTTGCGGGGTTTTCGGGGCGGGAACTCGAGGCGGTTTTGGGGGCTTTGGTGGCGCGGATTCTCCCGAGTTCCCGTCGGACGAGGAGGCTTTGCGGATTTCGATGGTTCCGTGTTCGTTGTTGACTACGAGGCGTGGCCCACCCCCGCCGACAGTTCCCGTAGCGACGGCCTCGTCGTTCGAGTTATCAATCTTCAATTGATCGAAATCGGATTCGATTTCACCATTGCGCGCCCGCGCATCAACTTGAAAGCCGGTTTTATCGGGAAGGTAAATCTGTACATCGCCTTTGCGATTGTCGACCTGGGTACTCCCCATCTTGTTCACGCGTAGTTCGATGGATCCGTTTTCATCCTGCAGACGCACGTCGCCGGAGACGCCAGTCAAGCGAATATCTTTCGCTCGCGTGTTCAGGCGCAGTGGGCCGACCACATCCGAGCCTTCCAAATCGCCCGAGTCAAGGTCGAGATCGCCGTCGAGGCGGGAAAAATCCATATCCGTACGCGACGACTTGAACATGACCGGTTGAGCGATCTTCGAGAGCTTCACGCTTTCCATGAACTCGCCATCGAGGTGCAAGGCGCCTTTGACGTCTTCGATGGAAACATCATTGGCGCGACCGTTGATGGATACATCTGAAGTGACTTGTGAAATTCGCGCCGAGCTATGATCCAGATTCAGGCTGACTTTGCCGTTAATGTCGGTGCTGCTGACGTCGCCGTGTTGATTGGTAATGTCGACGTTGCCCTCGCGGCCGATGACGCTGACATCGCCGTAGCGGGTGGAAACGGAAACCGGAGCTTTGCGGGGCAGCGAAATGTCCAGATCTTCGGCCACCCAATGATCGCCCGCTCCTTGATTGTTCGCATTCAGCGTGACCACAGTTCCGCTGACCGTAATCTGTGGCTTGGTGCCGGCATTCCATTTGTCGGCTTCGCCCTGGTTATCCGCGCTGATGCGCTTATGGACAGCCACGTGAATCTGGTTATCTTCGGAAGCGCTTACATTTACGGCGCCCCGCGTGTCGGTAACGCGCAGGCTGGCTTCGGCAGGAAAGGCTTGAGTGAGTTGGTCGTCGTAGCTATATTTCGATCCGAAAATGGGGAAGTCGTTGCCGTCGCCGAGGTCAATCCCGTTCCCGAGTTCTCCCCAATTGACGTGCGAAGCCTGGGTCGCGATCAGCCCGCAAACAATGATTCCGATGATCAGGAAAATTCCGCCCGCACTGATCCCGGGAGCTCGCGCGCCCTCCCTTTGCGCCTGCTGGTATTCAATCAGCTTGATCACACCTGCAATGATGAGCAGCAGAGGCCAATAGTGGGCGAACCAGTGACCGAGGTTGTGCCAGTCGAGCACGCCCATCGTGCCCAGAAGGAACACGATGCCCACGGCGATGAGAATGACCGGCCCCGACAGCGAGCGCCGATGGCGAGGCGGAGGCACTTGTACTGGACTAGCCATTGCGAACCTCGCTCGAAGGCATCTGCACGTCCGTCGTCACGGCGCCGGATGGCCCCGATGGCGGCGGCATGGTCGGGGGCGGTGGTGGAGTCTTGCTTTCCATCAGCTTGGTTATGCCGATGGCAAGAAGCAGCACCGGCCAAGTGCGGTTCCAGCCCGGACCCTTCATGCTCTCCAGAAGTGAAAGAACTCCGACCGTAACTAAGACGACCGGCGTAACCAGGCTGATTCTGCGGCCCCGGCGATAATTGCGCCGCGAGTTGACCCACCCCTCACGGACAGCAAACATCCAGACTCCAAGGCCGATCAGAAAGAACGGCCAGACCCGGTCCCATCCGAACTGAAAGACGCCGGCAGTCTGCAATAGGAACAGCACGCCCAAACCAATCAGGACCACAGCCGCCGTGGGAATCTTGGCGTGGGTTTCTTCCCCTGGTTGCGCCGGCTGCATCGCCTGCCCAGGTTGTGCTGGCTCGGCGCCAAAAGCCTGCGCCAGTCCGAACGGGTCAGGCGCGGGCTGCCCCATCTGAACTGCTTTCGCGGTGCGGATCGAGTCAATGATCTGCCACACATAAAAGAAGGCGATCCCGATGCCGAGCATGGTATTCACGCCGGCGTTGTCTACAACCGACTCTCCCCATACCAGGAGTGTGAAGACCACGAGGTGCGCCAGCCCCTTCGCATATTGCCCGCAATAAACCGCGCCCACGCCAAAGGGAAAGAATCCGGCGAGAATGCCGGCCACGGTGGGATTCGGGCCGGAACTGGGCACGATGGGCGCGGCGCTCGGAACGAATCCAGCTGCGGGCGGCACGGCTGCAGGCTGGACGCCATGCAGGCGCTCGGCCAGGCAGTTCTCGCAATAGATCACGCCTTTGACGTCGCGAGTGCATTGGGCGCATAGCGGCTTGCCGCAGGTACGGCAATACGCCACGGCGGCAGTATCGGGATGGTTGGCGCAGTTCATGAAAACCTCCTGTGTGGGGCCAGTATCACTACAGGTGGTTTCTCGGTAAGGGAGGCAAAGGTAACTTGGCCTCCATCTTGACTGTAGTTGCGATCCTGTCTGGGTTCGGGCTGTCCACTGGTGTTATCGTTCCGGGGATGCTTGTCCTTCTCTTGCTCTTGCTCTTGGGGCGCGGGCTCGGCGGGCATGGTGGCTCGTTTGAAGTCCCGCACGCGCGATTCGAGCTCGTAGACGAAACGAATATTCTCGTAATACTTCACCAGCCTGCCGGAAGTTTCGAAGTAGTCGCGCTTGATGGCGCTCGGCCGCAGATCAGCATGGCGCAGGTCGCCTAATTTGACCCCGGCCATACTCATGGTAATGGAGAGAGAAAAGAATGCCATCCCAAACGACATGGCGAAACGAGGCTGCTTGGCGACGCCGAGGATCGGCCTGACCACCGTCCTCGTCCAAGCTTGCACGCGCTCAACCCAGGAACTCTGAGTTTGAGCCGCAGCGGTTCCGTGCAGGCGTGCAGTATCGAAGCCGCTGGTAGCGGCCAGGATGTTGTGCATCAAGTTAACCGGAGGATCCACTTCCACCAGTTCGTGCAGCCAGCGCAGGCCAGCATCGGCTTCCGCCAGCAGCGGTCCGCAGGTCGGGCAGACCCGGGCGTGAGCCTGGAAGCGTTCCAGTTGCTCTCCGGTCAAGCGCTGGTCGAGGGCTTCGCTCAGAAGAGCGTCGAACTCGCTGCACTGCATCCCGTTCTTGTGATCAGCCGCCATTACATCACCTGTTTATATGTACGTTGTAGCAGGCGCGCAAGTTCCGCGCGCCCGCGGTTTATTCTGGACTTCACGGTTCCTTCCGGAACCTTGAGGACGGTGGCAATTTCCTTGTAATCCATATCTTGCAGATCGCGCAGGATGACGGCCTCGCGCAAATCGGGAGACAGCTTCTGCAGCGCTTTGTGGACTGTCTCTTTGACCTCGCGGCTGTGGGCGTGCGCGTCCGGGGTTTGCGCATGATCGTGGATTTGTTCGCTCAGCGGCATGGCATCTTCGTGCTCGGAGGCCGGTGTATCGAGCGAATCGGTCATGCGATCCTGCTTGCTCTTGCGGAAGTGATCGACCAGCAGGTTGCGCGTGATGGTGGTTACCCAAGTCATGAACGCCCCGCGTTCAACATCATAGGACTGAAGGGTACGATACATCTTAATGAAAACTTCCTGGGTGAGATCCTGAGCGTCGTCGCCGGAGCCGGCAAAGCGATAGCAGATGTTGTAAATGCGCCGGTGGTAGCGCTGCACGATCTCCTCCCACGCCGAGGCGTCGCCCGCAAGACAGCGGCGTACCAGCATGGCGGCGACTTGCGCGTCTTCCAAAACCTTGCACTCCTGGAACTCCCGGCATCCCAGTCGAGGCGAATGCGGCGTTCAAGCGCCCTTGCACCTCAACCCTAACACTACCTGACAGATACGTGTTTACGATCCCAAAAGTTCTTGCATTCAACGAGACTAGGCATTGTAACAGCGTCGTAAAGTGGGCGAATAGATAGCGAATACGAACATGGTTGATCTTGTCGAGGCGTTGCTTGCAAGGTCTCGCGTGGAAGCTAGGACGCCGGTTGGTCCAGCACGAGGCGGACGTTGCGCGCCAGGGCATCCAGGGAAAAAGGTTTTTGCAGGATCGTGGCCGATGAGCCGGTCTCTTCGATATCCAGCGCAGAATGTTCGGAGTAGCCTGACATGAAAAGGACCTTCATGGCTGGGCGCTGTGGCGTCAGGCGCTGTGCCAGTTCTCGGCCCCCGATGTTGGGCATGACAAGATCGGTGACCAGCAGGTGAATTGGATCGGGATAGCTCCCGGCAATTTGCAGAGCCTCATTGCCGTCGACCGCGATTAGCACTTTGTAGCCGTTGCGGCGCAGGGACTCCCGGACGATTTCGCGAATGCCATCCTGATCTTCGACCACTAAAACGGTTTCGGTTCCTTTGGGTGCGGAAGAAACAGGCGGCGCAGTCCGGCCGGATAATGATTTCGCCGGTTTCGAATTTCTAATGTCGAAAATCTCAGGCTGTGTTGCCGCAAGGGGGCACTCAAGCGGAGATTCTGTCAATCCCAATTCTTCCACTCCAGATTCATCGACACGGGGAAGATAAATCTTGAACTTGGTTCCTCGGCCCGGTTCGCTATCGACCCGGATCCAGCCGTCGCTGTGTTTGACGACTCCATAAACGGTCGCCAGCCCTAAGCCGGTGCCTTTACCGGGAGCTTTGGTGGTAAAGAAGGGTTCAAAGATGCGAGCTTGCGTTTCAGTATCCATCCCGTCGCCGGTGTCACTGACCGACAGCATAACGTACTTGCCGGCTGGCACAGGCTCATGCCTTCGTGAGCCGTTTTCATCGAGCTCAAGGTTGCAGGTCGCGATGGTGAGACGTCCACCATTGGGCATGGCATCGCGTGAGTTGACAGCGAGATTCAGGATTACTTGCTCGATCTGGCCGGGGTCTGCTTTAACCCGCCCTGGCGACGCAGCAGGCGCGACTCTCAGCTCGATATCTTTTCCGATCAGGCGATCCAGCATTTTCGCTACTTCGGCGAGGACCACATTCAGATCGAGGACTTTGGGCCGCAGCACCTGCTTGCGGCTGAAGGCCAACAGTTGGTTGGTTAGAGAAGCCGCTCGTGTAACCGCATTCTCAATTTCGAGAGCATCTTTGCGGGCGGGATCGGTTGCGGCGAGCCGGTCGCGCAGGTTTTCGTTGTGAGCCTGAATCAACATTAGAAGGTTGTTGAAGTCGTGAGCTACACCACCGGCCAACTGGCCGACGGCTTCCATCTTCTGCGAGTGGCGAAGCTGATCTTCGAGGCGTTTACGTTCGGTGATGTCATACATCACGCCCTGCATGAGCCATCCTTCGCCTTCGGTTTGCTGCAGCAGGACACCTTCGTCGCGAAACCACAGGAGGCGGCCATCGCGAGCACACATGCGGTATTCGGCCTGAAACAGCTCGTGGGTTTCCTGGAATAATTTCTCCGCGGCCAGAGCAATTTCGCGATCCTCCGGAAGGATGTGGTTCATCCAGTTCATGGGATCGGAAAGCCATTCCGCCGGCGAAAAGCCGAGCATGGTTTCAATCTGAGGGCTTACGTAGTGCCAAGGCCCGCTGGCGCCGAGTTCCGCAACATAGGTAATCGCGGGGAGGCGCTCGACCAGCGTGCGATAGCGAGCTTCGGCGGCACGAAGCTCAGACCTGGCGCGGTCGTGTTCGATGGCGATGCCGGCGAGGTGAGTAACGTGCGTGATGAGTTGCAGATGCTCAGCGTCGGGACTGCGAGGCTCCCGGTAGTAGATGGCGAATGTGCCAAGGATTCCGCCATCTTGCGAAGCGATGGGGGCTGACCAGCAGGCGCGTAAACCGTGAGGCAACGCCAGCTGTCGAAAGCTTGCCCACAGAGGATCAGTGGCGATGTCCCTGACGACGACCGCCTGTTTTCGGTAAACGGCGGTTCCGCAGGATCCGGCGCAAGGACTGGCTTGCACTCCGTTAATTTTTTCGGTGTACGCTTTGGGTAGGCTGGGAGCGGCGCCGTGCCGCAAAGTCGTCCCGTCGGAGTCGAGCAAGAGAACGGAGCAGAGCAGTGCAGGGTGCTGTTTCTCCACGTTCAAGCAGAGGGTCTCCAGAATTTTCGGCAGCGGAGCCTGAGCCCGGATCATTCCCAACACAGTCTCGTTGAGTACCGACACGGTTCCCGGTGAGGCCGATTTTTCTTCCCTCGCCGATCTCTGAACACCTGTGGACATACGACTCCTGCTGTGGCTCGCCTAAGTTCGTGCGGGAGGTTGGCCTAAATTATTGCGGTGCTTAGCCTTCGATTGCGCCTGAATGAGTCTCCCCGAAGGTCATTATTCCTGAGTGGCATTGGACGCCAAAGTTACTGAAGTAACAAGTACATATTTGTCGGCAGTTCAGGTTTTATAAGGAAGCGGTCGGAACCACACAACGGCGCTTCATGGCAGAGACTGACATCGCGGAACTTCGCCTTTTGGGACGACGAGTATGCCTGACAAGCGAGCCCAGAAGCAGCGCACAAATCGAGTGTTCAAGAGACTGCACAAGGTTCGCAAAATATGACAACCCGGTTGTGGAAGCGGCAATTGAGCAGCGGCGGAAGTTTTTTGAAAATGGGGTGCCTTCAAATTGAGCCGGTGGATTGGTCACCCTAGCGGGTCGGAGATGGGGTCGTCCAAAATGACTTTTCAGTCGAGTCTTATTCCGTCCGGTTGTAATTACGGCGGTTGCGGACTTTCCCATTATCGCGTGAAGCTGTTAGGATACTTTTGTGCTGAAGATTGCTCAATTCTTGGGGGCGGTTTCGCCGACGCTGTTGTCGATCTGGCTCGTGCTGCATCTGGCGGTCCAGGGTGTTCTCGGTGGCGTGGAGGCGCCGGGAAACGACCATAATTTATTGGCGGTTTCTGCCCGATTGGAGACAATCTGGGTCGTGGTGAGCAATCGGGGCATTTTGTGGAAATTTGTGCAAAGCAGCATAAACACTGCCTATTTCGCATCTTGTTGATTTGGCGAGTGGGGACGTAGTTCAGTTGGTTAGAACGCTGCCTTCTCCTCGGTTTTGTTTGTTTTCATCGCTTTAAACCCCTTCCTGTCGGTCTTCCTGTCGATAACGTCGCTGTCAATTCCGTCAACTCCTTCCACTGCCTCCATAGCGTTCCGGGATTTGCCCGAATTCGCGATCCGGTCTATCTTCCATCCCCTCCACAGGGAGATGGAACATGCCGGGAAAGCCAAAGCTTTACGCCCATCGGGTCAAGATCCTCAAGTACGTGAAAGTTGGAGACGCGTGGCGCTTCGCCAACGTCGTCAAGCGTAGCGGCAGGATGGTGCGCGACCACGTCCTGATTACGGGCCGCGACGAACACCACCCCGAGGGCAGCTATTACCTCGAGTGGTATGAGCACGGCAAGCGTCACCGCAAGGCCGTTGCCGACTTCGCGACCGTAGCCGAAGCGGCCCGGCTCAAGGCCATCGAAGTTGAGGCTCTCAAAGCCGGGGTGATGTCGCGCCCGGCACAGCCAGCCGTGATCAACCCAAACGGAATTACGCTCGCGGCAGCCGTCGACCAATACCTCGCGATGGTCCAGGCTCAGCGCGGTCATCGGACCTACATCAGCTACCGCTACACGCTGAAGCAACTGCTCGTCCCGTCCTATGAAAAAAGCTCCGTCGAGCAGGTGTCGCGCGAGGACATCCTGGTATTCATGGCACGTTGCTACCAACTTGGACTTGGCCACCGTACCGTCTACGACAAGCTGGTCGTCGTGCTGCAACTCTTCAAACGGCGCGGGAAAAGTGGCCTGATCGCATCCAGCGACTGGCCGAAATACGTTGAAAAGATTCGCCCGATCTACGAGCCGGAAGAAATCCAGTCGATGTTCAAACACGCCACGGAAGATGAAGCGATCTTTCTGAAATTTATGCTGGGCTCTGGATTTCGTGATCAGGAGGCGCAACATGTTTGCTGGCGCGATCTCGACTTCCGTCAGAGTCACGTTCGGGTCACTGCCAAGGCTCTTTGGGACTTTCGGCCGAAGAACTGGGAGGAACGAGTTGTGCCGTTGCCCTCAGCTCTCATCGACCAATTGCGGCGATTGAAAGAGACACGCAATGCTCTGCCCGCGCAATTGGTGTTTCCCAATAAACGTGGAAATCCCAACAGCGAGAACGACACGATTGTGAAGCGGGTCGCCGACCGGGCGAAGTTGAATTGTGGACAGTGCGTTACGAAGCACGGCAACAAGTGCG
>JBAVAQ010000034.1:0-67210 GCA_049585795.1 Terriglobales bacterium | reverse complement strand
AGCTTGGCCAGTGCCAAGCTCGCACTTCTCTCCTGGGGCACCGAGCAGATATTCGGTGAGTGGAACTGCAGGAACTCCTCGCGTCAAGGGTGGAAGCTTTGCACAAAGGCAAAACTCCCGGGTGGAGCACCCCGCGCTCCGGAATTGTTGGCAAAATATCGCAGTTAGTCATTGCACGGGGTCGCGCGAAGTAGTGTGATTCTTAGTGTCGCTCGACACAAACTTGTTTACCTTCAATTACTGATGGAGAGAGCGGACCTCAGCCCAATACCTTGAAGAGGAGCTTAAATATTTCTTCCATGGGCATGACCGTGGCAAGGAGCGGCACCATGGGTAGGAGACTGGCGAGCACCAGAACGACGACGGTTCTGGGTTCGAAGGGAAAGACTCTCATCTGGTTGACCAGTTCGTAGTCGTGGCTGTAGTTGGCCAGCGATGTGTTGTCCGAGGTGGAAAGCAAGGATTCGCTTGCGGGATGGTTTCCCTTTACCCATTTCTGATCATAGAGGCGTCCCAACTTAGCCCCGATCGTACTGTATTGATGCAAACCCTGCCGCCTGGTCCGCAGGAGTGCGGGCGCGAACATGAACAGCGGCCCCAAAAAGATCAGCAGACTCATGACAATAAACACGGCGACAGGAACCCGGAAGCTTTGGATCGGCACTTTCTCGAAGAGAACCTCGGCAGCGAACACTCCCGTGCCGGTAGCGGCGTAGGCGAAAATGAGGATAGCAAAGAGTCGGTTGGCTTCTCCCAGAAAACCCAGCCCCCCTGCCTGATCGGGATGGGTCGGAACCAGTTGCAAATCGAGTCTGGATACTCGCCAGAGAACCCTGTACCAGATGAACGTTCTCCATAGCCATCGGTACACCAGGAATTGGAAGATCGGAATCGAAACAAACGTATACCAATAGCCGGCCCAGGTGAACTGGTGACCCGATCCCAAAAGCAACGAATGCCACGCGGATACCGTGGGCGAAAAGATCCGCAGCGTTTCAAACGCGCTTACGTAGGTGATTGCCAGGATGATTATTTCCGCCAGTGTGGAATCGCGAAGGCGGAGGCCGTCTTCTATCGCGGCATCGAATCCCGGGTAATCTTCCTCAAGGATCAGGTCGGAAGCGATGAATTGATTCGTGGCCGCGGCGAGCCGCGGACCGATCACGGCCTCGGCCACGATCAGGAGTGGAATTGCCAGGAGAAAACGGCTGTAAATAGCGGGGTCGTAGAGAAAAGGAATCTTCACGCTCGACAGCACTACTCCCTGCAGGGCTGAAAGGACCAGCAGGGGAAGCCAGCTGACCAGCGCGAAAATCATTGCTCTTCGCGCGATTCGCGGAGCCTGCTGCGTCGCGAGTCCCAGACGAAGCTGGAACCAATACAACGGACCACCTTCGACAATCGAAAAAGCTTTGCGGGTCGGAGGTACCTTTGTCGGGCCTCGTGTCGGTTGGGGATGATCAGGCTGGGCAAACGATTCTTCGATAGTCGACGGTATCGCAGTTGGCTTGGGTCTAGTCATGGCAGCCGACAGGTATGAGGGCTGTGAAATCGCGAAGTGCGTTGAGTGTCATGTTTTGCTTTCGCACTTCCAATGAGTGGAGCATCGTCCGCGCTTCTGCCCCACCCACTATTAGCGCAATAATTGATCCCTTTTTCTACTGTCAAAACTGCCAGTTTCTGCCGGGAACACCTGCACTATCGAGGTCTTCCCAGCCACGAGTACTGCCACCCAACGGACACATTCTGATAGTTGCCGCCGAAGCGGATGTAAGTGCCATTGCTGTAGCTGACCTTCACGGACTGGTGCTTGGTAATAGGGATCGAGGCAGTACCTCCGAGACGGGAATTTCTCTCATGGGTGAGCGAATTTTCTACCCCATCGATGCTCGTGCTCCCGCCGATCCAGAAATTGCCGTCGAGCGAGAGCCAGAGCCGTGGCCTGACGTTGTAGCTCAGATGACCTTCGAAAGCGCCGATAGGATTTTGCGATTGAGATCTGGTGCCCGCGAAAAAACTATTGTGCGACCAGAAATCGTGATTCGTGGTGAAGAACCACACGCCCGCGTATCCGTCGAGGAGCCAATCGCCCCAGCGTTCGGAATAGCCAAATTCGGGTTTGAAAGACCAGCGATTCGTGCCCCAATTGATGAGCTTCGTGGGATCGTATTGGCCAGTGGGAGCCAGCACCTTCAGGCTGGCTCCCAGCAAAATCTTCTGCCTCCACTTTGCAAATGCCGCTGGCGGCATCGCTGGGCCACCTTTAAGATTAACGGAGAAGCGATAGACCGAATCTAGAAGGCCGGAGCGGTAGAGCGTCTGCCCGGCTCCAAGAACGGTCCCATGAAAAGTTCCTATGGCATAGGGCAATGAGGCCACGATGTTGGCGGAGCGGCCGAAGAGACCAAACGAGTGGTAATAGCTGAAGATGGGCACGCTGTAAGTCCCGGTGGCACCGCTCACCGGAAGCGTGCCATTGAAATTGATGTTGCCATCGTAGAAGGACCAGGTCAGCGTGATTGCGTTGGCATGGAGCGGGGTGATGACATAGGCGCGCGGGGCGAGCTCCTGGGCAAGGAGGAGCCTTGGCGGACACAGCGCCAACGTGACCACCAATCCGAGCCTGAAGAGGTCTCGCATTCCCAGTCAATACGCAGTTATTCTAACGCTGCACGCCAATGCCACGAGTTCACCACAATTGCAAACGATCGGGAACTGTCGATTGTGACAGCCGTGGGAAGAGTAATTGGTTCCCAAGTTCTGGCAGGACTGTAATTTTTGCCAGTTGTGATTGATCTCGCCGGCTGTTTATATGTAGCTAACCATCAGACCGAAGTTTGCAGGTTGAAGAACCCACACACCTCTCGTCTCAAGGGCCCTCTTGGATACATCCCCTGCCGCGTTCTAGTAGACCTATCGTTGTCCACAGCACGGGTCCCTTGTGCGGGACTAAAATGAGGTCTGAGGTGAGATCATGAACAACAATCCCGAAAGCTCGAGGCTCCAAGAGGCTCGAGAGAACAACGTTCCGTGGAGAAAATGGGGACCCTACCTCAGCGAGCGCCAGTGGGGCACGGTACGTGAGGACTACAGCGCGGATGGCAACGCGTGGGACTACTTCACCCATGATCAAGCCCGCTCCCGCGCATATCACTGGGGCGAGGACGGTCTGGCGGGACTCTGTGATGAGAATCAATTCCTATGCTTCAGCGTTGCACTGTGGAATGGCACGGATCCAATCTTAAAAGAGCGCCTCTTCGGACTTACCAACAGCGAGAGCAATCATGGCGAGGATGTCAAGGAATATTACTTTTACCTCGACAGCACCCCAACCCATTCGTACATGAAGTACCTCTACAAGTATCCGCAGGCGGCCTTTCCTTATGACGATCTGGTTGCAACAAGCAAACGGCGCACGCGTGCCGATATGGAATACGAGCTGCTGGATACCGGTATTTTCAATGATGATCGCTACTTCGATGTCTTCGTGGAGTATGCCAAGCAGACTGCGGAAGATATTCTTGTTCAGATCACCGTTTACAATCGTGGGCCCGAGGCCGCGACAATCCACGTTCTGCCGACGTTATGGTTCCGCAACACCTGGGCATGGTGGCCCGGCACTCCCCGGCCGTCCTTGAGGCAGATCACCGCCACGAATGGCTCCCCCACGGTGGCTGCGTCACACATGGAACTGGGTGAGCGCTATTTGTACTGCGAAGGATCCGTTCCGCTGCTGTTCACGGAAAATGAGACGAACAACGAGCGGCTTTTCGCTACGCCCAATGCCACCCCGTATGTGAAGGATGGGGTTGGGAACAGTGTGATTCACGGGAAACCCGATGCGGTCAATCCTGAGCACACGGGAACGAAAGCGGCGGCCCACTACCAAAGCAGTGTGGGCGCGGGCAAAAGCGTTACCTTCCGCGTGCGCTTGAGTGACCTGGCACCCGCGGAAATGGGCGACCCGTTCAAGCAATTTGGGGAAATCATGCAGGCCCGCAGGCGGGAGGCTGACCAGTTCTATCAAGCAATTACGCCCAAACGAGTGACCGAAGACGAAGCCCGAGTCATGCGCCAGGCGATGGCCGGAATGCTATGGAGCAAACAATACTTTGGTTTCGACGTGGACAAATGGCTGGTGGAACATGGCGAAGATCCGATGCAGCCGGGCCGCAAGCCAATGCGGAACAGCGACTGGGCGCACATGGTGAATGAACACGTCATTTCGATGCCGGATAAGTGGGAGTATCCGTGGTATGCCGCATGGGACCTGGCCTTTCATGCCATCGCGCTGTCCGCGGTTGACGTAGACTTCGCGAAGGAACAGCTCGATTTGATGTTGCGGGAGTTTTTTTTGCATCCGACCGGTCAGATTCCAGCGTACGAATGGAACTTCAGCGACGTAAATCCGCCCGTTCATGCATGGGCAACGATCTTCTTGTACCGGACCGAGCAGGCGCTTCGGGGCGAAGGTGATCTGCAATTTCTCAAGCGGTCGTTCGCGAAGCTGATGCTGAATTTCAGTTGGTGGGTGAACCGCAAAGACCGTTTCGGCAAAAACCTTTTCGAAGGGGGGTTTCTGGGGCTGGATAATATCGGTGTTTTTGACCGAAGCGCTCCATTGCCTACCGGAGGCCATCTGGAGCAGGCCGATGGTACCGCGTGGGTTTCCTTGTTCTGCCAGAATATGCTTGAGATCAGCGTCGAACTGGCCGCCCACGATTCATTTTTCGAAGACATGGCAATCAAATTCGCTGACCACTTCCTCATGATCGCCAACGCCATGAATCACACCGGACCCGGTGGCATGTGGGATGAAGAAGATGGTTTCTACTATGACGTTCTGCGGCTCCCGGATGGCAGCGCAAGCCGGCTCAAGGTTCGCTCCATGGTAGGTTTGCTGCCCATCTGCGCCACTACCGTCGTCGAACCCTGGCAACGCGAACGCGTGCCGCGGGTAGCGGAAGTTCTGTACGAGCGCTTGCGACGCAGACCTGAACTTCGGGATAGCATTCATCCCACGGGACCTAGGCATCTTGGGTACGGTGAACGCGGTATTGTTGCTTTGGTGAATCCGGAACGGCTGCGCCGAATTCTCTCCCGCATGCTGGATGAGAATGAATTCTTAAGTCCCTATGGCATCCGGGCGCTTTCGCGCTTCCATGCTGATCACCCCTACATCCTTGATGTGGGGGGAACTGAATATCGTGTCAATTATCTTCCGGCTGAATCCGACACCGGTATGTTCGGCGGGAACTCCAACTGGCGCGGGCCGGTCTGGATGCCCGTGAACGTGCTGCTGATTCGTGCCCTGTTGTCGTACTACCTTTATTACGGCGACGACTTCACGATCGAGTGTCCGACGGGCTCGGGCAAGCGGATGAATCTGTTTGAGGTTGCTCGCGAAATTTCCAACCGGCTAACGAGAATTTTCCTGCGCGATAGCTCCGGCCGAAGGCCGGTCTACGGTGGGACTGAGAAATTTCACACGGATCCGAATTGGAAGGATTACATCCTGTTCTACGAATACTTCCACGGAGACAACGGCGCGGGCTTGGGAGCCAGCCACCAGACGGGTTGGACCGGTCTGGTGGGCAAACTGATTGAGATTTTCGGCCGGCTGGATGGGGAGCAACTTCTGGCGGGGGGCAGAACCGGCGGGTTTGGCCAAAAAGAACGAGACAAACAGGTAGCTTAATTTTCGTGGGTGCCGTAAGGGAACGAGGTCGCGGCACGACACCTCAGATGTGAAGCGTACCGCATTATTTCTGCATGAATCAGCCATGGACTGTTTGTTCTGACAGTAGGCAGGTGCTGGGCCCAGCGGTTAACTTCTGGAGGTGAGTTGTAATCTCCGTCGTGGTCTTCTTCGAATCGCCAAGGCAGTTGCTAGTGCTTGGGCCGCGGCGCCAACCTTCAAGATGCAAACACAGTAGGATTCTCAGAAACATTAGGAGATCACTTATGAGACAGAGGGCGCGGCACGTTTTGAGCAGCACGCTAACCTTGATCGTTCTATTTGCCGGGGCAAGATTCATCGGTCGAGTCAACGCACAAAGTCCGGAACTGCAGCAGCGCGTCGCAGAGGTTAAAGAGTCAGCCGCGCAGAACAAACAGGCCCTCGCGTCGTATAGCTGGATCGAAACGGTCACGATCAGCTTGAAGGGCGAACAGAAAAAGCAGGAGCACTTCCAGGTGCGGCTGGGACCAGACTTGAAGCCAGTGAAGACTTCTCTTGATCCGCCTGCCGAAGCGGCTCCCCAAGGGGGACGGCTGAGGCAGCATATCGTCGCTAAGAAGAAGGAAGAGTACCAGGATTACGCACAGCAGATGAAGGCATTGGCACAGCAATATGTGCCACCGGACAAGGATCTGCTGCAGCAGGCGTTTGCGAACGGGAATATCACAATCGGTCCGGCCGCTGGAGCCCCTAACGTAATTCAACTCGTGATCCATAACTATCTGAAGCCGCAGGATTCGATGACGCTGGTCTTCGACAAAGAGCAGAAGCAGTTACTTCAGATCCAGATTGCTTCCTACATGGATGATCCGAAGGATGCGATGAATTTGACGGTGCAGTTCAGCCGCCTGCCGGGTGGGCCGAATCACATCTCTAATATGGTGATCGACGGAGTCAGCAAGCAATTGAACGTTGCCATTCAGAACTCGAACTACCAGCACGTTTGAGGAATGGATGGTCGAATGCAGTCCGCGCCGGTTGACGCGAAAATGGAATTTGGACTCCGGGGGCTGGTAGATTCGTAATCGGCGGGATTACAAGCCGCTACTGAGAAACTGCTTGCCCTCAAGAACGGCTTCCGCCGCAGCCAACAACTCGCTCGCAGCCTTCGTTTTTACGACGTAGCCATGTGCCCCGGAATTGAGAGCTTTTTGCACCACATCGATAGAAGATTCCTGGGTCACGAAAATTATTTTGGATTCCGGGACGACCTGGCGCATTCGTTGAGCCGCCTCGATTCCGTTCAGGGTGGGAAGGCCAATATCAAGAAGAATCAGATCTGGTTGTAGTTCTTTGGCCTTTTCAACCGCTTCTTTTCCGTCGGACGCCTCGCCCACGATCTGCAGGTCGGATCTTCTTGCCAACGCCGAACCGATGAATTGGCGAAACGGGGGGAAATCCTCAACCACGAGGACGCGGATTGGTGATATCCGGGAACCAGGTTTTTTCGGTCGGTCTTGAACGTTCTGCATGCCAGAGAGGGGCTCGAACTTGCTCATATTATAGCCATCATCTCCCATGGTTGAGAATTGTCAATTACCCAAAAGTGCTGCTTCCAGGGCAATCTGGGGAAGTCCAGAGCCCAGAGGTCTATGCAACATTCGGCCCTTTGCGGTTCCTTCGATGCGCAAGAGTTGATTCCCGTTGCCGCCAGCTTGTTCTTGGGGGGTTCGATGCTGGCGTGCGAGAAAGGCGCCGCCAGCCTTGGTTGCCTTGGGTTTTTGTGGTGGCTCGCGCTGTCATTATTGACAGTGGGCAGGGCAGAAAAAGTTCCCTAGCATCCCCTCATTACCTAGTTCCGAACAGCGACCGGGCGAATCGCCTGGCAGATCTTCAGGAACGAGAGGTCAGAGAAGGACAAACTGATGAAGCACACTCGAAAGGACAAAATCATGAAGAACAGTAGATGGACCGTGGTCTGCACCGCAGTTCTGTGCATGCTTTGTGTTGCGGTGGCATATGGAGAGTCGAACGGCAAGAAAGTCAAGATCACCGGATTGATTACCGGCCGAGACGGAGAAAATTTGGTGGTAAAAAATCCTAAGACGTCCCAAAACGTTGTGGTGGCCTTGACCGACAGCACCAAGGTTCAAATTCCGAAGGGAATTTTCAAACTCCGGCATTCGGAACAGGCTGTGACCGCCCTCATTCCGGGGTTACAGATTACGGCGGAAGGGATTGGCGACGAGACGCGGTTGGTGGCCGATACCATCAGGTTCTCTAAAGATAATTTGCGTCTAGCCGAGACCATTCAGGCTGGTTTAGCCCCGACGCAGGCGCAGCAGGCGACCAACACCAGCAACATTGCGACCAACACGCAGGGAGTTGCGGACAATAAAGAAGGCGTCGCCGCGAACACCGTTCAGAATGCGGCAAACAAAGAACAGATCGGCGCCAATCAGGAACAGATTGCGGCAAGTCAGCAGCAAATTGAGGCCACTACCCAGCGCTTCTCGCAACTTTCGGACTATGACAACAAGGGAACGGCAACCCTTCACTTCGCAACCGGAAGCGCCAAACTTTCGGCACAGGATGAAGCCTCCTTGTCAAAGCTAGCCCAGAGCGCCACCAGCCTGACGGGCTACATCATCCAGGTGAAGGGTTTTGCCGATTCGTCAGGCACTGCCGCCATGAACCAGCAGTTGAGCATGGATCGAGCGCAAGCGGTGGTGGCGTACCTGTTGCAGAAGTGCAATGTTCCTTTGCGGCACATTGTGGCCCCGGGAGCGATGGGCATCGCTGACCCCGCGGCGCCCAATGAGTCGGCGAGCGGGCGAGCAGAGAACCGCCGCGTGGAAGTAACGGTACTGATAAATCGGGGAGTGGCAGGAGGAATGTAGAGATGATTTGCGGTGAAGGTGAAGCCTGAACTGCCCGGATCCGCAGTGCGCGCCGCTTCTGAGTACAACCTCAGGGAGTGTATTCAGCGGCGGCGCGCAGGGTTCGGCTTGTTCTTTGTCAGTCCGGCCTCCAACTCACAATGTCGTTTCGCAAGGTAGCCGCGACTTCTGGCCGGATCAGATTTGTTTTTGCAGGGGGTGGAAGATGGTTAAGTCCGACGAAGTTGTTTTTGCCTGGGCCATCGGGAAGGCTTCGCTGATCGTGATTGCATCCCTTGGCAGCCTCGTCTACGTCGCTTGGGCAGGAACGCACAAGACAAAGTGGAAGAAAGCCCCGCAGGCTTCGGGTACATTCTCCAGCGCCGTCTTCAACTTGACGGCTGGGAAATTCGAGTTGAAAGACAAAGGCAGAAGCAAATCGCGGGAGTCCCGCGAGTCAGTGCTAGTTGTGAGTAATCAGGCTCGCAAGTCCGTGTTTTCTTGATCTTGATAAAACAGAAAGCATATTTTGGTCTGTTTGTTGCGCGAAATCTGCGACGACATGATGCCGAAATCCGTAATTTTCCGGTGCGCGCTGATTCGCATGCTGTGTTTCGCGATAATTCCGGCGAGCGCATCGGCGAATGCCAAAGCCGGTCCCCGGCCTGCGCGACAGCAGATTGAGGTCCTCTTCCTTTCCTCGTCAGACCCTGACTTGCCTGATGTCGACAGTATGGTGGAACAGGCCGAGACCCACATTCTTGGTGGTTCCAAAAAGCCGGTCCACTTTACCTTTGAATACCTTGAGTCTCCTTCATCTTTCTCGGACCCCTCCCGGAGACAGGCCACGGCTTCCTATCTCCTGGAGAAGTACGGCGGACAGACCTTCGACCTGGTAATTGCAATCAACGAGGAAACAGTGGCTCTTGCGGAACAGATCCGGCAAAAACTCTTTCCGGACGCAGCCCTGCTGTTCTTCGTGGCGGATCCCAAAGATCCATCAAGCTGGCTTAAGCCCCACGCGGGAAGGACAGGCGTCGTCCGGCAGACGAATTCCTTACTTACCCTTCAATTGGCGTTGCGGCAGAACCCCGGTTCTTCCCACGTGGTTGTGGTTTCCGGCTCCTCTGACGCCGAGAAATCCGGCATGGAATTGGCGCGCCAGCAATTTCGCGGCTATGGATCGAATCTGGACTTTCAATACCTGACCGACCTACCGTTCTCAGAACTGGGGCCACGGCTGGCGCAGGTGCCTCCAGACAGTGTCATCATGTTCCTCGATTTCATAACGGACTCCCGCGGCGAGCAGTTTGTCCCGGCGCGCATTCTTCCCGACCTTGCGAAGCAAGTGAACCGGCCGATCTACGGAACGTTCTCCTCAGTCGTAGGCAGGGGGGTAGTGGGAGGCAGCGTAGCTGATCTGGGCGAAGTGGGACAAGTTCTAGGCAATGATGGCGCGCTGATTCTGACGGGAGCGAAACCGGAAAGCATCCCAATTGCAAACGGCGATTTCCAGCACTACGTAGTCGATTGGCGTCAATTGCACCGCTGGGGAATTCCGGAAAATCAAATTCCGAAGGGAACCGAAGTTCGCGACTGGGAATATTCTCCGTGGGAGCTTTACCGTTGGAGGATCCTGGGCCTTCTGGCGATCCTGTTTATCGAAACCCTGTTAATCGTTTTGTTGCTTCGGAATGTGGCTACGCGTAAACGTGCGCAAGTTGCCCTTACTCGAAAAGAGAAGGAACTTGCAGAAGCACAGCGGCTAGCGCGAGTCGGCACCTGGCGGTGGGATCCTGCGAGTAAAGAGGTTACCTGGTCGGAGGAGCTTTACCGCATCCACGGAATTGATCCCAGATTGCCTGTACCGGGCAACGAGGAAATCGAGCGGATCTTCAGTCCGGAAAGTATGACTCGGTTAACTGCTGTCATTAACGAGGCTAAGACGACGGGTTCGATTCCGGAGATCGAGGCGGAGGTCGTGCGTCCGGACGGCAGCAAAAGGTGGGTCTGCGGCCGCGGCGAAGCAGTACGCGATGCCAGCGGCCGCATTACTCATTTTCGCGGCACGGCTCAAGACATCACCGATCGTAAGAAGTTCGAGGCTGAACTGCGCGATAGCCAGCGGCGCCTGACGGCTATTGTTGATTCGGCGATGGACGCCATTATCGCGGTCGATGAAAAGCAGGTCGTCCTATTGTTCAATCCAGCCGCCGAGAAGATTTTCGGTTGCGCAGCGCGCGATGCCATTGGGAGTTCGATCGAGCGTTTTATCCCCCAGCGTTTCCGAGGCGAACACGGCGTGCATCTTCGCCATTTCGGCGAGACTGGTGCCACCAACCGGATTATGGGTACGCTCGGTGCCCTCTGGGCCTTGCGCTCAAACGGCGAGGAATTTCCAATTGAGGCCTCAATCTCACACGTTGAAGATGCGGGCAAGAAACTGTCCACCGTGATCGTCAGGGATGTCACTGAGCGTCGCAACGCGGAAGAAGCTGTGGCGGAAAGCGAGAGGCGCTTTCGTTTGATTGCGAATACCGCCCCTGTGCTGATCTGGATGTCCGGTCCAGACAAGATGTGCAACTATTTCAATCAGTCCTGGCTGCAATTCACCGGCCGGAGCCTGGAACAGGAGCTTGGCAATGGCTGGGCTGAGGGGGTACACCCAGAAGACTTGCAGGCATGCCTGGATACATACGCCCGACATTTTGACACCCGCAAGGAATTCAGGATGGAGTACCGGCTTCGCCGCCACGACGGGGAATACCGGTCGGTTCTCGACATAGGCGCGCCTCGATTCAACGGCGACGGTTCCTTTGCGGGATACGTGGGTTGCTGTATCGACATAAGCGATCAGAAAGAGGCAAAAGCCGTCCTTACCGACCTCAGTAGCCGGCTCATCCGTGCCCAAGAAGAGGAGAGAGAGCGCCTGGCGCGCGAGTTGCACGACGACATCAACCAGAGGCTGGCGCTTTTGGCCAATAGAATTCAGGAATCTGACCAGGCTCTATCAGCACATACCGATTCGTTGCAGAAGAAGGAACTGCGGGAGATCTGGCGACTGACCAATGAGATTGCAACTGATATTCAACATATATCTCATCAGTTGCATCCCTCCAAGCTGCACTACCTCGGTCTCTCCGCAACCGTTCGTGATCTCTGCAAGGAAGTCGCCCAGCAACACAAGATTGAGGTCGAGTGTACGGTCAAGGATCTGCCCGGCGACCTCGATGAAAACGTCTCTCTCAATCTGTTCCGGACAGTGCAGGAATCGTTGCACAATGTGGTCAAACACAGCCAGGCCCATCACGTGAAAGTGGCATTGACTTGCAAGGCGCACGTAATTCAGTTGCGTGTTTCCGACGATGGAGTTGGATTCGATACCGAGCTGGTATCAGGTGCTCAGGGCCTTGGACTGGTAAGCATGCGGGAGCGCATGCGTTCCGTGGGAGGCGAATTTTCTATCTGGTCAAGGCCATTCCTTGGTACCCAGGTGGAAGGGCGGGTTCCCGTTACCAGGAACGTCGCGAACAAAGTAGACGATCTTGCGAGTGATCGAAAGCCTCAGGACCAACTGTCGTCCACCGTCAGTTCTGACAGTAGTCGACCCTACTGAGGCCCGATAACATTCTATGAAGGTTGCTCTCTGGATCGTACCTCCCAGCAACCATGCTGGCGTCAATGTGGTCGGCGGCGGCCACTCTCGAAGGAGGCCCTGTGTCGAGAACGACCGTAATCCTGGCCGACGACAACTCCTCGGTCCTTGCCCATGTTAGCCATATGCTCGAAAGAGATAAAAATTGTCAGGTTGTCGCCACCATCTCCGAGCCGGCATCTATCGTCCGCGAATGCCTGCACCTTCGGCCCAATGTCATCGTCCTCGACATCTCGATGGGGGAACTGAGCGGGATTGACGTCGCGCGGCAGTTGCGAGATTCGGGGAGTACCGCCAAGATCGTTTTTCTCACGGTGCATGAAGATACCGACTATATGAACGCCGCTATAGGCGCGGGGGGCTCGGCGTACGTAGTGAAATCACGTCTGAGCCTGGACCTGTTTTCGGCCATCAATGCGGTGCTTGCCGGCAAGATATTTGTGTCCGCGAGCTTGTTGAATGAACCCGACCCACATTCTTGACTGCAGCTGATTCCTTAAAGAAAGACCCAATCCTGAACCGGCGGCAGCCCGGGGAAGGATCTCGCGCGCAGTGGCCAAACAACACAGGAACAACAAAACACCCTTCCGCAACGCCCCACGGCACAACCCAACCCAACCCAACCCACTAACTGTCAGTAATAACAGTTATCTCATACTTCAATTTCTATTAACCTCAACGGCGGAACGACGCTGCCGCTATTTAGCCAGCCGTTCTGCCTCCTACAACTCTAGAGAGAAAGAAGTTCGCGTCGGTCAAGCGATTTCGTCTGGCAAGAGGAGAAACGCAATGAAATATCTTTGGACAATTCTCATCGTAGCGTGGTTGGTTCCTCCCGCCGCGGCTCAGGCGGCTTCGACTCTGGCATGGTCTCCGGCAAAAAGCATTGGCATGTACGCTTATCCCAAGAACAACCAGAATGCCGACCAGCAACTCAAGGACGAGAGTGATTGCTACGGTTCTGCGAAGCAGAACACGGGGTTCGATCCACAAGCTCCGGCGCCCTCGGGTCCGAGCGCGCAGCAGCAGGCGGCCCAGCAGCAAGCCGCACAACAAGCTCAGCAGAACGTGGGCAAGGGTGGAACCGTGAAAGGTGCGGCGGGAGGCGCGGCCGGTGGTGCCGCGATCGGCGCCATCGCTGGCGACGCCGGAAAAGGTGCAGCCATAGGTGCAACGGTAGGAGCGGTGTCAGGCAGACGAAAGCAGAGAACGAAAGAAGAGCAGGCGAAGCAGCAATCAGCTCAGCAGACCGCTCAGAGCCAACAACAGGCCCAGGCGCAAGGGCAGGCCCAGCACCAGGACGCCGTGAACAGCTTCAAAAGATCTTTTTCTGCGTGCATGGATGCCCGTGGTTATTCTGTTCAGTAACTTTGAAATTAAAAGAGAGTGCGTGACTAGATTTCGATACCGACTGGAGAAAAATGTTATGCGAATGTTCCTGACTACCTGTGCCTTACTCGCCACGTTAACTGTGGCTGCTTCGGCTCAGACTGCGGATGCTAGCGCAAAGCCACTGAGTGACACTGACATCCAATTACTACGCGCGGACGTCCAGGCTGGCAAGGAAGACATCATTGCCCACACCATGCAATTCACGGATGCCGAGTCCAAGGCATTCTGGCCCATCTATCGCGACTATGCGAATGATCAGCAGAAGATCGGGGATGAGCGCCTGCAAGTAATCAGGGACTACGCAACGAACTACGACACTTTGGACGACACTAAAGCGAGGGATTTGGTCCAGAGGATGATCAATGTAGAGGACAAGACCTTGAACCTGCGAGAGGACTATTGGCCAAAATTCATGAAGGCCTTGGGAGCCAAACGAGCCGCTAAATTTTACCAGGTGGACAATCGGCTGACTTTAATCATTAATATGCAATTGGCGGATGCCATTCCGTTGATTCCTTGAAGGAAGACTGTCGCGTAGCTACCGGAGACACGAGCTTGACGGAAGTGGGTTGCAGTAGTAATGTTGTGGTCACTCCTCTGCAATGATCTACATGTCCGATATGAAGGTAGGGCTATGATCAATCGATCCCGCATCTTGATTGCCGACGACCATACTCTGGTGGCCGAGTTGTGCAAGCGACTTCTCGAAACCGAATTTAATGTAATCGGAGTGGTCAGTGACGGTCGCGCCCTGGTGCGCGCGGCCCGAGAATTGAAACCAGACGTGGTCGTGCTCGATATCGCCATGCCCGTGCTGAATGGTCTGGACGCAGGGCGGCAACTGAAAGAACTGCTGCCTGCTGTAAAGTTGGTCTATCTGACGATGAATCCTGACGTGGAAGTGGCGGCGGAAGCGTTCCGGCGAGGCGCCTCGGGATACCTGCTCAAGACTTGTGCCGCGGCGGACATCGTGCTCGCGGTTCGCGACGTATTGCGAGGTAAATCGTATATGTCGAAAGCTCTGCCTTGCGACACCATCAATTTCCTGCGGCGGCAAGACAAAGAACTGATTCAGGAAGACGAGCGTCTCACGGAAAGACAACGAGAAGTCCTTCAATTGCTGGCCGAGGGCAAGGTGATGAAGGAAGTCGCCGACATTCTGAATATGACGACCCGGACAGTTGCCTATCACAAGTATCGAATGATGGAAGTACTTGGCGTGAAAAGCAACGCTGAATTGGTCAAGTACGCAGTCAGGAACCACATGATAGCCGCGTAGACTGTTCTTTTAACCAACCGCGCGCATCGAGTCGCTTCCCGAACTGAGTGGCACGCGAGCGTGGACCGCGGTGCCTTTTTCTGGTTGCGTCTCGACAGCAAGGCTTCCGTTCAACAATTTCAGACGTTCCTCCATGCTGATGAGTCCGAGACCCGAGCCACGTCTGGCCGCCTCGCGATCAAAGCCGACGCCGGAATCGCTAACCGTGAGACGAATCTCGTCCGGAGTTCCCCACAATCGCACTTCGAAATGCCGCGCCCCACTGTGTTTCGCCGAATTGTGTAGCGCTTCTTGCAAGACTCGGAACAGGCAAAGAGAAATGTCGGGCGACAAATTGTTGGCCAAGTCTTGAGTTTTGAAGTCGACCTCCACTTTTTGCTGCTCGCCAAATTCCCGGCAGAAACCTCTCATAGCTACAGCGATCCCCAGGTATTGTAGTTTTGACGAATGCAATTCGTGCGACAGTGATTGAATATCCGCGGCTATCCCCGAGGTCTGCTTGTGAAGTTCGCCAATGCGGTAACGGACCTGAGGTAGATTGGGAGGCTCCCGGTGGAGTTGTTCCAGCTCGACGGCCAAGAGCGCGAGACGTTGACCGATATCGTCGTGAAGATCTCTGCCGATCCGTTTACGTTCTTTCTCTTGCGCTTCGATCAACCGTCGATTGACGTTGGTGAGAGCTTCTTCGGCCCGCTTGCGCTCGGTGATATCGATCCCGATCCCGATGTAACCGATAAAGGAGCGATCCTGATCGAACCTGGGTACGCCGATGTCGACAACCCATCGATAGTCTCCGTCGTACCGACGAAGCCGATACTCCATCCTGAATTCCTCACGAGCATCGAAACTCCGGATATAAGTATCCATACACTTTTGCAAATCCTCAGGGTGAACCCCCTCTGCCCAGCCGTTACCAAGTTCGGAGTCCATGGATCGCCCAGTGAAGTCCAGCCACGGCGTATTGAAATAGGTGCAGAGCTTATCGGGGCCGGCCATCCAGATCAGCGCAGGCGCGGTGTCGGCCACCAAGCGGAAGCGTTTTTCGCTTTCCCGGAAGGAGCGTTCAGTTCGTTTTTGTTCTTCCATTAGAACCGCGAGAAGCATGAAAGTTGCCGCAGAGAAAAACAAGAAGAGCTGCAGCGACATCACGTTGGTGAGCGGCTCTGACATGGTAAAGGGTCCGCGCCCATGGACTGCACCCCAAATCGACAGCAGGGCAACCACAATCATCGAGGTGCTGATTCCCGCCAATCCAAAACGCAAAGCGGACCATAGCAGAAATGGGAGAAGGGAATACAGTAGAACGGGCGAACTGATTTGTTTAGGAGCTGCGAAAGCGACGTAACCTAAAATACCCAGTCCGGCGATCAAAGCAGTGGCTTCGAGGTAAAACGCGCGTGGCTTCCGTGCCCATGTTCGGCCTACGCTTGCCCAGCTCAAAATGGCCGGCGTTACGGTGAGTAAGGCCAGCGCCTCGGTAAAGAAACCAATCCTCCATCGAATCCAGTAGTTCCCGCTGAAAGCGGCAGTGGCGATAAATGCTGCCGCCAGTGGGGCGAGGACAACCGCAAAAAGCGAATATCGTGTCAGCGACCTTACGCTATTGAGCCGGACCGGACCGCTGAAAAAGTAACTCACACCGAAAGCTGCGATGAGGACTTCGACCGCATCGGAAACAATCAGTAAAAATGTCGGACGAAGCGCCAAACCCGCTTGTGCATCGTAGACAACAAACCCCGCCAACCCTGCCGCGAGCAATATCGGCCACAGTCTGCGCGGCGTCAACAGCAAAACCGCAACCAGAAGCGCGCAACCTGGCCAAAGCGCCCACAGCATTTGAGGCCGAAGAACGAGTAAACCGCCTAGTCTGGCAGTGAGATAGGAAAGGGACGCCACGAGGCAAACCAGTATCGCGGAGTGCAATGGGGAATTGAGATTTGCTTCGCTCCACGGTACGCGATCCCTGACAGAATTCATACGCACCTTCGATTATGCGCAACAACTTCCAACCGATTGCTTATAGGCACACGGAGATTGGCTCTTTGCTCATTGGCGCTCACAGTTTTACGTTTTCCAGTCACTTAGCGGTGCGGCCCCTGAGAGCGAGAGTGGCCGCTTAGCAGTCCGGGGATGACAAAGCCAACCCCCAGAAATGATACAACATGGGACAGGTTATGCGCGTATGCCTCGCACGAGCAAGTGGCACCGAACGTGTCGCGACCAAGCTTGCCGACGAATTTTGTTCTGTAGGCTGGCTGCCTTTGTGCGGGAGAGTGCCAGTGTCAGGGCCGCTGCGAGAACGCTGTGCAAGACACAAAAAATGGCGCGTCCGGGCTCCGCGGAGTTCGTGTCACCCCTCCTGCCGCCGCTTTTTTGGCTGCTATTCGTGATCCCCTTACCAACTCTGCGCGGACGCTCGCCAATCGAATCTGGACAATTCTTGTCTGTTTAGAAACTGGCAAAAGTGACAGTTACCGTCCATCCCAGATTGTGTTCCCCTTGCGTGGAACCGACGTGGAGTTCGATTAAGAGCGGAAAAATGCCGTAAACCAAAACTCCAGTCGGCAAATAAGCGGCTGGCAGGAATTCGGGTCGGAATGTCAGAACCTATATCTTTTGAAAGGAAGAATGAATGTCATCACGGATCAAACCCATAACCTGGGCGCTCATAATCATCGCCATCGGATTTGCCTCGCCCTCGCTTGCTCAACAGAAGGGGCAATGGGTACCCGGGCAGTTTGGTCTCAACGCCGGAGTGATTCCTGATCCCGGTGTTACCTACGCCAATCTGGCGCTCAATTACTCCGCCGGCCAGTTGAACAACTCCAATGGAGATCGCATTCTTCAAAATGTTACGGGGAACTATTCGTTCTGGGTGGATGAGAACATTTTCTACTATGTCCCGAAGCACAAGTTCCTGGGCGGGTATTTTATGCCCTATGTAGTGATCTCCTACGCGAGCGGTTCGGTGGTGGCAGCTCTACCTCCTCTCTTACCCGGGGCCACATCAGGCATCAATCTCAGCGCGGGAGGGTCCGGCCTGGCCGACATGTATGTCCAGCCGTTGAATATGGGTTGGCATTTTGGCAAACGAGTCGACTTCAATGCTGGGTACTCTTTTACGGCCCCAGTCGGCCGGTACAGTGCGGGAGCGAGCAATAATGTGGGTTCCGGATATTGGGGAAACAACATCACGTCGGGCACCACGCTGTACATCACTAAAAATAAGGGGACAACTGCAAATCTTGCAACAGATTGGGAAATCCACGGGCAAAAAACGGTCGCCAGCATTCCAGCGGGTCAAACCAGCAAAATAACCCCGGGCCAGGCCTTCACCATGGAGTGGGGAATTGGGCAGGTTCTTCCATTGAAGAAAGATATGAGCCAGCTGGCCCAACTGGGATTGGTCGGGTACGACCAATGGCAAGTCTCAAACAACGGCGGCGATTACTTGGTAGCGGGGATCCCGGTTGCTGCGAGCAGAGTTCCGTTTTATTCAGTTCACGCAATCGGCGTTCAGGCCAATTACATTCTCCCGCCGAAGAATCTGGTGGCCTTCTTCAAGTATTACGATGAGTATTCGGCAAAGGCGCGTCCCGAAGGACGTACGTTCGTGTTCGGCTTTTCCTGGACGCTCAAGATTCCTAAGACGCAGCCTCCCAAGAGTTAGTCGTATCGGGCTCGCTGAGGTGAAAAAGGATCTGTGCGTAGGCTGCGGCTCCCGGGCCGAACAATAAACCCGACTTGGATCCGACGGCAGCTTCCCGCCCTCGGCGAGCTTCCGTCGCCGGCGCGTTATCCCATCGTGGAGGTCGCCCTGTTGGAAGGCAGACAGGCTGTGAAGACGGTGCGCATCGCGTGTCATCGGTTCTTCTCGGATCAAAAACAGATCGTGTTGAACGAATTGGCCGACAGCTTGGCTAATCTGTGTTGCCGGCAGGCGCTGCCCGTGCGAATCGCGCAGTGGTGGTTGGCGGGTTTGCAGCACCGGCGGGTGAACGCCAAGCAACGACCGTTGCACGATGAGCGTGATGACCAGTTTCTGGATAACGAGCGAAGGTCTATTTATAGGGTGACATGGCTCGGTCTAGTCTGCGGGATATTGTTCTGTTTTTTGGGACCTGTGAAACTCCATGCTCAGTCCCAGCCAGAAGGCGCCCAGCAAACTTCACAACCGGGGACATCCGATGCGAGCGAGAAGCCTCAGGCGAAATCGGCCAGTCCTCAACCCAGCGGAGCGAGTGGTCAGCCAATCTTACCCGTCGAAAGCAAACCGGCGCCTGAGAAGGCCAAGAAAAAAGAACCTCGGGGAGCTTTTGTTCCCGCGCCTCTTCCAATTTCGAGTCCCACGATTGGTGTCGGAATTATTCCCGCGCTGGGCTACATCTTCCCGTTCAGCAGGAACGACAAGATCTCTCCTCCGTCCGTCGTAGGAGCCGCTGGTATGTTCACGAACAATGGGAGCCGCGGATTCGGCGTAGGCGGGGACCTATATATGAAGGAGGACACCTATGAGGTCTCGGCCATCTATGCTCGCGGCAATGTGAACTACAACCTGTATGGCAGCGGAGCCTTCGAGGGACTTAAGCTGCCACTGGTACAAACCGGCCAGCTCTTCCGCGCAGAATTTTTGCGCCGGACGTGGTGGAAAGTCTTTGTTGGGCCACGATTTTGGACGGGGAACTCGTTCGTTACGCTAGCCCCGAAAAATGGCGAAATTCCGCCCATTCCATCGAATGTGGGTCTCCACACAGTCATGAGGGCTTTGGGCCTCCGGGTGATCCGCGACACGCGGCCCAATCAGTTCTATCCGACGGCGGGAGAAAAGGTCGAATTCACTTCTGATTTTTTCATGCAATCGCTGGGCAGCAAATACTCCTTCCAAGCGTACCGATTCACCTTCAACAAATACAAAAGTCTAAGTAAGAATCAAGTTCTTGCCTACAATTTGTTTGCCTGCGGGACCAGCGGCCAGCCGCCCTTTTATGGAAATTGCATTTATGGGATGCAAAACGAATTGCGAGGATATACGCCCTTCAAGTACCTCGACCGATATATGGCGGCGACCCAAATAGAGTATCGGCTGACATTGCCCAAGGGGTTTGGTCTGGCTGCATTCGGAGGCCTTGGCGGAGTGATCGCCGGATCGAGTCAAGTGTTGTTCAAGAACGACCACTTCCTGCCCGACGTGGGTGGAGGACCCAGATATGAGTTGAGTAAGAAGTACCACGTCAATCTTCGCACTGACTTCGCCAAGGGTAGGGACAGTTGGACTTGGAGCATGGGAGTTGGTGAGGCCTTTTGAGGGTAACGCAGCGCTTGGAAGCGCCGCGCCACCCAAAGTCGGCCGTTTTTCCGCGGTCTCAAATCTAGTGTGCCGGCGCTGGATCGTCGGGAATCTTGTTCTTCTCCGCCGCGAGGGTTACGACCTCTTTTTGTCCGGGCCAATCGCTGTTTGCCAGGATTTTGGCATCCGGCGCATCACCCGGAAAATATTGGGTCGAACGCACATCCTTGGGCAACAGCACTATGTCGACACGGCGGTTGTAAGCCCAACCGAGCGCTTGAGGACTGATCCCCGGGAGCTTGTTGGGATTCTGATCGTGCAATGATGCGACCGTGCTTGCGTCTAGCTGTTTCGTGTCTCCGTATGCTGCTGTCTCGATTTTGCTTTCTGGGATCCCCTGCGACACAAGGTACTGCTTGACCAGGTTAGCGCGGCGTTCGCTGAGAGGCTTGTTCCGGGCATTCGAGTCGCGCTCGTCAGCATTGCCCGCGACCGTGAGGTGCGCATCCGGATCGTACTCGAGGTACTTCTTGAATCCCTCCGCAGTACGATCCAGTGACTGCTTTTGACTCTGCACCAAACCCTCCTCGGGATGGCGCGACGCGGGGTACCCCGTGGGAAAGAACACGCTCACCAGCGGAACGTCGGGAATCGGTTCGATCGAACCGGTCACATGAATTGAGGCTGTATGTGTATCTGTGCCGCCGCAATCGTTCTTGGCGGTGAGAGTGAATGTCTTAACCTCGTCGACCGGGCCGTTGGTTTCCTGCTCAGGAGTAGCAGAAACAGATTGCGTGCCGCTGGTGGCTACCGATCCCAATGGATCAATGGTGACCGAGCTGGCGTTGGTTGCCGTCCAACCCAAGTTTGCGGAGCCCTGTTCCAACACTTTGTCGCCGATTCGGCGATAGTGAAGTTGAGCTGGAGCTGCATCAATCGAGCTCTGGATCGTCGAGTTGACATCCACCGGTGCGGATGATCTGACGCTTCCGCCGGGACCAGACGCTACCAGATGGTACGTAGTTGTGCTCTTCGGTTGCACCGACAGGCTCCCGGTTGGATCAACTTGTTTCAAATTTTCTGAGTCGGCGGTAATGGTTTGCTGCACAGTTTCAGAGGTCTGCCAGGAGAGGCTCGTGGAGTCTCCGCAATTGATCTTTGCAGGTGAAGCACTAATATTTCCGCTGACTGGAGGGATCGCGATGGTTGCGCTGGCTGTGCCGGCTTTGAATCGAGGAAGGGAATCGATGGCCGCGCCTCCGTGCCAGGCTTTGACTTTCTGCTTGCCGCTCGGTACGTACAAAATAACCCGCTCGTCGGCGAGAACGTTGACCGAACCGGACCATAACTGTTGCGAGCCTTGATTCACTACCGTAACTTCGTGAGTCCCAACCGGAACAATCAATTCCTGCGTACAGCAGGCAAACAGGGCACCGGAGTTGTCGAATTCGTCTCCGTGCCCAACGAAACACTCTGGTGTCTTGCCATTCAGATAGATGGCAGCGCGGGGAGCACCCTCGATCTGAATACGTCCCCAAGGGCCCGAAACCGTCCCGGAGACAGCGACCAATTCAAAGTCCAGGTCCGGGTTTTTCCCTGCGCTCAGCGAAACCTGCCGGACCTCCGGTTTGTAACCATAGTTATAGACGCTAACGGTGTGATCGCCAGGCGAAACAGCAATGGTTCGACTGCTGTTGCCGAACGGCGTCCCGTCAACAAAGATGTACGCCTGATGGGGTTTCACAATAACTCGCACCTTGGCATTCTCGGCCAAAGATCCGGCTGCCGCGAATAGAAGGAGTGCGGCGATGATCAGACAGTAACGACATCCCTTGTAACGCATTTGTTTGTCCTCCTAGACTTGAAATAAGTAGCTAGCCGAAACCATTGCTTTCGCACTTGCCTACCACAGTCTCCGTCCCAACCAAGCAGGCCTTTCTCTCTCACTTCAGATTCAGGGTGACACCAAGAATCGCGCCGGACAGGGCTGTGTTGACAACCGTGCCGGCCCGACCTCCCTTTAAGTAATCGAAATATAGATAACGATATCCAGCCTGGAGGACAATCTTCGGGTTGAGCTTGTAACCAAGAAGGCCCACCACTTGATATTCGATTTGAGAGCCAGTGCCCCACCCGCCAACATCACCAGCGATCGTGGTCACAATCTTGGGCGTAACGTCCGCGATAATTCTTCCACCCACCAACGGGTCTACCCAATTCTGTGATTTGGAAAAATTCAGGCCGAGGCGGGAGGGAGTGAAATTCAAACTCTCTCCAAAGTGCCAGTATCGAATTCCTGTCAAGAAATCGGCCTTAATCTTGTTCTGGTTCATCAGGCGATAGCCCACCTTCGGAGTTAGAACGAATACACTCGCAGTAAGGTTCGCGGATGTGGCCATCAAGTTCGGGAACGGAAGCGCCTGGTTATCTCCGAGTCTCATCCAGATCATGTCGATGTTCGTCAAGAACCGATTGTGGCGAGCTTCAGCGGCTCCCAACAATCCAAAGCGGAAATGAGAGAGAAGATCGCCAATGCTCGCTTTGAAGCCGACGTCACGACCAAACGCGCCCACTGTTCCGTGCGTTCCCGCGAGCCAGAGATAAGGGCTGACCGAAAAATGCCACTGGTCATCCTGGGCTGTTCCGCCGGTCGTGCCTTGGCCACTTCCAGCTTGAGGCCCGGCGGGATCTGGCGGGTTGATGGCCGACAGTTCATTTGTGACAGCGAAATTCGGGGCTGTGGAGTTCAGGTCGGCGACGGCCGCGTCTGGAACCAGGCTGGCGAGTTGAGCTTTTTCTTGTGCGAGCACCGGAAAAGCGCGCGTTAAGACGAAGCAGGCGCATATCAGAGCTAAATTTCTGCTCTTCACTGTTCACCTCTCAGAATCCACGGGTTCGCCGGAACCTTACTGCACTCACGATCGGGATGAGACATTCCTCCTCCGCTTGGTTCTTCGCTGCTGCGCTGAAATTACACGTGAATGGTATTTGGGCCACTTGCGGGCGGGGAACTGTCAAAGCTGACAGGGCATAAGCATCGGATTGCAAATCCGTGACTGCGCTCAGCACTTAACTGCACGCGGCAAGTGAAACGCTGGTTTGATCTGACCTTCTGTCCTTTCTTGTTCTCACTGGGGCCGTAACGGCGTTGGGCGCTCTCAATGCCTCTTGGCCGCGGTGGACGATCGTGAGGGTCGAACTAATTCCGTTCAGACAGGACTGCACCATTATTCTGCAGCACTGGGGAATCTTGCTCGGATTGATGGGTGTGTTCATGATCGTCGCAGCCTACTCCCAGGCTTGGCGCAACCCCCATTCTTGTCTATAGCGCTCTGGAGAAAGCTTTCTTTGTTTACTTGGTGGTGGCGAACGCCCGGCGTCCCTATTCACGAGGTTTCTGGGCGGGCACGGCGATGGATGCCACGGTTGTTCTCTACACGATCGTCTACTTCGTATTCGGACTCACAAACCACAAAGACCTCTGACCCCTTCGACCAAAGAGGGCACGGTTCGTTCAATCCCTGCCCTGTAACAAGTGACAGTGGGCACTCATTCGCAAACGTGATGCACTGGCGAGGTTCTCGTCTTGAAGGGCCGTGCTGCGGGGACATGAACATTACTACGCCGAATACGAAAGATGAGCACATATGAGCTTTTATAAGAGCTGGCTCTTTCTGACGCTGTTGGTCGTTCTCGCGGCAACCGTTCCGCTAATTGCGCAAGATACGCCGATCGGCGTGCCGGGAAATGAGGTTGCAACTGAGAACACTCCGGCGGCATCGACAACTACGAATGCCCTGCAGAAGGCGGTGCAGAACCCCGTAGCCAGCCTTATCAGCGTGCCCGTGCAAAATAACAACAACTTTGGCATTGGTCCCGATGACCGTACCCAGGATGTGCTGAACATTCAGCCCGTCATTCCGGCGCGCGTGAGCGAGAACTGGAATCTGATAACCCGCATCATTACTCCCATCATTTTTCAACCCACATCGAGCCAGCCTGTCAACCAGGGCGGGTACGGATTCGGAGATTTGAATCCGTCGTTCTTCTTGTCCCCCGCGAAACCGGGGAAGATCATTTGGGGCGTGGGACCGACGTTCGTATTGCCGACGGCGACCAATCCTGTCTTGGGGCAGGGAAAGTGGAGCATAGGGCCTTCGGTTGTGGTGCTGGCACAGCCGGGGAAATGGACGCTGGGCGGATTGGTGAATAACGTTTGGTCATTCGCCGGGCAATCCAGCCGGCCAGCCGTAAACCAGATGCTGTTCCAATACTTCATTAATTACAACCTAAGCAAGGGCTGGTACATAACTTGGCAGCCGACATTGACGGCGAACTGGGAAGTAAGCAATGGCGGCCGATGGACCGTCCCAGTGGGTGGCGGGGTGGGGAGAATCATGAAGTTGGGATTCCAGCCCGTAAGTCTCACGGCACAATTTTATGGCAACGCCGTTCATCCTCCGGGAGCTTCGCCTTGGGGCCTGCGGTTGCAAATTGCATTCCTGTTTCCCAAGCTCACCAAGGAGCAGCAGAAGATGATGATGGAGCAAAAACTCAAACAGCTGGAGCAAGAACCACAGAAGTGAGTGAGCGACTTTGACCCTTTGGAGGGTCCACGTCAAGCGCTGGCGAGATTGGAGAATGGTCATGAACATGCACTACCTCCCCCACCCTACGCTGCAGGCGATGTTTCTTTTGGACGAAACCGACGATGATCTTCAGATGGCAATCGCATTGGCCTTGATGAATGCGCGGAAAACGGATGTTGAGATGGATAGGTATTGGGCCGCGGTAGCAGACGCGCTGACGCGAAAAGGACTAGAAAACTGATTTCACAGCAGGGCGGACTTGACGTTTTTTGATTCGCCCGGGAAATCCTGCAATAGGACGTGGCCGAGGACCAGCGAAGAGATCTCGATGACAATTGAATCTGGCGCTCTCAGTTCCTGCTTTTTCATCCCGACAGCATGGCGTGCTGATTGGGAATGGGGCGTGCCATTGATCCTGCTCACTGTGGTGATCCATGTTCTGGGCCTCCGACTGGTGAACGTGAAAGGTGTCAACCTATATACCCACGAGAGAGGCAGGCACCATCCCACAGGAGTTTTCGCGCTGGTCATAAGCGGCGTGATCTTGTTTGCCACGGTTTTGCATGCGGTGGAGGCCGGCTTATGGGCGGGTTGTTACAAGTTTCTCGGCGCTCAACCTGACTTCAAGTCCGCCATGCTCTATTCGCTGGGAGCAATGACCACCTATGGGTCGGGGCTGCGTCTGGATGACCACTGGCGACTCATGGGAGCGATCGAGGCGTTGAGCGGGTGGCTGCTCTTCGGACTGACCACTGCGTTTTTGTACAGCGCGATTCAGCGGTGTTTTCAGATAGAGGCAGACTCGGACGAGGCGAGGTCAAAGGCGACAAGTCACGTCTGAAATAACCTCGAACGTCGCGTTTCCGCGTTCGCTATCCTCGTCATCCGCACTCACTGGATATTGACCTTCCCGCGAGCTTGATCAAATCTTGGTGCTGGCTGAGTTATCAAACAAGAACCGACGCGGTGCGTGCAACCAATATGTTTCTCACAACGCCCGACACAAATCGAAAAAAGCGAAGCCGCGGTAGTGTGGTGATCTTCCACGGCTTCGTGGGTAGAGAATCTCTCCGCCTTCCTAACAGCGGAGAGCAACCTGATGAAGTGAAATCAGGGTACCTTATCAAACTCGGCGGTTGAACCTGTCAGAATTGCTAGCGTGGCTAACAAAACGGTCCGCAACTCAAGGCAGAAGTTTCTAGACAATCGGGAAGATCGCGGTCGAATGTCTTTTCCCAAAAACTCTTCTTGGCGTGTAGTAGCTTTTTCCCTTGTCTCAAGAAAATCAACTTGTTCTGTTCCCATCATTGCCGTCACTGAGGTAGAGGACCAATTCCACTAAAGCGCGGCAATTCTTCGTGATGTCTCGGATCGCACAGTGTTGCACGTTGACAAATTCCAGCAGCGCGCACCGAGTTCTGTTCGCCGCCGAACAAACCTGCATCCGGCGCGAGGGCTGATTCATTGCTGTCAATATTGACAGTGGGCATGGCAAACAAAGGTGCTTAGGATTCAGCGATAGGTGGTTCCCAACTACCACCCGAGCGAATTTGCTCGCGCAATTTGAAAAATGACACCTTTCGAAAGGACAAGATCATGAAAAACAGCAAATGGATCGTAGCCTTCACGGCACTTTTGTTCGTCCTGTCTGCCGGGTTGGCGTATGGCGAGTCGAACGGCAAGAAAGTCAAGGTCAACGGATTGATTACCGGGCGAGACGGAGAAAATCTGACGCTGAAGAACACGAAGGATCAAACGAAAGTCGTTGTGGAGTTGACCGATTCGACGAAGGTTCAAACACCAAAGGGCTTAGGCTTACGCAAGGCGGAGCAATCAGTCACAGCGCTGATTCCGGGACTGCGGATTCAAGTCGACGGGACCGGAGACGACAGCCGCGTCGTGGCGAAAACCATCACATTCTCCAAAAGCAATTTACTTTTGGCCGAAACTATCCAGGCCGGCTTGAGCCCGACGCAGGCGCAGCAGGAGGTCAATAAAGCTAACATCGCCGACAACGCTCAGGGGGTTGCGGCCAACAAAGGAGGGGTTGCCGCGAACGCAGTCGAGACGGCTTCCAACAAAGAGCAGATCAACGCTAACCAGGAGCAGACCGCGGCGAATCAGCAGGAAATTGCAGCCCAGACCCAGCGCTTCTCCGAACTTTCGGAATACGACACCAAGGGAACTGCAACTCTTCTCTTCGATACCGGAAGCGCGAAACTTTCGGGGAAGGATCAGACCTCTTTGTCACAGCTGGCCCAGAGCGCGATCAGCGTGAAGGGCTACATCATTCAGGTAAAGGGTTATGCGGACTCCACTGGCGCCGCCGCCATGAATCAGCAGTTGAGCATGGATCGGGCGCAAGCGGTCGTCGCGTACCTGTTGCAGAACTGCAATGTTCCTTTGCGGCACATTGTGGCACCGGGAGCGATGGGCATCGCTGATCCTTCAGCACCTAACGAGACAGCCAGCGGACGGGCGGAGAATCGCCGCGTGGAAGTCAAGGTGTTGGTGAATCGCGGGGTGGCAGGCGGGGCTTAGTCAACTCGTTTGCCGTAAGGCATCGATTGGCTGGTCCGTCACATGCAGTAATTCTCTGACCGACCAGACTCGGGTTTGTGCGTCGAAGCATAGCTTCGAGTGTGGCGATTGCGCCAATAGCAGGAGCGCGGGGGCGAGACCGTACTCCTATTGGCACATTGTCGGCAAAAGATAATTGGGCTTCATCCTTGCGAAGATTGTCAGGCAAGAGTCGGGGTGTCCAAAATGAACGCCGTTTCCTCGATCGAGATGCGTCCCTTCCCGGTTCGGACTGCGCTGATAGTAGGCGGTGACTCGCTAATTGAGGCACGGCTGCGGGAGATTCTTGAACCCGACACCTGGGCGATGCAGCGCGCACCCGACAATGCGACGGCGCTCCGCATGGCTCAGAAAAAAGGCTTCGATCTGATTTTGACTAGCGAGAAGACCTCAGGGAAGGAGGACATCGAACTGCTTCGCAAGATCCGGCGTATCCGTCCTCACACCCGCTTGATCATTTTGGCTGACGAAAGCACGCCTGCGGATGTAATCACCTCGATGCGAGAACATGCATTCAGTTATTTTTCCAAGCCCTATTCCCCCGACGCCTTAGCCGTTATGATTCACCACGCAATCGAAGAACCCTGCTGGGATGACGGTATCGACGTGCTCTCGGCAACTCCGGAATGGATTCGTATTCTGGCTCGGTGCGACCTTAAGACCGCGGATCGCGTACTCCAATTCTTTGATGAGATCGCGGAATTGCCAACCCCGGAAAGACATGCGGTGGGTATGGCTTTTCGTGAAATGCTGGTCAACGCGATTGAGCATGGCGGGCGGCTTGATCCCAACCAGCAAGTCGAAATTTCTTATATTCGGGCTCGCCACATGGTGAAGTGTCGCATCAGCGATCCGGGCGAAGGATTTACGCTGGACGAGATTCCCCATGCTGCCATAGCCAATCCATCCGACGATCCGGTACGGCACGTCGAGTTTCGCGACGCGCAGGGCATGCGCCCCGGCGGCTTCGGGGTTCTGCTGGCACAGCGGCTCGTCGATCAGCTTATCTACAACGAGCAAGGCAACGAAGTCGTGCTCATTAAATATCTCGACCTGGAGCCGCGGCAGCCGGATATGTGAAAGGAACGCGGTTCGGCCAATGGGCCGATCAGATATTTTCAAAAAGGAATTACACTCCGGAAGCAGGATTTGAATGCAGACTCTATGCTTGGAAATCGTCCCTGCCGTTCGAAGCTCTGTTATGCCAAGCTTGACGCGACCCGGCAAAGCCCAAAGCTATGTGATCGGAGTTTTCCTTGCAGTACTCGCTGCAAGTTCCTTCGCACAAGAAAAAACTCAGACTTCAGTTCAACCGGAATCGCCCCCTGTAAACACCCAACTTCCGGTTAACTGGCTATATGGTGCGTACATCCCCAAAGACGCTCCTATGGTTGCGTTGACCGGTCGAGAGCGCTTCGAGCTTTATGTTCGTCAAACATATACAACACCGGGCATTTACATAAAGACAGGATTTTTTGTTCTACACGATCAAGTGAAGGACACGCCGTCGGCATGGGGAGATGGGTTCTCTGGCTTCGGCAAACGAGTCGTTTCCGATCACGCCACGAATATCATCCAGAATTCACTTACCTCACTTGGTCAAGGAATCGTCGGATGGGAACCGCGTTACGATCGATGCCGTTGCACAGGGGCGGGCTCACGCTTTCGTCACGCCTTCGTCAGAAATTTCATTACCTACGACCATAATGAACAATCTATCCGACCAAATATCATGCCCTTTGCGGCCGCATTCGGAGCGGGAGCAATTGGTGCGACGTGGAATCCTAATAATCCCACGATCGTGGTCAAGGGGTATCAGAGCGTAATCACGCAAGCTTGGGTGGGGGTCGTTATAAATGCTATCGGAGAGTTTGCACCTGACATAAAGAAAAAATTCAACAGGCATACGGATTGATCTTCGAAAGCGGTTTCATCAGGGTGAGGCATTCGCGTCGGGCATAGCCCAGTAGCAAGCGATGCTCGCGCGACAGGACCTTCAACATGGGGGTAACAGCTCTCGCCCCGCTCAAGGCCGCAAGCGCCGGCCACAGCGCATTCCATCGTGTTGTCTTCTCACCTTGTCTTGCTGCGTTTCATTTCTTTTCCACCGAAAAATACAAATACAGTGCAAGACCGACTGAGTTCACCTGCTGATTCGGGCGCTTTCCCGTGTTGTTGTCGTGCTCGTAGTAGGGATTGAACTCCACATGCTTTCCCACAGGGAGCAGGGTGCCGAAGTAAAGGGACGTGGTGCTCCATTTTTCGTACTGGCTCTCGTAGAAGGGTTCGACGGCGGCATAGGGTATTAGATGATAGGAGTAAATCGCGACCGTCCTTTCAAGCGTCAGCTTGTTGCGATAACGCCAGGTGAACTTTCCATCCTTCCAGTCGAGGTCCGCGCGGTTTCTGTCGGTGATCAGAAATCGCGCTGTCAGGGGAAAGTGAAAGGTTACCGCCGTCAAGAGCCGATTTTCGGGAGCGGCATTCGGAGCAGTGATATATCGGTATCCCGTCTCAAACACCAGAGGTCTGCGCTTGGCTTCGTCCGGGTCGTAGGCAGTGATTCTCTTAAGCTTGAGCAAGGGTTTGAGGTAGAACTGAATACTCGGTCCCACCGTCGCTTGGGTTGGATCACCGCCCTCCCGGTCGTCTTTTGCCTGGAAATAAGCGCGAACCTTTGGGTTGAGCGTGAGGTAGCTATCGACCTCGGGCAGGAATTGAACCGATTGCGCGCTCAACGAAGCGCTGGTAAACAAAAGGAAAAGCGCCATTTCCGGCCAGTGCTTAAGATTTCGCCGCTCTCTCATAGCTTTCGCTTTCGTCCTGCTAGACTAGCGGCCGTTGTATCGTCTTCCAACTGCCAGTTCTGACAGGTGTCTGCCCGGACGGTGCCACTTACGTTGTCTGAGAGTGCGTGATCGGGAATTTCGTGAGTCTTGAGGGCTTGAGCTCTCATTCGGGGGGCGGCTGCGCTCCGACTGGTTGAAACTAAGAGGAAATAAAATGCAAGACATGAGTGTCCACGATTACCGTTGGTATTCACATTGCCCCGCCTTGCTGGTGTTGCTCGTCTTCACCTTGAGCCCAATTTGCTTTGCGCGAGACAAGAAGGACGTTGTCCAGTTCGTCAACGGTGACCGCATGACCTGCGAGATCGTCAAGCTCGAGAAGGGCTATTTATATGTCAAGCTGGCGGTCGGGGAAGGCACGGTTTCGCTCGATTGGTCCAAGATTAACCACATCGAGAGTCCTCAGACTTTTGTGGTTGCGGATAAGACAGGAGTGCGCTACACGGGCAGCCTACAAAGTACGGCTGAAGGAAAGACCCCGGAAGGAGTGCAGGTTCAGGTGACGGAAAATTCCGCAAGCCAGCTGATTCCGGCCAAAGACGTGGTTGAGCTTCACACGACAGACGCAGGCTTCTGGCAGAACCTGCACGGTGGAGTGGATGCCGGCGTCAATTACTCCAAACAACAAAACCGCACCCAGTATAACTTTGATTCGAACGCTCTCTTCGAGCGGACAAAGTGGTTGGCTTCCGCGAACTATGAATCCAGCTTCAGCGGTGGAGGGAATATCTCCGATCTTCGCAACGAGGTGCGACTTAACGTTACAAAACAGTTGCTGTCCCCACGCAACTTCTACGGGGGGCTTGCAGATTTCTTACAGAGTGACGAGCAGCAGCTCGATTTGCGCACGACTCTCGGGGGCGCGGTGGGGCATATGTTCAACTATACGAATAACAGTTTCATCGCAGCTTATGTCGGCGCGGACTGGAACGGCGAGCGCTATTCCGCCGCGGCGACGGTCGACCGGACTGGGAACAGCGCCGAAGCGATCCTGGGAACTCAGGTGAATTTTTTTCGCTTCAAGACCACCAACATCCTGGCGGACGCGCGCCTTTATCCCAGTCTGACCGATCCTGGACGCGTCCGCTTTGATTTCAATACTTCAGTGAAATTGAGACTGGCCAAAGATTTGTATTGGAGGCTTGGCTACTATCTCAATTTCGACAGCCGCCCGCCCGACAATCTGCCCAAGACTGACTACGGATCCACTTCCAGCCTGGGATGGGCGTTTTAGTGCATAAGTTCTCCGGTCAGTTTTGTCAAAACTGACAGTGGCCAGGAGCGAGTTCCTCGCCGAGCATGGTATCCGGACAATTGCTCCAGCCGCACTCGGAAATCGTTGTGCAGAACCAGGCGTGTCCAGGTGGGGAGAGATGCCATGATTAAAGATCTTGTGAAACGGGCTCTGTGCGCTACGTTGTGCGTGCTGCTGATCCTTGTTACGCCATTTGAAGCCGGAGCCCAGCAACCGGCGCAACCGCAGTCTGGCGGTTACTCTGGGCAAGGTGCGCCGCTGTCGCCAGACGAATTGCAGCAACTGGTTGCGCCGGTCGCGCTCTACCCGGACGCTTTAGTGGCCCAGGTTCTTGCGGCCGCGACCTTCCCCGATCAAGTTGCTTTCGCTGCCAGTTGGCTGCAACAGAACAGCAATCTCAGCGGGAAGAATCTCATGCAGGCTGTTGATGCACAGCAGTGGGATCCAAGTGTGAAGGCGCTCACCCAATTCCCCTCGGTGCTTGGCAATTTGGCGTCGAATCTCAGTTGGACCTCTGCGTTAGGTGAGGCGTATCACACCCAGGCCGCTGACGTTATGGCGGCAGTCCAAGTTTTGCGGGCGAAGTCCTTAGCCGCCGGCAACCTTAAGTCAGGATCACAACTCACGGTTGCGCAACAATCGCCGCAAGTCATCGTGATTCAATCTGCAAATCCACAGGTAGTTTATGTCCCCATGTACAACCCCGCGGTAGTTTACGGCTATCCGTATGTGACTCCCGGATACAGCGCATCGACTGTGGCCGCAACCGCCGTGGTTGCATTCGGAGTCGGCATCGCGGTGGGCGCGATGATGAGCGGCGGATGCTGCGGTTGGGGATATAGCAGTTGGAACTGTGGTTGGCACGGCACTACGACGGTTGTGTATCGCGGCGGCGCGTACTACGGAAATAACGCGTGGCACGGCGGCTATTACGGTTCGAACGGTTACGGCGCGGCGCACTACGGCACCAGCTATAACTCGGCCACCGGGACCTACGCCCGCGGTGGCACAGTCTCGAACGGTTACGGCAGCGCCAGCGCCGGTAAAGCATATAACCCTTCTACCGGTACCTACGCCCGTGGGGCTTCGACCTCCAACGCTTACGGCACGCAGAGTGCTGCGCAAGCGTACAACCCAAGGACCGGGGCATACGGGCAGACCCAGCAAGGTTCCAACGCCAATGGAAGTTGGGGAAGCTCGACAGCTTCGAAAAATGGCAACACGGCGTACAGCCAGCATCAAACGACCTCTCAAGGTACAACTGGGTCGGTGAAAACTACGAATGGTGGCTCCGCCTACGGCGCGTCGGGTAAGTACAACAGTGGCGCTGCTGGTCAGACTGCAAATGGCAACAAGTACGCGTCCGTGAACGGCACTCAATACAAGAATACGGGCAGTGGAGTGCAGAGCGATAAGGGTGGAAGTTGGAACAATGTGCAGAAACCCAGCAGCTCTTCCAGCGGATGGGGACAACAAGAGAAAAGCGGCGGATCGTCGGCTTTCGGCGGTAGCGGCGGAGGTTGGGCCAACAGGTCCGCGAGCGCTCGTGGTTCGGAAAGCATGGGCGGCGGCGGTGGCTGGGGCGGCCGCCGGTAGTTTTCGGAGATGAATCCAAATCGGGCTCCGAGCGAGACGAAGCTTGGCACGTTGGTGGTGTCTTACATTCGATGTTCTGGAGGATGAGTATGTCGCGCGAGATCGGGAGAATTGCTTTTACAAACTGGTTGCTTGCTTTGGCGCTGATCGTTCTCCTCGCCGGCTGCAACAAGTCCGATAAGCCTTCGTTAAAAGTATTTGGTTCCCCGCAGGACGCGGGCAACGCGCTGCTGGCAGCGGGAAAGTCAGGAGATCAAAACGCACTGCTGGCAATTTTCGGTCCGGAATCGAAGGACCTTATCTCTTCAGGCGATGCCGTGCAGGACAAGGCCACCGTCGAAGCATTCGTAGCGAAGTATCAACAGATGAACCGCTGGCGAACGATGCCTGATGGTAGCCAAATCCTGCTGGTTGGGGCCGACAATTTTGCCTTCCCGATTCCGCTGAGGAAAAATGAGGGTGGGCAGTGGTTCTTCGACACGGCTGCGGGAAGAGATGAAATTCTGGCGCGCCGCATTGGCCGGAATGAACTGGCAGTCATCAACGTTTGTGGAGCGCTGGCTGATGCGCAGGCTAAGTACTTCTTGGAGCGTGGCGACAATGGGGGCACCAAGCAATATGCCCTGAAGTTCATCAGCGATAACGGTCAGCAGAACGGCTTGTATTGGGTGGCGCCAGAAGATCAACCCCAAAGCCCACTCGGGCCCCTGGTCGCGTTCGCAACTGACGAAGGATATAGCGTAAAGCCAAATTCTCATATGCCTTTCCACGGCTACTTCTTTCACATGCTGACCAAGCAGGGCAGTCACGCCAATGGCGGCGCGAAGGACTACGTAGTCGACGGGAAGATGACCGCTGGATTCGCCTTCGTCGCCTATCCAGCGCAGTACCGCAATTCTGGAGTGATGACCTTCATCATCAACCAGGATGGCGTGCTTCTCCAGAAGGACTTGGGGAAGACCACGACGGAAACCGCCACTGCAATGACTGAGTTCGATCCCGATGGCAGTTGGAGTGTGGTACAGGAGTGATTAAAGAATTTCGACGAGGCCAATTACGAGGAACAACGCTGACAATCTGGTAATGATACATACTAGCCTCCAGGCGGATCTAGCGGTATCCTAGTCGGCGAATCTGCTGCATCATGGAGCGACGCCGCGCAGCAAGAAGGCAATCGTGGTGTTTGTTGCGAAGGTGACGGCAGTGGCACCGTATGAAGAACACGATGGATTTCCCATTCATAGTCTCGTTCTTCTGTTTCGTGGTGCTTTGGCTCTCGGCCCGCGTTGGTTTCTTCTTTGCCCAAAGGCGACCGCTGCAAGAAGACCAGCGGGATGATTTCAACGTTGTCCAAGCCGGCGCCCTGACGCTGCTGGGCCTGCTTATCGGATTCACGTTTTCGATGGCCATCGGCCGATACGATCAGCGCAAAAACTATGAAGAGGCAGAGGCCAACGCAATCGGCACAGAATACGTCCGCGTCGATGTGCTGCCTGCCGCGGATGCGGCCAGGGCGCGTGATCTACTTAGACGCTATCTTGACCAGCGTGTGCTCTTCTACACCGCCAAGAATGGGCCGCAGCTTCAGCGGATCAACGACGATACCGCCAAACTGCAAAGTGAGTTGTGGTCCGCCGTGGAAGTTCACGCGCCAGCTCAGCCAACACCCCTGACTGCCCTGGCCCTGTCGGGAATGAATGACGTTTTAAACTCGCAGGGTTACACCCAGGCCGCCTGGTGGAACCGCATTCCGCTTGAGGCCTGGGTCCTGCTGGTATTGATCTCCATAGGCTGCAACCTATTAATCGGCTATGGCGCGCACCGAAGGAGCCGGTTGTTTTTAGTTTTGCCGCTCGCGGTATCCGTCTCGTTCTTCCTCATAGCCGATATTGATAGCCCACGCGGAGGGGTCATCCGAGTAAAGCCGCAAAACCTGATAAGCCTCGCTCAGAGCCTGGCGCCACAATAGCCGACCGCCGGTCGCACTGGCACTTTTGACAGTCGTGCACCCTTTCCTCGCCCGTTAGCCTGAATAAGAAAGTTTAGCTGGTCTATGTGGCTTCGGAGCCCGGCGGTTTCCGATGACCTAAGAACCGCGGCGGCATCACGCAAGAAAAATGGAGTGAATCTATGAGCAGGCGACTGACGAGGGGATCATTAATTCTACCCGGCTTTTTGGCCTTCTCATGCCTGGCATCGCCTCAGGCTGCGCAGCAGAACGGAAAGCTCACGATAAGCGGCCAGCCCGGGGATGCGGCGGTGATGCAGATGAATGGCAGGTCGTACGTCGACATCGAGGCGCTGGCGCGACTCTCGAACGGCACGCTCCACTTCAACGGACCTCAGATTACGTTGACCCTGCCTGGTACCGCCGCAACTACGCCATCCAGCAGTCAACCGGCAAATCCAGGATTTTCAAAAGAGTTTCTCAAGGCAGGCATTGAAGAAATGTCCGTGATTAGAGAATGGCGCAGCACCCTTCTCAATGCCGTCCAGAACGGCTACCCAGTAACGGACGCTGTTGTTGCCGGATTTCAGGGGCAAGCAGCTGCGAGCCTCAGATTGGCATCCGTAGCGGCGTCGACGGATTCCGATCAACAAGCCTATCAATTGCTGAGCAATGAGTTCGATAACATGCAAAAGTTGAGCAATAAAATTGTCGCAGCCCGCCAGAACATGAACTACGTTGCTCCGAACGCCCTGAAGAATGATCCCTTATACCAGCAAATCCTGACCTGTGCCCGCTCGCTGGCATCGATGGCCTCCAGCGGCCAGTTTCAGGATGATGGGTCGTGCCATTGAAACCCCGGCAACGAACTGTCGAGAAGAATTGCGATAGTGGTATCCCCGGCGTTGTCGATAACAATTCCAGCGCGACTAATATTCTCCGCTTGGGTTTTATGTTGTGGGCCGCGAGTTCGATCGCATCACAAAGGAAGGCGAGCTCCTAAGTCTCGGCAAATTTGTGCCGAAAGTATGTGCTGGAACCGGCACTCTCCCAATTACGGACAGAATGCCAAATTTAAAACATGCGCCACTTTAGGGCTATTGACGTCGCAGCAAAACGGAGATGATGATAGGTTGATGCCGACCACAACATCTGCGGTTCCACCAAATGAAAGGCTGGTACCCGCGTGTCATCCGTCCGCGTATTAGTGGTCGATGACTATGAACCATTCCGCCGATTCGTACGTTCGACTCTCGGGAAAAGAACGGAATTACAGATCGTTCGAGAGGCGTCAGACGGACTGGAAGCGGTTCGTGCGTCCGAGGAACTGCGACCCGATCTTATTATCCTCGACATTGGGCTCCCGGCGCTGAATGGAATTGAAGCCGCTCGACGAATCCGCAAGCTCTCGACCGAATCCAAAATTCTCTTTGTAAGTCAAGAATCTTCGTGGGATGTGGTGCAGGGCGCCCTCAGCTCCGGGGGGCAAGGTTACATCGTCAAAGCACACGCGGCAAGCGAACTTTTAGTCGCTGTAGAGGAGGTTTGTCAGGGCAGACAGTACATTGGCAGCGGAATCTCAGATCTCAATCGCGCCGACGTCAGCCGGGAGCAAGATTCCCAACGCTTGCCCCGCCGGGAGCCGCCTACGCCGGGAAAAGGCCCAGGCAGCCATGCAGTTCAATTCTATGCTGACAATGAGTCTCTTTTAGTTGGATTCACTCGTTTCATCGAAGCCGCGCTGAAGGTCGGAAATGCAGTCGTTGTGCTCGCGACCCCGTCACACCAGAACAATCTTGTGCAGCGATTGCAAGCTGAGGGCTTGAATATTGGCGCCGCCATCGAACAAGGGACTTACATTCCGCTGGATGTTGCCGAGACGCTCTCGACTTTTTTGGTGGACGATGTGCCCGACCCGGTCCGATTCCGCAAGGTCGCGAGCGATCTGCTGGCAACCGCGGCCAAGGCAGCCAAGGGAGAGAATCCTCGAGTTGCAGCCTGTGGTGAATGTGCACCTACTTTGTGGGCGCAAGGTAATGCGAACGCTGCGGTTCAGGTCGAACGCCTCTGGGACGAAATAACCAAGACCACTAACATCGATGTTCTCTGCGGGTATGTGCTGAGCAGCTTTCAGCGCGAACAGGAAGGCGATGTCTATGAAAGAATCTGTGCCGAACATTCGGTTGTTTACTCCCCGTGATCGGGTCGAATATTTCGCAGATCTCACCCAGACGCACGTTTGGAATCGCTTCCCGAAGTGATTTCAGCGGCCTTACTCTCAACCGTTTCTTGAGTTTCTTGTCCCCTCAAGAGAGTTGATGTCGTCGTGAGCGGTCGAACACTACCTGATCATGCCACCAGAGTCGTTCAAAGAAAGTGCGGGCCATGTCGAGGTCTGCGGATGGCGACGTGTTCTTCACGATATCGCCGATACTGCAAACTCCGTCAATGGCGTCGAACAACCGCTTTTCCGCTGGAGTGATTGGCAAGAACAGATCTGTGTAGGTGTGAGTCTGGTTGATGAGAACAGCCGCGGCCCCGCGAGGCAGCCGATCTTGAACAGAGATTGTGTCGGACATTCGAATGGGTACAAAGTGCCGCCAGCCATCACCGGAAAAACTGAGTTGCTGCCCGGCGCTGGCGCTCTCGCGTCTGTAGACAATCACGCTGTGGCGAGCCATGGTGCCCCGAAACAGTTCGATGGCGGCATACTGCTCTGCGGGAGAAAGGCGCGCCAGTTGGCTGGCTTGAGCGATCTTGGCGAGGGCGCCACAGTAAACGGAGTAAGGCGCTTGTCTCACCCAGCGGCCGAACGTCAGTCCCCCTTTCTCGATAAAGTCGAACAATTGAGGAACGGAATAGGCGCGGTCTTGTGGATGTAGTAGAGCGTCGGCAAGCGCCGCCTCATGCCGGAAGTCTGGAGCCTGGCTGAGCAGGGTTTCAAGTGGATGCCCAGGAGGCAACGCACTCAGCGCACCCTTGAGATTGCGAATATCCGCGTCGGTGGCGCGAATGCCTATCCGTCTGCAGAAATCCTGCAGCATATAAATGCCGGCGCGTCCGTAAGGCGCGTACACCATGAGGTGCATGGCTCCGTCCGGTTTAAGCACGTTGCGTAAAGCCTCGAGACCCGCGTCAGGGTCGGCGAGATGATGGAGAACCCCGGTGCACACGATCTGATCGAAGCTCATCCCCAAGTCGCTCACTCGCTCAAGGGGAAACCAGTGGATTTCGAGATTTTTCAAGTTGTATTTTTGTTTGAGCTCCTCGGTTCGGAGCACACTGGTTGCGCTGCAATCGATGCCGGTAACTTTAGCCGCGGGCCAGCGCAATGCGTGCTTGGCCGCCTGCGATGTTCCGCAACCGGCGATGAGAACGGACTGGTCTTCCCGATAAGACTGAGTGGGCCAGAACAGATGATAGTCCGCGCGACGTCTCTGCGGGTCCTGCCAAAGCCGCTGATATTTTTCCAAATTATCGACCGGTGGAGGGTAGGGATAACGGTCGTAAAAGTCCCGGACTTCCTCGGCTATGCCAAGGTACGGCAAGAGTTGTTCTGCATTCATGACAAACCGTGTTTGAAAATTCCCCGGCAGACGGTTATCCGCCGGGGAGTTCGGGTGCTGTGCTCGCCTGCCTTGGAAAGGGAGGTCTTTCGACCTCCCTTCTTGATGGCTTCTTAATCTGCAGCCGCTGAAGTTGGCTGCCTTTCGGCGGCCGCTTCTTTTTTCTTATACGCCGCGATCGCTGGCCCGAGTTGCGCCATCACCGAGTCGAGGTTGAATGAGGCCGCCTTCTGGCGGGGCGGATACTTTACGTAGTTGTCAATTTGGGCGGCCACCAGCGCTTGACATTGGTAAAGCTGAGGGACGTGGTTGATCATCCAATCCCAGTAGACATTGGAGTTCACGTTGGCGCGCTCGAACGGATCGCGTCTCAGGTTAAATATGTAGGGAAGGCGCAGCTTCACCATCGGCTCCTGCCAAACCGCAGTGGAAGTTGCACGCTGCTCTTCGAACACCAGCTTGTAATCGCCCGCCCGGACTGCCATGACGCCCCCGTCATCGCTGACGTAGAAGAAGGCTTCTCTCGGACTTTCCTTCACCTGGCCCGTGAGGTAGGGCAGCACGTTGACCCCGTCGATGTGCACCTTGAAGGTCTTGTCTCCGATTTTGTAGCCGTTCAAGAGCTTCTGGCTTACATCCGGGTCACCCGCCAATGCCAGCAACGTCGGCAACATATCCTGGTGGGAGACGATGCCGTTTAGGACCGTACCCGCCTTGACCTTGCCGGGCCAGCGGATGAATGACGGAACACGCCATGCGCCTTCCCAGTTCGTATCCTTTTGGCTGCGGAAAGGCGTGTTGGCGCCATCTGGCCAAGTGTCGTTCTCCGGGCCGTTGTCGGTGGAGTACATGACAAATGTGTTGTCGGCGATGCCCAATTCATCGAGCTTGTCGAGCATCTGGCCGATTTGCTCGTCGTGTGTAACCATGCGATCGCTGTAGTCATCCTGTCCGCTCTTGCCGCGGTTCTTGTCGGCGAGGTGAGTCCGGAAATGCATCGCCGTCGAGTTGTACCAGAGAAAGAACGGCTTGTTGGCTTTGGCTTGCTTCTCCATCCAGCCGAGAGCTCGGGAAGTGATCTCCTCGTCGACGGTTTCCATGCGCTTCTTGGTCAGCGGGCCGGTGTCCTTCACTACCTGTTTACCCACCTTGCCCCAGCGCGGCTCAACGGTCGCATCGTCCTTGTCCGTAGCCACGCAGTGCAGCACACCTCGGGGTCCGAACTCCGCGAGGAACTTAGGATCCTTGGGATAGTCGGGCAGTTCTGGTTCTTCTTCCGCGTTCAGGTGGTAGAGATTGCCGAAGAACTCGTCAAATCCATGCACGGTTGGCAGGTATTCATTCCGATCGCCGAGATGGTTCTTGCCAAACTGGCCAGTGGCGTAGCCGAGCGGCTTGAGCAGATCGGCGATGGTGGGGTCTTCCGGTTGAAGTCCGACGGGTGCGCCGGGCATTCCGACTTTGGTCAAGCCGGTGCGAAGCGGGTTCTGGCCGGTGATGAAGGCGGCGCGGCCAGCGGTGCAGCTCTGTTGGCCGTAGAAGTCGGTGAAGGTAGCGCCTTCAGTGGCGACCCGATCGATGTTCGGCGTCCGGTAGCCCATCATGCCTTTGCTGAAGTGGCTGATGTTCCAGGTACCGATATCGTCGCCCCAGAGAATCAGTATGTTCGGTTGTTTTGTAGCCATAATTTGTTCCTTCCTTTAATTTAATTTGGGTTGAGATTGCCGGCTTTGGCCGGTGAAAAACTGCATCAGAATCGGAATGCGCCGTCGAGCTCTCACTTGATTCCTCCATCGGCGCCGCCGGGCGATGCTATTGGTGGAACTACAGTCTGCATTGGGATAACCGCTGCCTTCAGCGGCGAAGCCGTTCCCCGGCTTAGCCGGCTGAAAGGCGAGTCCGGTTCGCGATTGCCATGGCAGAAGCGGAACTTGCGGCCACTTCCGCAAGGACAAGGTTCATAAGGACCGCGCCTCGCGTCGTCAGCAGCGGTCAGTGACATCAGGTCGGAGGGTGGGAGGCCCCGCTTGAGCAGGTTGGCCATAGTCTGCATCGCGGGGCCGGTGTGGGTGAAGAACAGATACAAACCGGCACAGAGGTAGTTCTGGCCGGGATCGCCATCGGACGACAGCGAAAATCGATCCTTCGGACAACCCCCGTTACATAGCCCTCTAACCTCACAACGCTGGCACTGCGCGGTGAGCGAATCGCGTTTGTCATCGCCGAACTTGCGCTGCTCGGCCGAGGCTACAAGTTTCACAAGATGGGTTTCGTGGATATTGCCGAGCTTGTAGCGCGGTTCGACGAAATGATCGCAAGAATAAACATCGCCGTTGTATTCCAGCGCGGGGCCATATCCGCAGGTGGGGGCGTGGATGCACAGTAGATGGCGGCCGAAATAAGCTTCCAGCGTGACGTCGAACATCTGGACGAAAACCTTGCCGACGTCATGCCGGACCCATTCTTCGAAGATATCCACGAGGAAGCGGCCGTATTGTTCGCCTCCGACCGAGCGCTTGGTTACCAGGTTGCCGGACTGCGTGTAGAACAAACGCTTGCGGCCCGGCTGCTCGCTCCAGCCCTGGTTCGCGATGTCGATGGTCTCCTCCGATGCGCGCTCGACGATCGGGATGAACTGCATCCACTTCGCTCCCATCTCGTCGCGGAAGAAACGGTAAACCGCGCGGCCATGTTTCTCGTTGGCGGCGTTTACCGTACACAAAATGTTGAACTCGACGCCGTGCTTGTGCAGGTATGCCCACCCCTGCATGACGCGGTCGAACGTGCCTTTCTTGCCACGGTCGAGCCGGTATGTGTCGTGAATTTCGCGTGGACCGTCGACGCTCAAGCCGACCAGAAAATTGTGTTCCTTGAAAAATACGCACCACTCGTCATCGAGGAGGATGCCGTTGGTCTGAAAGGTGTGTTCCACGGTCTGCCCGGGCTGGCGGTATTTTTCGACGAGCTCAACCGATCGCCTGAAGAACTCCAGTTTCATCAGCGTCGGCTCGCCCCCCTGCCACGCCACGGTTACCGTGGGCGTGCGGTGCGATTCCAGCAACTGGCGAATGTAGGTCTCAAGCGTGGCATCCGACATCCGATTTTTCTCGTTCGGATACAACGATTCCTTCGACAGGAAGAAGCAGTATGTGCAATCGATGTTGCACGTGGAACCGCTCGGCTTCGCAAGCAGGTGAAAACCTGGGGGTGCATGCACCGGCCAAGTATCGTCAGTCATAAGGTCCATTTGAATACCCCATTGCGTGACGGCAACCGGTCCACTGGGGGCCTGCTTGTCCGCGCAGCAACAGACTAGGTCTGGGTCCTGCAGTTGCGTAACTGTCAAAACGTACAGGGTGAAAGATTGGTCTGGACACGACCCACGACCAAAGATCGCTAGCACTGTGCAGCCGCCGCCTTGGGCGATCTAGGTTCAGCGTGGGCTGTCAGTTCTGCCAGTTACCGGGGTGGCACGGGACTCCTAGACTACAGAGTTCGCTGAACCCGGCTTTCTACGCTCATGCCGCCGGTCCGTCCGTGGGGGATTTGTTACAGCGGCTGATAAACCAGCAAAAAGGTGAACCATGAAAACAAGAATGCAAAAACTCCTCGTCGCCGTCGTGGTTTGCGCGTTGGCGGGGCCGGCATATTCTGCCGATCCCAAGATCGAAAAGAAACAGAAAGACATCCGCAACATGGCGCAGGACACACTTCAACGCCTTTACAAAGCACAGCCGAGCGCCAAATCGGCGGTCGCAGAAGCGGCCGGATATGCGGTCTTCAGCAACCTGGGAGTGAAAATCCTGATTGCCGGCTCGGGTAATGGAAAAGGCATTGCCGTCGACAACAAAACCAAGCGTGAGACTTTCATGAAGATGCTCGAAGTCCAAGCGGGCCTCGGTATGGGGGTGAAGAAGTTTAGCGTCATTTTCGTTTTCGACACCGGAAAGGCCTTCAACACTTTCGTGAACTCCGGGTGGCAATTCGGCGGGCAGGCTACGGCGGCTGCGAAAAACGGAGATAAGGGCGGAGCGATGGCGGGCGCAGTCTCGGTCTCGGACGGTGTTTGGATGTATCAGCTCACCGACAAGGGCCTCGCCCTTGAAATCACCGCCAAAGGCACTAAGTACTACAAAGACGATGACCTAAATTCAAGCGCGGGATCTACCTAGAACGTGGGGCAGAACTCCGCCAGATTTCGAGAAAGCGAAGACATCGTAGAACGGCCTTGTGTCCGATGTTTCTTCGCATCGGAATCGCTTCATGGCTGCTGTCGTCGGTGCTCCGGGCCCAAGACCTTGCGCCCCGCGCCTATCTCATCACGCCGCTTCATTCCAATGTGTTCCCCCTGACCTAATCCTTCTACGAATGGCAGTATCACTTTCAATGGCGCGCTCCCGGTCGGCGGCGCAAAGGAAAAATATCGCGTTCTCATCTTATTTGAAATTGTGATTGTGGCGAACAACAGCAAACACCTCTGTACCAAAAACCCACCCGCCCAAGAAAAATCTTGGACGGGTGCGTAAGGCAAGGTATTCGCGACTTCTACTGTCGCGCCATGGCAATGCGGACGGCATCCTCCGGCGCGACGAGGTGATCGACGCTTACGGCATCTTCGGCAATGGCGAGTTGCACGCCCTTAACGTGACCCGTAAACTCGTTCCCGCGCGCCCCATAGTCGGGCGAGACGGGAGATCCGTTGTCCACTCCCACGTCACAGCCATCATCGGCAGAGAAGACCATCGCTGCTGTCACCGCGACCTTGCCCTCCCCAACTTTCTTACCGTCGACATACAAGGACGCCACGCCGCCCTTGCCCAGGCCACCGCCAGCGTACGCAAACTCCATGCGTACTTGGTGCTCACCGGGAGACAGGACGCTGCTAGATTCGGCATAGAATTGTTGAATGCCGAGGAAGTTATAGCAGTACTTGAGCTTGCCGCCTTTCGCGTAGAGGCTCCAGCCGCCGATGTTGCCCCCTTGGGCTACGATAACGCCTTCGGCTCCGGTTGTGGGTACGACGATCGCGGCGGTCACCGAGTGCGACTTGTTCTTCAGGTTGAGCACTGAGTTTTCAGACAAACGGCCCATGCTGCCAAACAAGATTTGGGATTTGCCCTTGATCAACTGCGGACGCCCTGCTGTATCCGAGTTAAGCCGTGCGCCAAGGTTGTCATCGAGAGGGAGTACGTTATACCGCGTCGCCTCGATCAGCCACAGGCGCTGTAGTTCGTGCAACTTCTCCGGCATCTGCTTAGACAGATCATTTGCCTGAGTCCAGTCTTTGTTGGTGTCGTAAAGTTCCCAAACATCGTCGTCGAATGCCGGGGTTTTCTCGCCGATGAGGATCCAGGGAGTTTTGTGGCGTGTGACTGCAGTCCAGCCCCTGTGGTAAATGCCTCGGTTGCCAAACATCTCGAAGTACTGTGTTTCATGTTGTTCGGCTGCCTTGGCATCGCTGAACGCGTAGGCCATGCTGACGCCTTCGATCGGATGCTGCTGCACTCCGTTGACGAAAAGCGGTTGGGGTAGTCCGGCCACTTCCAGAATGGTCGGAGCTACGTCAATGCAGTGGCAGAAATGGGTTCGGAGTTCACCTCTCCCCTTAATCCCCTTGGGCCAGTGCACGATTGTCCCGTTGCGCGTGCCGCCCCAGTGCGAAGCGACCTGCTTGGTCCACTGATACGGCGTATCCATGGCGTGCGCCCAGCCTACGGCAAAGTGGTTGTAGGACTCGGGCCCGCCCAGTTTGTCGAGGTGAGCCATCAGGAACTCAGGAGTCTCCAGTGCTGACGCGCCGTTGAAGTTGATCATCTCGTTGTAGGTACCGTGCAGAGTACCTTCGCCGGACCCACCGTTATCGCCGATAATGTAGTAGATGAGCGTGTCATCGAGCAGGCCGAGTTTCTTGATCCCATCGATCACGCGGCCCACGTGGTAGTCGCAATATTCCATGAACCCGGCGTAAACCTCCATCTGCCGGATGAGCACGGGTTTAAGCGCGGCAGGCATCTCATCCCATGCCGGAATTTCTTTGTGCCGCTTCGTGAGTTGGCAATCTTGAGGAATGACGCCTAGCTTTTTCTGGCGGGCGAAGGTTTCTTCGCGCAGCTTGTCCCAGCCCTGGTCGAATTTGCCTTTGTATTTATCTGCCCATTCTTTCGGAACATGGTGAGGGGCGTGAGTCGCGCCCGGTGCGAAGTAGACGAAGAAGGGCTTATCTGGAATGAGCGCCTTCTGTTGTCCGATCCAGTTGATCGCTTTGTCGGTCATGTCTGCCATGAAGTGGTAGCCCTCTTCGGGCGTCTTCTTGGGCTCGACCGGTGTCGTGCCTTCATAAAGAGATGGATACCACTGGTGCGCCTCGCCGCCAATGAAACCGTAGAAATATTCGAATCCCCCTCCCCCGGTAGGCCAGGAATCAAAAGGGCCGGCGGGACTGGTCTCCCACACGGGCACTTCATGGCACTTGCCGAACTGGGCTGTCGCGTAGCCGTTGAGCTTGAGGGTTCGGGCGAGTGGCGCGCAGGTGTTTGGTAGAACCGAGCAATAGCCGGGCGATCCGCTAGCGATTTCGGTGATCCCTCCCATGGCAACCGTGTGGTGGTTGCGTCCCGTCAACATGGCCTGACGAGTGGGCGAGCATAAGGCTGTAGTGTGAAAGCGGTTAAATTTCAGGCCACCGGAGGCCAAGAGTTCCGCGGTCGGCGTGTAACATGGGCCGCCAAAGGCGCTGGAGGAGCCAAAGCCCGCATCGTCAATCAAGATGACGAGAACATTTGGCGCACCCGTGGGTGGGCGCAACTGGGTGATGGCCGGGTACTTGTTTTCCGGATCCTTGGCGTCGTACAACATCAGGCCGGAACGTGGTGGGTCTGGGATGGGAAGAACTGTTCGTTCAACTTTGTCTTGGTCACTCATAGAGAGTCTTCCTTCCTTATTGAAATGGGATATTCATGCCGCGATGAGGAGGCGGGCGCACTCCGTCTCGACTATAAAGCTACGACTTCCGCTTTAGCGAGGTAACTGTCAGAAATTACAGCCGTCCGCAGGACGCTTTAACTTGAAGCGCCTAATTCGTAGCCTCAGTGCATGAGTGTTGCGGGTGACCCTGACCGTTGCGATGGGATTTGCGGTTACGACGAGAAAAGCGGCTATGTCGCGGGGGCGTAGCGATCTCTTCTCCTGCGACTTGCTCTGTTCATGCAAGAACCCTTGATACAGGAACCCTTGATAAACGAACGGCGAAAAAGAGCCTAACGCAATTTAGGACGGAACCTTCGGCGCGTGCTCGGCGCAAACGGCTGCCATAGCGCCGACCTCTTTCACGCAACCAAGCACATGGGTGGCAATATTGGGACAGCCCGGGTGGTCGCACAAATATTCTGTTAGTAGCTCTTCACTTCCATTCGGAGTCGTGAGGCCGGTTTTAATCGTTACCTGAGGAATGAAAACCCCCCCTTTGTCATTCTTCTTATAATCTGAAGGGCAAAGGACTCTTACGCAAGTGGTTTCTTATATCCGGGATGAGGCGAGTTCCCAGATCGGTCAGGTTGGCGTGCAGTACTTGGTCAGTGAGAAATGCGTACGGCGAATGGAGTATTGCCGTTTCTTGCGAGGAGACATGCGCCACAACTTTTGAGAACGGCTCGCCCGACTTGCTCTAAGAAAACCGAAAACCTCTCACTCATTTCTGCTAGCGCCAGTATCCTTTATAAAACACCCAACCGCCTCGGCTTTGGACCCAGCGCGGAGATACCCAGACAACACCCGCGCGGGGCGGACGAACCCAACGTCCAGACACCCACACATAGCGGGTGCCATTCCAACGCTGGTACCCGCCAACCCAAACATAGCCTGGTCCGGGCGCAACTCCAACCACCCCAACTCGAGCTGGGGGAGGCGGCGCAATGCGGACCACTGTCTGTGCAACTCCAATGGCCCCGGCAAGCAGCACCACTCCCAGAAGAACGGAGGGGGCGAAGTTCATTTTCATAATTTCCTTTTACTGTCGGGTATCAGGGCTCAAAGCGAGACTATATTTGCTGACGAGGCCGGTGAACTGGCAGAACTTACAGTAACCGCACTTAAGGAATCGCAGGAATGGTAGTTCTGCCAGTCGCACACCTTTCCGCATTGGTTTAGAAATTGAGATACAGCGTCGGGTGCCGCGCGGCGTGTCCTCATCACAGCAGAGCGGCATCGCTCCACGCAAACTATCATGCAACGCTCGTTTGCAATCTCGCTTGCCGTTATTGTCCTGACGCTCCTCACGCATGCGCAAGACGACTTGCCTATTTTTAAGACGGAAGCCACGAGCGCATTTGTATGGGGAGCGGACAGTCCTCCAGGGGCAGTGTCCTCGAGCGTTCTGGACCCGGTAACTGGCGATGCAATCCATAAGCTGAACCACGGAGGAGTTGAGGTTAGTTCCAGGGCTGGATTCGAGAATGTCGGCTCTGGGAGAGCGGGAGAACTGCTGAGTTTCACGACCACGATCGTCAACAACACGGAATCTGATCTCTCTGTGCGGCAAGGCGGAGCCAGCGTCGATGGGCGCATCGCTATGCCCCTTGCGGTCGTGCATACCAAGAAAGGTCTCAGCAAAAAACAGCGCAATCAAGTCTGGGAGCTCGCCAGCATCAATTGCTTCTCCGGCGGCTTTCTTCCGAACGAGACCTTTTTGTCTCCGGACACCTCATCGAAAGTTTTTACCGTAACTCCCAAAAAGGCCTTGACTGTATCATTTGTCACGAAAGACCCGCGCTACTATCCCGTTCTGTGCTCAGCGGAAGGTTGTTATCCGAAAGGAACAATTCGCTTCTCGGTTACGGTCAACAGCACTGATTTCGTGTTTATCTGGCCGGGTCGGGCCATGGTCTATTGCGGTAAGTAAGCCGCGGATTGCAGCCAATACCAAGGATGCCCCGGTGCTCTAATGGTAGAGGTACGCCGCCATCAGCGCGCTTGCAGTGATGGCGGCGAGGACCCACACCGCTCCGACCACGATGGGCGCAAGAACCGAAGCTTTCCATCCGATCTCTTCTTTCCGACGGGTCTCCGCGACATCGGCGAGCTGGCGACATTCGGTGAGAACGTCCGCCGGCGTAAGCTTCTGAAGCAGCTTTACAGCCACAAACAGAACTACGAAATCGTCCAGAGTTCCGATCACCGGAATGAAGTTTGGGATGAGTTGAATGGGGCTCAGCACGTACCCTGCGGCGCAGGCTGCCACCATCTTTGCATACCAGCGCGAGCGGCGATGTTTAAGCACAAAATAGAAAACATGCGCCTCTTTCTGGAGTTGTTGCGCCCGTCGTCTCCAATTCGCTGCCAATGCAGATTCGGATTGAGCCATGTTGGGAGCCAGCCACAGAGTCGAGCTCTTGCTTCGAACGACTTCGCCGTCCACCATAAAATTCGCGCCTACTCTACGACTTAGTCTTCGGCGCCGCTACTGGCAAATCTGACAGCGGGAGCGGATCCTTGCCGTCTTCTTGAGGGTCGGACCGCAATTGATAGACCTGTAATTTCTGACAGTTGCGTCACATCCCGTTTGCGCGTATAAGCGTATTGCCTGCGAAGGGCCTGGGTCGTTTACTCAAGGCCATAAGAGACATTCGGCGCTGCAAGGGGATAATGAAATGCGGATTGCCTCGGCTGCTTTTTCCCCGCTACCCACGATGTATCCACGAAAACCCGGGATCGTTCTGCTCGCCCACGATTTGAAAATACTGATCGACCGACTGGCCCGCGTCGCTAAAACGTTGCACCGGCATTAACGTTGCCGTGGACCGATCGTCCAGCGAAGGATCTCACTCCCGCCTAAAACGGTCCGTGGCGCAGCAGAACCCCGTAAAACGTGATGGCTCCAATCAGGATGACAGCCATCGCTACTATGAAAGAGATAGACCACACATGGCGCGCCTGCGATGCTCCGACCTCGTTCAGAAAACGCCGGTGCTGCCAGGCTGCGGCCGCTAAGCCCAAAGTACCAAGAGCGATCAATGTCAGGCCCAGATTGCGCGGCGTCTGCGGACGCCGGATGTTACCGGAGGCGATCTCTTCGGGCAAGTATTGGAAGAATTTGTAGATTGTGAAACCGAATCCGATCATTGAAATGGCAGTTCGGATCCATGCCATCAGCGTTCTTTCCGAAGCGTTCACTGTGCGCAGTAGGGCCAGATCGGTTCGCCGTTCGGCGAGAACCGTTCCCCTATCTTTTGGTGGTGTTTCAACGGTACTCATGAGACTTTCCTCAGAGGCGCGGACGTTTGGTTATTGTGTTGACGCCGCATAAGTATCAGCCGAGCTACGCGCATGGCCGGGCCGCGCAGAATCACGTAAGGGACGATCGCCAGGATGAACGCGACGATTATCATTTCCCCGAAATATATTGTGTGCAACTCGATGAGCTGATACACGGCGTCCAGCACTAGCGCGAGAATGAACACCTTGCCAATGCGCTTCCAAGCCTCCTTGAGCATGTCCTCGCGTTCAGGGGGATTTGAGATCAGTTCCCAGAAGTACGGCGGTTTGCCGGCTTTGGCGTCTGCAATGCCCGAGCGAATCGCGAAGAACGCCGCCATGCACGGCTGGAGCACCAATCTGAATTTCATCGGCCCGCTGACCCGGGCGAGCAATTGACTTCCGACTCGTTCCCACATGCCATCCATAAGATTCCTCCTTAATTTAATCAGGCGACAGCGACAGACTAGTCCGAGTCGCCCATGTCTTCAGCAAAGCGTTCAACCCCGCGCGATTTTGCCGGCGGTGGGCGCGGCGATGGGCACGACCTCCGAACTTTCTGGGCAAGCGACCGGCACAATCGACGGCCAGTGCTCCCGCACAGCCAAGATGCGGAAGACGAAGGCAACTGCAACCGCAATGAGCGTCACGGGAAAGAATGAGTTGCGCCCCTTTTCCCATACCGCGAGCAGCGTGTAGACCGTGCTTGCCAACAGCGCCGCCGTAACGAGTTGCTCCGATGGCCGCACGATCTCGGGCGTGACCCCGGAGAAGAGATCGATCAAAACCCCGCCGGCCGTGGTGGCGATGAGCCCGACAAGAATCGCCGTCCAGATCCCAAGGTGGTGATCGAGCGCCTTGTGTGCTCCCAGGATCGCAAACCAAGGCAATGAGAAAGACTTGAAAAACGCCACCGTCCGTGTGCGGAACCGCTCCTCTCTCGTTGCCGAGTAGCGATAGATCGCCAGCCCCAACAGACCCATCAGAAGGCACACGAGAAGATACCTCGGATCCTGGAGCGGCGCGGGTACGTCATTGAGCAGAATGTCGCGCGTCACGCCGCCACCGATACCGCCGAAGAAGGCCATGATCAGCAGTCCCATGACTGTATAGCCGCGATTGTGCGACGGCTGTCCGGCGAGAAGCACTCCGTAAAGGGCGTTGACGCCGGCGGAGAACATATCGACTTCTGGAAAGTTCGGTAGGGTCATTTCAGATTTCTCCTCAAAACGGCTCGACGCTCGCGGTTGTCAGGCTGACGTTTCAAGTCCTTCCCGCCGATACATAAACAGGCTTTCGAGCCTCAACCTCGCCTGCGTCTTCACGCTCAGCGGCGACCTCCGCCGATTGCCATGGCCAATGGCCCTCGATTTCAACGACCACAGACCAGCTAAGGAATGTTCGGACCAAGACCAACCCGCCGAGGATGCCGATGCTCTTCGCTGTCTCGTCCAGCAAAATCGTGCGGATCACATCTGCCGCAATCAGAAACTCGAGCGATAACAAAAGTGAACGGCCCAGTAGTTTCTTATACGCGGGATACGGATCTGCGACTCGCCTCGAGAATTGCACAAGAAAACGCGCGGAACCATAGATGATGGAGACGACGATGATGACCACCGCCACATCCTGAATTCCCTGGGACGACAATTCGATCCATTCGCGCACGTTGCCTATTCCTTGCCCTCTGCCTGAACCCCGCAATGTTCCGTGTCCTGGGCGGAGAACTCCGCGCAAGACACTAGATACGTGTCATCATGGGTGAGAGTAAGGCGGAGGAACCGGGGCTACAACTGTCACATCTGACAGGGTCGCACTGGACCGGAGCATGCCGGCGTAGGGTATGGCAGCCGGGGTCGGGATCGCGAGCCCGCAAGGCGATAATTTAAAAAGTTAGATTGACCTGTACACCCAGGACGGCTGCGCCCGGTTTATTCGTACCATTTGTATCCCAAATATACTGAAAATCGGGGGTGACGGTGATGTAACGCTTTGCTGCCCACTGGTAGTTCGCTTCAAACAATTTCGCTGCTGACGCGTTCGGAATATACTTGCTCGTCTTCCCATAAATCCAGCTTGCGCTGACGATGTCGCTTTTCCGCTTTTTAGTGAGGCCCTCATAGCTAAGCCCGGCTCCGCTGAACACAGGCATGGAACTAACCAACTGTTTCGAGCTATACGCCCAGACACCCCAGGAGCAGCCTCCAAAGTCCGAGTCTGGATAGCGAGTTAGTGGAAGGTTTTTAGAGTGCGTAGTCTTTTAGAGTGCGTAGTCAATGACCGTCTCCGCCTGTCGCCGTATGACGCGAAATGCAGCGGAACCCGATGTGGTTCATGCTGGTGTCGATCATCTGGGGCTGGCGTGCCGCCGGACGATAGCGCAAGCAGTAGTTGGGCGCGCACAAGTGCGAGCCGCCTTTGACAACCTTGCGGGGAATCCGGAATTGCGCCTGGGCTGCATCGAAGCTCTTGGCTGGCGAGAGAATTCGGGGATTGACTGCTGGACCGCAACAGGGCTTGATCACTTCGTCGGCGTGGTGCGGGACAAACCAATCAGTGGTCCATTCCCAAACATTCCCCGCCATGTCATACAAACCGTAACCGTTCGTCGGGAAAGATCCGACCGGAGAAGTTCCCTCGTAACCATCGTCGAGCAGGTTTTGCCAGGGGAACTCTCCCTGCCAACTGTTGGCCATCGCCTTGCCGCCCGGCGAAGGCTCATCGCCCCAGGTAAACTTTTTTCCGTCAAGGCCGCCGCGAGCGGCGAACTCCCACTCCGCTTCGCTCGGGAGGTCTTTTCCTGCCCAGCGTGCGTAAGCATCGGCGTCTTCATAGGCGACATGAACCACGGGATGTTTTGCGAGACCTTCGAGCGAGGATCCCGGCCCCAGCGGATGGCGCCAATTCGTTCCCGGCGCCCAAGTCCACCAGTTGAAGTAATCTCGCAGGTCGACAGGGCCGGCGCTCTTCTGAAAAAGCAAGGAGCCAGGGACAAGATTCTCGGCAGGGGCGCCCGGGAAATCCGCAGGATTCAGCGGGCGTTCACAGAGCGTGACATACCCGGTCGCGTCCACGAAGCGCTCGAACTGTTCGTTCGTAACCTCGTAGCAATCCATCCAGAAACCGTCCACCGTCACTTCATGAACCGGCCGCTCCTCAGGATAAAAGTCTTCGGAACCCATGCGGAACGTCCCGCCGGGGATCCAAGCCATACCTGAGTGTTGTGGATTGGCCGACGCGCCGGTTGCCTGGCTTCCTTCATTTGCTATTTGCGATTTCATGATATTTCCGTCGCGCACACAGTTCACTACGATTGCGGTTATTTAGGACCTGTCACTTCTTACAGTTGTAAGATCCATTCACTCCGAGCCGACAATCACAGCGTCCGTCGGGTCTGTCACGGGGCACGAATTTCCCGACGTAACTGGCATTATTACCAGTATGCGTTTAAGTGCCCGCATCCTATCATCGAGCTATGCCTGAAGCTCACTCTGCCACCGGGCAAACCATCTCGCGTTATCGAATCCTCGAGGAACTAGGAAGCGGCGGCATGGGTGTAGTCTACAAGGCCCAGGACAATGAGCTCGGCCGCTTTGTGGCTTTGAAGTTTCTGCCTGAGAACGCGGCTCGCAATCCCCTTGCCCTGGAACGTTTTCGGCGTGAAGCGCGCGGAGCTTCCGCGCTCAATCATCCAAATATCTGCACTATCTACGAAATTGGCAAACACGAAGGTCGGGCGTTCATCGCCATGGAGTACCTGGATGGCGTAACTCTGAAATACCTGATAGCCGCAGGCACGTTGGATACGGAGCGCGTGCTAGCCATTGCCATCGAGGTTGCCGATGCGCTCGATGCTGCTCATAGCGAAGGCATCCTTCATCGAGACATCAAACCGGCCAACATTTTCATCACCAAGCGGGGGCACACCAAGATCCTCGACTTTGGCCTGGCGAAAACCATCCTGCCGGAGGATCGTGCAAGCCGGATTGCGGCGCAACCGACACAAGCCCTCTCTTACGTCCCCGAAGAACATCTCACCAGTCCGGGGATTGCGCTTGGAACGGTAGCCTACATGTCTCCCGAGCAAGTACGGACCAGGGCGCTGGACGGTCGCACCGATCTATTTTCTTTCGGTATTGTTCTCTACGAAATGGCGACGGGGAGACTGCCTTTTCAAGGAGCCAGTTCGGGCCTCATCACGGAAGCCATCCTCCACTGCGATCCGGTGGCTCCTATCCGCGTAAACCCCGACATCCCGGTCGCGCTCCAAGGCGTGATTCACAGAGCCTTAGAGAAGGACAGAGAACTGCGTTATCAGCACGCTGCTGATATACGGGCCGAGCTGCAACGGTTAAAGCGGGATACGGAGTCAGGCAGGAGGGTCGCGGAAGAAGATACAGAATCGGCCCTGACACCGAGCACGGGTCGTTTGTCCTCGGACAGCAAGCAGAGGGCACGGGCTTTCTCTGCACACAACCCGGTCCTCCGCCCACAACGAGTCTCCAAGATCATTGACTCGCTTGCAGTTTTGCCCTTCGAAAATACGAATGGCGATCCCGACCACGAATACCTCAGTGACGGGATCACGGGAAGCCTCATCAACATTTTGGCGACCCTGCCGAAACTGCGAGTGATAGCGCAGAGCACGGTATTTCGTTATAAGGGCCAAAAAATTGATCCGCAGGCCATCGGTCGCGAGCTTAATGTGCGCGCCGTGCTCACGGGAAGAATGATGCAAAGTGGGTGCTCTTTGCGTATCGGCACTGAATTAGTCGATGTGCCGACGGGCTCTTTGCTGTGGGGCGCACAATACGATCGCAAGCCCGGCGACATCTTTGTGGTCCAAGATGAAATTTCCTGCGAAATATCCGAAAAATTGCGATTGCAGTTGACCCGGGCAGAGAAAAAGCGATTAAAAAAACGCCACACCGAGAATGACGAAGCGTACCGGCTTTACCTGAAGGGTCGTCACTACTGGAACAAGTGGACTGAAGAAGGGTTCTACAAGGCGATCGACTACTTTCAGCAGGCAGTCGCGATAGATCCGGGCTATGCTCTCGCCCACGCTGGTTTGGCCGATTCCTACGTACTCCTGGGATGGAATAGCTATCTGCCGCCAAAGCCAGCGTTCTCTAAAGGCAAAGCGGCGGCAAAGATCGCCCTGCAGTTTGACCCGGATCTCGCGCAAGCCCACACCGCGATGGCGGCTCTGTTGTGGCTTTACGATTGGCAATGGGAAGAGGCTCAAACAGAATTCAAACGCAGCCTCGAACTGGATCCCACTTACGCGACTGCAAACCATTGGTATGCAGAATATGTGATGACGATGGGGCGACACATAGAAGTTATGGCCAGAATGAAGAAAGGCCAGGAACTCGATCCTTTGTCGCTCATTATCAATGTCGCAGTCGGATGGGCCTTGTACTTCGCCCGCCGATACGACGAAGCCGTAGAACAACTCCGCCAGGCTATCGAATTGGACCCAAACTATCCTGTGACATATTGGATTCTCGGCTTGCTGTTCAGAAAGACGGGCGGCTATGAACTCGCCATTACCGAAGGTGAGAAGGGGGTGAAGCTGTCGGGCGGAAGTCCTCTAATGCGCGCTGCACTGGCGCACACCTTCGCCGCGGCTGGTCGGACAAAGGAAGCGCTTCAGATCCTCGATGATCTAACCGAGCTAGCAAAGCAAGAATATGTCGCACCCTACTTCTTCGCCGGAATCTACGTCGGCTTGGGGGATAACGATCGCGCAATCGAATACTTGGAGCAATCCTGCGAAGAGCACTCCCACTGGCTTATCTATCTTCATATAGATCCAAGCATGGACGCCCTGCGGGACAACCCGCGTTTCCAGGACCTGTTGCGGCGCGTCGGCCTCCCTGTACTGAAGTCCGCGATCTGCGCTTAAAAGCACGCGATGACATATCCGAGCTGACAGCGACGCAATATAATTACTTCTCCAGTTGACCCGCCGGGTTACAACATCTCACGAGTTGACGCGAGTTACAGCGAACGACCACCGGCCTTTCTTAACGGGATATTCGGATTAGGAGTTCACAAAGCGTTTCGCACCTCCCCACTCCTGTCACTTTTGACAGTTTCTAATGCACCAGACTCTCTTTATTGTGACAGCTTGTTCGTAGCCTGAGGGAACTGGAATGTCGAAAGATAAAGCTAGACCAACCGTTGGAACCGACGGGCTTGCGCTGCCGGTCTTGCCCCCCGAACGCGACGCACGCGTTTGGGCACGACTGGTGCGGGTGATGTTCTACACTCCTGGTTTCCTGGCACTGCTACTACTCAAGGCGGGCGAGCCGGAGGCCTTTGGCATCACGGTGGAGTTGCTGATGTTATCCAGTGCGGCAGCCATCGTGGGCGGACTGTACATCGGAACGCAATCGTCGGGCGGGGGCGCCGATGGCTCATCCCAGATCAGCACCTGGAGCGGTGCGCTGGTGATCGAGTTGCTCGCGGTCGTGCCATTATTGTGTGCGCTTCCGTCGCTTTTCCACGAACTGGCGCACAGTCGGCTGCTGCACGCAGCAGCTCCCGGCGCTCTCGACGTCGCGCTGGGTGCCTCCGAGTTGCTGCCGATGGTTGCGATCCTGCCGTTCATGCTCTACCAGCTCGCCGGCTTCGGCACCCTGTCCTTCGTCGTACCGAAGCCGGTGAACTGGGCGATCAACATCGGCATCTTCTCCCTGATCATCGCCAGCTATATCGCCAACCGCGAGGGCGAGTATGGGATGGAAAAGAGGTTTGGATCGAGTCTGGTTGTCGCCATGGCGTTTACCGTGTTCTACGGAGTGCTCAAACTTAGGCAGATGCAAACGACGTACGACGAGAAGTGCCCGCCGAAGGACCATCAGAAGGCCGCGAAGGCTGCCTGAAATGTCGTTCCTGCTCCGGTTGATCGACGCAATGTCGAACCGACGCTAGCGGGCAGCGACCGAGGAGACAAAGATCGTGAATCAAAAACTAACTCCTTGGATTGTTACGGTGCTTCTGCTGATGTGTGCTGTCACCGCGATTGATTCCGGCGCCAGCTCTCGCAAACAGCCACCGCCCTCATTGACGGGCAGGTTTGTTGCCCAGGTAGATGGCCCTCCGGTGACTGGTTTTGGTACGAATCGGCAGACTTATATTTTCCAGCAGTTCTCGCCCTTCGGGACGCAATTTGTGACGGTATCCGACACATTTCTTATATATCAGCCCCACTTGCCGAACGTGGGTCTCGATTATTCGAAGTTCTATAAACTCACAGCGATAAGAGACGAGAAATGCGACGACACGCTGGGAAACATTTCAAGGCGCTTTATATTCGACTCGCATGGGCGCTTCGTGGAAATGAAGTACGCACTAACCTACGCCAAAAATTATCCGGCCCTCACGCTGCCTTGGCAGAGCCCATTGCCATGTTATGTCGCGTCTCCGGTGCGCCCCGGCGCAGCAGTCATCACGGAAACAACCCCAGAAACGGCAGCACAATGACCGATTTTACATTCCACGATTTTCCTCGCGACGCTGTCAAAATTGACAGTTGAAGAACGCTCGACTCTCGGTGATGCTGCCGGTGTAAAGATCGCCAATCAGGACGCCCGAGAAGAACGCAGCGTGTGCAATCGCGGCATCCCTCGAACTAACCATAAGCAGTGAGGTAGCTCAAATTCATCAGACCGGAGGAGCTTATGCACGGACAAATAAAAGTCGCAAAGGTAGTGAGCCGGGCCGCGCTTCTGTTGGGGTTGCTCGTGGTGGGAAGCACTCTCGGCATGGCGAGAGATAAAACTGAAACGATCGACGCCATGGCGTCCGGCACGGGCACGCAATTGGGGGCAAATATTGGAGTGACATTAAACATCTACGAATTTTCGACTCCGGCGGACAGGCAGATATTGATCCAGGCTTACCAAAAGGGCCAGAACCAGGGGTTGGTAAACGCCCTGCAGAGAATGAAGGCAGTAGGCCACGTCGAGATCACTGGCACGCTGGGCAACGACTGCTCCTTTATCAGGGTGATTCCGACACCGACGGGACGAAAAATTATCTTTGTCACCAATCGCCAGATCAGATTCGGCGAAGCGTTCTTTGACACGCAGTCTCAATCCTTCAACCTCACCGCCGGCATACTCGATTTAAACGACCAGGATAAAAGCAAGAGCACTGGCGTCTTGTATCCGGCAGCTCAGCTTGTCATCGATAACCAGGGCGAACTGCAGTGGGATTTGCGGGAGAATCCCTGGAAGCTGGTTGACCTCATCGATTGGAAGGGAACGGCCGGCGTCAATTAGTGGGTCAATGCTAGCCAGGATGCTGTCGTAGAACATTTCGGGTTGACCTTATTCGGATCTCCTCCGTTGGCTTTAGGCGGAGAATCTTGAGGCGCACTATGAAAGCTCATCGGTATTTCAAAATCAGTTGTAGTTGGCTATGTCTGGCGCTTCTGTGGTTGCTGAGCAACGCAACCGCTCAGTCGAAGAGCAGCAAGTACGCTTGCGCGGAGGTAAATCCGACGCAATTGTGCACAGGCGCTAACACCTGCGGATCCGCTTCCAACCCTTGCAGCGTAGACGTGAAACGCACGGCATATTCCGCGTCCGCCACTCCCAGCATTCCGAACGCGAAAGGCAATTCACTTTTTTGCGTGAAGGTCGGAACGACGGTTACGTGGAACAGCACGGGGAAGGATATCGGCTTTGTTGTCGACGTCGGCCCAGCATCTCCGTTTGAGCCGGCCAGCGCCATCATCGGCGGTTCCGATCGCTCCGTCTCAGTTGTAGCCAGGCGGCCGGGATGCTTTAAGTATTCTGCGGGAGCTTGCCAATCAGGCGCCGCTTACGGAATGTGCGGAACAGCGAATGCTGAGTTCATTGTCACGAATGGCAACTGAATACTCTAACCACGCAAGTCCCAGGGGAAACGCCCGGAGCGCAGCGACATCCATTGGCGATTGACCTCAGTTGGAGCAGTTATATGAACTCGAAACAGACCAAGAGAGTCCTGTCGGCAGCGCTTAGCTTCATTTTGGCCGGCGCTTCACCACAGATCTTGTACGGATTCCAGGCTTCGGGCACGGCCCCCGCGACTGATTCCGGGAATCCTACGGAACCTGCGCCGTTGAGCGCGAGCGACCTGCAAGCAATGGTTGCGCCCATCGCACTGTATCCCGATGCATTGGTGGCCCAAATTCTTGCGGGGTCGACATTCCCGGATCAGGTCGCCGTCGCCGACTACTGGCTAGAGCAAAACAAGAACCTAACGGGAACTGCTCTGATGCAAGCGGTTGATCAGCAGTCGTGGGATCCGAGCGTGAAGGCGCTCACACAGTTTCCCTCGGTGCTCGACAACATGGCGAAGAATCTTACCTGGATCTCCTCGTTGGGAGAGGCATATCACAACCAGTCCGCAGATGTAATGGCAGCCATCCAAACTTTGCGCGCGCAAGCCAAAGCAAAAGGCAATCTCCAGTCCAGTCCGCAGATCAAAGTTGTGCAACAGACGCCGCAGACGATCGTCATTCAATCGGCGAACCCTCAGGTCGTTTATGTTCCGCAATATAACCCGGCCGTGATTTACGGCTATCCCTATGTGGTTCCCGGCTATGTTGCGCCAGCTTACTCGACTGGTGACCTGGTAGCGGCCAGCGTGCTTTCGTTCGGAGCCGGGATCGCAGTTGGGGCGATGATGAGCGGCGGGTGCTGCGGCTGGGGGTATAGCAGTTGGAACTGTGGTTGGCACGGAACGGCTGTGGTGTATCACGGCGGGAGCTATTACGGCAATTCAGCCTGGCACGGCGGATATTACAACGGGGGCTACCATGGCTATGGCTATAACAATGCATATAACCGGGCCGGGAACAACTACAACAGCTACAGGGGCGGTGGTAACGCTTACAACAAGAATGTGAGCGGAAACACCGTGAACGTGAACCAGCAAAGCGCTCAAAAATTCGGCGCTAATCATCCCTCGGCTTCCAGTTCCTGGGCGCAACACGACAATTGGGGCGGCGGAAAATCAACGGCTTTCAGCGGCATGGAAGGGCACTCGGGCGGCTCCGGCGGCTCCGGCGGCTGGTCGGCGAGAGCAGACAGTAGTCGCGGCTGGGGGAGCATGGCTTCGAGCGGCTTCGGCGGCGGCCGATTCGGCGGTGGGGACCGCGGTGGTGGCGGTTTTCGTCGCTGACATTTCGGGAAATCTGCCGCGAAGAATGAGAACGGAACTAGGAATTTGGAGAAATGCGTATGTCACACTTTACTGGGCACCACAAGATTCATGTCGCGCGACTGGCGCTGTTCGTGCTGATCCTCGCGCTGGCCTCGTGTAACAAGTCGGAGGCGCCCAAACCGACGCAAGAAACATTCGCGTCGCCGGCGGCCGCAGGGGCAGCATTCCTCGAAGCGGCAAAGTCCGGCAATCAGGATGCTTTGCTTGCGATCTTCGGCCCCGTCGCCAAGGATGTTCTGTTCTCCGGAGATGCTGTAAAGGATAAGAATGCGCTCCAGGATTTCGTTGCTGCGTACAACCAGATGAATCGCTGGCGCGAGATCAAATCTGGCGGCGAGATGCTTTACATCGGTGCGGACAATTATCCATTTCCAGTTCCTTTAGGGCAGAATCAATCAGGCCAGTGGTATTTTGACACCGCAGCAGGTAAGGATGAGATTCTTGCTCGCCGCATAGGCAGGGACGAGTTGACTGCAATCGCGGCGTGCGGCGCTATCGCTGATGCGCAACGGGAATACTTCAGCACGACTCACGGTGGAGACAATACAAAGCAATACGCGCAGAAGTTCGTGAGCGACGAAGGCAAGCAAGATGGTTTGTATTGGCCGGCTTCGCAAGGTCAGAGTCCAAGCCCGCTGGGCGAGCTTGGGGACTTTGCTAAGGCCGTAGGTTACACCAGCGCAGGCAACAAGCCGCAGTCGTTCAACGGCTACTATTTCCAGATTCTGACGAAACAAGGCGATAAGGCGCAAGGCGGCGTCAAAGACTACATCGTCAACGGAAAGATGACAGGCGGATTCGCAATTATCGCCTACCCCGCGGAATACCGGAATTCGGGAATCATGACTTTCATTGTCGGCACTGACGGGGTCGTCTACCAGAGAGATTTGGGCGAGAAGACGGAAAGCATCGCCCTGGCCACGGCAGAGTACAACCCCGGTGACGGCTGGAACAGCGTAGGCGGGCAGGAACTAACCAAATTCTAAGGATCCCTCGACCTGTTCCGGATCAGAATCTAGATCAGAATCTCGCACGATTGGCTGTTAGTTTTGCCAGTGTCTGCGCATCCAAAGGTTTCTTAATATCCCATTCGTCACGACTTGCGCTTCGCCTGCAGCAATCCGTTCGCGGGAAGTCAAGAAGGACAACCACTCGAAAGGACATTTATGACACACAATAGCAGATGGATCGTAGCCCGCACCGCATTGCTGTGGATCCTGTGCGCCGGCTTGGCGTATGGCGCATCGGACGGCAAGAAAGTCAAATTCAACGCACTGATCACCGGGAGAGACGGAGAAAATCTGACGGTGAAGAATCTCAAGACATCAACCAACGTCATTGTCGCGTTGACAGACGATACGAAGGTTCAGATGCCGAAAGGCTTGGGCTTGCGCCGTTCGGAGCAATCAGTCACCGCTTTAATTCCCGGCCTGAAGATTGGAGTCGAAGGCATCGGCACTGACGCCCGGGTAGTTGCCAAGACCATTAACCTCAACAAGGACGACTTGCTCCTGGCGGAGACGATTCAGGCTGGCCTGAATCCGACGCAGCAGCAGCAAGCGACCAACACGGCCAACATCGCAGCCAACCAACAGGGCGTCGCAACGAACGCACAGGGCGTCGCCGCCAACCAGCAACAGGGCGCGGCCAATCAGGCAGCCACTGATGCGAACACGGGGGACATCGTGGTCAATCAACTGGAAATCCAGGCCACGACACAACGCTTTAACGATCTTTCGGAGTATGACACCAAAGCGAAAGCAACCGTTTACTTCGCCAGCGGAAAAGACGCAATCTCCGATAGCGATAAAGCCGCTTTGTCGCTGCTGGCGCAGGCCGCAACTGGTTTGACGGGCTACATCATCCAGGTAAAGGGATATGCCGATTCGTCGGGTAATGCCGCGATGAATCAGCAGTTGAGCATGGATCGAGCCCAAGTGGTGGTTGCGTACTTGCTGCAGAACTGCAGTGTACCTCTGCGGCACATCGTGGCGCCCGGTGCGATGGGCATTGCTGATCCCGCAGCCCCCAACGAAACAGCCGACGGACGCGCGGACAATCGTCGCGTGGACGTTAAGGTGGTGGTGAACCGCGGTGTTGCCGGAGGGATGTAAGCGGCAAGATGTGTTGTACCGCTTTGCGACTTGCGCCGGCGAGGGATTCCAGTCCCTCGCCGGACTGACGCAGCACAGAAATTCAAAGGTCGTCGCGCTGTACGTGCCACTAACTATATGTAGGCCGGTGATGTTTTCCGCTTTGCTCGTCTTCTCATTTCGGCGATCGAGAATTTCTGCTGAACCGAACGGTAGACGCGATCTGCAAACCCTCGTTTCGGTCTTGCGGGGTGCCGTCAATTCACCCTGTCATAACTGACAGTTCTCCGACGCGCGGCGTATGCGTAATGTGGAGCTGCCACAGTCTCAATCAAAAAAAGGTCGGAGGAATGCAATGAAAGTACGTAGCGTATTCTTGGCAGGTGCTGTTATGTTACTTGGGCTGACAGCGTTCGCGCAGGATTACCCCAAATTCGAAGTTGCCGTGGACTATAGTTACGTTCGCTATAGCCCAAGCCATGCCTATGTGAAAAACAGCTACAGCCTGAATGGAGCCGGTGGGGCTGTCGACTACAACTTTACCCAATACCTCGGGGTCAAGGCGGAATTTGAGGGATACGGCAGCAACACCCAGAACTTTTCGGCCCCTGCGGGGTCGGTCCTTTGTCCGACCGGTTGCGCTGGCAGCGTCCAGGCAAACATGTTTACCTATCTCTTTGGACCGCAAATCGGAATTCGCACGGGAAAATTCCGGCCCTTCGCCAATGTGCTATTCGGCGGAGCGCATTCCAACTTCTACGCGAACGTCCACAGCCTGGCCGGGGGCGCCGCCACTGCGCCTGCGGGCAATACCTTTGCGATGATTTTTGGTGGTGGCTTAGATATTCCGGTAAACCACTCGGGTACTATCGCGATACGGCCGGCCGAGGTCGATTACTTCTACACACGTTTCAATAATTCACAGACCGGCGCTCAAAGCAATTTTCGCTATCAAGCCGGGGTAGTTTTCAACTTCGGCAAATAGGCGCTGCACGACTCGAAGCCAGGGGGGAACTGTCCGCAGTTCCCCAATCGGTTCCGCGCTAGTACGCTTCGATAAGGAAATCTACCTGACTCGACTGTGGTTTGACGCGCACCCGGGTATTCCTTTCGAACACGATAAAAATAAGGCCACGCCTTAATTGTAGGTTGATGTACGCGTGTGATGACGGACCCTGAAGAAATCGGCGGCGAAACGATTCGGATTGGTGATTGTTTTGTGTGGTCGGAGATCTACTATCTGGACTCTCCCACAGATTACTGTGAGTACATGCCGAAAGAAACTCCTACGCAAAGAATCACTGAAGCACTGCACACTCGTGCTTCTGGGGAAAAATGGAGATAGCTTCCGGCTTTGTGCTATTGCGGCGAGTTCTCCACCGTGCTTTAGCCAATTCGAGGGACAATTGACCTGCTTCTGTCTGTCACGAGATTTCCAGCCTTTCTTTTTGCGACCACGGTCGTAGGGAACTAGGGCGACTTCAGCCCGCTACTCACGGTGGCTTTGCCCCAGTTCGGAGGCCAACGTTGCGCAGCATCACTCTCTTGACGCCATTCACGATGATTAAGTCGCCGAAGCCCATACCTGTCGATACTCGGCTGTACTAAAATCTGTGCTCAAGAGATGTGAACCAGGCGAATGTTGCGAAATCTGCGAACACCACGCCCTTGTACTTTAAATAGGTTAGCGAAAAGAAAGGACTTCCGAAAGATTGCGAAAGAACGAGTCCTACCTGAGGAGCCATTCTATCCCTATGCGCGGCCACTTCCTTTTCTACCCAGGCGGAGGTTCTTCTCTGAGGAAATGTGATGGAGACGTTTCTTTCGTCAATAGCTGAAATGTCCTGCCAAGCTTTGATTTTGTTGTTGGTCGGAGATTGTGAGCAGCTTCGTCTACGGTGGAATGGAATGAAGCCTCCCGATCGTTTGGGCGAACTGATGAATATGCGAGGGGTGCAACAAGTCGAATCAGGGACGCCACTACGATTTCTCAGCCGTCAAATACTATATGGGTTCGGCTGGCCGCGGGGTCGGTTTTCTCGATGCTGAGATGTTTACGTCAACGGCAGCGCACAGGAATGTCCGCTGTGCACGATTTCGAGAGCGGAAAGCGTTTTGATTTCTAGCGGCACGAGTGCCGTTTCCTGGGCTATGATTCAGGTTCGCGCTTATCGATGTCTTCTTGTTTCCTGAACGAGGAGTGATTCATGCCTGCACGTTTGAGCAGTCTTGTTGGCCTGGTTGCGGCTTCGCTTGCGCTGTCTGCTTACGGGCAGACCGGGGCTGCGGCGGGGCTTGCGATTCCGGCGACCACGTCGGCGATCAACTCGGCTACGCCGCTCTCGCAGCGAGTTGTGGCTTATGACATGGAGGCCAAGTACAACGCCAAGGCTCACTCTCTGGACGCAACTGAAACTCTGACGTACCACAATCTCACTGGGCAGGCGCTCGATACGTTTCCATTCCATCTGTATTTAAACGCCTTTCAGCCTACGTCTACGTGGGTGCGGGAAGGGAAACGGGAATTGACGCGCGGACAGGATTTCGAAAAATGGGATCCGAAGAACGATGGAGCGGAGGAGATCAAGAGCTTCGAAGTCGTAGGCCAGGGCGATTTCACCAGCCAACTGCAGTTCATCCATCCTGATGACGACAACAAAGACGATCGCACCGTGATTCAAGTGCATTTGCCCAAGCCTATTCCGCCCGATGGGTATGTGCAGTTCAAGATCAAGTTTCACGATCAATTTCCGGAGACCCTGGAGCGGACGGGGTGGAATCGCGATTTCGTGCTCGGTGGCCAGTGGTTTCCGAAGGTTGGAGTCTGGTGGCATGGCGCGTGGAACTGCCATCAATTTCACGCTTACACCGAGTTCTTCGCCGACTTTGGAGTGTATGACGTCAAGCTGACGGTTCCGCAGTACGAGGTGGTTGGAGCGAGCGGCATCGAAGTCAGCAGCGTAAACAATGCTGGCGGCACGAAAACCGTCGCATACCACGGTGATGACATTCACGATTTCGCGTGGACGGCGAGCCCTCATTACTTGATCTATAACGATACGTTCCAGGGGAGCATGGGTCCGGTGAAGCTGCGGATCATGATGCAGCCCGCGCATTGGGGGCAGGCTGAGCGTCATGCGCGGATTGCGAAAGAGACCATGGAGCGATTCGATCGCTGGTATGGCCCGTATCCTTATAAGACTCTGACTATCGTGGATCCGGACCCGGGTTCACAAGCGTTCGGCATGGAGTATCCAACGTTTATCACGGCGGGGACCAGTTGGTTTATGCCGGAAGGAGTGCTTATCCCGGAACAAGTTGTTGAACACGAATTCGGGCACCAGTACTGGTACGGCATGGTGGCCACGAACGAATTTGAAGACGCATGGATGGATGAGGGCATCAACCAATACACGGAAGCGAAAGTGATGGATTCTATTTTTGGCCAGTCTACCTCAACCATCAATTTGTGGGGCATCAGCGCCGGGGAAATCGACGAGGACAGGCTCTTCTACGAAAGCGTGGCCGCTCTTGATCCCATAGCGAAAAATGGGTGGCAGTACGCTGATAACAATTCTTATGGCGGAATTACGTATGGCAAGACGGCTTTGATCTTGCTCACTCTCGAAAGCGTGATTGGCGAGGATACGATGCGCCAGGCCATGCATACCTATTTCCTGCGCTACCGCTTTACGCATCCTACGAAAGAAGATTTCCTCAAGACCATTGAAGAAGTTTCAGGCAAAGACCTGCGCTGGTATTTCAATCAGGCGGTCTATGGGACGCAGGTGTTGGACGACGAAGTGTTGAAGATCAGTTCGGTGCCGGTGGACTGGTACAAGGAGAACCTGCAGGAGAAAAAAGGCGTGACGGAGTACGTGGATAACGTGTGGATTCACCGCAAAGAGGATTTCGTTATGCCGGTCGATGTCGAGATCAAATTTGATAACGGCGACAAAGTGCGCGAGCACTGGGATGGGCAGGACCGATGGGTGAGATATGCGTACCAGAAGAAAGCGAAAATAGAATCGGTCGAAGTCGATCCTGATCATAAGATTTGTTTCGATCGCAACAACTTCAATAACAGCCGAACCGGGGAAGCAAACGGTGCGGCGGCGCGAAAGCTGGCAAACTACTGGACGTGCATTAGCCAGTTCTTCGCGCAAATACTCGCCTGGTGGCTGGTGTAAGAGGACATTGATGAACGAGAACATGAACCTGGTTTTCGTGGGCGCTGCGATCGTACGGCGCAACAAGCGATATGTCATCTGGTTTTACCTGCTGAATCTCGTATTCGCTCACTTCGGAGCGAGCACCTTCAGCGACGCGGCGCACAACATTCTGGACCACAGCCTTTACGCCGACAAACTGCTTCATGGATTCAACCTGGCGGTATACCTCGAACTGCTGGCGCGTCCGGAATTCGGCACGATACCGAGCGCGACCCACCCTGCCATGATGTTCGCGGTGATATTTTTTCTGGCGAGCTTAGTGTTCATGCCCGGAGTGTTGCTGGGATATGCCTCGGATCATCGGCTGCCACGCGATGAGTTTTTTCGAGCGTGCGGGCGGAATGTTTGGCGATTCGTGCGTCTGTTCGTGTTATTCGCCCTCATCGCCGGCATCGTCGGTGGGATTTTATTTGGAGGGCTGAACGCGCTGGCCAACGCCGCGGACAAGACTTCGAACGAAAGGCTGCCATTTTTTACGCAACTCGTGGGGACGGTAATTATTCTGCTGGTGTTGACGGTCATCCGCATATGGTTTGATCTTGCGCAAACCGAGGTCGTCCTGCGCGACCAGCCCGCCGTGCGCAAGGCGATTGCGGCTGGATTCCGCAGGACGCGACGCAATCTCGGACGGCTGCTGGGCAGTTACGTGGTGATCGCGATCGTGGCGCTCGCGATTCTGGCGGCCGGAATTTTGCTGTGGCATGAGATTGTTCCGCCCAGCAGTGTTCTGGGCGCATTCATCATTGGCCAGGCGATGATGCTTCTGCTGCTTGCAATGCGTTTTTGGCAGCGGGCTACGGCGGTCGCGTTTTATGTAAGAGAAATGACCGTCGTCGAAGAAGTGCGGCAGGTTCCGACCTTCGCGGCGTCGGTGGTTTTGTAGGGGAAGAGCAGGTTCGGTAAATCCTGGTTTCAGCGCCTTAAACGCGCTGTGTAGTGAAACCCACACAGTGTCTGTGACAGGACACTTTCCAGCTTGAGTCTCGCCTCAATAAGTTCCTCGCTAACAACAATATAAGCATTGGTCCGCGGGCTGCTATCTCGTCTGGCGTAAGCGCACGACGGGAGCGCGCAAATGCAAACCTTAATGACATTGATCACGGTGACTGCGGGAATGGCCTTTTCGCTCGCGGTCGCGATCCTGGTGGAAGAGTGGATTTTCGGAAAAGTGTTTGGGCTGTTCTTTTCCCAGCAGGCGGTGCGGATTAAATCGCAGCCGGAGCGCTGATGCGCGGAAGGAGGAAATATGTTGTTCTTGAAGTATTTGCTGTTGTGGGGTGGCGTCGGGATGACCGCGGTCGCCGCTGGAATTCTGGCTTACGACGTTTATCTTGAAATGAAGCATCGGCAAGCGCTGGCCGCCGCCGTTGCGGGGCCGCTGCCTCCAGTTCCGCAGGGGCGCTGGAGAATCTCTCTGGCGCTGGCCTTGCTGGGGTGGGGGCCGATTGTGTTGTCGCTGGGCATCGTGGTTGTGCCCAGCGGCATGGCTGCAGTTCGGGTGAGCCAAACGAGTGGAACCTTGCCGGGCGAGCTGTATCCGGGGGCGCATTTTTTGGTGCCGCTCACAGAGAATATCGTGCTCTTCGACACTCGTGACCAGTTGTTTACCACCGGCGCAGTGGAGGATGCCGGCGCTGGGAAGGGCAAACCAGAGCCACTGAATGTTCAGGCAAAAGAGGGGCTCACCCTTGGCCTGTCGATAACAGTGCGCTACCGGCTCGATCCCAAGCATCTGGATTACATTTGTTTTGGCTCAGCGTGAAATGGAGAACAGGCGTTCTCCGTTAGTGTAGATTCCGCCCCTTCGGGGCGGGGATTTTCAAGGCATGTTGGGGTCTATCGTCCGATGGCTTTT
>JBAVAQ010000033.1:0-2824 GCA_049585795.1 Terriglobales bacterium | reverse complement strand
CGACCGAACGAAGCATTGGCACAACATCCTCGCAGCCAGGACGGCCCGTGCGGAGAGCCAAGCAAAGGTCTGGCGCGGTTCTCGGGACGCGGGTAAAAGTCCGCCCGGAAACGCATCGAACACAAGAACTCCGTAGGTTGACATTTCTGCCGCCACCACTGCCCACACGACTGCGATGAGCTTGCAGTCCAGCATGCTATAATTCTCTATCTTGATTGCTGCTATAGCCGACGGAGGATTGTATCGATAAACGCTTTATCCGCACGAACGAACGTATCCGAGCGCGTGAAATTCGAGTCATCGGGGACGAAGGTGAACAAATCGGCGTAATGCCCCCCTACGAAGCGCTCAAGTTGGCCCGCGAAAAAAACCTGGACCTGGTTGAGATTTCGCCCACCGCAGTTCCTCCCGTGTGCCGCATCATGGACTACGGGAAATTTCTCTACCAGCAAGAGAAAAAAGAACGCGAGGCCAAGAAGCACCAGAAGACGATCACGGTGAAAGAAGTAAAGTTTCGCATCAACGTGGACGACCACGATTACGAAACCAAGAAGAATCACGTGCTGCGCTTCCTGGACGAAGGCGACAAAGTTAAAGCAACTATTTTTTTTCGCGGGCGGGAGATGACGCGCACCAATCTGGGTCGCCAGATTCTCGAGCGCCTGATCAAAGACGTAGAAAGCCAAAGCATAGTAGAATTCCGTCCCCGCCAGGAAGGAAATACACTTCACGCGATCTTGGCGCCGAAAAAGGATACGGGGCAAAAGCCGCACGCGTCGCCGCCAGCGCAGAACCGGGCGGGATAGAAAAACAAGCATTTAGCGCTTTACGCTGACCAATGATTTCGAGGACTTATGCCAAAGTTGAAAACCCATAAAGGCGCCGCGAAGCGCTTCAAGAAAACTGCAACGGGAAAAGTAAAGCGCGGGCATTCGCATTTGCGCCACATGCTGACTTCGAAGTCGCACAAGCGCAAAAAGAAACTGGGCCACGCCGTACTGGTCAGCGACGCGGATACCCCCAAAATCAAGCGGATGATTCCGTACTAGAATAGTTTCTGTGGTCGCGGGCCACTGGCCCGCGCTTTTGTGGGCTGCGAATCTTTGATTCGACGGCTCCCGGCGCGTGAAGAGGTGATCAAGACTGCTTCAGTCTCCTACCTCCAGCCGCCGTAAATCGAAATAAAAAAGGAGTACACTCATGCCTCGCGTAAAACGTGGAGCCAAACGGCGCGCCAAGCGCAAAAAAATATTAGACCGCGCCAGCGGTTATTTCCTCACAAAATCCAAACTGTACCGGTCGGCCAAAGAGGCCGTCGATCGCGGCCTGAAGTTTGCCTACAGTGGACGCAAACAGCGCAAACGCCAATTCCGTTCGCTGTGGATCGTGCGCATCGGCGCTGCCGCCAAGCTGAACGGGATGAGCTACAACACGTTCATCCATGGCTTGAAAAAGGCCGGGGTGGAACTGGATCGTAAAATTCTCGCAGACCTGGCGGTGAAGGATGCGGCCGCGTTTAAGAGCCTCGCCGAGCAGGCGAAGGGTGCTCTCGGCGGGGCAGCGTAGTTCTAACCCAGCATTCAGCAATTAGCACTCCGCATTCAGCCAATTCAGATTCCGTAATTTTTAGACAGTCATCCTGAGCGAAGTGGCTGCGGCGCGAAGCGCGGCAGCCGTGGAATCGAAGGACCCCGAGATGCGACAAGTGACCATTAATCGAAAGGTATTCACACCATACCTCAACCGGGTTGCGAGAACTCCCTGAATCGTTACATCTGGGACTCGCCTGCTCAGGGTCCTTCGACTGCGCAGTCGGCGCTTTTGCGCCGACAACTTCGCTCAGGATGACAGAGTTTTGATATGAGTCCGAAGAAAAAATCGGCATACAGCGTTCCTAAGTTGAAGGATTTCTCGGCGGCGGCTCTTGACGAGGCTGTGCAGGATCTACTCAAGGCTGTGGTTCGCGAGGCGGGGGAAGTCAAAAGCGAGTCCGAATGGAAGACATTTCGCGACCGTTGGATGGCGCGCTCGAACGGTTTTCTTACCCAAGTCAATACTGCATGGCTGAAAGCTGCGCCGAAAGATGCCAAGCGCGACGTCGGCCAGCGCGTGAACGAAGTCAAGAAACGCGTCGATGAGACGATCGCGGCGGCTCTCGAGCATATGCAGAGCGTCGCCTCTACGTCGCGGCTGGATGATGACCGCATCGACATCACCCTCCCTGGCATTCGCCGTCCGCTCGGAGCGGAGCACCCGGTCATCAAGACCATGAATGAGATGGTCGGGGTGTTTCGCAATCTTGGGTACTCGGTTGAGGAAGGTCCGGAGATTGAGACAGATTACTACAATTTCGAAGCGCTGAATTTTCCTCCCAATCATCCCGCGCGGGATACGCAGGATACGTTGTTTATTGCTAACCAGGAGTCGAAGCCGCTGCGGGATCGTCTGCTTTTGCGCACGCACACTTCGCCGGTGCAGATCCGCACCATGGAAAAGATGAAGCCGCCGGTGCGCGTGGTTTGTCCGGGGAAAGTACACCGCAACGATGCGCCGGATGCGACCCACTCTCCGATCTTTCATCAGATCGAAGGGCTGGCGGTGGATACGAATATTACGTTTTGCGATTTGAAAGGGACGCTCGATCACGCCATGAAGGAGATGTTCGGATCGAGTGTGAAGACGCGGTTTTATCCGTCATTTTTCCCTTTCACCGAGCCCAGCGCGGATGTGCAGATTAGCTGCATTTTTTGCGGGGGCCGGGGATATCGCGATGGCGGGCCTTGCCGGAACTGCAAAGCCAGCGGCTGGATTGAGTTGCTGGGCT
>JBAVAQ010000032.1:0-10259 GCA_049585795.1 Terriglobales bacterium | reverse complement strand
GCTGAGAACAGCCGCAGAGTGCGCCGAGAAACCCGATCCGAGACTTGCCAAAGAAAACCAAGGTTGACGGAATAATCTGGCTTCAGTAAGGTTAAAGAGTGTAGTTGTGTCTGCTGGAGGTATTTATGTTAGACGGTCTTTTTCAACCCATGCACCTTCTGGTGATCTTCTTCATTGCTCTGCTGGTGTTTGGCCCCAAGAAATTGCCGGAGCTGGGCAAAGGGATAGGTGAAGGTATCCGCGCTCTAAAAGAGGGCATGAAGGATTCCTCCGCCGAGCCTCCGAAGACTGCGGAGACAGAAGTGCAGAGCAACCGGACGAAGAGTTAAGTTCCTCGAGCGGGCAAGGTCGTCTAATTTCGCGCCATTCGTATTTTTTCTCTAACACAAAGCAGAATGTCGGTTCTTGCCTTCGGCAAGACCTTGGGCGGGGTTTCCCCTATGGCGCGATTCTGACATCTGCGGTAAGTTAATTTCTTCGTTGTTGTTGTTATCCACTGGGTTCCGCAAACGAACGTCCAAATTTCATGATGGAGAAATGTTATGCGTAAGATGCATCTCTGCGTAGCGTTGTCAGTAATCGCGTTCAGTTCCGCGCTTTTCGCCGATCAAGTGGTGTTGAAGAATGGGGATCGGCTGACCGGGACCATCACCAAATCCGACGACAAGACCTTGCTGATTAAGACGGAGTTTGCAGGCGACGTTACCATCCAGTGGCCGGCGATTCAGGAAGTGACTTCTACTCAACCGCTCCACGTAGCGCTGTCCAATGGGAAGACGGTGACCGGTCCGGTGACTACGGCAGATGGCAGTCTGGCGGTGGCCACTCCTGCAAGCGGAACGGTAAATGTAGCGAAGGCCGACGTAACCGCGTTGCGCAGCGATGCCGAGCAGGCGGCGTATGAGAAGTCGTTGCATCCGGGACTCACGGAAGGTTGGGTGGGAGCCGCAAACGTTGGCTTTGCCCTCACCGCCGGAAATAGCGAAACCAAGAGCCTGGCCGTGGCTTTCACCGGCGATCGCAAGACGCAGCACGACGAGATTTCGCTCTACGAAAATACGGTATACGCCACCAACGATGCTCCCGGGGCAACGCCGAACACGACGGCAAACTCGAATCAGGGCGGCGCCCGCTACTCCAGAAATCTCAACCCTCGGCTGTTTGCCTATGTGGGAGCCGATTTCCAGACCAATGCGCTTCAGGATCTGAATCTTCGATCCATTCTCGGAGGCGGTCTGGGATTCCACGCCATCAACACCGACAGGACGACATTAGACTTCCTGGCTGGCCCCAACTACACGCGAGAAGATTACACCACGATTACGAACACCTTTCTGGCGTTGACCCTCGGAGAGGAGCTGACCCAAAAAGTTGGAGCGAGCACCGTCATCACTCAAAAGCTGTACTTCTTCCCCGACCTCACCAACACGCCTGGGCAATATCATGCGACCTTCAATCTCGGGACGGTAACCAAGATCAGCAAGTGGCTGGCATGGCAGAATGCGTTCAATGACATCTATGTAACCAATCCGCCTGCACAGCCTGCGGGCACTTCAGCGCTCAAGACGAATGACATCATCTTGACTACCGGGCTGAATTTCTCATTCACTCACTAAGAGAAATCAGGCAAGGATTCTGTTTCTACGGGCTGGTCTGTAGCATCACAATGAGTAAGCCGGAGAAGAGACACATGAACGGACATTCAATCGAAGAGCCGAGAGACCCGGAAGATCGCGAGATTGATGAAAGCAACCCGGTCGAGAGAAAAGACAAAATGATGGATAAGACGGTGGCGGATACGTTCCCGGCCAGCGATCCGCCGTCGTCGCTACCGGACCCGGATGAGGACTCGTTCGCCGCTTGAGGAGCATAGAGGCAGGAGCTGCGTCGCTCCCTCCTCTTGTGGCTGTCGGGCTGGTCCATCATGCTCGAATCAACTATGTGCCCCGAAATTTTGCCAGCTCTCATCTGTGGCGTTTTTGTAGGCGAACCTGAGTCCCTGACTGACGATGGCGGAACGTGGGTCTCATCGATCCGGCGCGAAGAGGTCCTCGGTCCTGTACAGGTCACGAGCACAGGGCTGGTTGGCGACCGGGCAACGCAACCCTACCATGGCGGTCCCGGCGCCGCCATCTGCGTTCACATGGCAGATCATTATTCGTTCTGGAAGCTGAATTACGGCATGAATCTCCACGCGGGATCGGTCGGAGAGAATATTACTCTCGATCAAATTACTGAAGATCAAATCTGCGTTGGCGACATCGTACGTCTCGGCACATCCCTCCTGCAAGTGAGCGGGCCCCGCGTTCCCTGTGCAAATCAGGCGCGGCATCTTGGGCGCGCGGATTGGGTCAAGCTCACCATCAGCGAGAATCGCACGGGCTTTTATCTCCGTGTTCTTGAGCCCGGGACACTACAGGCAGGCGACCTATGGCAGTTGCAGGAGCGCGTACATCCCGATGGCCAGATACCCGCGATCAATCGCTGCATGTATCTTGCATTTGATCCGGACTATGCTCGAAAACTGATCGGCATGAGCGCCCTCGAAGAATGGTGGAAGTTTCAGTTCCAAGAAAAGCTCGCCAACCGGGACCATTGGACGGCTTCAGTCATCAATGACTGATTGCCGGCCGCCTGCAGCGAAGTGAAATCACTCCAGCGTAACCGACTTCACCAGGTTGCGTGGCCGGTCAACATCCAATCCTTTTCTCACGGCCATGTAATAAGCGAATAATTGTAAAGGAACAATTTCGAGGATAGGGGACAGCAGTTCCGATGCCTGGGGAACAAAAATGGTGTAATCGGCCAGCTTTCGCATCTCTTCATCACCCTCGGATGCGATTGCAATCACTCGCGCCGACTGCCGCTTGAATCCTTTGATATTGGCGACATTTTTCTCATAGCGCAGCACTGATCCAGCATCGTTGCGGTCGCATGTGCCAATGATCACGATAGGCAGATTCTCATCGATCATGGCGTTCGGGCCGTGCTTGGTTTCTCCCGTAGGATAGCCCTCGGCGTGAATGTAGGAAACCTCTTTCAGTTTGAGCGCGCCGTCCATGGCCACGGGATAATGAATCGCCCGTCCGAGAAAAAGAAAATCTTCGACCTGGTAGTACCGGTCGGAGAGCGCTTTACAGTCGGGTGCAGACTCAAGCACAGTTTCCGTTTTAGCAGGAAGCTCCAGCAATTCGCGGATGTACTGCCGCACCTGTTCCCTCGCAAGCTTGCCGCGCACCTGACCCAGATAGACTGCAAACAGAAATAGCACGGCCATCTGGGCGGTAAATGCCTTAGTCGAAGCGATGCTGATCTCGGGGCCGGCGTGGGTGTAAAGCACGCCATCCGCCTCGCGGGCAATCGTGGAATCCATTACATTGGAAATTGCAATGGTGCGTGAACCCTTGGCCTTGGCTTCTCGCTGGGCCGCGGTGGTATCCGCCGTTTCGCCCGATTGCGTAATCACAATCGTGAGCTCGTTGCGGCAGATCAATGGATTGCGATATTCAAACTCGCTGGCGTAATCCACCTCCACGGGCACGTGCGCGAGATCCTGAATCATGAATTGGCCCGCCATCCCCGCGTGACGGCTGGTTCCCGAGGCCACGATGTTGATCCGCTCCAACGACCGGAGTTCGTCCAGGGTAATGCGCACTTCATCCAGCCGGATCATTCCCTCTTCAAGCGAGATGCGAGGCGCGATGGTGTCGCGCAGTCCTTGCGGCTGCTCGAAAATCTCTTTCAGCATGTGATGAGGAAACGCGCCCTTATCTGCCATCCATATCCTCAGTTCCTGTTTACGGCTTCAGCCACCTGACCGCGAATAATTGTGCTTCTTACCTCACCCCTGGGACTCAACACAACGAAATCGGCCTCGGCCCCGGCTTCAAGCTTGCCTCGATTCGCCAACCCGGCTACTCGCGCCGGATTCAGCGTGGCCAGACGGAGAGCCTGTTGCAAATCCCAGTGAGCGAACTGCATCACGTTGCGAACGGCGCGATCCATGGTTAGAACACTTCCCGCCAATTTCCCGTCCACCAGGCAGCGCCCGTCTTTGACCTCGACTTCAAACGTCCCGAGACGATAGCGTCCCTCAGGCATGCCGGTCGCCGAGATCGCGTCGGTGATCAGCACTGCCGCGTCGGCCCCCTTGGCTTTGAGAAACAATTCGACGATCGTAGGATCGAGATGAATTCCATCGGCGATGATGTCGGCCGAGAGCCGTGAGTCGGTAAGGACCTCGCCGATAATCCCAGGTGCCCGGTGATCGAGCGGCCGCATCGCATTGAACGTGTGGGTAGCGTGCCGCGCCCCCGCAGCCACAGCCGCGCGCGTCGAATTCAGGTCGGCATCGGAATGCCCAAGGCTGACGCAGACACCGCGTCCAGCAGCCTCCTCGATCACTTCCCGAGCGCCTTCCAGCTCGGGGGCAATGGTCATCACGCTGATGTGCCCGCGCGCCGCCTGCCAGAACCGGTCGAAGGCAGGAAGGGTGGGCAACAGCAGGTTTTCCGGCGGATGCACACCGCGGCGGATGTGACTGAGAAACGGTCCCTCCAAATGGATTCCGAGTGGCCGAGCTCGGTCGGTGCGAGAATCGTCACCGTGCGATGTACTCTCAATCGCACTGGCCAAGCGGTCCAGGGCAGACCAGGTTTGATCGAGAGGAGCGGTCACGGTCGTCGGAAAATAACTGGTGACGCCATGTTTGAAAAGCAGTTGCTCGACCGCAGCCAGACCGGACGCATCGGCGTCCATGAAGTCGTGCCCCGCGCCTCCATGGATGTGAATGTCGACGAACCCAGGAGCCAGAATGGCATCGCCAAAATCCACGACGCGGGCGCCGTGCGGGATCTCACGTGCGCTGCGCGAGCCGCACTCGACGATGACGTGGTCCTCCACCAGAAGCAGCGCGTGCTCGACACGCTCAAGCGGCGTATACAAACAATTTGCGGTGAAGGCGATCATTAATTGAAACGTTACTCTAAGGAGAATTTGCGCAATTGCCAAGACCTTCCAAACGCTGCGGAAAGGCCCGGGAAATCCTACCCAGTTATACGATATTTCCCCGGACCGCGCTTCTTTTTCCGCTTGTGCTGAACCGGTGGCAACTAACCGAGCTTGACTAGCAGAGCGCAAGCGGGCAGACACCGGATGCTATAATTGCAGTTTGTCGCGTATTTCGAAGTCTGCACGCGCTGCGCTGCCGGTCCTCTCTGGCGCAGACTTTCGATTTCGTCGGGGAGTGGCTCAGCCTGGTAGAGCACCTGGTTCGGGACCAGGGGGTCGGAGGTTCAAATCCTCTCTCCCCGACCAATCTTTCCCGTAACTTACATCGTGGTCGCCTTCCGCCGAGAGAGGCTTTGTGTCGTTGTTTGTGTCGTAACCTGTCGGTTTACCCTCCGAATTACCCCTGCGAGTCGCTAGCCCGTCCAATGCTTTCCGCTTGAGATCGAGACGAACGTGGGAGTAATGCTCCAGCATCTGCCGTGAGACGTGACCAGCAATTGCCATGATGGTCGCGTCGCTGGCCTGAGACTCAGCCAACTCGGTAATTGCGTGGTGTCTGAGGTCGTGGAAGCGTAGCGCACCGATCCCTGCGGCCTTCCGCAAACTCCGCCATGCTGAGCGCCAGCTCTTCTGTGGAGTCATAGGATCGAACCGCCCATTCTCGCAGGCGGAGAAGACGTGGTGATCCGGCTGCGTACCCCCTATCGCAGAAGCCCTGCGATATAGCTCCCGCATCGCGCTTAAGGCGTCTTCATTGAGCGGAATCACGCGCTGCCCTGCTTCGGTCTTGCTCTTCCGAATCGTGACGGTGTCGCCCAAGAAATCCACGTCATACCACCTAAGCGCCTTGATCTCGCACGCACGCATCGTGGTGTTGAGGGCAAGAACCATCGCCAATCGTGCGCTCTGCCACTCGGGCTTCATCGCGGCAGTCTTGGCAAGGCGGAGCTTTTCATCCAGCGTCATTGCACGGCCAATCTGGGTGTGAACCGGCAGGGGCTTGATTTCGTCTGAGAAGTGATGCCAGAGCTTTGCGCGTTTCATAACGCCTCGCAGAACTCCGAGTTCCAAGTTAATCGTCTTATTCGCGACGTTGGCAGCCTTTCGATCTGCCACGTAGGTCCGCACCACGTCGACCGTGATGCGATGCACCTTGATTGGTCCGAACACTGAACACAGCGGCCTCAGCCTCTCGCGCTCAGTCTGGACGCTTCGCGGAGCAAGATGGGCGATTCGCTCTGCCAGATTTTTCTCCCCGGCTTCCTTGAAAGTCAGCTTGGAAAACTGTTGAGATAAAGGCGCAAGCTTGCCCTGCGAAGCACGGGCAATGAGTTCTTTCTCTTTGGCCTGAGCCTCGCGCCAGTCGCTGGTTTCGAGCGACTGCCGGAACCGCTGGCTGTCCACGAAGAACTGTGTGTGCCAAGTCTTACCGCGTTTTGTGAGTGACATTCTTCTCGCCTTCCTCTCTTGAGACTTGCTATTTCACTTTCCCTGATTTCTTGAGGTGATACCACTCTCGCTGATACTTTCGCCGTTTTGCTTTGAAGTCATCCGTGGATTGGTGATAGCGGACTCGACACTTGGTTTGACAATAGAGTTGATCGAGCCGATGCGCGAGAAAGTATTTTCCGCACTGGCACTTTCTTACCCGGTCAAGTTCATCCCGTGACCCGAGGTAGGTAACGCACATCACTGCGCCGATCTCGCCCATCTCAACCGTATCTCTGGTTTTCCCGGTCGAGAAATAGGTGATCTGTGGACCGTCCTCAAGAAACATCAACCGTGGTGAGACCCAATACCGGAGCAACAGATCGTTGAGTTCAAGTGGCGATTCGGAGATGGACGCAATCAACCTCGCAGCTCGCTGCCTTTCTGCTCCAGTCCGTGAAGATGCCAATGAATGGATTGCACGCTCTTTTTGCAGCAGTTCGATGATGCGCGAAACGCGATCGTTACTGCTCGTCCCGGCAGTTCCGTTCAACCATGAAACCAGTCGTTCCGGGCTCGTACCGTCAGCAATGATTATCAATTTGTGGCGTAACGCCCAATTTATCCAAGCGTTCCTGGTCGGCGTTTTCGCTTTTGACATACGGCTCATAGGTGTATGTCACCCATAGATTTTCGTACATAGTCCCACATAATGTCGACTAATATTACAACATACGCTTATATAGGACAAGCGTTATCGAAAACGAGCAGGGGGTAAATAAAATGAGACGGAAGACGTTGGAGACCATGTACTCGGTCGATGCGGCAGCAAAGAAACTGGGTGGGGTATCGAAATTCACGATTTACGCATGGCTGAGTCGAGGGATATTGGAGAGGACCAAGGTCGGCGGCAGAGCCATGATTCGCGAATCCTCGCTGTTGAAACTGCTTGAGGAAAGCTCCAAACGACAAAAGCGAGGTGAGTGATGCCGGACGTTCCTCAACTCCTCACACTGGCCGAGGTCTCTGAAAGATTGCGAGTGTCGAGCCATACGGTTCGATCCTGGGTACGCCGAGGGAAACTGAAGCCCGTTCGGATCTGTAGACGGCTCTTGTTCAGCCCGGATGACCTCGTGCAATTTCTGGCAGCGGCCAAGGCAGCACCGAGCGGAGAGTCCGCCAACAGCCCAGGGTCCGCAATGTAGTCGGTGTAGTCACCTTTTCATAGGGAAAGCGAGCCTACGCGGAGGGAACTCGGTGGAATGAGCAGCGGAAACGACAATTCGGGCGAGAACCGTGCCCGCGCAGGAAACGCGTTGACCGGCCAAACGCAGGCTCAGAGCCTAACCCACACGGGAGCCGAACGCGAAATTCAGGGCATCATCGAAGAAGGTCTTGCCAAATGGCGTGCGGCCCACCAGCAGGCTAACCCGCACGGCCACGTCACCGTCGCTGACGAGTCCGACATGCGCCGCTATATCACGGAATGGGAGCGTGCCCAGCGCGGGCTTCCGTTGGCTGTCAGAGAGAATCAACGGTTCTCTTCAGTCGTCTGGGACGTGCGCACCTACTTGGAAATCCAGAGCAGCCCGGCCAAAAGGCCGCCGTGGAAGATCGAGGGCCTTGTTGTTGAGAACGCCGCAACTCTGGTATCTGCTCATCCGCACTCGGTCAAGTCGCTGTCATGGCTGCAGGCGACCTTAGAGGCGGTAACCACTCATCGGGTATGGGGACACTTCGACGCCAGCGGAGTGGAGCGCGCTTTGTTCATTGAGGTGGAAGATCCAGTGTGGCTGGTCGAGGCGCGCGTTCGCGGAATCGCTAAGGGCCTCGGACTCCCACCCGATCAAGAGATACCGGGTTTCCACTGTGCCTGCTCGACGCCTTTCAACCTAGTGACTGAAGCGCAAGCAGTGCGCGACCTGTTCAGGAAGTATGAGCCGGACTTCGCCGTCCTCTCCACGCTCCAAAGCCTTCTGGGAGGAAGAGACTGGAATCAGCAAGACGAAATGCAGCCGGTCAACGCGCTGATTCTCGAACTGACCCGCATGTGTCCCCTGGTCGTGCTGACCCACTCGCCGTGGAACACAAAAGAGCGCCGAGCAGCCGGGAGCGTCACGCAAACAGCGAACTACCTGACCACCATGCACTATCAGAAAATCATCAGTCCGAGCGACCGCAGAACCGTGATCCACGTCGTGCTGGACAGCAAGGCTGGGTCGTCTGTCGGTGATTTTCACTTGGCATTGGAGACCGAAGGTGACGAGAACGACCCTTCGAGCCTGCTCCGCCTTGTGTATGGTGGCGAGGGGCGGCCCAAAGGTGCCGGTAAGGAAGCGGTGCTCCAAGCGCTTGACGACGACCCGGATGCAAGTGCCGAAGAGATCGCGCAGCGCGTTCATATGAGCGCGCGGTACGTGCGAGAGATCAAGTCCGAGCGCGCGAAGAACCGCCGCCGGAGGAGTAAGAAAGGGCAGTCTGGCTCTGCTGATTCTGCGACATCCACCCAGAAGACGCTGATAGACCCGAACGATCCACGCCTTACCTCCGAGACCTTGAACGAGAATCCCACGGGTGACGCTTACGCCGGAGGCAGGCGATGAATCTGGAATTGGCTCGAAAGATAGTTCCGCACCCCTGTTCCGCTGCCACTTTTGCTATAGTTCCGTTTTTGTTCCGCAGTCTTTCCGCGAATCCGAGCAAATCCAGCGGTGTCAATGGGATGCGCCGGTGCATGTTGTTCCGCTCACTTCTGCAAACACAGTCCCGCACGGACGGAACACACAGGCCCCCCTATAGGGGGCCGTGTTCCGCGACTGCCCGCGCTGGCCTTCCATTTCAATCTGCCTGTGGCGCAATTGGAACAGGGGCCGCTGGGATCTGCCGACTTCCAAACTACCAGCCGCGCTTCCACGTACGTTCCAGTAGCTGTATCGCCGCAGCGGAACCGAGACGGAATGTCCGGGGGTTCTTGCTGTCCATAGCGGCAAGGAGAGCGACGGGATCACGCACGAGAGCATCCCGGCGTTTGTCGTGAGTCTGCGCGCTTTGATATGTCAGGTTGTAGCAATGGCGGCACCGAAAGAAGTGCCCACCCTGTGGCAGGTAGAATTTCCCTACTCGCCTTCCGCAGACGCACCTAAACCAGAACCGCACTCCTCCCAGGTGAGGTCGCGTGGTCGTTGTCCGCACAAGCTGTTCTCCAGCAAGCCTGACAGGTGAGTTTTGGACGACGACATCGCTATCCAGACGGAGCATCAAACCGAAGAACGCGTTTTGTATAAGGGAGTAGTTGAGGACCGAATCGGCGGAACCGTAGGCGTTAATCCACATGGTCTTCCATCTATTGCCGACGGGACCGGCAAATACCCCGTCGCGCTGCATCGCGGCAACATCCAGACAGAGACAATCCTCAACCGTCAGCCGGTTTGTCCAACGCTCGCGACCCATGAGACTTCCGATTTGAATTTATTCCTAAATCATTTTATCCCGTGACTATCGGAGTCTGGCGCGCTGGTTGTTATCCGAGGCTAAACCGCTGGGTCTCCACGCGCTCACCCTCCTTACCATTCTTGCGACCGAGCCGCGAGGGATTGCCGTGAACACGCGAGGACGGGGGTTGCCGCGCGGGAGGGTGAGGTGGATCTGATAGGTGACGCAGACGGGCCATAGCTGCTCAAACGCTCAAACCCCCTCAATGCATTATGAAAGAGCGCCCCGATTGAGGGAGGCGAATGGATGGCGCCGCCTGCGCTCCGCTACGCTGTGCGGGGCTTCGCTCCGCTCCGGCGGCGAGAGAGTTCATGTGCGGGGTGTGAAAA
>JBAVAQ010000031.1:0-1839 GCA_049585795.1 Terriglobales bacterium | reverse complement strand
GGGGGAATGAACTCACTGTTCTCTTTTCGGTGAACAATAGCGGGGCACGAAAATGCGGAATCTCGAACCCATCCTCATTTTCATAACGGTGGCGGAAATGGGGAGCTTCACCCAGGCAGCCGATAGCCTGGGCATTCAGAAGGGAAGGGCCTCAACGGCGGTCCGGAAGCTGGAGGAAGATGTCGGTGTCAGGCTTCTGCATCGGACGACGCGTAGCGTGCAGTTGACGGAAGACGGACGGGTATTTCATGCACGTGCCCGCGATCTGCTTGCTGACGTTGATGATCTGCACTCAATGTTCGCAAATGATCGAGTGGCGCTTCGCGGGCGCTTACGTGTTGATCTGCCGAGCGAGTTGGCGCGCACCACTATCGTGCCGGCCTTGCCGGCGTTCATGGCGACTTATCCCGAGTTGGAGCTTGAGGTGTCGAGTACGGATCGCCAAGTTGATCTGGTTCAGGAGGGGTTTGACTGCGTATTGCGACTTGGCCCCATCGGGGACGAGACGCTGATTGCGCGCCCGCTGGGCAAGTTACGCATGGTCAACGCCGCCAGTCCTGCCTACCTGGGGCGCTATGGCGTCCCTCGATCCCTAGAAGATCTGCAGCATCAGAAACATCGTGCGGTTCATTTCGCACGAACGTTCGGCGCAAGACCCTATGGATGGGAGTATCCGCAGGGCGACAGCTACGCGAGGCTTCAATTGCCAGGTGCGCTGCACGTCAACAGCGTGCAGACCTACGAAGCAGCTGGTATCGCCGGCCTTGGCCTGATTCAGGCACCACTGTTGGGGATCGGCCGTTACTTGGAGAGTGGGGCGTTGGTAGAGCTTCTTCCAGATTTTCGGCACAGGCCGCTCGACGTCGCCCTGGTCGTAGCGCATCGGCGCAACCTCTCGCGCCGGGTCCGCGCATTCATGAAATGGATCGAAAATCTGCTCGCGCCCTACCTAGAATAGCGAACCCACCCCGACGCGCACCGCGCAAGCGGCCGCTGTTTGATCGTGGTTGAACTTTGGTATAACCACGGTTATACTAAGCACATGAAGACCGCGATCTCTATTCCGGATCCCCTCTTCGAGGAGGCTGACCGGCTTGCAAAAGCGCGGGGGTGGTCGCGGAGCGAACTTTATGCGAATGCCGTGACCGCATATATCAACAGCGAGAGATTTTCTGGTGTTCGTGAAAAACTCGACGCCGTGTATGGAAACAATCAAGAGTCCTCCGCCATCGATCCATTCCTCGCGGAAGCACAGGCTCGGTCCTTGCCTGGAGATAAGTGGTAATGCGGCGGGGCGAGATTTGGTGGGCATCGCTTGAAGAACCGCAAGGTTCTGGGCCGGGATACCGGAGACCTGTATTGATTGTGCAGTCGAATGTATTTAACGAGAGTGCAATCCGCACATCAGTCTGCGCGGCGATGACCTCGAACATGCGACTGGCTGACGCCCCCGGCAACGTTCGCGTCGCGCGCCGTGCCAGCGGCCTGGCGCAGGAATCGGTCGTTAACGTGTCACAGCTGATTACGCTGGATAAGCAGCGGCTGACCGAGAAGGTTGGTCGTCTGCCGGCTGAATCACTGCGCGAGGTGGAGTCGGGGATAAGGCTGGTGCTTGCGCTATAGGCTCAGCACGACACGCACACCTGCGAAAGAAGACCGCCCCGGCCGCCCCGCCCCCGCTTCCGGCTCACGCGCGCGCGGCGCCCAATTGCGCTCCGATAAGTCGCATGCGTCGATACTGCTCGTGCAAACCATCCTCGAGCCCTTTGAGCCTGGACGAGAGATTCGATTTCTCCCACCGATCGACCAGCGCACGCTTGGCATCTGCAACCGATTGTT
>JBAVAQ010000030.1:0-2230 GCA_049585795.1 Terriglobales bacterium | reverse complement strand
TCGGCGTGCAATACGCCAAAAAGATGGGCTTCCGCACCGTTGCGATCGGCTTCGGTCCAGACAAAGAACATCTCGCGCCCAAGCTGGGAGCGCACATTTACATCGACGCCAAGGCCGAGGATGCGGGAGCAGCCCTGCAGAAGCTAGGAGGTGCCGACGTCATCTTGGCGACCGCCCCCAGCGGAACTGCAATCGCCAGCCTGCTTCCCGGCCTCTCAGTTCGCGGAAAGCTGGTGGTAGTTGGTGTTTCGGGTGATCCGATTCCGCTCAACGGAGTTCCGCTCATCTTTGGTGGCCGCTCGGTCATTGGGAGCCTGACGGGAAGGGCGATCGAGACCCAGGACACCCTTGACTTCAGCGTCCTCACCGACGTTCGGCCGATGATCGAAACTCTTCCGTTGGAGAAGGCCGAGGAAGCGTATCGACGCATGATGTCAGGCGCCGCGCGGTTCCGCATGGTTCTCACGATGGCCTAAAGAAGTTTACAGACCTGCTGCAAAGCGGAGTCGACAAACCGATGCGAAGGAGACTCATATGAATCAGTTTCAGGAAATCTTCGACAAGCAGAAGGCATATTTCGATTCGGATGCGACTAAGTCTTACGAGTGGCGCATCGACCAACTGACACGCCTTGAGAACTTGTGCAAGCAGAACGCCGAGGTTCTTGAGGCTGCGATGAGCAGCGACTTCAAGACGGCCAGCCAGGAAAAAGTCTTCGAGATTATGGCGCCAGTTGGAACCGCCGCGTTCGCGAAGCAAGAGCTGAAAGAGTGGATGAAGCCCGTAGATGTGGTTGTGCCGAAGGCCCTTCGGGAGAGCGGGCATACTGCTAAAGTCTATCGGGAACCTTACGGCGTCACGTTGGTTATCGGTCCATTCAATGGACCACTGACGCTGCTCTTCGACCCCGCGGTCCAGGTCATTGCGGCTGGCAATCCATGCATTCTCAAACTCTCCGAGGGTTTGCCCGCCACCAGTAAGGTCTTGCTCGATCTCGTTCCAAAATATTTCGATCCTCGGGCCGTCACTGCCGTCACCGGCAGCAAAGACGAGGTGACGGAGCTGCTCAAGCTGCCCTTCGACTTCATCTTCTTCACCGGCAGCGTCAAGGTTGGCAAGATCGTCATGGAGGCGGCCGCAAAGAATCTGACTCCGGTTCTTCTCGAACTAGGCGGGCAGAATCCGGCTTTCGTTGACGCGACCGCAAATATCCCGGATGCAGCCAAGAAGATCCTCTGGGGTGCTACGGCTTGGGGCGGCCAATGGTGCACCTCGCCCGGATACGCCTACGTGCACGAATCAATCGCAGAACAGTTTGTTGCGGAGTGCAAGAAGGCGATGGTTGAGCTGTATGGGACTGACCCCAAGAGCAGACCGGACGACTACTCCCGCATTATCAGCCCAAAGGCCACCGAACGTTTGGCGGGCCTGATCGATCAAAAGAAAGTTGTCATAGGCGGAGGTTCCGACCCGGATGCACGCTATCTCGATCCCACGGTCATCTATCCAGTGACTTGGGACGATCCGATCATGGAGGACGAGATCTTTGGGCCGCTCCTTCCAATCCTCACATACAAGGACATGGATGCGGCCATTCGCGAGGTGAAGAAGCATCCGAAGCCTCTTTCCGGCTTCCTCTTCAGCCGAGACCAAAAGGCAATCGATCATTTCCTCGCGAGCCTGTCGTTCGGCGGCGGCGCGATCAATCAAGTGAACATTCACCTGTTTATCGAAACCATGCCCTTTGGCGGGGTCGGATATTCCGGCATCGGTAACTACTACGGCAAGGCTGGGTTTGATGCTCTCACGCACGCGAAATCGGTTCTCATTTCGCCGCCCGACGTGGCCATCGAACACCTGTTCCCGCCGTACACGGAGGAAAAAGTCAAGGCTCTCAGGCAGTGGTTTGAATACTAGGCCGCATAGATCCCAGAAAAAGCGATCCAAAGGAGCACAGAGGTGAAAGCGAATGTGAAAGGACTGCTCTTCACCGTACAAAAGGCATTGCCATTACTCAAGGACGGTTCCTCCATTGTCCTTTGTGCGTCTGTGGTTGGTAGCAAGGGACTGCCGTCGAATAGCGTCTACAGCGCTACCAAGGCCGCCGTGCGCTCATTCGCCCGCACGTGGGCGACGGATCTGCGGAGTCGCCGCATTCGCGTGAACGCCGTGAGCCCAGGTTCCACCGATACTCCGGGGCTTAGCGAACTACTGGGTTCCTCAGAGACGG